>NZ_CALFBQ010000029.1 GCF_937951745.1 uncultured Chloroflexus sp.
GGCGGGACAGAGGAAGGCAACGCGGCGGGGCGGGGGCGGCGACGGGACAGAGGGAGGCGACGCGGCGGGGCGGGGACGGCGACGGGACAGAGGGAGGCGACGCGGCGGGGCGGGGGCGGCGACGGGACAGAGGGAGGCAACGCGGCGGGGCGGGGGCGGCGACGGGACAGAGGGAGGCAATGCGGCGGGGCGGGGGCGGCGACGGGACAGCAGGTCAGAACGTAAGGCACCAGTAGGGGCACAGCATCGCTGTGCCCTCGGTACCGGATTGAATCATTAAATCCACCGTCACACCGTGCGTTGTTCCCAGGGGAACACAGCAAATGGCACCCTTGTTGTCTACGACGACGAGAGCAAAATGATGACCGTTGTCTTGTTATCAGCAGTCGAAATGGTAATCGCTGCACTGCGTCCGTCTTTGGTGAATGAGAGTTGGAAGGTACCACCGTACTCCACTTCTTCCCCGGCCTTCCAGCCCTTAGCAGCCATTTCTGTTCTGTAAAAGGCTGCTATATTCGCCGCCGATTCGGTTGTCTCAAAGCTGATCAGATTACCCATTCGCAACTGATTGCTGACATTAGGCGGTAGCGGAATGTCAGCGCCGGTGGCTTGCTGTTGCGCACATACCTCGGGCAAGGTGATAGTGGCATTGCCGGGAAGCTTAGTGACGTTGTACTCCCAGCGCAGGTTGCTGAGCGCGCCGGGCAACGGCAACGGTGCGCCGCTTTCGTCGAGCGCATTATCAGTAATAGTGCCGGTGAGTTCGCCGATGTGGCGCACAACCACTGCCGGATTGGATGATACCCAGATCTCACCGTTGGCTTGCCCCTGATAGCCAAGCGTTTGTTCAGTTAAATTGAAGGTGTAGCGATCAGTGGTAAAGCCGTTGACCTGTACGCCGCGTTCAGCGAGCCGGGCATCGTTCAGGTCGCCAATCAGCGAATCAGGGGTCAAGATACTGCCGGCGAACATGTCGCTGCCGGTCATGTTTAGGCAGTTCCGATCAGTGCCGCTCTCGACATACTGGTATGCTTGGTCGCCTATTTGTATGTAGATGAGGCGCGAAAATCCTGTATCTGGTGAATCAGACTCAATGGTGAGGCTGCGATTGCCATTTTGCAGCCAGATTTCGAGGAAGGTCAGTTTGATCGGTTCATCGGCTTGGCCCTCGGTCTTCAGCAAACCGTTAATCTTCATCTCGACCTGCACATTGCCAAGCGCCGTAAAGTCGGTCTCAGTGCTGGTAACCGGCGGGCGTTCAGTTACACCTCCCGCAGCAGCGGTTGGCTCGGTTGCCGTCGTTGGCGCTGCGGTAGCTGCTGGATTTGCCGCTACCGTTGGGCGGGGTGTGCGGGTCGGCGGGGCTTCCGTGGTTGGTGTTGGTGAAGAATTGCTGGCTGTGCCGCCGCCACAGGCGGCGAGCAGCGCCACGAGGGCAATGCTGAGCAGAGTTAAGATGCTGCGGGTGGTGATCATCGGAAGTTGCTCCCCACTAATCGCGATCTGAAGCGTAGTTGACGTTTGTCACTGTAGCATGCGAGAGAGGGTCTCACAAGGGAGATTGGATGAAGATTTTGTCAGGTTTGGGTTGGAGCGATGCGGTGAAGTGAGATAGTGCTGGTCCGCTTATGTACCTAGTCTAGGCGGCTTGCAGGTCTTTCTATCAGTGTCGAAGGCTTCCTAGCAACTGACGCCAAGCGTTGCAAGAGGTATAAAGTGATAAGCAGCGGGTGACAACTCATTGTCGGCAAGCCCATACCACCGCCTGCAACAATCGCTCCGCAGTATCATCCCAACACGGCAAGCCAGCAGCGTGTTGCCGAGCCGCGGCGCTGAGGCGCGCGCGCAGGGCAGGATCAGTGGTGATGGCGCGCAACGCTGCGGCTAGCGCCGCTTCATCGTCGGGCGGCACGAGCAGGCCGCCATTGCCTACCAGCGCTGGCACTGGCCCTACCGCGCCAGCAATCACTGGCAAGCCGCAGGCCAGCGCCTCGGCGAAGACCAAGCCGTAGCCTTCAAAGCGTGAGGGAAGGGCAAAGACGCTGGCGCGCGCGTAGAGGTTTGCTAACGCATCGTCATCAAGCGTGCCGCGTACACTGACTTGGGCCGGGCAGCTACGCACCGCTTGCCAAACTTCGGCGGCATAGGCTGGATCAGCATTAGTCTCGCCGATCAGGTCCAATCGCCAATCGTGAATCGCGGCTTGCCCCCATGCCCGCACCAAGTGAGCCAGATTCTTACGCGGGATCCATTGCCCAACCGCGATCACCAGCGGCTCGCGTGGCATACCTGCCGGCAAGCGAGCCAACAGACGGTCGTATCCACCCGATGCAACGAAGACCCGCGCCGGATCGGCGCCGCGGGCAATGAGCGTCGCAGCGCCGTCATCACTCACTGCGACGAGCGCATCGGCATGCAGCAGGGCCTGTTCCCATTCCTGTTCTCGCGAATCGCTCGCCCCGGCTACTGCCGGCAATTCGTGGATCAGCGCAATCAGCGGACGCTGCGCGCGCCACTGATCGAGCCATGGCGCAACCACGGCCCGTGCTAGGGCATCAACCAGCAGCGCGTCGTAGCGTTCAGCGACCACTCGTGTCCCGGCTAGCGGCGCAGCCGCCAATTGCCCGGCGACATCCGCCGGACCTAACGCGATTTCGTCAACACGGTGGCCCTGCGCGCGCCAGCGCCAGAAGACTTCGCGGTGGTAGAGGTAGCCGCCAGTGAGCCGGTTCGGATCGCCAACGGTGAGAAAGGCGAGGTGTAGGTTCATAGTGTCCATTTGTTAACCACAGAGGGTGCAGAGAACGCTAAGATCTTATCAGCCTCTCTCGCATCTACGAAGTGCGGGCCGCCGACCCGCATGCGATCGCAGCGCGTAAAGAGCGCAGGCCGCCAGCCCGCACGCGATCTCAGTGCATCAGGACGCGGGTCGCCGGCTCGTAGGCTATTTCCGCTGAGTACGCCCCTCCTCATTCTAACGTACTGCTATACGCCGCATACGCCTGCGGATTTTCCCAAATCCGAACCGTCAACGTGGTGAGACCGGTCCCGCGCAGCGCAGCGGCGATGCGTTCCCAACAGTAGTGAGCGACATTCTCGGCGGTCGTGTTCACGTCACGCAACCCTTCGATGGTGCCCAAATCACGGTAATGCAGATCGGCCACAATCGCGTTGACCGCCTCGTGCAGGCGGGTAATGTCGAAGAGTGTGCCGTCGGGTTGCAAGTGCGGGCCAGTCACGATCGCCTCCAGCCGGTAGGTGTGGCCATGCATCCGGGTGGCCGGCCCGAAGTTGCCTTCAAGCCGATGGGCAGCTTCAAATTGGGCATTGACGCCGATTTCGTACATGGAGGTACTCCTGTCTTGGATAATGGCCAGTTGATGCGATAGCGTGCTGCTGCATTTCGTTGTCGTGGAAAGTTAGCACCTTATCTCACAGCCTGCTTTATTTGTCAAGGTCTTGTCTATGTTTCGGGCAAGCGGAATGTGCGCTATCGTAGACGCCGAGGGCGCACAGAGTTTTAACGAAAGGGCGCAGAGGTCGCATAAAACCCTTTGCGTCCTCTGCACCTTCACCCTCTGCATACTCGGCATTCGCTGCGGTAAACCGCTTGCCCCCCCCTTCCCTCAGCGGGGAGCGGCGGGAGAGGGGCAAGATGGTGTGTAGGCCAACGGGCTGATGTTATTGCGAGGGTATGCAGCGTCCGCCGCAATCTCCTGCGCAAGCGCCTAGGATGTCTATTTGGTATAATCGCTGCGTTGCGCCTAGCAATCAGTTAGGCAGTCTCGCATCTAGCACAAGGCTATTGCTATGCGTCTCCTAGGCGCGATCTTTCTACTCTTCTGCGGTTTCTATCTGCTCACGATGAGCGGCCATACCTATTCAGCCGATGAAGAAACGATGCTCGCGGTGACTCGCAGCCTTATTGAGCGGGGTGATGTGGCTGTATTAGTGGAAGACGGCGCTCCGGTTGCCGCGTTACGTCCCGGTCGCAATGAGCAACCCTATTCACCGTATGGCCTTCTCCCTTCTCTGCTCGCCATCCCGTTCCATCGCCTTGGCGAGTTGATTGCTCCTATCGGCCGCTCGGCTGACTTTGCAACCCGTTTCACTGTGACGATGCTCAATAGTTTCGTCACTGCTGCAACATGCGCTGTATTGGCTCGCTGGGCTTGGCAGCTTGGGGCATCAACGCTATGGGCTGCTATACTTGCGTTGCTCTATGGGTTGGCAACTTTCGCATGGCCGTATGCTCGTACTTTCTTTTCTGAACCACTGGCCGGATTGCTGATCCTGATCGCTGCCGAGCGTGCTTATGCGGCATGGCGGTATCTCAGACCGCCTGCCCGCTGGACTTCCTTCCTTATCTCTGGCTTAGCAGCAGGTTTCTTGCTAACGACACGGATCGCGGCCGGTGTCGTGCTGCCAATCATTAGTGGGTATGTCTTATGGGAAGCGTGGCGCCGTTCGTTAGACGAGACGAGTGCGTTGCAGTTCACCGGTTCTGCTCGCAGGATCAGGTGTGTTGTCAATACCGCCGGTGCTCTAACCCTGTGGATTATCGGCACAATTCCCGGTCTGTTGCTCTTTATGTGGTACAACCTTGCTCGGTTTGACACACCGCTTGCTTCCGGCTATGCGAGTGAGGCATACACGTTCACTACACCGTTACAAGAGGGTCTCATCGGTCTGTTATTCAGTTCCGGCAAGAGTGTATTTCTCTTTGCGCCGCCGATCTTGTTGGCGCTACCGGGCGGGATCGCACTCTGGCGGCGGGGTGAACGGACGGTTGTGCTGTTTATGCTTGGACTGTTCGGGTCACATGTAGTGTTGTATGCATGCTGGGGACAGTGGCCGGGTGGAGGTGTGTGGGGGCCACGTTTTCTGCTTCCCGTGGTAGCGCCGCTCGTTGTTCTCGGGGCCGGTGTGTTTCTACGTGAGGCGCTGCAACCGGCTGTCACGTACCGGCGTGTAGCGCTGGCCGTTCTCACCGGACTCCTCGGTTTTGCCGGCAATTTGGGTGGCGTGCTGTTGAATTTTGATACGTATGTTGTGCTGTATCCAGCCGAGGAGCAGTTCTACCAACCGGCTGCTTCTCCTCTTGTTGGCCATTGGCGGTTACTGGTCGAGCGCTGGCAGCGTTATGGTGCAGCGCCGCCGGTATGTCACTTAGGTGACGGCCTGTACGCCACCGAAGCAACGGATGGAGCGATCTTTCCTCGGCGTACCGGTGCGCACGGTATCGTGAATTGTACCACGGTGGAGGGTGCTCGGCTCAGGTTTATCCTCGATGACCGACGTCCACACTCGGCGCCTACAAGCGGGGTACGGTTTCGTCTCAATGGGTATGATTTGGGGCGTCAGCCACAGGGGCAGCGACGGGTGTACAACATCCTTATCGAACCCGGGCACGTGCGTCTAGAGATTATCGCTCGGCCATGGAACCCGCTCACGGCAGGTTTTAGTGATCGGAATGATCCGCTCGGCCCGATCATCGTCTCGTTTCAAGGCGTTACGATTGGTGAAACGACGCTGAACGTGGTTGACACCGCAATTGCACCACTGCCCAAACATCCGTTGCCGCGTTGGGCATGGTATTACGATCCGCCGAACCAACACCTTGTTGATCACTGGGCGTGGTACCTGCCCCGCTCTGAGTTGACTGACCTCGCTGCGCAGAGATTGGCAATGCTGGTTGTCTGCTTGGGAGTTGGCTCGGTAACCGGCGGTCTTGTGCTCATTGTTGGCGCTTTCAGACAGCAACCGACACGGGTTGCATAGGGCTATGAATTGATACGGTTGGCGGTGGATACGCGCTGAGCGAATACATTGACGTGCAGCGAGACGCTCCTCTTTACAAGCCATCTGATTGCACCCAATCATTGCCTCGTCCCTCGCGAATGACCGGCAAGTTATCAAGCTATGCCAGAGAACGTCCAATCACTAACTCATACATTGTCGCATGATGAGTGTTTTTTCATTGGCACGAGTCGCATCTTAAATCCATGCGCTCGGACCAGTTCTTTTACTTCTTCTTCATTGTACGTGAGCAACACATTGCCACGTACCTGCTGACAAAGATCAAACAGGCGCTGGTGTTCAATCTGATGATGGCGGTAGAGTCGTTTGCCGGCTCACTTGCCACCGGCTGTATAGGGTTATAGGGCAAGATAGGGGTAACTGGTGGCGAATAGTAATCTATCGGTTGCTGTGTAGTCTCAAGGGGGTGTTCGCAAAGATGACGCTTGCTGCGTTACGTGAATACTTCGACTGACCCCCCCATTGTATGTTTTTTACATCTCAATCGTACTCAAACGCTATCTGGATCAATCCTGCCGGTGATATATCGAGCAACGCATAAGCATCTGCTGCTTGCGCGAGCCGGAAACGGTGACTGACCAACTCAGCGAGTCGAAGTTGGGGAAGCAACTCCATCACTGTCGCCGTTCGGCGGGCGTAGTCCCAACGGGGCAGGGTTTCCGGCGCTAGCCAGCCTACCTGCGATGAGCGCACGCGCACTCGCCCGCGGTGGAAATGGCCGCCGAGCGTGAGTGTGACCGGTTTTTGCCCATACCACGAGGCCACTACCACTAGCCCTTCAACGGCTACCGCGTCAATAGCCTGTTGCAACGCCGCTGGCGCGCCGCTCACCTCGATGGCGATGTCAGCTCCCTTTCCGCCGGTCAGTTCAACAATCGCTGCCGGGTCGGCGTGGGCCAGTGTGATCGCGCCAAAGCGTTCTGCCAGCTCGCGCCGGTACGGGTCGGGGTCAATCGCAATCACGCGCGCGCCGGTGCGGAGCAAGAGCTGCGTCACCAGCAACCCCACCACGCCTTGCCCCAGCACCGCCACCGTTTCGCCCAGCCGCGGCGCGGCGTCGTGGCAGATGGTGAGCGCCGTCTCGACATTAGCGTAAAATCCGCCCAATGCTGGATCGAGGTTGGCCGGCAGCCGCTTGACCAGATGTGCCGGCAGAGTAAAGACGCTCTGGTGAGGGTGTAAGGCGGCGACTGCATCGCCGATGTTGAGACCGTCTACGCCGGGGCCAACATCGATCACCCGTCCGGCAATCGCGTAGCCGTATTTGATCGGGAAGGCGAAGCTGCCGCTGAGCGTCGGCAGGTCAAGGGGCAATGTCGGGTCGATCTGACCGCGATACACTAGCCGTTCAGTTCCATGGCTGATCAACGAGGCAATGGCAGCTACCCGCACCTCGCCGGCTGCCGGCGGTGGTGCAGTTTCGCGGCGTACCACTACGGTGCGCGGTGCAGTAACCCAGATAGCATCGGCGGGCATTGATGCGCTCGCTAAGGAGTGTTCAGTATTCAATCTGCCCCTCCACCACCACATCAGCGCCGTAGGTTGTCCACGTTGCGTTGCGCACCTTGATCGCCTGACCGAGCGCTGTAATGCCGAGATCGCCGATCGCTGCCGGCCCCGCGCCGAGAATCAGCGGTGCGATAGTGATGGCGACGGCATCGGCTAAACGTGCGCGCAACAGGCTGGTCAGCAGTCGTGCGCCGCCTTCAACCATCACGCTGGCAATGCCGCACTCACCAAGTGCGACCAGCAGCGCCGCCAGATCGACTCTGCCGTCTGGTGTTGCCGGGAAGCTCAGCACCGTCGCGCCACACGCCCGCAACGCTTCGCACCGTTTGGTTGGCGCTGCGTCAGTGCAGGCAATCACTGTGCCACGCGCTGCGCCATCACGGATCACCGCTGCGGTCGGCGGTGTGCGCAGCGTGCTATCGACGATCACCCGCAGTGGATTGCGCCCGTCCACTAGCCGTACTGTCAAACGTGGGTCGTCGCGCAATACTGTGCCAATACCGACCATGATCGCGTCGTGGGCAGCGCGGACGCTATGGCAGAAGCGTAACGATTCGGATCCGCTGATCCACTGCGAGCTGCCATCAACTGCCGCCACTCGTCCGTCGAGTGTTTGGGCAAAGCTGAGGGTGACTCGTGGTCGGTTCATCGTCGGCGTACAATCTCAACTACTGATCCGGCGAGGATGGTATCGCCGAGCCGCACGCCCGGTTTCGTCACCCGCACCGCCACTGCGCGGATCTGTGGATGGTCATTGAGCACTGCTGTTGCAATCCGTTCGGCAACCGCTTCGGTCAATTGCAACGCCGGCCCGCAGACAATCTCGCGCACGCGCTCGTGAATCTGGCTGTAGTCAACCGTTTGACCAAGGTCATCGTTTGCACCGGCGGTACGCAGATCGAGTTCTACTGCCACGTCAACCACAAACCGCTGGCCAAGCCGGTTTTCTTCCGGGCGGGTGCCGTGATAGCCGATGAATTGCATCCCGCTCAAGATGATCCGGTCGTGGCCGATTCCCCAATCACTCATTATCACGATCCTTTTCTACCGCCAACCCATACATTAGCGGGATCGCCGGCACATCGGGCGGCGCGTGCCACCGGCGGCCTTCTCCTTGTACCATCCGCTCGAATGGTCGTTCGCCATTGGTATAGGTGTATTCATGGAGTTCACAGAGTCGTAGTCCGGCCTGTGCGAGGGCAGTGACAACCTCGCCAATTCCCCAGCGGTAGAGGATGCATGGCTCTGGGTTGGCAAAATCGCGTACACCGGGCAGGAATCCAGATGGCGACAACCCGCCTTCAGCCGTGCCGACGTAATCGCCGACTCCCGGCAGGGTTAATTGCTCGCCGCCTTGCGGGTAATTGTAAGCCAGCCGCCAATCGGCGCTAAACATATTCGAGGCCGGGTGAAACTCCATCAGCGCAAACCGCCCGCCGGGAGCGAGCATGCGGGCGATGCCGGCGGCGAAGGAATTGAGATCGCGCAGCCAGCAGATCACGCCGTAACCAGCGTAGATGCGATCAAAGTGCAGACCATCTGCTACCGCCGTCGCCAAGTATTCGTAGATATCAGCCTGCACAAACGTGGCCGGAATGCCACTCGCCGCGCTCAGCTCCCGCGCATAGGCAATCGCGGCGTCGCTAAGGTCAACGCCGGTAACAATCGCTCCCTGCGCTGCCAGCGAGAGGCTATCGGCCCCGGTATTGCAGAGCAGGTGCAGCAGCCGGCAACCGCGAATCTCGCCAAGCAGCGCCATCTCTTCCGGGAACAACGTCGAACCGCCATGACGCAAAAAGGCCGCCTCATCGGCGCGATGGCTGGTATGGGCCGGCACCACCGCATTCCACGAGCGGCGATTTTGTTCGGTGATCGGGTCGGGTATCATCGGTCTGTGCTCAATAATAGTGGGTATCTTCGTCTTCATCAACGCCGAAAAACTTCAACCATTCCTCAATCTCAGCCTTGCTCAGCGGGCGATCGGCGCGTTTATCGCGGGCATTGACGCGCGGCTGATCAAGAGCTTGCAAGCGACGGGCAAACTCTTGCGCCGAAATAACCGAAATGCCGCGCACTTGCGCTTCGCCGACGATAGCCCGGTCTGAGGAAACGACCAACCACTCTTCCCGCCGGCGAATAGCCCGAATCTGCCGGATAAGTTCGTGATCGGCGGTTTGCGGCGGTTTGGCGAAGCGCGTCTCAACCCCGTAGCCGTTCAGATTCTGCGGGTGGCCGTACACGCCCCCGTCGAAGACGACCACAAGCTTACGGCCACGCTTGCGCGCAGCGTAACGGCGAAGTTTGGCAACCAACTTCGCCTCGTCGTCGGGATCGCTCAATTCGATGTCGGGCATCTGGCCAATCAGGTTGTGACCGTCGATTAAAATAGGCATGTCTCTATTGTACCTGATATGTGGCTTGCGCTGCTGGTGTTTGATTGCGTGTCGGTTTGCATTGCGAGGGTACGGAGCGCCCGCCGTAATCCCCTGCTCTAGCGAGAACGAACGCTGAGGAATTGGGTCGCTTCGCTCGCAATAACAAGCGGAGCACGATAGCATGCAATGACAAAGGGATACCATACATGCTGCCCCATCCTAACTCATATCTCGTTGCGCCGCGCTTCCTTGCCGGCGAATATCCTGCTCACACTGCGGCTGATGCTGCTCGTCTTGAGCGGTATGTCACGGTTGGCGTCACGTGCTTTATCGATCTGACAGAACCCGAAGAAGCGTGGGCTTACGCCGCTGCGCTGCCGTCTCTTGTGTGGCATCTTCGCTTTCCTATCCCCGATCTTGGTCTGCCGGAGTCGCCGGCCGTGATGAACGCGATCCTTGACGCGATTGACCAAGCGCGTGATCGCGGCGCGACCGTCTATCTTCATTGTCGCGGCGGGATTGGCCGCACTGGCATGGCAGTGGGGTGTTGGTTGGTGCGTCACGGCCACACCGGTGATTCGGCGTTGGCAACATTGGCGCGCCTGTGGCAAACTGTCGCTAAAGCCGCCGTTCATCCCCATAGTCCCGAGACGCCGGCGCAGGTCGCGTATGTGCGGAACTGGGCGACGTTGCAACTCTCACTGCCGGCAAAGCGTCGGATGCAGTGAAGTGCATAACGCGAGGGGGATGAACGATGCGTATAACTGATCTGCCGATCGGGCCGGAACGTCCGGTCGAGCGCCGCATCGGCCGGCGATTGTTGGGGATTGCTCTGATCCTCGGCGGGCTGAGCTGGTTGTTGTTTGAACTGTTGAGCCGGGGCACGATTGCTGGGATTGATCTGAATCTTGCCCGTTCTGATAGCGCGCAAACCATTCCAGCGCAACGATTCACAGTGGCGCGAGTTGAAGTGAGCGGCATGAACGATCAGGTCATAGTGAACGGTACGACCGGCGAAGAAGTGATCGTCAGTGGCTCGCGGCTGGGGTTTGGCTGGGCGGCGAACGCGGCTGCCGATGCTGCCGCCCAAATTGATGTACATATCGAGCAGCGCGGCGATACCCTCTACATTAATGTCAATCATCAACCATGGGCGCCATGGAGCTTTGGCCGTAACCCGTATGCCCGCCTTGAGCTAGCCTTGCCGCCTGATGTGACGTTCAACATTTCACTTGTGTCGGGTGATGTGACGCTGCGCCAGACCGCAGCGAGCGGAACGATCAGCACAATGAGCGGTGATGTTATCGCCGACGGTGCGCGCGGCCAACTGACTATCAATACGACGAGCGGTGATCTCGATCTGCGCGATTATCGCGGCTTAGTGCGGGTGACGACCGTAAGTGGTGATCTCACCGCTACTGGCCAGCTTGATGATGTGAGAGTACAAACGACCAGCGGTGACGTAACGCTGCGCGGTGCGCTGGGCACAATCCAGATCACGACTGTCTCTGGCAATGTCAATATCGAAACGGATGAGCCGGTTCGGTTGGAGGTGAGTACCACCAACGGTAAGATATCGTTTACCGGTCGTTTGTTGGCTGCACCGCAGCAGTTGAATACTATTTCCGGTGATATTGACCTTACCCTGCAATCATTGACCAATGCTCATCTGGTATTCAGCACCGTTAGCGGACGAATCAATGTGCCTGATCCTCTTGCAGCGCAGGTTGTCAATCGACGTTCACTGACGATGAGGATCGGTGAGGGTGGGGCCGACCTGAATGTAACATCAACGTCGGGCGACATCACCGTGCGGTTTCGTTCACCATAGGAGAGACGTAGCAGTGCTACGTCTCTCCTTGCAAAATCTGTGCAAAATATATGCAAACGTGGTATGCTGATGATGAGCAAACCACGTTTGTGTTATGCAGCACTTATCATGGAGTATTCATAGATGGCAACTATGCACCCAAAGACAAGCGTACCGTCTACACGCCGATTTGAAATTCGCGAAGAATACCGCAACGGCCCTGACGGCCCAATGCGGGCATGGATCTCATCGCCCCAACAAGGCTTGCCAGTGTTGTTGATCCACGGCTACGGTGCGTTAATCGATCATTGGCGCCCGGTGATGCGGCCGATTGCCGGTGAACACACCCTCTACGCAATTGATCTCTACTACTTCGGCTATTCTGCCCGTCCTGAAGGGCGGCCCAGCCGCGAGCGATGGGCGGCGCAGGCGGCGGCGTTCATCCGCGATACTATTGGCCAGCCTGCCGTGGTGGTCGGCCACTCGATGGGTGGCGTCGTTAGCGCCCAACTCGCCCGCTCCTACCCCGATCTAGTCAAGGCACTCATACTGGTCAATAGTTCAGGTGCCCAGTTGCAGGCCCGCCCGCTCAGTCCCATTGACCGGCTCATGCTTGATGCGATTGGCGCGCCTTTGATCGGTGAAGCGTTAGCCGGTGTCTTTGGTAATCGCTGGGGCGTGCGGCAAGGCTTGCTCTCAGCCTACCATCGCAAAGAGTGTGTGACGCCGGAGTTGGTGGAGACGTTTAGCGGCCCGTTGCGTCGCTATGGCGCCGGTTCGTACCTCAAGGTCAGTCGTGAATTTGCCAATCTCGTGCTCGATCTCACGCCGGGCGAAATTCAGATGCCCACGCTGCTGATCTGGGGGGCGGAAGACCAGTCGATTCCGCCGGCGCATGCCGAGATTATCAAGCAACGTATGATTCCGCATGCCGAGATCAAGATCATTTCCGATAGCGGTCATTGTCCCTTCGACGAGACCCCGCAGGAGTTTCTCGACATCTTGCTGCCGTGGTTACGGCAATTGCCCGCCTAATGTTGGATCCGTCGTCGTTGTTACGGCGACGACGGATCCCACTGGTTCATCATCGCCTGCGCTGCATTGCGAAAATATTCGGCCATCACGCTGCGAGCCGGTTCCGGCACGCCAGCTTCATCGAGCGCAGCCAGCATATGTTCGAGCCACGCATCGCGTTCGGTTGGCCCAATTGGGAACGGCGCGTGCCGCATCCGCAATCGTGGGTGGCCGCGCCGTTCGCTATAGGTACGCGGGCCGCCAAAATATTGCATTAGAAAGAGCCGTTGGTGCTCTTTGCCCGGCTCAAGATCTGCTGGGAACATGGGGCGAAGGCGCGGGTCAGCCTCCACCCGCGCATAGAAGCTATCAACAATCCGGCGGAAGGTGGGTTCGCCACCGATCTGCTCATAAATGGTTGGTGCGCTCATAGGAATGCCTGCACTACATGATCATCGCTGTTGCGCCGTCGCCGGCGCTGTTTTTATGCTACCATAAGTCCAGTGGTTCGTCCGTATTCTAGATCATTCTGGAGAGCCACAAACGACTGCCGGGGCGAACCCGGCCCGAAAGCGTTTCCCGATGAAGTGCGGCAGTCAAACTGCTGCACTCCATATCAGACACCAGCCGCTATGACCTACCCCACCCTGTCTATCGCTACTGAACGTCTGCGGCTCACCGTGCTGGCCGCCGGCGGGCCGCGCATTCTCGGCTTACAGCTTGACGGCGGCCCCAACCTCTTGGCCGAAACACCGGCGGCGCGTTGGGCAACACCGTGGGGCGAGTTTGCCTTACTCGGTGGCCACCGGCTCTGGCATGCCCCTGAAGCCTTTCCGCGCAGCTATTGGCCCGATCTCGATGGCCCCGCCGCCGAGCCGGTAGCAGGCGGCATCGTCTTGCGCAGCGCCGTTGATCCGGGCGGGATTGCCAAAACGATTACAATCACACTTGATCCAGTGCAACCGCGCGTGCATCTGTGCCACACCCTGACTAATCACGGCCTGTGGCCGGTGGAATTGGCACCGTGGGCAATCACCCAACTGGCGCCGGGCGGGGTAGCGATATTGCCGCTGCATAATGAACAGCCGCTGGCGAATCCACTCGTGCCTGATCGCCAGATTGCCCTATGGCCCTACACCCCGTTACCCGACCCGCGGCTCCACCTCACTGCCGACTACATCCTCATCAACACCTCGTTAAGCGGCCCACCGGCCAAGATCGGCGCGCATAGCCAAGCCGGTTGGTTAGCCTATCTGCATCACGGTGTGGTGTTTCTCAAGCAGGTTGCCTATCATCCTGATCAAACCTACCCTGATCGCAACAGTAACCTCGAAATCTACTATGACCAAGGCTGTACCGAATTAGAAACGCTTGCGCCATTGCAGCGCTTAGATCCCGGCGCTGTCGTCACGCACAATGAGGTATGGCTCGTAGCGCCATGGCCAAGCCACATAGATCGCGAAGATCTTTTCAAAACCCTCGCCAAAATGGCGGCGGAGCTGGTATAATAACGGCCACGGTACAGAGTAATAGCAGATATGAGATGGGCAGCCAGCCAGAGCGCGATGTTGTTTGTGGTGTGATGGCGATTGCTTCGTTGCAAATCATACCACGAGAAATATTGCTCTCCAGTGAGAAGAAACTGAGCGACTGAGCCGTTATATTGCAAGAAAGAGCTATGCTGCACTGCTCCAACACAAGCGCGATAAAGCGCTGTACATCATCAGAATGCGGTAAGGTTGTGATCTCTTTCTGATACATATGAGCAACATTTGTTGACACTTGCCGATATTCGTGCTACTATTGCGGTACAGGCCAAAATCAGCCGAATAGTCGCAGGTTTTGGCTTTTAAGCAAAAACTCCATGTGGTATTCGATCGTAACCTCTGGACGCCGCCACGGCGGCGGTCGATGACAGCCGAGCAGTAAGCTCCTGGAAAGGCCCTGATGCGCACTCTGATCTTCACCGGAAAAGGCGGCGTTGGCAAAACAAGCGTCGCGGCAGCAACGGCCCTCCGGGCTGCGGATCGTGGCTTAAAGACGTTGGTGATGAGCACCGATCCAGCCCACTCGCTGGCCGACTCGCTCGATCTCGAGGGGCCGCTCGGCCCTGAACCCGTTCGGATCACCAAGAACCTTGACGCGCTCGAAGTCAGCATTTACCACGACATCGAGAGCAATTGGGGCATCGTGCGCGAACACTTCGCTCAGCTCATGGCCGAGCAGGGCGTGCAGGGCATTTTAGCCGATGAGATGAGCGTCTTGCCGGGCATGGAGGAGGCGTTCCCACTCATTCGGATCAAGAAGCACAAGGAGCGCGGTGATTACGATCTGCTCGTGATCGACTGCGCGCCGACCGGAGAGACGCTGCGGCTGCTCTCAGCGCCCGAAACGTTTAAGTGGGCGATTAATATGCTGCGTGGTGCCGAGCGGTTTGTGATCAAACCGATCCTCCGCCCGATGAGCAAGATTAATCCGACCCTCAATAAGATGGTTGCGCCGCCGGAGGTGTACGAGGCGGTTGATGATATGTTCCGCCAGTTGGAGGGCGTGACGGCGACGCTGGCGAATCCGCTTGAGACTTCGATCCGGCTGGTGATGAATCCCGAAAAGATGGTGATCAAAGAGAGCCAGCGAGCGTTGACCTACCTGTCGATGTATGGTATGACCGTCGATATGGTGGTGGTCAACAAGATCCTTCCGCTTGATCAAGACAGCGGCTATCTGAACCACTGGCGCGATGTGCAACAGCGCTACCTGCAAGATGTCGAGCACTCCTTTGTGCCGTTGCCCATCCGGCGGGTACCGTACTACCCCGAAGAGGTGGTGGGGCTTGAGAAGTTGCGCCAGATGGGTGACGATATCTATGGCGACATGGATCCGACCGCTGTGCTCTACGATCGCGCGCCGCTCGATATTTCCAAGGTCGGCGATAAGTACTATCGAGTGAAGATCCGGTTGCCTTTCGCCGACGTTTCCCAGCTCGATCTGTATCAGAACGGTGATGAGTTGGTGGTGCAGATCGGTGATTTCCGGCGGGTGTTGACGCTGCCGACTAGTCTAGCCGGCCTCGAAGCCGGTCAGGCGGAGATGGAGGGTGAGTGGTTGAGCGTACCCTTCATGGCGCCGCAGATGGCGTCGCGCTAAGGCAGCTTGATGGTGGGGTTTCTCGGAGGCATGCCTCCGGTGACCTAAATATGGGGAGTTCGCATTGTTAAGGAGGTGTGTGCATGGCGACGAGAGGCTGGTTCTCGGAGTCGTCGGCGCAAGTGGCGCAGATCGGCGACATTATGTTCCAAGGCCACTGGCAGTGGGTCTCGAATGCGCTGCAAGCCACCGCGGCCGCGGTTGACAACATCAACCGCAATGCTTACCCGGGCGTGTCCCGGAGCGGCTCGGGCGAGAGCGGCTTCAGCAGCAGCTCGAGCAACGGCTTCCGTCCGAAGCGCATCCGCTCGCGCTTCAACCGCTAGGTTGGCGGGCAGGCGTGAGGTGCGCTGCTCGCCACCTCACGCCGATCCCTTGGGAGCGTTATGATTAACCTGCTCTATTACAGCCATACTACCGTTCCAGCTCACCTCGAAGAGATTACGCGGCTTGATGTGCTCGATCCTGATGAGCAGGTGCTAGTCGCGGTTGATGGCGTGCTGCTCGATCAGCAGGGGCGCCGGCTGAGCGGCCCCACGCTGCACGACTATTGCCTGATTACCGATTTGCGGGTGGTGTTGTGGGCCCGTGATTATGGGCGCCACCTGTGTTTTGCATTTCCGTTGAGCGAATTGACCTTGATCGATGGCCGGGGAATCGATCCGATTCACGGGATGGTGACGCTCGGCTTTAGCGCGCCTGATGCCGAAGCGCAAGTCTTCACGCTCACGCTGGTGCCGCAAGCGTATGTGCCGGCGTTGATGATCTTGTTGCGCACAGCGGCTGAAACAGCGCGTGCGGCGTTGGCTGCCGGCATGGATGCCCGCCAAGCGGCGCCTGAGGTGATGACAGCACTTGGTGCCGCAATTTATGGTTCCGAAGATGCGTTGCGTCCCGATGAAATGCCCTATCGTTGGCCCGGCGGTGCGCCACGCACGCCGGCGACGCCAAATGCGCCCTTTGTAGTTGACCCGGCAAATTTGCCGCCTAATCAAATCTTTACTGCCGGCCGTCTCGCCCGTTCAGCGTGGGATACCCTGCGCCGCACGTTGCGTGAGGCAGATTTACCGTTTGACTTGAGTCCGGCAAGTATCCGTGAATTGACCGAAGCCATCCGTGCTGTTAATGACTTAGTCCAAACTGTCACCAGTAATCCTGCTGCCCAGCAGATGGCGATGGCGTTTTTAAACCGCCAAGCGGCTACGCGCCAAGCCCAAGCTGAACCAGCGGGGTCGCCGGTCGTCGAGCCACCGGTGACGGAGCCGTCTCCCGCGCCGCCGGCTGGGCCGCGTTATCACGAAATACCGTTGCGTCGACGTACTCCGGCGCCGCCAGAAACGCCAGCGTCGCAGCCGTCAGCGCCAATCCCGCTGACCAAGCGGGCGTCATCCATCGAGATGCCGGATCGGCGTGAAATTCCGCTCCGCCGCCGGAGCACGCCGGTTCGCCGCGCGCCACTCACAGCGTTGAGCGGTTCGGGTGATGCCGATCACGATCAAGCATAGCTGTTGGTAGCATTGGCGGTCGCAACCGCCCTAAGGAGCAGGTATGAGCCCATTTCTCGGTGTCAATGTGAGCATGGCGAGCGTCGAGGAATTGCGCCAGCGCGATTTGCTGGAGGAAGGCGAGACGCTGCTTGCTCTCTTCGATGGTACGTTGCTCGATGAGAATCGCCGCCGGGTTGGCGGTCTTGCGCTGGCTGATTTTGTCGCGTTGACCGACCGCCGGCTGATTCTGTGGGCGCGCGGCTTCTTTAACGATACCGTCGATGGTTTTCCTTGGAGCGATGTTGATGTGGTGCGCGCCGAGACATGGGATCCGTGGCATGGTCGCGTCAGCCTTGCGCTGCGCATTCCGGCAACGCCACCACGCAAGCGCCGCGTTGCGCTCGGCGAGGTGCAAGACCCCGGCCAACCTGAGCGGGTGATTGTGAATACGCTCGATTACATGCCGGCGGAAGATGTTGATATGCTGGCCAAAATGGTGGCATGGGTCGGTGACCAAGTGTTGGCCGGTGTCAGCGGGGAAGAATTGGTGAAGGCCTTTGAGGCTGAGTTCCCAGCCGTGGAACGCAAGCCCCTGCCGCCGTTCTTTATGAGCGAACCGGCTCCGCCGCCGATGCCGGAACCAGAGCCGAAGAAGCCGGCCAAGAAGCCATGGTGGAAGTTTGGCGCTGCCAAGGAGGAAGAAGAGCCTGCTCCCGCTTCACCGAGCAATCTGATCGCTGCTTACGAGAGCCAGCGGGGCGGTGCTCCGGCTGGTGTGACGCCGGCGCCGGTCGGCCCATTGCCAACGTTACCCGAACAACCCAATATGTACGAGGTGAGTCGGTCGTTGCGCTTGATGCTTGAGGTGCCACGCGGGTTGGCGCGCGGTCTGCGGCGGGCGAGCGAGATCATGAGCGGCGCGACCGAGTTGCTGAACAATATGCAAGATCCGCGCGTGCGCCGTAATGCGATGCGTGGCATCTATTATGCTGCTGCCCAGCAAGAGGCGGAGGGCGGGCCATTGGCTCCTGTGGGGCCGGTGGTGCGCGCTGCTGTCCGGTTTGCTGAACCAACCGAACCACAGTCAGGCGCCGAGCAGCCGGTGCAGCGCCGGATTGCGGTGCGAGCCACGGTACGGCAAGCAACGCCTTCGCCGGCGGCGGCTGAACCGGCGGCATCGCCGGCGCCTGAAACCGCCGGCCCGCAACCGGTGCGCCGCGCCATTAGTGTGCGCCGGGTCGAACCGCCGGTCGAGGAGACTGGCTCGTCGATGCCGGTGCGCCGCGTGGTGGTCAATCGCACCGACCGCCCTGCCGCAGTTAGTGGCAGCGGCGCCGGTACGTCGGCGCGTGAACCGCTCAATGGCCGATCGGATGATGAGCCGGAAGCGCAGTGATCGAACGTGGGCGGGGAATAAGGTTGCAGCAGGCGAATGAGGCACTATGACGCGAGTCATTATCTATTCCGGTAAGGGCGGTACTGGTAAGACGACGCTCTCGGCGGCGACAGCAGTGATTCTGGCGCAGTCTGGCCGCCGCACACTGGTGCTCTCGAGCGATCCGGCTCACTCGCTGGCCGATGTGATGGGGATACCGATCAGCCGCGATCGGCCAACACCGCTGGCTCCCCATCTCTATGGTCTCGAAGTGGATACGATCTATGAGTGGCGCCAGAATCTGGGTGGCTTTCAGCAGTTCGTGACAGCGACCTATTCGGCTCGTGGTATTGAACGCTCAACGGCTGCTGAACTGGCCAATCAGCCCGGTCTTGATGAAATCCTCGCGTTGCAACGGGTGATGGATGAAGCGCAGAGCGGTCGTTGGGATGCGATTGTGCTTGATACCGCGCCGACCGGCAATACGTTGCGCTTGTTGGCCTACCCCGAAATGATCATCGGCGGTGAAGCTGGAAAGCGGTTATTCCGCGTCTATCGCGGGATCGCGAATGTCGCCCGCCCGTTCCGGCGTGATTTGCCCGATGACCGCTTCTTTGAAGAGGTGGGCAAGCTGCTCGAACGGATGGATCAACTGGCCAACTTTTTGGTCAGTTCGGCGGTTTCGGTGCGGTTGGTGCTGAATCCGGAGCGCTTGCCGTTGCTTGAGACACGCCGTGCCTATACCTTCCTAAGCCTGTATGGCCTGCAACTCGATGCGGTGCTGGTGAATAAGATTTTGCCACACCGCACTGATCTTGGCCCGTACTTTGATTACTGGGTCAACCTCCAGCAGCAGTATCTGGCTGAGATTGAGGCGAGCTTTGCGCCGACGCCAATCTTCCGTACCGTGTTGCAAGGTGGTGAACCGATCGGAGTTGATGCGCTGTTGCACGTTGGCCGGCTGACCTTCGGCGATGTCGATCCGGGGGCGCTGCTCTACGATGAACGGCCGATCTGGCTCGAGCAGTGGAGCGAAGATGGCGAACCCGGCCAATATGATCTCTGTTTGCGGTTGCCGTTCCTTGATGTCGGTGAGTCGATCGAAGTAAGCCATAGCGGTCCCGATTTGACCATTACGGTCGGGCGGATCGAGCGCACAATTGCCTTGCCACGGGTGTTGTACGATTGTGTCCTCGGTGAACATCGCTATGAAGATGGCGTCTTGCGGCTGGCCTTCTACGAGGCTAGCGCTGCCCGCGCCAGCGGCAAACAGCAAGTTGAGGCGGCCTAACGTGATTGCTACCGCCTCTCCGTTGTCTATTCCGGTTGCATTGTGCACCGGTTGCGAGCACTCTGCATGCGCACGCTGATCTTTACTGCCTATCATCAACTCCAACAGAGCGCGGCTGCGCTCGCGACGGCTTGCCACGCCGCTCGGCGTGGGTATCGTACCTTGGTGGCTTCGAGTGGCCCCAGCCATCTGCTCGGCCATCTGCTTTACCAAGTGCTTGGTTCACGCCCGCTGGAACTTGAGCCGAACCTCGCGGCGATGGAGATTCATCCCCACGAGGAGGTTGCCCGCCGTTGGGAGCAAGTGCGTCCGTCGCTGCGCAGCGGGCTGGTGGCCCGCCTGCGCGATCTTGGTCCTGATGAGCTGCCGGCCTTCCCCGGCATTGATGCGGTGGCGGTGATGTTGGTCGCCGAACGTGCCCGGCAATCTGGTCGGTTCGATCTGTTGATTCTCGATGGCCCGTCACCTGACGCTCTCATCCGGGCGTTGACGTTGCCTGATGTGCTGCGCTGGGCAGTGCGCCTGATCTTCGGCCTTGATCGCGGTCCCGGTAAGTCGCGTGCGTCGCAAGAGCAGGCAATGATTCCGGCAGCGATCGTGGCGCCTAGCGCGACTGCGCCCTTGCAAGAGTTACGAATTGAGCTTGAGCAACAACGCGCTCGCCTCGAAACCGAGAGCGGGGCGCGGGTGCGGATGGTGGCGTTGCCGCCAGAGTTGCGCTTGCCGCCGCTGCGTGCGGCGTTAACCGCCTTTGGTCTGTTCGGGTTAGCTAGCGATGAAGTGATTGTGAATGGCCAGCCCGACCAAGTCGATGACGAAAGCCGCCACGATTTCAGCCACGAGACCAGCCGGGCGCGTCCGTTGTTGCGGGTTGGTCAGCTTGAGCTGACGCCGGCTGATCGCGATACGTGGGCTTTGCGCGGAGCGGCGCTCTACCGTGATGGTGACATCTTCACTGTCGAACCGCCGCGTCCGGTGAGTAATGAGCGTGATCTGCGCCTGCTGATCCCTTTCCTCGATGCCAAATCGCTCGATATTGCAGTGGCAAGCGAAGAGGTTGTCGTCCAACTCGGCCAGTTGCGCCGGCATGTGTTATTGCCGGGGTTGGTTGATGGCGGTCGCTTACGGGCGCGGGTCGAGGGTGAATTGTTGCGGTTGTGGGTAGAGTAGCGAAGGGGGGCGCCTATGTCAGTGCTTGCCCAGCCGATCCCGATCGATCGACCGCCGGCGCGACCGATCGATGCGCCGCCAACGGCCAAGTATATTGAGTATGTCAATGAGGTGGCGACACGCCTTGCCGGCAAGTTGAGTGCCCGTGAACGGCGCCGGCTGGAAGGTGAACGCGCGCTCTTGGCCCGCGCCCGCTTTATCGAGCTGAACGGCGTTGTGCATCACTATCAAGATGTCGGGCCGCTCGATGGCGAACCGTTGCTGCTCATCCACGGCTGGGATTGTTCGTCGTTTTGGTGGCATCACGTGATCGATCCACTAGCGCAAGCCGGTTACCGCGTGGTGAGCTACGATTTGAAAGGGCACGGCTTTTCTGATAGCGATCCGCGCCAAGATTATACCGTGGCCGGGTTTAGCGCCGATGTGCAGGCGTTGTCACGCGCACTGAATCTTGGTCCGGCCCACGTGGCTGCTTTCTCGCTCGGTGCGTTTATTGGGCTGCACGTGGCAGCCCACCAACCCGAATTAGTGCGCTCGCTGATCTTCTTTAACTTTAGCTTGCTGCCGTACAATAAGTTTGCTTCGCAGTTTGTGCCGCGCTTGCTCGATACCGTGTTTAACAGGGTGTTGCGCCCGATCGAGCGGCGTAATCTGTGGTGGCTGCCCTTTATCTATGCCCGGCTAGTGATGGCGCAGAATACCCCATCCATTAGCGATATTCGGCTCGGCACGCTCGGTTTGCGCTATTGCGATCCGGCAGCAGTGCGGGTATCGGCGACCGAATTGTCGCGCCCCGAGATTTTGGCCGCCGTGGCCGAGCAAGCCAAGACGATCCAGCAGCCGCTCTTGTTGGTGGCCGGCGCCAACGACCCGATCATGCGTCCGGCCGATGGGCGCAAATTGGTGGCGCTCGCCCCCAATAGTTCATTTTTGGAAGTGCCGAAGTGCGGTCATCTAATTTTGTTTGAATTGCCCGAGCACGTCATTCAAATTATGCGCCTCTTCTTGAAAGGCGTTCGCTAGGGAGGTCGGTGTATGCAGTTGTTGCTTCGTTCTGGCGGCCAACAAATGATCATCGATATGGAGCGGGCTGATGACCGCCCGCTGTCGGTCGGCCAGTATACCTACCGGCCCCGCCGATTGGCCGGCAAGGTGCGCCGGCTGGTCGCTAAGATGTGGCCTGATATGCCCTCGTCAGTGCTCGATGAGCGCCTGACCTTCGAGGCGCTGGATAACGGGCGCGAGACGGCGTGGGGCGATAGCGGCAGCTTTTCACCGCGCTCTGGTTCGACCGTGCTGCTTGGGCGCTGGGATGAAGACGGAAGTGTGGGGATTGCATTGCACGAGTTGGCCCATGAAATGCACCTGCGCCACGGTGGCTACGATGATAGCGATGGTGTGGTGCGCGAGGCGCTCGCGATGCTGGCTGAACGCGAAGCCGGTCTGCGCCGCACGTTTGAGCGCGAACCGTACCATTCAGCATGCCAGTTGATCGAACAACTCGAAGAGTTGCCGGCCTTTAGCCGGATGGCGTTCAGCAAGCGGTGGGCCGAGGTGGTCAGCGTGACGTCGGCGGCTGGGTTAGCCGATCTGATTAATTACTATCTGGATCGCAGCGAGCGGTTGGGGTTAGCGCGTTGGCTTGATCGCCTGACGAAAAATGTTGATGTGCGGGATCAATTGTTAGCCCGCTTGGCGAGCACATCGCTGCGTTACAGCCTAGATCTGCGTCGCCACCTGATTAAAAAGTTGGTGCGGTGCAAACCGGAAACGCCGGTGGAGCAACTCATGTATGTCCTTGATTCAATCGCTACGCTTGATCGGCGCTATCCAAATGATGATCTTGAGCGCATTATCAATTTCTGTTTCGCGCCGTATGTGCCGCAGCGTCGCCGTCTCTTCGCTTTTGGCTCGTGATAGAGAGGAGCGCGTATGAATCGCTTCGAAGAAGAAAACCCGACTGTTCGTTGGATGCCCGGATTTGCGCGCCGGTGGTTTGGTCTGAGTAATGAAGACCCCCGTCGCAGTATCGATGCACGGTATCAGTGGATGCCCAATTGGTTGAAGCGTTTGTTGAATTTGGATGACACGCCAGTGCCGTATGCTGGCGAAGCGGAGCCGGCTGCGCCGAGCCGGCCATCGTATGGCTATCCGCCGCCGTCGGGTTCGTATACGCCCGGTGCGGCATCATACACGCCCGGCACGCCCTCGTTTACGCCGCGCAGCTTTGCTCCAGCAACCTATCGGCCGGCCAGCGAGGAGGTGCCTGCCACGCCAGCCCGCCTGAGCCTCGCCGGTGATGAGTTGCCGCCTGATGTGCAGCCAATCGGATATCTGCTGCGTTCGTATGCGCGCGGGGCCTTGCCGCCGCAGGGGCTTGAGGCCTTTACCCGCGAGGTGCGCACGACGACTGAGAAGGTGCTGAACTTCTACGGTCATTGGATTCGCTTCCAGACCGAGGAGCTGGTTCGCATCGGTTGTGACCTGTTTAATGCCGCAGTTGATGCCTTGCCCGGCGAGAAGACCAAGCAACAGCCGCAGACGATCCGGCGGATTAAGGTGGTCGCTGATAACGGCAATGGTAATGATGTCGCTTCTGCTGCGGTGGCGCCGGCCCAATCAATGCCATCGACGGTTCCTCCAGCCGCCGAAACGCCAGTGGCTACGGATGAGCCTAAGTCTCGTTCCGAAGACAAAGATAAAGAGTAGACTATGCCCCGTCCGGTAGTGATTATGGGCGGGTGGCTGTCGTCGCCCGCCGATTACTTCGGTATGGCGCGCGTGCTAGCCTCGCCGCCATACAATCGGATCGTGTATGTGGTTGATTTCAGCCGGTTAGCGTGGGCACGCTTGCGCGATCCTGATTTCGGGCCGGCGCTTGATGCGCTCGCAGCGACGGTGCGGATTGCGCTTGAAGAAACCGGCGCTGATAAAGTTGATTTGATCGGCCATAGCGCCGGCGGTCGGATTGCGCGCGCCTATTTGTCCGATGAGCCGTATCAAGGGGTGCGTTATGCCGGCCATGAGGTGGTAGCAAGCTTAACCACGTTGGGGACGGCCCATGCCACGTCGGAGATCTGGGTGAAACAGTTTGCCGACTGGCTTGAGGCGCGGTATCCCGGCGCAGCTTTTCCTCACGTCAAGTATCGCGCTGTAGCAGGGCGGAGTGTGCGTGGCCGTCGTTTCGGCAATCCCGAAGAGATGATTGCCTATCGTTCCTATGAGGTTTCGTTCGGCAATGGGAATTTGGTTGGCGATGGGATTGTGCCGACAGCAGCGTGCTATCTGGCCGGTGCCGACAACTTGATCTTAGAGGGTGCGCGCCATGCACCGTATAACGCGCCGGCGACGTGGTACGGCGCACGGGATGTAGTGCCGCTGTGGTTTGAGGATTGATCAGGAGTGCTATGGCCCGTCCGCTGGTGATTATTGGCGGTTATCTGACCAGTCCGAGCGATTTTGCGGCACTGGCGCGGACGCTCGAACAACCACCATTTAGTTTTCGCGTCTTCGTGACCCCAATCGGTCGTATGCGCTGGGCTTTAACCCGTGATTGGGATTTTCGGCCGGTGTTGCGGATTGTGCGCGACACGGTCGCTCGGGCCTTGCGCGAAACCGGCGCTGAAACCGTGACTCTTCTGGCCCATAGTGTCGGTGGCACGGTGGCGCGCATGTATCTCGGTGATCAGCCGTACAAAGGTGACATCTATGGCGGCCACCGGTTCGTGCATCACTTGATCATGCTCGGTACGCCGCACCATAGCCAAGAGTTCTGGACGCGCCAGACCGTCGGGTTTACTAATCGTTGTTATCCCGGCGCGTATTATGATCAGATCCGCTATACCTCGATTATTGGCCGCAGCATTCAGGCCAATCGGCGAGGACGCTGGGTTGAGCGGATGGCGTATAACAGCTACGTGCTGATCGACGGCCCTGCCGGCGCGCAGGCGTGGGGTGACGGGATTACAACGCTGACCTGCGCAGCGCTAGCTGGCGCCGAGTATTTGGTCGTGCCCGGGTTGCATCACTCTCCTATCCACGGTCGTCCGTGGTATGGCGACCCGGAAGGGTTAAGATACTGGCAACGAGTGTTGTTGGGATCCTCATCAGTTGTTGTTTGAAATGTCGCTGATTTGTACTATAATACAAATTGCATGAAATCATCGCACATTGACCGGTTTATTCTGTACGCTATGGCGGCTGTGTCGGGTGTATCGCTTGCGTGTTATACCGCAGTGCTCTATCTCTGCCGGCAAGAGGTGAATACGCATCATCCAGAGCGTGCAGCATTGCGCAATCGGTTAGCGAATATCGCGCATGCGCTCGATTGGCTGATGAACGTAATGGTCGCAGTGGTCGGGATTGGCCGGCTCTTTCGTGAAGAGCATTTTGGCGGGCAACACCAACCACGCTGGTTGAAGATCTATTTCATGATTACTGGCCCGTTGCCAACCATCGGTATGGTTGGAGCGATGATCACCGGCCATCGCTGGGGCGAGTCGATGCGTGATGATCCGCAGAAACGCCGGTTGCATCGCTTCTTTGCATGGCTAGGGTATGTCAGTTGGTGGCTGAGTTTTATTCCGATCTTCTTCCAGCCGTGGTTGAACCGGCAAGCAGCAGTATCTAAGCAGGGTTCAGAGTCGGTTATTTCTTAAGTTACATCGCACTTGTGCGCGAGGGGGACCGCATGACGACTTCACCTTCGGTTGAACCAACCACGACGGGCACCGCGGCGCTTGAGCAACAAGAGCTATTTGCCGCAACCAACCGTGCCTATGATATGGTGTTTAAGGGCACGGTGGATTTCTTCGTGATTAAGGCGGCAAAAGATTTGGGGCTGTTTGATCTGTTGGCTGCCGAACCGCGCACGCTGGCTGATCTGGCAACCTTGACCGAGACAGTGCCGTCGCGGCTAGAGAAGTTCTTGATTACGCTCGAGCAGGTAGGTCTGGCGGCGCGGAAAGATGATCGCTGGCAGCTCACCCCCTTCGCCGAGCAATTCTTTGCCGATCCCGAACGCCATCGCAATATGACGATGGTGCCGTTCGTGGATTATATTTCCGATTTAATCGAGAATTACTACCTGCGGCTGGCTGATGTGGTGCGCGGGAAGGTTGATTTTACCAGCATTGTGCCGCATCCGCCGCGCACTCGCGAAGATAGCCTGTTTTACGAGACGTTGCACCGCTCGAATATCCAGCTCTTCGTCGAGTTGTTAGTCAAGCGGGCACGGCTGGCCGATGTGCAGATGCTGATCGATGTCGGCGGCGGCATTGGCGATATTGCGGCGGCCCTCTGTCAAGCCTTCCCCAATCTCAAGGTGAAGTTGATCAACTTGCCCAGCGCGCTCGATCTAGTGCGCGAGAATGTAGCGGCCAAAGGTCTGAGTGACCGGATTACGCCGGTGGCGGTCGATATGTACCGCGAGCCGTATCCTCCCGGTGATGCAGTGCTCTTCTCGCGCATTCTCTACCCGATGAATGCGCAGTTCTGCTCGATGTTGCTCAAGAAGGCCTACGATGCGTTGCCGAGTGGCGGGAAGGTGCTGATCCTCGATATGGTAATCAGCGATCCGCAGCATCCAAACTACGATTATCTGACCCACTACCTGTGCGCGATTGGGATGGGCTTTTCGGTGCTTGAGTTCAAGGATCACGCGATCTACCCTGATCTGCTGCGCCAAATCGGGTTTACCGACGTGACCTTCGATGAGGGGTACGAACACGTTTTGTATCAGGCGGTAAAACCGTAAACGAAGGTTCAGCCATGTGTGACCGGTGCAGCTTCTGCCCGGCAATGCGGTAAGCAACTATGATTTCGACTGAACAGCACGTCTCGCTCAGCCGAAAAATCCGGGCCCATATCGAGCTTGCCGATCCGGTGACGTGGATTTCGCCGGTGCTGGTCTGTTTCTGTGGCGCACTGGCGTCAGGCTACGAGCGAGGTTTTGACTGGACGCGGCCCGATCACTGGTGGCTCATACTGTTGGGCGCGTTGATGACCGGCCCGCTCGGTACCGGCTTCAGCCAGAGTATTAACGATTATTTCGATCGTGAACTGGATGCGATCAACGATCCACAACGCCCGATTCCGGCCGGCATTGTGACGCTGAATGAGGCACGCTGGAATTGGATCGTACTCGGCACAGCAACCATGCTGGTGTCGCTGGTCTTTGGTCAGCCGTTGATCGTCTTCTTCGCCTTTGTCGGTATCGTGCTGTCGGTAATCTACAGCATGCCGCCGATCAAGCTGAAGAAACATTTCTGGTTGGGGCCGCCGGCAGTCGGGTTGGGTTACGTTAGTATGAGCTGGATGGCTGGCCATCTGATATTTGCGCCATTGACGTGGCAAAGCGTGGTGGTAGCGTTGATCAATGGCGGTTTAGCGGCCGGCTTGCTCTTTCTTAACGATATTAAGAGCGTTGAGGGTGATCGCAGGTTGGGCCTGAAATCACTCACGGTTGCGATTGGCGTGAAGCGCACGCTAATTGTGGCTTACGCAACGATTAACGGCTTCGAGGCAATGCTGATGATATTGGCGTTGGTGTGGGGGCAATACTGGGTGGCAGCGTTTATTCTGCTGGCATTGGTAGTGCCGATCTATAATCAGATTAAGCTCTACCGTGAACCAAACCAGCAGAATTACGTGCGTTACCTGCTAGCCTCCAACCCATTTGTGGCCTTGATCCAGATTGTCTCGGGTTTTCTGGTGGGCGGCTATTTTGGCTGACCGTTAAGGAGGTGCGAAGATGACGGAGACTGAAGGTGAGGTCCGAGTGCGCAGCGTCCCGGTGCGGCGCAGTGACAGCTTTGTCGAGTCGGCGATGGAGTTCGGCGGCGGCGTAGTTCGCCTTGGCATGTCGGTCTTTACGCTGCCCTTCGCGCTGCTGCCGCCAGAGTCGCGCCAGCACATGCGTAATGCGACCAAGGAGCTGATGTACGCCTTCGCCTCGTTGCCGCGTGATTTCGCCGAAATCGCTGGCAAGAGCATCGAGAAATGGGCGGCTGAGGGCGAAGAAAAGACTGAGGCGAAGTAACGCCGGTTGCTCTCTGTGAGCAGAGGAGGAGAGACGTATGAGCAATGAGACGACCAACGAGCGTGATGGCTTGTTTGAGCTGGCGGCTAGTTTTGTCGGGGGGGCAACCCGGATTGGCCTGACAGTTGCTTCGGTGCCGCTGGTGCTGTTGCCGCGCAATTCGCGCCGCCGCGTGCGCCGGGCGATGGCCGAGGTAGCAATGGCGGTGGTGGCATTTCCGAAAGAGCTGGCCAATATTTCAGAGCGGGTAGTTGATGATATCGTCGCGGCTGAGCCACCGCAGATCTCGTTGCCGAGCCCGAAGCAGGTTGGCGAGCAGGTGCGCTCGTTTACCGAGCGGCTGTCGCGCGCGGCGGAAGAGCTTGGCACGAGCTTTAGCCGGGCTGCCGGACGGGCTGCCGACGCGGTTGAGCAGGGTGCAGCCAAGGTTGATGAGTGGGTTGAGACGCCGCCCAAGACGCCGCCGGCGCCGTGATCGCTCGGTGGAGTTGTGGCTGACGCAGAGGGGTGGGATGCGGCGAGACGCACCCATTCCTCTGCGTCTGTCTCTCGCTGCCAAAGGTGTGTGATCTGCGCCTGTTGTGCGGTTGACCGGCAACCGAGCCGTGGTATTCTGTAAAGAGGGGATGTAGCGTGATCTACACCCGCCTGTCGTGACCAGTCCACGGAGCTTTGTGACCATGCAGATCGTTATTCTCGGCGCCGGCTATGCCGGTTTGCGCACAGCGCTTGATCTGGCCCGTTTCCGCCGTGAACAAGGGCTTGATATTACCATCCGCTTAGTTGATCAACATCCGTATCACCAGTTAATCCAGTTGTTGCATTTGACCGCAACCGCCGGGATTGCCGATCAGAAGTCGATCTATCAACTCGATCATTTGTTGCAAGGCCGTGATATCGAGCGGGTGGAAGGGCGCGTGACGGCAATCCATCCGCTTGAGCGCACGGTGACGTTGGCCGACGGCCGGAGCTTGCCATACGATCGGCTGGTGTTGGCACTAGGCAGTGAGACCTCTTTCAATGTGCCCGGCGCCCGTGAGTATGCGCTGCCACTTCATACCTTCGCCCACGCCGTCGCGTTGCGTAAACACATCATCGCTCAATTTACTAAAGCGGCGTCGTTAACTGATCCGACCGAGTTGCGGATCACGATGACAACAGCGATCGTTGGCGGTGGCTATACCGGTTGTGAGTTGGCCGGCGAGTTGGCGGCATGGGCCGATGATCTGTGCCAGCAAACCGGTGCGCCCCGTAAGGAAGTGCGCATTGCCCTGATTGAACGCGAAGATCATGTGCTGCCGCACCTCGGCAAGTGGGCAAGTCAGGAGGCTGTGCGCCGCTTGGAACGCCTCGGTGTGAATGTGTTTCTTAAAACGCCGGTAACGCAGGTCGAGCCGCAATGCTTGCGCTTTGCCGATGGCCGGATCTTACGCGCCGGAACGATTGTCTGGGGGGCTGGCGTGCGCGCGCCAGCCCTCTTGGCCGAGGCCGGCTTCCCAACCGATCGGATCGGGCGGGTGCTGGTTGACCGCTACTTGCGGGTCAATGGGCAAGCTGTCGTGTTTGCCATTGGCGATTGCGCCGCTGTGTCTGATGGTCGGGGAGGTGTCTTGCCGCCCGCCGCATCATACGCCATTCGGCAGGGTGCCCATTTGGCCGCAGAACTGGCGGCTGAAGCGCGGGGAGAAGCGCCAAGGCCCTACGAGCCGGTCGAGCTCGGCGAAGTTGTTTCATTAGGGCCAAATGATGCTATCGGGAGCGCATTAGGTGTGCCGGTGATGGGGTATCCGGCGCTCATGCTGAAACGGGGAATTGAAGAGTATTACCGCGCTACCATTGAAAGCGCCTGAGCGATAGGAGCATGATTATGATCGTGCAGGAACAGTTTGTTTCAATTAAAGCGCCACCTGCCACCGTCGAGCGTTACTTGACCGATCCCGAATTGATGGCCCAGTGGCGCTCGCCGTTGGTGGTGCTCGATCCGATTGAGGGTGACTTGATGGCGTTGGGCAGCAAGCATAAACTGCGCCTCAAGTCGCTGGCGCTAGCCGGTGCGACCTACACTGTCACCGAACGCGATAGCGGCCATATCTTGCTGACGATCGATGGTCTGTGGTGCGGCAAAGAACTCTGGCGTTGGTTTGCTGATGGCGATCGCACGGTTGTGCAGAATCGGGTGGAGTACGAAGTGCCCGATCCTAGTCTGCGGGTGTTCGTCGTAGGCATCGGCCAGATCTTTGCCTCGCTCGATATGCGTATCCAGCTTGACCGCTTGCGCATGATTATCGAAGGCAGTGGCAAACCGGCAGCGGCCCAGTCGCGCTAGTGGCGGCGCGATCGCCTGTTAGTGATGGCGCGAGGTGGGAAGATTGGCAGAGTGGGTGCTCTGCATCGTAAGGGCGGGTTTCACACCCGCCCTTATCATTTTGTGATTGATATTTGCATAAAAGCACAGATATTGCACAAAAACTGCATCGTTTCATCTACTACAATGCAATCCAACCCTGTGCTAGCATACAGCTATCAGGATAGCAGGTTCGTCAGTGATGAGAGGTTGCGTATGGCGCGACAGCAACGGTTTAGCCCGCGCGATGAGGTCTATCTTGCCAGCACCAGCTTTGAAGTGTATATGGTGGCCGGCGGGGTGTTCATCGGCCTATTTGGGCTGCTCTTTGCGATTAGCATTAAAATTAGCCTTGCTTGGTTGATGTGGCCAGCGTTGTTTGTCTCGATTTTAGCGGGCTACATCACCCTTAATCGGCTTGAGAAGCGTGAACGCCGGCGCAAGTTAGCCGAGCTTGAGGCCGAGTACGCGGCAAAAGAACGGCGTGTGAACGGCGATTAAGCAGCATTTGTAGGCATCTTGTCATCTTGAGCGCAGCATGGTTGTGCTATCTTCCAACTAACTGTGTTGTGCCAAGAGGATTAAGATGCAGACACTTCGCCAGCTTCGCCGCACTCGCGATTTGACCTTTGTTGATTTGGCGCTTCTAACCGGGATCCCGGCACGGGTTATTGCCGAAGCCGAATATGGGATGCGTCGCCTCAGCCGCGGTGAGGTTGAGGCGATTGCATTGGTGTTGGGCTTGTCACCCGCAGCTTTACTGCCGTCGCTACCGCGACCATCGCCACCAGCAAACGTCTGGCCGCTCGCATTAACGGCTGGGTTAGCTGCGACGCTGGCGGTGACACCGCTGGCGACAGACGTCGCTCCCACGTTCCAACGTCAATTGCAGGCTTCTCTGCTCAATCAGGTCGGCGCTCGTCTCATCGAAGCCATCCCTACAGCGGCCTTGCCGGCAGCAGCGCCAACGCAACTGGCAGTGAGTCGTGCGCGTCCCGTCGCGTTGGCGACCCCTACGCCCGATGCGCTGGCACCCTTCATCGCTCCCGCGCCGCCACTTGTGCTAACCCCTCCAGCGGTTCCCCAATTTTACCTCGATGAAGCTGGTCCCCACGGTTGCCCAGTGCAGCCTTCATCAGGCCAAGTTGTCATCACCCAAGGGTATGGCGTTGGCACCCACGCGCCGGCCCATATTTGGGGTGCGATCGATTTGGCAGTTGACGGCGACGGCGATGGGTTGGCCGAGCCGGGGCCGAGCTGGTATGCGCCGGTTGTTGCTACCCACGATGGGGTGGTGAGGGTGACCCTGAATAGCTATCCTGCTGGTCACCACGTCTGGGTATTGGCAGCGGACGGAGTTTGGCGCACCGGCTACTCGCACTTGGCGATTGTGACGGTGATTGATGGGCAGCAGGTGCGGGCCGGCGAAGTGATCGGCTTAATGGGCAGTACCGGTTTTGCTAGTGGCCCGCACCTTGATTATCAAGTCTGGCGCGGCGATGTCAATATTGATCCGACGACATTGGTGGGGTGTGGGGGGAGATAATAGCCGCAAAAAGATGCAAACAGCACGAACATCGTTGGATGAACCAGTACCACTACACCACCATCTGGCTGCTGCTAGCGTTCGGTTTCAATGGGTGTTGCCATCAAAACAGTTACAGGCAAGCACCTTGTTCTGTGTTAAGCCGCAATCATTTGTGTTTTCTGTGTCTTTTCGCGGCTATTCTTCACGCCCGCAACGAACGCTGGAAGAGCGACAGGGCGAAGGCCATGCTCGCAGCAGCAAAAACGGCCAGCACCAGACCGCTGGCCCACAGCGGCAGGGTGGCTTCCACCCCGAACGCCAAAGCGCGCACAGCGTCGATCAGATACGTTGCTGGATTGATGAGCACAATTACTTGCATCCATCCCGGCAACACTGATAGCGGGTAGAGTGCATTCGAGGCAAACAACAGCGGCAGGTTAAAGAGAAAAATCATGCCGTGATAGCCGGCGATACTGCGCGAAATAGCCGCTACACCGAGTGCCAGCCCGCTGAAGCCGATGGCAAAGATCGCGAGCAAAACGAGCGCACCTAACCAGCCAACTGGGTTGATCGCCAAGCGCGCCCCCATAAGCAACCCAATGATTAACATTAGCGTCGCTTGAAAGAGCGCCTTGGTTGCGGTACTCGCCGCACTACCCAACAAAATGCTCAAGCGTGGGATCGGTGCGGCCAGATACTCTTTCACAATCCCGCGCAGCCGCTCATCCAACAATACCATGCCGCCGCCAACTGCGCCGCCCAATGCGCTGAGGGCAATGATGCCCGGCAGAATAAATGACATATAATCACTACCGCCAACATCGCTAATCATCCCGCGCATGCCGACCCCGAAGAGCACCACCCACAAGACAGATTGCAGCGCCAACCCAACCAGCTCTTCGGTCTGCTGAACGAATTTGCGCATGTGCCGCGTCCAGATCACATACGTGGCGTACATCGAGTGCTCCTCTCGCAGTATGAAAGCGTTAATCACGCAGTGCAGTGCCGGTATAGTGCAAGAACACATCGCCGAGCGATGGGCGGGCAAGAGTGACATCTTCGATGGCGAAGCCGTTGTTGCTGATCGCATTCAGCACCGCCGGCAAACGACGACTACCGTTGTCGGTATAAATCAGGGCCAAGCCATCGGCTGGGTCAGTCTCGACCCGGTTCACGCCATCAATTGCAGTGGCAACCGTGGCCAGATGCTGAAAATCACCATTCCCGCGCACTCGGATGACATCAGAACCGAGCGAAGCGATCAGATCACCCGGCTTGCCTTCGACAATGAGGCGACCGTGGTCGATGATGCCTACGAGGTCGGCCAAAGCCTCGGCTTCATCCATCGCGTGGGTCGTAAGCAAGATGCTCATTCCACGGCGGCGGTTCAGATCGCGCACATAGCTCCAGATATTAACCCGATTTTGCGGATCGAGGCCCTGCGTTGGTTCGTCAAGCACCAACACCTGCGGATCAGTCATTAGACCACGGGCCAATTCAAGCCGCCGTTTCATCCCGCCAGAATAGCTCTTGACCGGCCGATCGATGGCATCGGTCAATTGCACCAACTCAACCAATTCAGCAATCCGTTGCCGACGCACAGCGGCTGGCAGGCGATAGAGGCGACCGTGAAAATCGAGCGTCTCACGCCCAGTCAGCAGCGGATCGAGCACCATCTCTTGAAAAGTTACCCCGATCCGGCAGCGAACTTCGGCTGCATCGCGCACGACATCATAACCGAGAATGCGCGCGCTGCCGGAAGTCGGTGGGAGTAAGGTGGTGAGAACACTGAGCAGGGTCGTTTTGCCCGCCCCGTTTGGGCCGAGCAAAGCGTAGATCCGCCCGGCCGGTGCTTGGAGATTGACGCGATCGAGCGCCGTTACCGTGCCGTACCGTTTGACCAGCGTCTGTGTTTCAACAGCGTGTTCGTTCATCACCGTGCCTTGGTCATCAGGCTCCAACTCTTTCAGAGCATAACGCGCCTGTGCAGTGATGTCAAGCCCATCTGTGAGAACCGTCACAGGGATTGACTTTCACTGATGATAGTGCTATGATCGCACGGCAAGCGTCAATGACGATGCGCAGGTTGATTGTAATCGACCATGCGTTCGACAGCCGACGGAACGCCGACTGCCGCGCGCAGATTGCGTTCCGTCTTTCTATGCCCAAAACTGTTGCGTTCGCACATTAGCAAGGAACCTGCGGCTATATTTGCCCAGATCAAGCGCATTCTGGTTGGCCGTCCGATTGCTACCGAACACCAACACCAAGAACGGCTCAGCAAAACGACAGCGTTGGCAGTCTTTTCATCAGATGCGCTCTCTTCAGTCTCGTATGCAACCGAAGCCATCCTCACTATTCTCATTCTTGGCGGGAGTGCGGCGCTTGGTCTCTCGTTGCCGATTGCTGGCGCGATTGCGTTGTTGTTGCTGATCGTTGGTTTTTCTTACCGGCAGACGATCAAAGCGTATCCGCAAGGCGGGGGCGGCTACATCGTAACGCGCGATAATCTTGGTGATATGCCGGGTTTAGTAGCCGCCGGCGCGTTGCTCATCGATTATGTGTTGACCGTCGCGGTCAGCATCTCGGCTGGTGTCGCTGCAATCACGTCATTGGCAACGAACTGGGGCTTTCCGGCGCTCCGCGATCATGCAGTTGAGATTGCCCTCGTCTGCATTCTGATCGTCACCATTACCAATTTGCGCGGCGCTAAAGAGAGCGGCGTGATCTTTTCCATCCCGACGTATGGGTTTATCACCGGCATTCTCTTGATGATCGTCGTCGGTGTCGGGCATGATCTCGTATTTGGCGCCGAGCCGGTGACGCATTCAATTGATCCGGACATTCCTCCCACCGGCGAGGCGCTCTCGCTGTGGTTGATTTTGCGTGCCTTTGCCGCCGGTTGTACTGCTCTGACTGGGATTGAGGCGATCAGCGATGGCGTGCAAGCGTTCAAACCGCCAGAGGCGCGCAATGCGGCGATCACCCTCACGTGGATGATCTCGCTGTTAGTCACGATGTTTCTAGGTATCACGTGGCTGGCGTACACGCATCAAGCGGTACCGAATGAGTTTACTCACGAGACGATCGTCTCGCAGATTGCGCGTACAATCTTTGGCGTGGGGCCAGTGTACGTCTTCATTCAGGTAGCGACTGCCTTAATTTTGGTATTGGCTGCGAATACGGCCTTTGCTGACTTCCCGCGCCTCGCTTCCTTCCTCTCACGCGATCGCTTCTTACCGCGCCAGTTTGCCTCGCGAGGCGACCGGTTGGTCTTCTCAAATGGGATTCTGGTGCTGGGAATGTTTTCAGCCCTGCTGGTGGTTATCTTTCGAGCTAATGAGATTGCTATGCTGCCGTTATATGCGGTAGGTGTATTTACTTCCTTTACCCTCTCGCAATCGGGCATGGTTCGCCGTCATTTGCGTTTGCGCCAACCGGGGTGGCTGCACAGTGCCATGATCAACGGTTTCGGCGCCTTCCTCACGGCGATCGTGCTGGTGATCTTAATGGTCACGAAGTTTGTTCATGGCGCGTGGATGGTGATCACGGCCATCCCGATTCTGGTCTTGATGTTCCGCGCCATCAACCTGCACTATCGCCGCGTGGCCGAGCAATTGTCGTTGAGCGGCGCCATCTTGCCGCCCGAACTGCGCCGTCACACGGCGATTGTGCTGGTGAGCGGCATTCATCGAGGGGTATTGCCGGCGTTACAGTACGCTCGCTCGATCGCGCCCGACAATGTTACCGCTGTATACGTCGATCTTGATCCTGATGCAACCGAGAAGTTACGCACGCGCTGGCGTGATTGGGGGTGCGATATTCCGCTGGTCGTGCTCGAATCGCCATTCCGCTCGCTGATCAACCCGATTGTGCGCTACATCGAAGAGGTCGAGACGCGTTATGGTGATGATGTGATCACGGTGATCTTGCCCGAATTTGTGTCGGCGCGTTGGTGGGAACACCTGTTGCACAACCAGACCGGTTTGTTGATCAAAACTACCCTGCGATTACGCGGCAATGTCGTGACCAGTGTGCCGTATCGGTTAGAGCGGTGATTTTGTTGAGAGGGGCGCACAGTGTATGCCCCTACGATCTTCTCGTGATATGATCAATTGCTCGGTTACCTCCAGCCATACGCTGGATGATCTGCGCCCGATCGGGCAATGCCGTATCACCGACCCCTTCTACAGCACAGGCCGCAGCGGCGGCGGCGAATCGGGCTGCAGCAAAGGGATCGCCAGTTTCCCACAGCCGGATGAGGAAGGCGGTGGCAAAGACATCGCCGGCGCCGGTGGGATCGCACTCTTGGGCTTGGTAGGCGGGGATATGGTGAGGCTTGCCATGCAAGAACATCGTCGCGCCGCGTGCGCCGTAGGTGACAATGCCGATCGGCGTGAGGCCGGCATAATAGGCGGCTAATTCATCATCGCCTCCCACATCTTCGCTGCTGAGACTGAGCACATGCAGGCGCTCCAGTTCTTTGGGCGCGGGTTGCCAGCGGCGCAGCCGAATAGGTGATGGCAAGTCATCGTTCCAGTCACGCAACCATCCTTGGGCTGTGGCGCCGATCAAGGCGCTCGGAAAAGCTGTAGCTAATGTCGGGGTGCATTCATGCACGACCGGGCCGAGCAAGACGATGGGGGCAGTGCGCCAGCCAAGTGGGATAGCGGTCGCGCTAATTGCCGGTGCCACTGCATGAAGCCACTGGCGTCGGCCAGTAGGCGTGTAGCGGTTTTCAAAGGTTGAACTAATGTGGGTCGCAATGTTTGCCCATGCCACCCCGACGGGGGCCGGTTCGGCGCTAGCGGTGACAATCGCCGGACGCAAGCCAAGCCGTTGTGCCAGCAGCGCAGCGAAGCGAGCGGTGCCGCCAGCGGCAGTTGCGTCAGCCGGCAGCAAATCGCGGGTCACGTGGCCGATAGCAACAAAATCAATCATAGGGTGCCAGCGCAAACGTGAAGGCGAGATAGGTCGTAGACGAGAAACAACAGTTTACGGCGACGACTCGCTCGTGGCGCGTTTGACGTAAAAGCGAGATAGGTCGTCAACGAGAAACAAGCGGGGGCCAGTTAGCAACCAGCCCCCTACCGGTTACGATTTTGCCGGATAGATCACAATCTTACGATTCTCGCCCTCACCGGAACTCTCGGTATAAATCGTCTTGTCGTCGCGCAGGGCAAGGTGAACGATCCGTCGCTCGTAGGCAGCCATGGGTTCCAACATAATCGGCCGGCCGGTCTGGCGCACCCGTTCCGCCATCCGGCGGGCAAGACTTTCGAGGGACTCTTGGCGGCGTTGGCGATAGTTGCCCACATCAACCACCAACTGCGGCCATGCATGCACGCGCCGGCTCACCAACAGATTTAGCAAAAACTGGAGCGAGCGCAGCGTCTCGCCGCGGCGTCCGATCAGTAGCCCCATCGCCTCTTCGTCGGCACCCTCAACGTGCAAGGTAATTGTATCTTCCGGTTCACCCTGCGGGCCGGGCACCCGCGCGACAACAGCCGTCACATACGCATGGATATCCATGCGTTCGAGCAGATCTTCGAGGATACGTTGGGCAATAGCGCTCACCTTCTCGATGGACGGTCGCTCTTCTTCATCTTCGACAACGGTGACGCGCACCAATGCTTCGTCACCATTCTCGCCCGGATCAAGCACCTCAATTGCCACTTCATCGCGATCGCGGCCCAATTGGGCCAACGCCAGCTCGACAGCTTCGGCGACGGTGCGCGCGCTGATCTCGATGCGCTTCATAGACACCTCTCGGTCACTGTGACCGGTTGCTTAAACGTATCTTGTCCCTAGCGACGGCGACGCGGGTTTGGGTGCTGGCGCGCTGCGCGATGCTCTTCGCCAGCGGTCTCGCTCGGTTCTACCGGCGCTTCAGTCAACGGCCGCATCACCGACCAGAAATCAACCTTTGGAGTTTCAGGTTGCGCTTCAGCCGCCTGACCGGCAGGTGCCGGCGCAAACGATAATGCTGGGGCAGGGCGGTTATCGGGGGGCAGGAAGCGCAGGTAATTGGCCAACGATCCCCAACCCGAGGTGAAATACTGCTGGATGACGCCAATGACGCTGCTAATGACCCAGTACAGAACTGCGCCAGTAGGGAAGGTAAAGGCAATGTAGCCGAAGACGAACGGCATAATCAACATTGCCTGCGTAAACGCCTTTTGTTGCGGATCTTGCACCCGCGGCGTCGCCATCAACTGTTGCATCAACTGCAAGACGATCGAGAGCACCGGCAAGATAAGATAGGCGAAGCCGGCGAACCCATTAGGGCCAAAGGCTGGAACGCCGAGATCCATGCCAAAGAAGGGGGCGGCAAGGATCTGGGCCAGCCGTTCGTCTTTCAGCATTTCAGCGGCGGCGGCGCTCAGGTTGACCCGTTGTTCGGGCACCATCAGGTGATACACCGCTTGGTACACGCCGAAAAAGATCGGCAATTGCAGCAAGAGCGGCAAACATCCACCGACCGGATTAATCTTATGTTCACGGTAGACACGCAGCGTCTCTTCTTGGAGGCGCTGGGGATCTTTGCCGTATTTGCGCTGGATCTCCTTCAAGATCGGCTGCACCTCTTGCATACGGCGGCTCGAACGGAGCGAACTGAGCGTCAGGGGCAGAATAACGAGGCGCGCCGCGATTGTGAAGAGCACGATCCCTAGCGCCATGTTGCCAGTCAATGATGAGAAGAAGAGCAGCAATTGTTCGAGCAAACCAACAAATGCCGACCAAATGTTCATGATGATCCCCGTTCGTATTGTGGATGTGAGGTTGCCGATGTCGATGCAGTTGATTCGGGTTCCGGCGTGTTTAAGAGACCGGCCTGTCGCAGAAGTGCGGCAATATCAGCTTGTAACTGGCTAAAGGGCGCTTCAACCACTTCAGGCGAGCGGATGATAACGACCAAATCGTAGCCGCGCTGCAATGATGGTAGCAACAGGCGAACTGCCTCACGGACGCGCCGGCGAGCCCGATTTCGTTGCACTGCGCCGCCGATCCGCCGGCCTGCGACGAACCCGCAGCGCACTGCATTGCGCCGGCCCGGTGCGGCAGTTAGGGCCAGCCACGGTGACGTAACGGTGCGACCTTCTTGCCGGACGCGGCGAAATTGTTCGGGCCGGCGGAGCCGATTTGCGCGTCGCATAGGTAAAAAAACAAACGGGCTATCGGCCACAGATGGCGCAATGACCAGCCGCTGAGGGCGACTCTGTAGGCGATAACCCGTCCCATCCCGTCATTAGCGGTGTCCGCGGCGCACCGCTCGCCGCTCATCACTCACCGTCAGTTTCCAGCGCCCCTTGAGACGCCGGCGACGGAGCACTGCGCGCCCGTCTTTGGTCTCCATCCGCGCCCGAAAGCCGTGTTTGCGGCGGCGCGGGATACGCTTCGGTTGCCATGTTCGCTTGGGCATTGTATGTACTCCTCAGAGATTATCTCTTTATTGACAAAAACTGTTGCCATTATACTCGTCGCGCTGGATGCATGTCAAATAGTCGCCTGCCGGCAACGTCGCCGGCAGGCCAGTTAACATCCTCAAGCGGTGCGCTTATTCATCGTGACCAATTTGCTGGAGCGTGCGCCGGATCGCATCGCGCTGGCGGCGGTTCGATGGGCGCTCAATCTCGTCTTCATCATCATCGTGGTCGCGGCGGCGGCGATCACGGTCACGATCGCGGCGATTGCTCGGCCCGCCGAACTTCGTCAACAGGTCTTCAATGGTAGCATTGCCCTCAAAGGTGTCTTCATCTTCCTCGCCGACGACATACATTTCAGGAGCCGGCTGGGCGCTGCGCCGTTCGCGGCGATCACGCCGCTCGCCGCGCTCGCTGCGTTCGCCGCGCTCGCTGCGTTCGCCGCGTTCACCCCGCTCACGGGCTGCCTGTGCGGCCGCGGTATAGCGCTCAAAGTTACTGCGGCCACCACGGGCAGGCGCGGCCTCTTCCGCCGGCTCACTTGCCTCAGCGCTCGCCGCTGCTTCCGGCTGCTCCTCTTCAAGGCGCATGGTCAGGCTGATCCGCTTGCTCTGCTGATCGACGCCGAGTACCTTCACCTTCACCTTATCGCCGACCTTGACCACATCTTCAACCTTGGCCACGCGGTGCGGGGCGAGCGCCGAGATATGGACGAGGCCATCGCGGCCAACGCCGATATCAACGAAAGCGCCGAAGGTAGCGATACCGCTAACGGTGCCTTCGACAATCTGGCCCGGCTCAAGCTGCTGCATACGCTGGGTGCGCAGCGCCCGGCGCAGGCTCAGGCTGATGCGGGCAGCCTCGCCATCAATCTCAAGCACCTTAAACTGATAGCGCTCACCGACCTTCACCGCATCTTCCGGCTTCTCAACCCGACCTTCGGCCAGTTCGCTGACGTGGATCAAGCCATCTTTGCCGACGCCGATATCGGCGAAGGCGCCGAAGGGGGCAAAGCCGGTAATCACACCTTCGACGACATCACCAACGCGCAGACTGGCCAGCTTCTCGCGGTCGATCTCTTGACGGCGCGGCTGCGATTGTTGCTGCGGTTGGCGCGCACGGCGCGGCGTTTCCGCCCGGGCAGGGTCGCGCATCGTCAAGCTGATCCGGCGCGCATCGGTATCAATACTCTTGACCCACACCTTTACCGTATCGCCGATCTGCACCAATTCCGAAGGCGTCTCTATCCGGCGATCGCTCATTTCTGAGATATGGACGAGACCGTCGCGGCCCACGCCAATATCGACGAAGACGCCGTACAACGCGATCGACGTAATCTTGCCTTCCAGTTCCATGCCGGGTTGCAAATCCTTCAACCGGCGCGGTTTTTGCAGTTGTTGTTCACCCACCGGCGTAAAACTTGCGCCGGCCGGTTCCGCCGCGGAGGGCGCACCTTCATCTGCGGTGGCTGGAGCCATTGCCGCCGGAGCATCAGCAGCCTCCCCTGCGGCGGCGGGCTGGTCCGCCTCCTGCTCAGGGGTAGGCGCTACCGCCTCTGCCGGCTGAGTAAGCGCGGCGACGGCAGCCTCAGCCGCCGGAGCAGTAGCTGCCGCGAGAGGCGTGTCAGGCAGCTCGCCCGCAGCGACCTCATCCCTACGTACCTGATCCGTCATTTCCTACCTTCCTCCTCACGTAAACGATTACCGAAGCTATGGTTGTGGCATCAAGCAACCACGTTGCCGGACGCACACCGACGTATATTACGAGCGCATTTGCTGCCGCACCGCACGGACAAGGCCGTCATCATGCAGATCTTCCAACCGATAGTACACACCGCGCAAACATTCGGCCAGCCGGCGCGAGAGGCCCCGATCGAAATTCGGGTGCTCGGTATCGATCACAATTGAATGGATCTGATGCGCGGCGATCATCTCTGCGATCCGGTACGCCTCTTGCTGGGGCGGCAAGTCCGACAGCGCCACATTTGCCTGCCCGTCTGTTAATAGTACCATCAGCGGTACCACTTCTGTATCACGCCGGCGAGCGCGTTCGAGCAACTCGAAGGCGGTAATCAAACCGCGTGACAACGGCGTCTTGCCACCGGTCGGCAGCGATTGCAAGCGGCGTTGCGCCAAATCGACGCTGTTGGTCAACGGCAATAGCACGCGGGCATAATCGCGCTGAAAGCTGACCAAACCCACCTGATCGCGGCGTTGATAAGCATCGCGCAGCAGCGAGAGGACAGCGGCTTTGGTGGCTTGCATTCGCTCTTCGGCGGCCATGCTCCAACTTGCATCAACCACGAAGCACACCGCATTGCGCGTGCGGCGGACCCGCACCTTTTGGCGGAGATCAGACCGCTTAATCAACACTTTTGGATGCCGGCGATGGGGCGAGCCAATGGTATGCATCAACTCAGTGCGACGCTTACGCTGATAGATCGCCGCTTCGCGCAAGGTGGCATCGAGCGCCAAATCGGTCACACGCGCGGCGCGACGGCTGGTAATGTAGCGCCCTTGCTTGCGCGTCGTGCGCGAGCGCGAGCGGCGACCGGGAGCGTGACGTTGACGGCGATCAGGCGTCGCTTCGAGGCGGCGCGGCTTAAAGATGTCCCCAGCTTTGTATTCAGCACCGCCGGTTGATCGATCATCGGTTGGCGTGGTCGCTTCGGGCGTACCGGCCCCGCCAACCGAAACCGTGGCGCTGCCGCCGCCGCTCTCATTGCCGCCTTCATCGTTGCCATTGCTCACATCGGTGAGGTCAGGGTTTTTTTTTACTTCAGCCTGCGCACTGACCTCTTCGACCCGCTTGCCATATTGGTCAAGGATGCTGGCCATCCGTTGCTCGTCAAGCTTGACTTCGCCGAACGGTTGGCGGCGCATACGGTGGGGCAGGGCCAGTTCGGCGGCCAGCCGGATATCTTCGGCGAGCAGCATGCGCCGGCCACTCCAAGCCGCGTGGGTACGGGCCGTTTCAAGGATGGTCAGATCGGCGCGGTGGCCATCAACCCCCATCTCAATGCAGAGACTGGCGACAACCGCCATGTCGGTGCGATCGATCCGCACTTGAGGCAGCAAGGCGCGGGCAGCGGCAATTCGTTGCGTCAATGATTCCTCAGCTTCGTGCCATTGCTGGATGAAGCCGAACGGATCGGCTTCGTAGGCCATGCGCCGCTCGATAACGGCCACACGGTCATTCACATCGGTCAGGCCAACCACTTCCACCGCCAAGCCGAAACGGTCGAGCAACTGCGGGCGCAATTCACCTTCTTCGGGGTTCATCGTGCCGACGAGGATGAAGCGGGCCGGGTGCGACACGCTCACACCCTCGCGCTCGACGGTGTTCACGCCCATCGCTGCGGCGTCGAGCAGCAGATCGACGAGATGATCGTCAAGCAGATTGACCTCATCAACGTAGAGCACACCGCGATTGACTTGCGCCAGCAACCCCGGCTCAAAGCGGCGTTGACCTTCGGTAATCGCGTGTTCGAGGTCGAGCGAGCCTACCACCCGGTCTTCCGAGGCTGAAACCGGCAATTCCACCAGTCGGATCGGGCGCACCATCGTTGGCAGCGGCCCTTGCGCGAGACGGGCTTGGCAAGAAGCGCACAGCGTCGCCGGCGTGTCGGGATCGCAACTGTAGGGGCAATCAACCACTACGTTGATCGATGGCAACAAGCGCGTCAGCGCGCGCACCGCGGTTGATTTGGCCGTCCCCTTCTCGCCGCGAATCAGCACGCCACCAATGCGGGGGTTGATCGCATTGAGAATCAGAGCGCGTTTGAGCCGCTCTTGGCCGACAATGGCGGAGAATGGATAGACCGGTCGTTGCGGAAGGCTTGTGATATTCACGACAACAAAAATCTTCTAGCTCAATGCGAGCCAGAAGCCATAGCAGCAATGCCGCATAATGTTGGGATGTGGCATCTTCATCATCCGGCGAGCAAACTTGACCTACGGCAATGCTTACAGCGAACACGTCCACGTGCTTGCAACGAAGCATCATAGCAATTGTGTCATAAAGCCGCCGAAAAGTCAAATGACGCTGTGCGTGATCAGGGGAGAATGGGAGACGGATGAACGCGGGTGGAGGAATGGGACGTAGATGGACACGGATCCGTGTCTGAATTACGGTGGGCCAGTATGCTATAATATAGCGATTCAATCCGGGCTTATCCCGGCGTTGAGTTTGGTGACGGCAGCAGCGGGCTGCCGGCGGGTAAGACGTGGAGTGTACTCGTGGGTTTCAACCCCTTCAATACGATTTTTGGCGCTTTTAGCCGCGATCTTGGCATTGATCTGGGCACTGCCAACACGTTAGTGCATGTGCGCGGCAAGGGCATTGTGATTAGCGAACCATCGGTGGTGGCCATCGATACGCGCACCAAGAAGGTTCATGCGGTCGGGGCGGAAGCCAAGGCGATGGTAGGCAAAACGCCGGCTAATATCGTGGCGGTGCGTCCATTGAAGGATGGCGTGATCGCCGATTTCGATGTGGTCGAGCAGATGCTAGCCTACTTTATCAAGAAAGCGCATGCCTATGCCGCATTGCCGTTAGTCGATCCCCGCCCGCGGGTGGTGGTCGGCGTGCCATCGGGTGTGACGGAAGTCGAGAAGCGCGCGGCGCGCGAAGCGGCGCTGAATGCCAAAGCGCGTGAAGCTTACGTGGTGGAAGAGCCGATGGCGGCTGCGATCGGGGCCGGGTTGCCGGTCGAAGAGCCAATTGGATCGATGATCGTTGATATTGGCGGCGGCACCACCGAGATTGCGGTGATTGCCCTTGGCGGCATTGTCATCAATCACTCGATCCGGATCGCCGGCGACGAGATTGACGAGGCGATCATTCAGTTTGCCCGCCGCGAATACAACCTCTTGATTGGTGAACGGATGGCTGAAAAAGCGAAAATTGCCGCGGGTTCGGCCTATCCGCTTGATGAAGAGATTAAAGTGGTGTTGCGCGGGCGCGATCTGCTAACCGGCTTGCCCAAAGCGATCGAGATCAGCTCGGTTGAGTTACGCGAGGGCATTGCCGGCCCGGTGAATGCGATTGTCGCCGAAGTGCGGGCCGCGCTCGAAGAGACGCCGCCGGAGCTGGTGGCCGATATTATGGAGCATGGGATCATGCTGGCCGGCGGCGGCTCGTTGCTGCATGGCCTTGATAAGCGGATTGCAGCTGAGACGCGCATGCCGGTGCATATCGCGCAAGACCCGCTCTCGTGTGTGGCTCGCGGCGCCGGCAAGATGGTCGAACACTTCGATAATAGCGTCTATCAAGATATTCTGACGCGCGCGCAAACGAGCCGGCGGGTACGGAGATAGCGCATGCGCGACTTTCTCGACAGCAGATTACCCTTGACTAGCAGGCGAAGGCGGGTACGGAGATAGCGCATGCGCGACTTTCTTGATGATCGCCCACTGAAATTACGCCGTGATCGCAGCGGCGATCGTCATTATTGGCGAGTAGTCGCGCTAGCGGTTGGGTTGGCGTTGATCAGCGTACTGCTAATCATCCTCGACCGGCAAGGGATTGTGGCGCCGGCGCGGTTGGCAGTGCGCGAGGCGGTGCAACCGCTAGCCGGCTGGTTGAGCGAGCGCCGTGCTATGATCGAGTCGTGGTGGGCGACACCGCGTGACGTGGCGGCGTTGCAAAACCGGATTGCTGAACTGGAAGCGGAAAATGCGCGCCTCAACAGTGAAGTGCTGCGACTTGAACAGGCGCGAGTTGAGAATATCTTTTTACGTCAGCAACTGGCCATTACCCGCACGTACCCATGGAAAATCCTCGGCGCTGAGGTGATGGTGCGCGCGCCCGATGCGGCGCGGCGAGTGTTAACCATCGCGCGCGGCGCTGAGGATGGTGTGCGGGTAGGAATGGCAGTGATCGGGCAGCAACCGGGTAGCTCACCGGCCCTCATTGGTGTCGTAGAGGCTGTGGGGCCGCGCACCGCCGATGTGTTGATGATTACCGATATCAGTAGCCAGCTCAGCGTGCGTTTGTTGCAGGCCGATGGCGCACCGTTAGGGTTGATGCAAGGTCAATGGCAGCGCGGCTCGCGTTTACGGGTGGAATTAATCGATCGCAACGTAACGATGCGGGTGGGCGAGCGGGTGGTGACCGCCGGTTTGAGCGGGGCGCTTGATCTGCCACTCGATCTGGCGGCGATGCCGGCAGCCGTGCCGATCGGTGCGATCGAGACGGTACAGCAAGAGGGACAGCGCCAGATAGGTGCGATCAGGCCCTTTGTCGATCCGGATCAGGTGCGCTACGTGTGGGTGATTCTCAGCCAAGACGAATAGAAGAACGGCTGGCGCGCGAGCTGGGGCTGGCCTTGGTTTTGCTGGCGCTGGCGCTCGTGCAGGTAACGTTGCTGACGGGCCTCGCAGGCTTTAGTGTCCCGATCCTGCTGGTACTGGCAATTGCGCGCGCCTTGGTTGGCGCCGGCACTGCCGAACCGGTGCGCGGGTTGATGCGCGGGGTGTGGTGGGCATTTTACGGTGGGTTGGCGCTTGATGTGTTGGGCACTATGCCGCTCGGCAGCCATGCCGTGGCCCAACTCCTAGCAGTGGTCATTGTCAGTTTAGCTGCCCGGCGGTTTGCCGTAGAACGTCCGCTCGTACCTTTGCTAGCCGTGGCTATTGGTACGGTTATCTACGAAGTAACGCTGGCCTTGATTACCTCACCGGTAATCGCAGATTGGCAGAGGTATGGGTTGGTGGTGGTGGCCCCATCGGTGCTGCTGGCTTTGATTCCAACCCTGCCGGCGGTGGCGATTGTTTACCGGTTGGTGCGAGCGGATGGGTAGATAAGCGAAAGGCTGATGCCCAGTTATGGCGAGAATCATTGCGCTACGGAGTGTCTTATTGCTCGTGGTGGTTGTGCTGGTGGCGCGGCTGGCGCAACTGCAACTGGTGCAAACTGATGCGCAGCGGTTTGGCGCCGATATTGAAGTCACCACCCGTCGGTATCTGACCAACCAACCGCGGCGCGGCGAGATCTTCGATGCGCGCGGGGCATTACTTGCCGAGAGCGTGCCGATCTATAATCTGGCAGTGGTGCCGGGCCAATTGCCGTCAGCAAGCAGCGCGCCTGAGCAGCGGGCGTTGACGTTGGCCCGGCTGGCGCAGATTGCCGGGTTGCCGGCAACTCTCATTATTGATCCTGCCAGCGCAATTGAAACGACCCCCGGCTTGCGCACCGAGTTAGCAGTATTGGGGACACTGCCTTCGCTCACGTCAACTACGACCCTCACGCTTACCATTGCTCCGCCCGATATCTTGCGTGCACTAACGATTAGCCAAACCTATCGCGACGTCGCAATACTGGCCAATCCGGTCGAACAGCTTTTGCAACAGGCCAACGCTCGGAGTTACCAGCCGGTCGTGATTAAAGAGGATATTTCGCCGGAGTTGGTATTAGCATTGCGCGAAAACGCCAATTACTTGCCCGGCGCGCGAGTGATCGAAGGTTTCCGCCGGCGTTACCCGTTGAGCAGTGCCATTCCCTCGCTGTCGCACCTGCTCGGTTACGTGGGCCGGATCAATGCCTGCGAGCTAGTGGTCGTGAATCCGGCCAGTTCGTGGCTGCGAGGTTTGGTTGATATTACGGCCAACGCGCCAACGTGCGGACTGATGACCAAGCGCATTGATCCGGCCAGTGTTGGGTTGCCGCCCTATTTGCCGAGTGATCAGATTGGCAAAGATGGCCTTGAAGGCGCGTATGAGCAGGTGTTGCGCGGTCAGATGGGTATTGACTCATTGCTCGTTGATGCGTTGCAGCGCCCGGTCAGCGATGTTACTACGCTGCGCCCGGTCGCCAACGGTCATGATCTGGTGCTGACCATTGATGCTCGGTTTCAGGCCGAAGTTGAGCGCATCTTACAGCGCTGGATCAATGAAGGCGAGCAGCGGCGGCAAACGGTGCGCGAAGCGCACAAACGGGCATATGATCCCATCGTGGCTGGGGTTGCAGTTGCACTCGATCCGCGCAACGGACGAGTGCTGGCGATGGTCAGCCTGCCCGATTACGACAACAATATCTGGGTTGATCCGGCGCGGGCCAATGATCTGCGGGCATTGCTAGCACCGCCGAGCGCCGAAGCGCAACGCGAGTTGCAGCGGCTAGCGCCGTTTACCAATCGCGCTATTGCCGGTCAATATCCGCCCGGTTCAACACTAAAGCAGTTCGTGGGAGCGGTAGCGTTGCAGCAAGGGGTGATTGCTGCCGATACGAAACTCCGTGATCCCGGTCTGCTACGCCTGATTGAACGCAGTGGCGCTGAGTTTATTTTGCCCAACTCGGTGCGCAATCGTGACAATGGGCTGATTGATGTGCGTGATGCGCTGCGCCTCTCGTCAAACGTCTTTTTCGCCAGTATTGCTGGCGGCAACGATCAGGCGACCAACCTTGATCAGCGTGCCTTGCGGATCACTGGTCTCGGTATTGACCAACTAGTCGAGGGGTTGTCGTGGTTCAATTTTGGCCGGCCAAGCGGGATTGATCTAGTTGGTGAGGCTGGCGGGCGAGTGCCGACGCGGGCGTGGAAGGCGCAGGTCTTGCGTGAAGCGTGGACGACCGGTGATACCTACAATACCGCGATCGGTCAGGGCTATCTCGAAGTGACGCCACTGCAACTGGCGGTGGCTGCCGGTGCAATAGCCACCGATGGCACCCTCTATCGCCCGCACGTGGTTGACCGAATCGTTGATGAGAATGGCCAGCTTGTGCAGCAAATCCAAGCAGAGCCAATCGGAAAAGCACCGATCGATCCACAACATCTGGTGACGATTCGGCAAGGTCTCTGGGCTTCGATCACTGACGGTTTGGGTGTTGCAGCACGGGAAGCCTGCTCGGGTTTGCGGATTGCCGGCAAGACGGGTACAGCCGAATTTGGGCCGTTGCTCACCACTGCCGATGGCCGGTTGGTACGGCAAAGTCATGCATGGTTTGTTGGATTTGCCCCCTACGAAAACCCTGAGATCGTTGTGGTTGTGTTGGTGGAAGGTGTCGGTGACCTCAATGATGGTTCATCAACGATTGCCGTGCCGGCGGTGACGCAGATCATGCAGGCCTACTTCGGGATCACTCCGCCAGAAAATCCGCCGCCATTCTGTCCAGTGTTACCACGGTAGAGCAAACACGTATCCATTCTGGTGGAGCCAGACAGAGCGATGTTAGCACTGCTAACCGTTGTTGTTTGGTGATGGTCGCATCTCCCTCGCTCTCGCCAAGCCTTAGGTGAGGCTTTGATTCTCCATCTCTTCGCTCGTGATGGCAGGCGTGATGCATACCTTACGTTACCCCTCTGATCCTCGTGGCAACGTGACGGTGAAGGTACTTCCCTTACCAAGACCGGCGCTGGCGGCGCTGATGTCGCCGCCCATGGCCCATGCAAGATGGCGGGCGATGGTGAGGCCGATGCCGCTGCCGCCACTGGCCCGCGAGCGCGACGGGTCAGCTCGGTAAAAGCGCTCGAAGATGTAAGGTAAGTGTTCGGGGGCGATGCCGATGCCGGTGTCGGTCACGCTAACCTGTACTTGTTCGTCGGCGATGGTAGAGCGGATGGTAATGCAACCACCTTCGGGAGTGTAGCGTATCGCGTTGCCGATAAGGTTAAGCAAGATTTGAGCGACGCGGTCGGGGTCAGCGTAGGTAAGAAGTGGCCATTCATTATATTCGTAGACGATCCGTAGACAGCCGTCGAGCACTTGTGGTTTCAGTTGAGCGACGACGCGCCTAATGACATCGTTGATGTCGAACGTAGTGAAATGCAAGGATATTTGGCCAGCTTCGACCCGCGATAGTGTCTGCAAATCGTCAACTAGGCGGCGCAAGCGGCGCACTTCGTGTTGCATGTCGATGAAGGTTTCGGGGGCATTGGGCAATACGCCGTCGATTAAGCCTTCGAGGTAGCCTTCGATGCCGGCCAGCGGGGTACGTAGTTCGTGGGCGACGTTGCCGATCATGGCAACGCGGCGCTGTTCGATCTGTTCGAGCGCTTCAGCCATCTGGTTGAAGCTTTCGGCGACGGCGCGCAGTTCGTCGCTGGCCGGCACGTGTACGCGCTCGTCGTAACGACCGGCGGCGATGCGCTGGCTGCTGCGGGCAATGCTGCGCAGCGAGCGCAAAATGACTTGCACGAGCAGGATGCTGGTGGTGAGGCCAGCGATGGTAGCGGCGATCGCTGCGACAGTAAGGGCTTGTATGACGGTTGCGCGCACGGTGGCAAGTTGATCGGGAGAGACAGTCTGTTCGAGTAGGGCGTTGGCGGTGAGGCTGAGTGCCACCACGCCAACGACAACGACCAGCATTTGGGCGCCGATGATTTGCCAGCGGAGTTGTCGCCAGAAGTGAGTCATTTTGGCATGCCGATCAATAACTAAATTGGGTAATGACATCGTTCTGCAGCGCCGTATGGCTGTGCAGCTCCTACCCCATTGCTAACGATCCGTTCCATAAAGCCGCACGTCCGTGCGGCTCCCCTAGGGATTGGCAACCTAAGGGTTGCCTCCTACGCCGGCGTATCAACGAATCGGTAGCCGACGCCGCGGGCGGTACGGATGAGGTTTTCGCCGGTAAGGGCTTCGATTTTGCGCCGGACTTGACTGACGTAGACATCAACAACTCGGTCGGTGCCGTAAAAGTCAGCACCCCATACTTTTTCAATTAGGTCTTCGCGACTGAGAACGCGGTTGTGGTTGCGAGCGAGCGCCAGCAGCAGGTCGAATTCGGTGGGGGTGAGTTCGAGCAATTGGCCGGCGGCACGCGCTTCGCGGGTGTCGGGGTCGATTTCGACGTGGGTGAAGCGCATAATCGAACTCTTGGCCGGTTTGCCGCGGCGCCGGCGCAAGATGGCTTCCACGCGGGCAACTAACTCGCGTGGGCTGAATGGTTTAGTTAAATAATCGTCAGCGCCGACGCGCAAACCGGCGACGCGATCCATCTCGTCGCTGCGCGCGGTGAGCATCAAAATGAAGACGTCGGAACGTTCGCGCAGGCGGGCAGCGAGTTCCATCCCGTCCATGCCGGGCAGCATTAAGTCGAGCACGATCAGATCGGGCTGATCTTCGAGCGCCATCTGCAAGCCTTCGGGGCCGGTGGTAGCGCATAAGACACGATACCCAGCGTGTTCGAGGTAGGCTTTGGCGACGTTGCGAATGCTGGCTTCGTCATCGACGACGAGGATGGTCGGTTGCATAGATCCCTCACCGTTGGCGACAAGGTGGTCTACCGGATGGGCTATATCGCGCGGCTTGACTGCTCTTGGGTCGTTGCGAGGAAATGATGGAGGTACACAATAGCGTGGTGTACCCTGTCCCCGCAGCAAATTCTTCTGTTAAAGCGCATTATACCGGAGCGGACTGATTCCGTGATCGGGGGCAATGTCGCTATGGCGAGGGAGCGGCGGCGTCTAGCCGCGCTGGGTGTTGCTCGACCGCAGTCAGCCCCCTTTAGCGAAGCGCATGCCTGAGCAGGCTGGTTCTGCGCTTGCAAGAGATTGCTTCGCTGCAGGGCGCTGGCCCCATGCTGCCCCTCTGTGCGGCTCGCAATGACAAGTGGGAAAGGGGAGTGATTGCTGTGCCGCATAGGGTATAGCACTGCTATGCCACTGCTATGGTCACGTCCGCGCGTTGCTGAGAACGACGCCGAGCAGGTTGGCTTTGACCTTCTCAAGCTTTTGGCGCGCCTCGCGCACGCGGTCGCGGCGCGAGCGACCGGCTTGCACCACGAGCAAGACGCCATCGACGCGAGTAGACAGAACAAGTGCGTCGGTGTAGCTTTGCACCGGCGGCGTATCGAAGATCACGATGTCGGCGGTTTGGCGCAGGCGGGCCAGCAGCCCTTCCATACGGCGTGAGCCAAGCAGATCGGCGGGACGGGGAGGCAGCGGCCCGCTGGGCAACAAGCTCAATCCCGGCACTTCGGTCGGCTGGATGGCGAGCGGCGCATCTTGATCGAGAATCGAACTGGTGAGACCCTGTTCGTTCGAGATGCCGAAGATGGTGTGTAGGGCCGGCTGGCGTAGATCGCAATCGACCAGCAAGACTCGCTGTTCGGCTTGGGCCATGGTAACGGCCAGATTCGCGGCGGTCAGACTCTTTTCCGGCGTTGGCTCGGCGGCGGTCAGCAGCAACGTATGGATCGGCTTATCGAGACTCGAAAAGAGAATATTGGTGCGCAGCGTGCGATACGCTTCGGCGGCGGCGGAGGCCGGTTCGCGCAGCGTGATCAACATCTGCTCGGGCGACGATGTCACGAGCATCACTCCTGCCTGTCTTTACAATAAGCGTGAAGGCGTGAAGCGGTGGGCGGCGCAGCAGTAGCGTTGCCGCCCTTCATCTGAAAAACTCACTTCTCGGCCAGCGGAATCGCCCCTAGGGTTGGCAGGCCGACAAAGCGTTCCACATCCTCCGGCGTTTTGAGCGTGTCGTCGAGGTATTCGAGCACAAACGCCAGCAATACGCCTACCACCAAGCCAAGGATCGCGCCGGCCAGCATGTTGATCCGGGTATTAGGCCGGATCTCGACCAGCCGGGCCGGTTGGATGCGAGTAACGTTGATCCGAGCGGTGCCTTCGAGGGTGGCGTTGATTCGGTTGACTTCGGCAACAATCCGTTCGCCGACCGCATCGGCCAGCGCCTGTGATTGATCGAGGCGTGGCAGATCGACTTCGATCACAATCTTCTGCTCATCGGGGCGCGGTTGGATGTTCACATCACGCATGAGGCGTTCGCCGCTGATGTCGAGGCCGATCTGCTGGCTGATCTGGTCGAGCACGCTCGGTTGCATCACCAGCTCGCGGTAGCTGTTCATCGAGTTGCGCAGCACAATGTTGAGGCCGTTGTCAGCTTGATTGGCCAGCGCTAGATAGACTGCCTGCGAGCGGAAGGTTTGCGGCAGTAGCTTACTGATCGCATACGCGCCGACCACTGCCGCGATTGCAGTGAGGGCAATCACCCACCAGCGCTTGATCAGCACATTCACATAGTCGCGGATTTCCATAAGCGTTCCCCTTGGGCCGGGCGCAGCACAGCGGCGACGACCGCGAGCGCAAACCCGGCAACGAAGCCCAACGCAGCGCGGAGGGCGGCATCGAACAACGTCGTGCGCAATGAAGCGATCGGTTGTGGCTCGCTAGCCCCATCGAGTACCACCACATTCAACTGAGCGTTGGTGCGGCCCCAAAAGGTGAGACCGTCGCTTTGCAACAGCGTAATTGCCGCTTCGACCAATGCTTGGGCCGCTTGCGGTGAGGCAGCCTCGCCACGTAGATCAACGGTGCGGTGTAGTAGGGTTACGCGCAGCCCCTGCTGAATTTCAGCCGTCGTCAAGGGGACGTTGCGCGCAGCAAGTAGTGGCTGTAGCTTGTTGGCAAACGCGGCACTGCTCAAGACTTGCGGCAAGTCATCGAGCAAGAACTCAGTGATCTGCCAGTTATCAACCGTGTCTTCTGCCCCAACAATCGGATAAGTGATCAACAACCGGGATGTTGCGGCATAACGCGGTGGTTTTTGCAGATCGAACCAGAGACTCAACCCGCCGGCAATCAGTGCCGGCAGCAGTATAAGCAGCCAAAACCGGCGGGCAATGCGAATAAGCGTGATGAGTTCCATAGTGTAGATAATAGCGTCTTATGCAAGATTGCGGGGTCGGATAGCGACAGTGATCAGCGACGTTGCCGCTCTCGCTCATCTTACTATACTTTAGCCATTGCGTTGCTGATCATCCTGCTGCAACCGATTGGCGATACAGACTCTGCTCAAACTCAAGCAGGCGTCCAGCGCGTTGGGCAGCCAACGCCTCATCGAGAAAAGATCGCATAGCGGTAAGGAAGCGTTCACGACTGAACTGTTCGGCGTGGTGGCGCAGGGTGAGCGAATCGACTGGATCGGTGCGAGAGAGGGCAACGGCGGCGGCCAGCGCGGCGGCGGTCGGCTGGTAGAAGAAGCGTCCGGTTACGCCTTCAACGAGCGTTTCGAGTGCGCCGCCAGCAGCATAGGCGATGACGGGCCGGCCAACCGCCAATACTTCCAGCGGGGTAATGCCAAAATCCTCTTCGCCGGGAAAGATAAAGGCGCGGCAGCGGGCGAACAGATCGAGCCGGGTTGCTTCATCAACCCAGCCGAGAAACTCGATATGGGGGCCGGCCATCCGCTCGAGCCGCGCGCGATCACGGCCATCACCAAAAATCTTGAGCGGCAGGCGCAGATGGTTAAACGCCTCGATCGCCAATTCCAGCCGCTTGTAGGGGATCAACCGCCCACCTGCGAGGTAAAAGTCTTCGGGCTGGCGTGGCTCATAGGGTGGCAGATCGACCGGCGGCGGGATCACCATCGCCGGGCGGCGGTAGTAGCGGGCAATCCGTCCGGCGACCTCGCGTGAATTGGCCACAAAGAGATCGACCCGATTAGTGCTGACAGCATCCCACATACGCAGATAATTGAGTAGCAACGGCAACAATCGTGCTTGGAGGCCGCTAATCTGTTCACGAGCGACATAATCGCCGGTGCGCCAAGCGAAGCGCATCGGTGTGTGGCAATAGCAAATATGCAACGCTCCCGGTCGGGGAATGATTCCTTTAGCGAAGGCGCTCGAGCTACTGATAATGAGATCATAGGCTCGCAGATCAAACTGCTCGAAGGCAGTGGGATACAGCGGCACGTAGCGGCGAAACTGGGTGCGCCATGCCGGCAAGCGCTGCATAAACGAGGTGCGAATATCCCAGTGTTGGTAAGCAGCCGGCATGGTTGCCGGATCGAAAATCGAGGTATAGACCGGCGCTACCGGGAACAGCTCGTGGAGGGCTTCGAGCACGCGCTCGGCGCCGCCGTATTGGTTCAGATAGTCGTGTACCAGTGCGACCTGCATAGCCAACACCTATCCTATCCGGCCGGTTGCCGTTGCCGGATAGGATAGCACATTCCTGCGGTTGCGTTTACCTGCTGTATTGGCGGCGGAGAGCGAAGCTCATCGCTGTCATCAGCGCCATCGCGCCAGCGCAGACAAGGTAAGCGGTTGGGAAGTCAAAACTGTCGGCGATGCTGGCCATTAGCGCCACGGCGATCAGCGTGCCGATACTAATCGTGATATTGATGACGCTCTGGGCGACACCGCGATCAGAGGCGGCCACCTCTTCCAGTACCAATGCGCGCAACGCGCCGCCGACCACAATGCCCAAGCCGCTACCCATAATGAGCGTTGCGACGACAAAGAGCCAGAACGGCGCTTCGGGCAGACCCAACAGGGCAGTGCCGACCGTCAATTGGCTGTAGCCGGTCACCATCGTCATCCGCCCACCGATGCGCGGCAACCACCGTCCGGCGATCACCGATGTCACCGAGGCAAGGAAGACTAGCGGCAGCAGGAAGAAGCCGGCTTGGCTAATTGGCACGCCGAAATTCACCGCGACCGAAGTAATGAAGATAATGCTGCCCATCGAGATGCCGGAACCGACGGCCAGCAGATAGACCACTTGCAATTGGCGGTTCGTAAAGAGCCGTGGTGGCAACAGGGGTGCCGGCGCGCGCGTTTCGCGCCATGCGAGCAAAGGGGTCAGCACTGCGACCAAGAGGAAGAGCCACGGCCAAATGGTCATCCCAAAGATGCGATCGAGCAATTGGTTAATGCCGAGCGTGGTGCTGACCAAGATCAGCACCAGCAGCACCAGCCCTTGCCAATCGAAAGCGCCATTGGCCGCTTCGTGATGGGCAGCCGAGCGGGGCAAGGCGCGCCACCCGAGAAAAATGACCACTGCGGCGACCGGCAAATTGAGTAAAAAGATCCAGTGCCAATCGGCAACGGCCAGTATCAATGAAGCCATTACCGGCCCGACCAGAAAAGCCATCCCCGAAGTCGCGCCAATTAAGCCCAGCGCCTTCGCCCGTTCCGCCGAGGGCAGCACATCGCCGATCACGGCGCTAGCGGTGGGGGTAATGCCACCGGCGCAGACACCTTGCACGGCGCGCCCCAGCAACACCATCGTCAGATCGGATGCCAGCGCGATCATCAGCGAACCGATAGCAAAGCCAAAGACATTGAGCAGGTAGACATTGCGGCGCCCGTAGCGATCGCTTAGACTGGCCATCAACGTTGTGCTGCTCAGCGAACAGAGGGTAAAGATAATCGAGACCAACACCACTTGCGTGTTGTCAATCGCAAATGCAGCCCGCAACGCTGGCACGATTGGGCCAATGATTGCCGAGTCGAGCGCTGACATAAAGACACCCACGAACAACACGGTCATAATCGCGCGGCGGGTATCGGTTTCGGGCACGGCCACCGAAGTCATGCGACCTCCTTCATCGCTAATCAAGGGATAGCAGATAAAGAATGGAAGGGAACCGCCTTTATAGCAATGCCTGCTCTGAACCCATCGTTATTCGATCACGTGCAATTGCGTTTGCCGGCCATGCAACCATACCATAGTGCCCCCGATCAGCGCAGCATCTTCTTCGAGGGCAATGCGTACCGGTTGATGACCCCATTCGGGCACGGGCGCCACATTATTTAACTCGATGGCGTAAACAGTCTCGTCGTACAGAGGATAATCGCCGGCGCCGGGCACACCTTCTTGGTGATCCCACAATCCAATCGCCGGCCCGGCAGCATGGCCGTGATAACCAAGCGGATGCGAATAAATCGAAGGTTGCAAACCTTCGGCCAGCGCGCGCGCACGGGTTGCCGCTAACACCTGATTGCCGGTACGCCCAACACGCATCTCGGCTAACAAGATATCTTGCAACCGGTTTGCTTGGGCTAACGCGGCGATCAGCCCTGCAGGCGGTGCGGTTTCATCGCGCGCTAATACATACGCATGCTGTTGTTGGTCGGTACATAGGCCAAGGTGGCAAAATCCAACATCACAATGGATCAAATCGCCGGGCCAGATTCGGTTGCGGGTTGGCGGGGCGTCAAATGGCATGCCACGAGCTTGAAGGTTGACCGTTGGTTGGAACCAAGCTTGCACACCGGCCTCGTGCATCGTTTGGCGCAGCCACCAAACGACATCATCGGTTGTGGTGACGCCGGGTGTAATCACGGCGCGCGAAAATGCGGTAGCGATGATCCGATGACCAAGCGCAACTAATTCCGGGTAGACTGCTAATTCGGCTGGAATACGGCGTTCGAGCCAACCGATGACAATCGTTTCGGCGCTTACGCAACGTTCAGCGTAGCGAGGGCCAAGGGTGGCGCAGAGACGTTGGTATTCAGTGTAGGTCAGACCATCAGCAAAAGCAAAGGTTGGAGACATATTGATCCCGATCCGTTGCGGATCATACTCGGCAACGAGGCGGGCTAAGCAGTCATCTTGTGATTCGGTGTCAGGATCCCAAGCCTGCCGGTAGAGATCGCCATAACCGTAGCGATCAAGCGTCAGTCGCTCGACCGTGCCATCAGGGCGACGGGCAAAGAGCAGAATTGTACGGCGACGGGCATTCATCACCGGCGCTGGAAGCAACGTCATAATGACTGGGTCTTCATTGTATTCACGCGCAGTCACCATCCACAAATCGATTTTGGCGCGTTCCATTAGTTCGGGTAACAGCAGCGTCAAGCGTTCAGCTAGCCATTGCGCGCGCAGATCGCTCTGCATACGGAGCGAAGTCACAACGGGGGTGATGATCATAGCGTGAGATCGTCTTTCTACACAGCGCTGGGTTGGGTCATCGTTCAACCTGAATCTCGACTATTATAACGCATGCGATGAAAGAGCTGCTGTTACTGTCGTAGTGAGTGAGCTTAACGTAAACGGCTTAGCCAAAAAAGAGACCATACCGCTCGCTCGCAAATGTGCCGGTAATTCTTGTTGTGAGAAGCCACTCATCAGAACGATCCGCAAGGATGGGTAGCGACTGAGGATTTCGGTCGCCAGCTCATCACCCGTTTGGCCCGGCATCGTCAAGTCGATGAGGGCGAGCGCTAATTGGTAGCCATGCTGGTCGAGCACTTGGTGCGCCTCGGTGCCACTAGCGGCTTCGTAGACGGTGAATCCTAGCCGGCGCAACATCCGTTGCGCCACCACACGCACGTCAGGCTCATCATCAACGACCAATGCCAATCGTTCGATTTGAGCCAACGGTTGTTCAATCACTGCTTGCATCGGTTGCGACTCTTGAGGGGGGTTGAGATAGTATCAGAAAGGGTTGTCATTGGCCAAAAGACGGTAAACGTTGTGCCATGATCCGGTTCGGTTTCAATATGCAGCGCGCCGTGGTGGGCGCGCACAATTCCATTCACCGCCGCTAAGCCAAGGCCGCGACCGGTAAATTTGGTGCTGAAAAACGGATCGAAAATGCGCGCTTTGGTGATTTCGTCCATCCCATGGCCGGTATCTTTGACAATCAGCGCTGCGTAACATCCGGGTGGCTGGTCAGCGCCGATCTGCATCGTGGCCATCTCATCGGCGCTGACCTCACGCGCCTCAGTCATAATGGTTACGGTGCCGTTACCGGTAATGGCTTCTGCGCCGTTAATGGCCAGATTCATCAACACCTGCTGGATCTGGGCAATATTGCCTTCGATTGGTAATGGAGTTGGGGAGGGTTGGATGATCAGATCAACCCGTCTGGGTAAGATACTGCGCAGCAATGTTTGCATCTCTTCCACGGCCCGGCTCAGGTCAAGCCGTTGCATTTCGGGTTGGTGGCGGCCAGTGTACGTGAATAATTGATTAGTCAGCTCGGTGGCGCGTAACGCAGCTTGTTCGATTTGCACCAGTAATGGATAAGCAGGGTGATCGTCTGGTAGTTCGTTGAGGGCGAGCGATACGTTGCCTAACACGCCGACGAGCAGATTATTGAAATCGTGGGCAATCCCGCCGGCCATAACCCCTAAACTCTCAAGACGCTGAGTCTCGCGCAGTTGCTGCTCGATCCGTTCTCGTTCGCGCTCCATCCGGCGCCGTTCGGTGACGTCGATTGCAATGCCGGCGATGCCGTAGATCTTCCCTTCGTGATCGAATAGCGGAAATTTGATGGTGGTAAACGCCGTCAACCCATTAGCCGTCCAGCGATCGTCATCGCGTTGGATCGGGCGGCGATGACGCATGACTTCACGGTCGAACGAGCGGTAGTAATCGGCGAGTGCCGGCGGAAACAGATCTTCATCACGCTTGCCGATCATTGCCGGCGGTTCGTAGCCAGAAAATTTAGCCAATCGTTCGTTGACCATCAGATAGCGCCCTTCGGCATCTTTGACAAAGATCAGAGCCGGTATCTGATTGATAATGTCTTGCAACAACCGGCGGCTGGTTTCAACCGCAGCTTCGGCAGCGCGTTGGGCGGAAATATCTTCGATCAAGCGGACAAGAAACGTAATCTTGCCCTCTTCGTCACGCACCGCCGAACAGGTCATGCGACCGTAAACAATATGACCGTCTTTGTGCAGGTAACGTTTTTCGATCGTATAGCTATCGCGGTTGCCGTTGAGTAATTCTTCCCACAGCAGCAAATCGGTGTTGCGATCATCGGGATGGGTGCGATGCAAGATCATCTTGCCGATCAGCTCTTCGCGCTCAAACCCCAACAGCGTCGCGATGGCTCGGTTGCAGTCGATAATCCGGCCACTCTCTTCAATGACCACAATCCCAATGTTCAATTGATCAAACAGTGCGGCAAAGCGCCGTTCGCGTTCGTGCAGTTCGGCGGCAAGGCGTTGTTCTTCTTCGCGGATCCGCACCCAATCGGTCACGTCACGGTTCATTTCACCGATGAGCACTAGCCGGTGCATGTGATCGTAGATCGGAAAATAGGTTGTTTCTGACCAAAATTGTTGATCAATAGTTCGACCTTCGATCTCGGCTTCGGCGGTATCGTAGGGAGTTGGCGGCATAGCAGCGATTTGGCCGCGGCGAGCAGCCTCGAAGGCAGCGACGAAGCCGCGCTTCTGGGCTGCCGGATCGTGGTAGATGTTGTAGCGCCCAACAATCTGATCAATGGGGGTCGCCACCAATTGTTCATTGGCCCGATTCATTGCCACTGACAGCCCATCAGGTGCAAACAACACCATTGGGATGGGCAATTGATGAAAGACCATATCGAACGGCAACTCTTGAGCGGCCAAACTCGCGGTAAACTGTGCGCGGAGGATTGAGAGCTGTTGACGTAAGATGGCATTTTCGCGTTCAAGAGATCGCAATCGCTCGTGTATATCCATAACTGTGTCCTCTGAGCATTGCGGAAGGTTTGATCCGGTTGGTTGGTCGCTCTAACATAGTTACCGCCCGCTAAAGTTGGGGGCACGTTTTTCGATAAAGGCGCGCATGCCCTCTTTCTGATCTTCGCTGGCGAAGAGGAGGTAGAAATTGCGCAACTCAATGGCCAACCCTTCGCGCACGGTCGTTTCAGCGGCGGCGCGCACCGCTTCTTTGGCCAATTGCACGGCAAGCGGCGATTTAGCGGCGATCGTCTGCGCCACTCGGCGCGCTTCGTCAAGCAGGGTTTCCGGCGGGCAGACCCGGTTCACTAACCCATGCGCGTAGGCTTCTTGGGCGCTGATCGTCGCGCCAGTCAAGACCATCTCCATGGCGCGATAGGGGCCAAGGGCGCGGGTGAGGCGTTGGGTGCCGCCGGCGCCCGGAATGATGCCAATGTTGATTTCAGGCTGGCCAAATTGGGCCGTCTCGCTGGCCAAAATAATGTCGCACATCATTGCCAGCTCACAGCCGCCGCCGAGCGCGTAGCCATTGATAGCGGCAATCATCGGTTTGCGGATGGCCGCAATTTTGGCCCAGCGGGCAATCATACCGCTGGTAAGCATCTCTATTGGTGTGGCGTTGGCCATTGCTTTGATGTCAGCGCCGGCAGCGAAAGCCCGTCCGGCCCCAGTGATGATGATGACCCGGATCGAGTCATCGGCGTCATACATCTCGAGATGGCGAATAAGATCATCGATGAGTGCTGGGCTGAGGGCGTTGAGCGCCTGTGGCCGGTTGAGAGTTACGATCGCGATTGGGCCTTCGATTGTACTGATGATCAATGGTTCGTCGCTCATGACAGTTGCTCCTTCATATACGGCGGTAAATGCGCAACGATATTACAATGCAGCATCATTACGTTAGTTGTCGTAACCCGATTGTACCACGCCCGTTGCAGGAAGTAGCTGCTCTATGGTACATTGAAGCCAGCAAAACCGGGTTTTGCGCCGCCAGAAGGAGACGCGCCTTGACCCCTGTCGAAGATGCCAATCTGTCCAACCGGATTACGCCGGCCATTGAAGATTATCTGAAAGCGATCTATCTGCTACAACAACAGGTCGGTGCGGTGACGACAACGATGCTCGGCGAGCAGCGCGGGTCGCGCCCAGCTTCGGTTACTGGGATGATTAAGAAGCTGGCCGAGATGAATCTGGTGCAGCATACGCCCTATCAAGGCGTGGTGCTGACGCCCGCTGGCGAGCGAATTGCATTGGAGGTGATCCGGCATCATCGCTTGCTCGAACTCTACCTTGTCGAAGCGCTCGGTTATAGTTGGGATGAGGTGCATGAAGAGGCCGAGCGGCTCGAACACCACATCAGCGAGAAGCTCGAGGCGCGGATTGCCGAACGACTGGGTTACCCGGATTTTGACCCGCACGGTGACCCGATCCCCGGCGTTGATGGGGCGTTGCCTGCCACCCGCGCCATCCGGCTGGCCGATCTGCCGCTCCACCAACCGGCGCGGATTGCGCGGGTGCGTGATCAGGCGGCTGAACGGCTGCGCTATCTGGCCGATCTCGGTCTTGTGCCCGGGGCGCGGGTGGTGGTAATGGCCAGTGCGCCATTTGACGGGCCGTTGACGGTGCAGATTTGCGATACCGCCCCGGTGCCGCTTGATCGACGCTTGGCCCGCACGATCGAAGTTGAGACTGAGGAGCCGGCAGTTACGTCGTAGCGGTCACGAAGATCGGGTTGGTAAAGAGCCACGGTTTGCCGCCCCAATACGCTTCGACGCGGTAGATGCCGTCGTCGTCAACCGTTTGGCGGATGCGGCGAATGCCGCTGGTCATCACTTCGCCGTTCACAATTAAACGCGCATACGCATCGACGCCAACATCAACTTCTACCAGCAACGGTCCGCCGGCGAGGCTGATCGTGTCGCCCATTTCCGCTGTTTCACCGGGCCGGCTGAGACGGAAGATGATCGATGGCGCTTCGCCATCAAGCCGGTTGGCAAAGTAACAACGTCCGGCGGTTAACGCAGCATAGACCTGATTGGTGGCCTCTTTCGCATCACTGCTGAGCGGTTCGGCAAGTAGAAGGTAGTTGGTAAGGGTGCGGAAGATCCACGGGTAGGGAAAGACCTCGATCTCGCCCCATGGCGCTTGGCGTTTGAATCCGTGGGCATCGACGCCACCGATACCGAAGGTGCGCCGACCGGCCATATTCAGCCGATCCCACCACCACAAAGTCGCCAGCGTCGGCCCGCTCAGGCCCAAGCGCGGGTTGAGCACCAGCGCCAGTTTGTTGCGCTCGGTTAGGTGCTCGCCCCAATCACTCATCAAATTCCACAACTCTAGCCCAACGACGCGCCCTTCGCGCTGGCTTGGTCCATCAATCGTCCAGTCATCCCAACGGTAGATGTCTTTAAACGAATTGCGGATTCGCTCGTCGGGATGGGCAATAATGCCGAAGCCGCCGCGATTGTACACTTCATCAATGAATTGTTGCGGTGGCAGTTGGTTGCTAATCACCGTGTCAACGTTGAGGGCGAGGAAGTGGTTGTGATTAGGGGTGATTTCATGGCCGACGATGACTAATACATCGTCGTGCCAGCCGGCAAAGGGCAAGCCTTCGAGGGTGTCGTGGTCGGTGACAATCACCCAGCGCAGGCCAGCCTCACGGGCAGCGGCAATGAGTTGCGGAAAGGTAGCCGATCCGTCCGAGTAGGTGGTATGCATGTGGATTGCGCCGGGGTAGATGAAGGGATAGTTCATAGCGTTCTCCGCTAGTAACATCGATACGCGGTTGTTATAGATAGTATAGCCGCAAAGCGACACTAGCGATGCGTGGATGTCAAGTGTTAGGCAGGGCCGTGTGCTGGCTGTGATTATGCGGGGCGGATTGGCCGCAGCCAGCTCCTGCTCTCGCACACACCAATGCGTGTAGGGATGGATCTCGCTCTCGTGGGGATTGCTTCGCCGCGCTACGCGCAGCTCGCAATAACAAACGGGGAGCAGCTTTCCAAAAAACCTTTGCGTGGGTCGGCGCGGAGAACGGGCAGTTTATCAGCGCCCGTGCGTCCTAAAAAACCTTTGCGCTCTCGGCGCCCGCTGCGCCTTTGCGTTTACTAAGATATGCTACTATACCCACGTTATGATCACCATTGACATCGATGCCAGCCGGGCGACGGTTGCTCAGCGCACTGGTACCGAACGCTACAGCTATGAGGTGATTGCGGCCTTAGACCGGATCGCGCCGGCGGAGGTGCAATTTCGCCTTTATATCAACGGTGGGCACGATCGGTTACCGCCGCTGAGCCAGCGAGTGCAGGTGCGCGATATTCGCTGGCCGCGACTGTGGACGCATCTGCGCCTTGGGCCGGCCAGTTGGCGCGCACGCCCGCAGGTGTTGTTTGTGCCGGCGCATGTCGTGCCGCTGCTCCATCCGCCTACGGTAGTGACCATTCACGATGTAGGCTATCGGGTCTTTCCCGAGGCGCATACCGCTCGCCGTCGGCTCGAACTCGAGGTGACGACGCGATGGAGTTTACGCGCGGCCCGGCGCGTGCTGGCCGTTTCCCATGCCACCAAGCGCGATCTGGTCAATTGGTATGGGATCGATCCCGACCGGATTATGGTCACGCACCTTGGCTTGAGCGCGGAAGTTAGACCGCCGGACGATCCGCAGTGTGTTGCGGCTGTGCGCGCGCGCTACGGCTTGGCGCAACGTCCATATCTTTTGTATATCGGTACGGTGCAGCCGCGCAAGAATCTGGCGCGGCTGATTGAGGCGCTGGCGACCGTATTGGCTGCCGGTTACGATCTTGATCTGGTGCTGGCTGGCAAGCGCGGCTGGCTGAGCGAACCGATCGAACGGCGGGCCAACGAGTTAGGCGTTGTCGATCGGGTTCGTTTTACTGGCTATGTAGCCGATGCCGATCTGCCCGCGCTACTGGCCGGTGCGTTGGCGTTTGTCTTTCCTTCGCTCTACGAAGGCTTTGGCTTACCAGTTCTAGAGGCGATGGCATGCGGTGCGCCGGTCATTACCAGCACGATCTCGTCGCTGCCGGAAGTGGCCGGCGATGCGGCGTTGCTGGTTGACCCGCTCGATACGAATGCTATTGCCGCCGCGATCGTGCGCATGCATGATGATACGGCCTTGCGCACTGATCTGCGGCAACGCGGTTTGGCGCGTGCGCGCCAGTTCACGTGGGAAGCGTGTGCGCGGCGGACGCTTGAGGCATTGATAATGGATTGAAACGATGGAACATACGACCGAACCAACCCTTGTGTCCGATCCCTTTCTGGCTGGTATGCAGCTCTTCAACGCCGGCGAGTATTGGCATGCCCACGAGCAATGGGAAATCTGCTGGCGCGCGGCGCAGGGGGAAGAGGCCGAGTTTTACAAGGCTTTGATCCAGACCGCAGCGGCGTTAGTAAAGTGGCGGCAGGGCAATCTGCGCGGTTTGCGGCTCAATTGGGCCAAAGCGCAGCGCCGGCTAGCGCAATTGCCGGCAGTCTATCGCGGAGTCGATGTGGTGGCGTTGGCCATGGCGATGGCGGCAATACTGACTGATCCGGCGAGCGGAGAGGGGCCTAACCTAGGGGCATAGCAGCGTGCTATGCCCCTGCGACTTGCCCGTTAATCGTCATTATCCAACCGGCGCGGGATAACGCGCGGCGCACGACGTGGCTCTTTCGGTGGTGGCGGGCCAAGTACCAGATCGAGCGCCTGTTCAATCCGCTCAATGAGATGGATCGTCAATTGCCGGCGCAAGACTGCCGGAATCTCGGCCAGATCGTGCTCGTTGCGCTTAGGTAGAATGATCTGGCGAATGCCGGCCCGGTACGCGCCAAGTACCTTCTCTTTTACCCCACCAATCGGTAAAACGCGCCCTTGTAAGGTAATCTCGCCCGTCATCGCAATATCGTGGCGCACGGTGCGGCCGGTCAATGCTGAGATCAGCGCCGTGGCGATAGTCACCCCTGCCGACGGGCCATCTTTTGGGGTGGCACCTTCGGGGACGTGGACGTGGACATCGAGCTTATCGAAGTGGCGGCCCTCGATGCCCAGACGCGCAGCGTTAGCGCGGGCAAACGAGAGCGCAGCCTGCGCCGACTCTTGCATCACCTCACCGAGCTGGCCGGTCAGCAGCAGGTTGCCTTTGCCGTCCATCAACACCACTTCTACCGGCATAATGTCGCCACCAGCACTGGTATAGACCATACCGATCGCTACCCCTACGTGATCGTGCGGATCAACCTTACCGATCTCAAAACGAGGCGGGCCGAGCAGTTTCGGCAAGGCGCGTGGCGTGATCTGGCGTGGGTAGCGTTTGCCCTCGGCGATGCGACGAGCGACTTTGCGGCAGATCGCGCCAATCTCGCGTTCGAGGTTACGCACGCCGGCTTCGTAGGTGTAATTGCGGATAATCGCGTGGATCGCTTCATTTCCGAACCGGATCGTCGCCGGCGGCAGGCCGCTGTCAGTCATTTGGCGCGGAATGAGGAAGCGGCGGGCAATATGTAGCTTCTCATCCTCGGTATAACCCGGCAACTCCACCAGTTCCATACGGTCGAGCAGCGCGTCAGGGATGGCGTCGGCGACGTTGGCCGTGGTAATGAACAGGGTCTGGCTGAGGTCGTAGGGCAGATCGAGATAGTGATCGCTAAAGGTGCTGTTCTGTTCTGGATCGAGCACCTCAAGCAGGGCTGCCGCTGGATCGCCGCGAAAATCACTGCCCAGCTTATCAACCTCGTCGAGCATAAAGACCGGGTTGATCGTGCCGGCCACCTTCATCCGCTGCAAGATGCGTCCGGGCAGTGCGCCGATATAGGTGCGGCGGTGACCGCGAATTTCAGCCTCGTCGTGCACGCCGCCAAGGCTGAGGCGGACGAAGCGGCGGCCTAGCGCCTCGGCGATGCTCTGACCGAGGCTCGTCTTGCCGACGCCGGGCGGGCCGACGAAGCAGAGGATGGGCGCGCGACGGGCGGGGCCGGCCAGTTGGCGCACGGCGATGTACTCAAGGATGCGATCCTTAACTTTGCGCAAACCGTAATGGTTGCGTTCGAGCACCGCTGCGGCTGCGCGCAAATCGCGATTCTCTGGGCTAGCATTGCTCCACGGCAGCGAAATCAGCCAATCGAGATACGTGCGCAACATACCATGTTCGGGTGACATTGGCGAGATAAGATCGAGCCGGGCCAATTCTTCCTCGAAGCGGGCCATCGCGTGTGCAGGTAGGCCGGCAGCGGCAGCCCGTTCGCGCAAGAGCGCAATCTCGCGGCGCGACGGATCCTCTTGACCGAGTTCGCGTTGAATGGCGCGCAACTGCTCGCGCAAGAACAGTTCACGCTGGCTGCGGTCAACCTCCTGCTGTACTTGACTATGGATACGGTTTTCGAGTTCAAGCAGGTCTAACTCTTTTGCCAGCAAGATTTCGAGCTGACGCAAACGTTGCTCGACGTCGACCAATTCGAGGATCTTTTGCCGCTCTTCGACCGAGATAGGCAGCAAGGCGGCAATGATATCGGCCAACTCGCCGGGTTCGGCACTGTTGAGGGCGGTGAGGTAGGCATCGTCGGGCAAATTGCGCGACAGACGCACGATCTTCTCGAAGGTGGTCAAGATCGTGCGGCTAAGCGCCTCGACCATCAGTGCCGCATCTTCATCGAGCGGCGGGGTTTCGAGTGGCGCGGCCAGCACACGCAGCGCCGGGTGTTCAGCCACCACACGAACGATCCGCATGCGTTGTCGCCCTTCAAGCACGATACTCAGCGTACCGTCCGGAAGGCGGCGCAGGCGCTGTACCACGGCTTCTACACCAACACTGTACAAGTCATTTATCCCAACCGAGAAGTCTTCGGTCGGGCCACGGGCAGCAACTGCGAGGACAATGCGGTCGCCAGCTGCTGCTTGCTCTACCGCATTGATTGCGCGCTCATCATTAACGAAGAGCGGCGCTAGCATCTGTGGAAAGAGGACGCTATCGAGCAGAGGCAACACCGGACGCTCGACGAGCGTTGTGTCGGTCACAGGTGATGTCGATTGTTCATTGGCCGGAGTCGTGGTCATAGCCTCGCTCCTGCGCAGGCCGACAGATACGATGGACAATATGCCTGCGCATTGGTATATATTGTATGTTCAGTGTAGCATATACTGGCAGATTGCGCGTTACTTGTTGGTTGTTCACGGAAAGAATACGGTGAAGATTTCGCTCAATAGCATTACTTTGCACGTCGAACTCGTCGGGGCGGGGCCGTCGTTGCTCTTACTGCACGGTTTTACCGGCAACGTTCAGACGTGGCAACCGCTGGTTTCGGCCCTTGCTGCCCGTTACACGGTGGTGATGGTTGATCTGATCGGGCATGGCCAGAGCGACGCTCCCGCTGATCCGGCGCGGTATGCGATCGAGCAGTGCGTGGCCGATCTGCTGGCGCTGCTCGATCACCTGCACTTGGCACAGGTTGATCTGTGCGGTTATTCGATGGGCGGCCGGATCGGATTATTGTTGACTGCTCATGCACCGGAACGAGTCAGGCGGCAAATCTTGATCGGTGCCTCGCCGGGCTTGGCCGATCCAGCCGAACGAGCAGCCCGCTTAGCGAGTGATGAGGCGCTGGCGGCCCGGATCGAGCGCGAGGGTCTTGAGTGGTTTGTCGATTACTGGGCGGAGCAACCAATCTTTGCGACGCAACAACGCTTACCAGCGGCAGTACGCGCAGTGCAGCGGGCACAACGCTTAGCCGGCAGCGCCCATGGCTACGCCAACGCTCTCCGTGGCCTGAGTGTTGGGCGGCAGCCGTCGTTGTGGGCGGCGTTGCCAGCCATCGCTACCCCCACGCTGCTCATCACCGGCGCACTTGACGAAAAGTTCTGTGCCATCGCAGCGCAGATGGCGGCGCTGATGCCACATGCGCGTCACGTGATCGTGCCGGATGCCGGTCACGCCGTACATTTGGAGCAGCCAGAAGTAGTGGCGGGATTGATGATGTATAGCGAATGGTGAATAGCCCCCCATTTAGGAATGTGGGCATCTGGGTGACAACGGGCGACAACGGTGGATGGCCATCCGGGAACGCGGGCATCCTGCCGACCGGAAAGCCGCACGGCCGTGCGGCTCTCCGATTGAACATCGAACAGCAAATCATTTACCCTTCGGGCCGAAATAGATGATAGGGAACGTTGGTCGGATAAGGTTGTGGTACATTATCTATAGGCTGCCAATCTGACAACAGCGAGGAGATGTATGCCAATCGAGTGGGTCAAAGTTCACGACTATACTGACATTATTTACGAGCACGACGCGGCTGGCGAGGGGATTGCCAAAATCACGATCAACCGGCCCGAAAAGCGTAATGCGTTTCGGCCTGAAACGGTTAATGAGCTGATTGACGCATTTTCGCGCGCGCGCGACGACGAGCGGATCGGTGTGATTCTGTTTACCGGCGCTGGTGATAAGGCGTTCTGTTCGGGCGGCGATCAGAGCGTGCGCGGTGTTGGCGGGTATGTCGGTAAAGACCAGATTCCGCGCCTGAACGTGCTTGATCTCCAGCGCCTGATCCGGATTATTCCCAAGCCGGTCATCGCGCTGGTGGCCGGCTATGCCATCGGCGGCGGCCATGTGTTGCACGTGGTCTGCGATCTGACCATCGCTGCCGATAACGCCATCTTTGGCCAGACCGGGCCGAAGGTGGGCAGCTTCGATGGTGGCTACGGCTCGAACCTGCTGGCCCGCATGGTCGGCGATAAGAAGGCGCGCGAGATTTGGTACTTGTGTCGGCAGTACAATGCCCAGCAAGCGTTAGACATGGGCTTGGTGAACGCAGTGGTGCCGCTTGAGCGGCTAGAAGACGAAGGGGTGCAGTGGGCGCGTGAGATTTTGGAGCATAGCCCGCTAGCGATCCGAATGCTCAAAGCGAGCATCAATGCTGCCGCCGACGGCTATGCCGGGTTGCAGCAGTTGGCCGGTGATGCGACCTTGCTTTACTATCTCACAGAGGAAGCACAGGAAGGGAAGCAAGCATTTCTCGAAAAGCGTAAACCAAACTTCCGTCGCTTCCGGCGCTATCCGTGAAGAAGGATACCGCAAAGATGCGAGAGTGCAGGTCTCGTTGATGCACAAAAGGGAGCCCAAGGATGACCTCTAAAGCAGCTCCGGCAGCGCCGCCGTCACGGTTGAAGGTGTGGCTGATGGCCGCTCGTCCGGCGACGTTGCCAGCCGCCGTGGTGCCGGTGCTGGTCGGTTCGGCACTCGCGTTTAGCGCCGGTCAGTTTCAGCCACTGGTGATGCTGGCGGCCTTGCTAGGGGCGCTCTTTATCCAGATCGGTACCAATCTGGCTAACGACTATTTTGACGCCAAGAAGGGGGCCGATACCAGTGAGCGGCTTGGCCCGCCACGGGTGACGCAGCTCGGCCTGTTGCCGGCCAAAACGGTGCTGGCGGCGGCGCTGATCAGTTTTAGCATTGCGGCCATAGCCGGCATCTATCTGATCGTCGTAGCCGGCTGGCCGATCCTCGTGATCGGGTTGCTATCGATTGCCGCCGGCATCCTCTACACCGCCGGCCCGTTTCCGCTCGGCTACAACGGTCTTGGTGATCTGTTCACCTTTGTCTTTTTCGGATTGGTGGCCGTGATTGGCACCGACTACGCCCACACCGGCCAATTCCGTTGGGTGGCATTGTGGGCTGCGTTACCGGTGGCGATGCTGGTAACGGCGATTCTGGTGGTGAACAATCTGCGCGATGCGCCAACTGACCGCAAAGCGGGCAAGCGCACGCTGGCGGTGATCTTCGGCGAACGCTTTGCTCGCAGCGAGTTTGCGGTGCTAGTGATCGGCGCCTTTGTGTTGTTGCCACTGGCGTGGATGTGGGGCGGTGAATCGCCGTTCACGCTGCTGGCTTGGCTCACCGCGCCGATGGCGCTCAACCTGATCGATTTCGTCAACCGTGAGCGCGGGCGAGCGTTGAATAAGGCATTGGTCGGAACCGGAAGGTTGCACCTGTTCTTTGGGGTGCTCTTTGCCATCGGGTTGTTGTTAGGGTAGAGGCTGTTGTTTCTGTGATGATGCAACTCCCCGATTGGCTAGCACGGCAAGCCGCTCTGCGTCCCCATCAGCCGGCGCTGATCGGCGCGGCAGCGACCTACACTTTTGCCCAACTTGACTGCTGGGCGGGCGCGGTGGCGGTGCGGCTGGGCCAAAGCGTGCCGCCGGGATCGCGCGTGGCGTTGCTAGCGCGCAACCGGCCGGAATACGCTGTAGTTGTGCATGCTGCACCGCGCGCCGGCGTGACGCTGGTGCTGCTCAATACCCGGCTTACCGCTGCCGAGCTAGCTTTTCAAGTGCGCGACAGCGCGCTGACCCTGTTGATCACCGAACGTGAACTGATAGCGACAGCGCGCGCAGCGGCGGGGGCTGTGCCCATTATCACGCTGGAAGAACTGGCCGCCCCCGCAGCGGCGCCTCCGCCGCCGGCGCCGCCAATCAACCTGAGCGCGCCGCATACGATCATCTACACGTCGGGCACTACCGGGCAGCCAAAAGGTGCGATTCTCACCGCCGGTAACCACTGGTGGAACGCAATCGGCTCCATGCTCAACCTTGGTTTGCACGACGACGACCGCTGGCTTGCAGTGCTGCCCCTCTTCCACGTAGGCGGCTTGAGCATCTTGCTGCGCGGGGTGATTTACGGCATTCCGGTCATCTTGCACGAACGGTTTGATCCGGCATTGGTGCGGCGTGATCTTGATGTGCAGCGCGTGACCATCGTCTCGTTGGTGGCGGTGATGTTGCAGCGGTTGCTCGCCGTTGATTCCGCGCCGTTCCCGCCGCACCTGCGTTGTGTCTTGCTCGGCGGCGGCCCGGCGCCGCGACCGTTGCTCGAACAGTGTGCAGCGCGCGGGATTCCGGTGACGCAGACCTACGGTATGACCGAAGCGGCGTCGCAAGCGGCGACGCTTGCTCCTGCCGAAGCCTTACAGCGGCTCGGTTCGGCGGGCAAGCCGCTGTTGCCGGTTGAGCTGCGGATTGTGACGCCAGACGGCCACGACGCGGCGCCGGGTGAGGTGGGTGAAATCTGTCTGCGGGGGCCGACCATTTCGCCGGGGTATCTGGGAATGTCGCCGCGTCAGCCTGACGAATGGCTGCCCACCGGCGATGTGGGCTATCTTGATGGGGAAGGCTACCTCTACGTGGTTGACCGGCGCAGTGATCTGATTATCGCTGGTGGTGAGAATATCTATCCGGCTGAGGTTGAAGCGGCGCTGCTCGCGCATCCGGCTATAGCAGAAGCAGGTGTGGTGGGGTTACCCGACCCCGAATGGGGCCAGCAACCGGTTGCGGCGGTGGTGCTGCGCCAGCCAGTGACAAGTGAGGAGCTGATTGCGCATTGCCGCGCGCGGCTGGCCGGCTACAAAGTGCCGCGCACGATTGTGGTTGTGGATGAACTGCCGCGCACAGCGGCAGGCAAGCTCCGCCGGCACGAGCTGCGAGCATGGCTGGCGCAGCGAGTGACGTGAAGGTGCAAGGGATGGACAACGCAAGGATGCGAAGAGCGCAAAGGGCGCAACGTGATTGGGACAGACTTAGAGCATGTTTTGGAACGCACAGAACAATGTAAATGCGAAGAGCGCAAAGGGCGCAACGTGATTGGGACCTGCGTCAATCTTGTTGTGGTGCGCCGTAATCACTCTTAAGCTGCAACCCGCGCGCCTCGATCTGCTGCGCGACCACGACTGACGGCCGGGTCAGCCAGAAGCCCAGCCCACTCGTCAATATCACTGCCGTCCACATGGCAAAGGCTGGCGTGACCACCCACGTCAGTGGCGGATGAAAACCGAGGCCATAATCAACCACAATTGACAAGCTAAAGAAGCCGGCTACGGCAGCGCGGGTGCCCATCCCAAGCGGGCCGATGCGCGTCGCGAGTAAAATACCCTCGCACGTTAAGCCAATGTGTGACACAAACAGCATCAGCTCGAGCGGTTCGACGGCGCCGGCGCCGAGCCAATGGCGCGACCAGAAGGCCAATGTCCACAAGCCGTACTTCATGCAGGCGAAGGCAGCAAAGGCGGTAAACCACGGCACAGCGCGGCCATAGCGGATCAAGATGAAGGCAATGGTGGCATAGAGTGCGGCGGCTGGGCAGTCGGGGATAAAGATCCATGCCCATAGCGGCGATGAGGCCAACATCGGCCCATACCAGACAATCCCGCCCCAGACGACACCGAACAGATTGAGCGCCATACACATCCAGAAAATGAACGGATGGCCGGTGATAAATGCATATACCCAGTCGATAAATTGGCGAATGTGGCGCATGTGATCCTCTGTCACTACTCATTATGGAGCCGCACGCCGTGTGGCGGTACCATTATCATCATCGGAGCCGCCCAGCCGTGGGTAGTACCGTGGGGTGTTACCATTCATCGATCCAGCCGTCGGATTGGTACTCCACCCACGAACGCTCCCGGTGGCACATCGCGATTAACCAGACTCATGGCCGAAACAGTCGCACCGGCGCCGATAACTACTCCCGGCAAAATGGTACAATTTGCACCGATTGTCACGTCAGCACCAATCACTACCGGGCCACGCTTCCACTCAGAGCGGGTCACCTCGTGGCACAGAATAGTCGTATTGTACCCGATCACGCAATTCTCACCGAGGGTAATGTCTTCGGGGAAGAAGATATCGAACATCACCATCAGGCCGACACTAGCGTGCGGAGCGACGTTAACCCCAAGTAGCCGATAGATCGTGTTCTTGAGCGGAATGCTCGGCGTATAGCGAGCCACTTGGATCAGCGCGGCATTGCGAATAATACGCGGATACCCGCCGGCCAATTGGGGAAAGTACCAGAGCGCATTGTGCGGGCCGGGTAGCGGTGCGCTACGCAGGCGGGCCTTGCGCTCGGCGGTTGAGCCGAGGCCATCAGGGTGGATACAATCGATGCTGTTGGTCATAGGTGGGTATAGAGTAGCGAGATATCATCAGGAACGTACCTGTATTATAGTCCCGACCACACTCTCAACAAGTAGTGTTGATGTAAGCAGCGAAGCTAACGGAAACTGGCAAAAAATAGCGCTTTCCCTTACACTATAGTGGAAAAATGTTTTGGATGGCGGAAAATGTATGGTACAGTCAATTGATCGTGCCTTCGATGTGTTAGAGGCGCTCGCGCTGGCAAATGATGATCTCAGTGTCTCAGAATTAAGCGAGCGTCTCAATCTGCCGATAGCGACAGTGCATCGTCTCCTTTCTAGTTTAGCGGCCAGAGGCTATGTAACGCAAGAAGCAAGTACGCGTCGGTATGGGCCGGGGCCACGATTGCTGGAAATTGCCGCGCGTGCGGCGCAAAGCCGTCGGTTTGACCTCATCCGCATTGTGCGAGCCGAGCTGGTGAAGCTTACTGCTGAGACCGGCGAGACGAGTAATTTGATTATTCGACAGGGCGATGCCGCAGTCTATCAAGAGCAAATCCCTAGCCCGCACTTAGTGCGAATGTTCACCGAAGTCGGCCAACGCACGCCGTTGTACTGTACTGGCGGTGGCAAAGCTATTTTGTCGGCGTTGCCAGCGTCTGAACTCGAACAGTACCTCGCAACCGGTCGCTTCGAGCGATGGACGAACAAGACGATTACCGACCGTGACCATCTGCGTACCGAGCTAGCCATCGCGCGCGAACGTGGTTTTGCCATCGATGACGAAGAGCGGGAGGAAGGTGTTTGCTGCGTCGCGGCACCGATCTTTGATCGACGTGGGCAGGTGGTAGGAGCAATCAGCTTGTCGGGGCCTTCCAACCGGCTTGATCGGGTGCGGGCCGAGGCGCTTGGGCCGCGGGTGCGGGCGGCCGCACTTGCATGTAGCCGGCAATTGGGTTTCCACACAGACATATGATCGTTCCTGTCCTAACATTGTTGATTGTGATCGCGACGATTGTTGGCGTGGCAGCGGGGCGCTGGCCATTGCTACGCGCCGACCGCACCACGATCACATTGATCGGAGCGGCGCTGCTGCTTGGCATCGGTGCGATGTCGCTAGAGCAAGCGTATGAGGCGATTGATTTCAACACCATCTTGCTACTGTTTAGCATGATGGTCATCAACGGTAGCCTCTTTCTGGCCGGCTTTTTTGGCATCGTTACCCAGCGCGTGGTGCAATTCGCCCGCGGCCCGCGCTCATTGTTAGCGTTAGTCATCGGCGCAAGTGGCGTGCTCTCGGCGCTGTTTTTGAATGACACCATTGTGCTGATGATGACGCCGATCGTGCTCGATGTGACCCGCGCCTTGCGGCGCAACCCACTGCCCTACTTGATCGGGTTGGCGGTTGCAGCCAATATCGGCTCAACTGCCACTATCACCGGTAACCCACAGAATATTATTATTGGCAGCGCCTCAAAGATTCCCTACCTTGATTTTGCCGCTGCGCTAACACCGACCGCGTTGATCGGATTAGTGATCTGTTGGGTTGTTGTAACGCTCGTCTACCGCGACGAATTTCGCGGCGGAGCGCTGGCGGCGCCCAACGTCTTGCGCACGCGGGTCTACCGTCCGTTGCTACGCAAAGCGGCGATCGTGATCAGTCTCATGCTGATCGCCTTTCTGGTTGGCATACCGGTGCCGCTGGCCGCCTTTGTTGCCGCCGGAGCGCTGCTCGCCACCCGCCGCATCTGGCCCGAACGAGTCTTCAAGACGATTGACTGGGGGTTACTTACCTTCTTTGTCGGGTTGTTTGTGGTCACCCATGCGCTAGCAACGCAAGGGTGGACGGAGCTACTCTTCACGGCCCTAGCTCCACTTGCTCAAGCCGGGATGGTACCGTTCGGGTTGGTGTCGGTCGTGCTCTCGAACCTGATCAGCAACGTCCCGGCAGTGTTGCTGTTGCAGGGCTTAATTCCGGCCTTTGCCGATCAGCAGCGCGCGTGGCTGACACTAGCCGCCACCGCAACGCTAGCCGGCAACCTCACCCTGCTCGGTTCGGTCGCCAATCTGATCGTGGCCGAACTCGCGGCGCGCTGGGGAGTGCAGGTGAGCTTCGGCGCCTACCTGAAGGTGGGTCTGCCGGTGACGATCTTGACCGTGGCGGTAAGTTTTGTGCTAGTGTGACCTATCTTGCACGGCAATCCAGAGTATGGTAGACTCGGACGGGCAATGCCCTCGTAGCTCAGGGGATAGAGCAGCAGTTTCCTAAACTGCGTGTCGCGCGTTCGAGTCGCGCCGGGGGCGCCATCGAGGATAGAGCGCCGATCTGGAAACAGATCGGCGCTCGTTCTATGTTGGCACGAAACGCAGCAACTGCTTGACGAAATGAATGGATTGGTTTGGCACACCTATAGCCCGTGCTGGTGAAGGAAGATTTCTTACCGATATGTCGTTGATTGATAACGATACGCTTGACGCTGCCCAGTTATTACGGTAGGATAGAAATTGAGATTTAGGTCTGGCTAAAACAAAATCTTGCCATACCGATACGATCCTACTGCTTCCTAAGCATTGTTACCGGCGGGTTAAAGATGGATGCTGTTCCTCATACACGCCCAAGCCGTACTAAACTCTTTCATCTCGAGTCGTTCTACCAAAGGGTGCTTCGGCTCTTGCCATTCCTTGGGCCAGCCTTTGTAGCAGCGGTGGCATATATCGATCCAGGCAACATTGCCACCGCGGTGCAGGCAGGTGCCCGCTTTGGCGTGATGTTGCTTTGGGTGGTTGTTGCCAGCAACCTAGCGGCAATGTTGATCCAAGCGTTGTCAGCGAAGGTTGGGATTGCTACTGGTCATAGTCTTGCTGAACTCTGTCGTGAGCACGTTCCGCAGCCGGTGGTTTGGGTGATGTGGCTTATCAGCGAGCTAGCGGCTATTGCCACTGATTTAGCCGAATTTATCGGGGCGGCAATCGGCTTTCAGTTGCTCTTCGGCTTACCATTGCTCTTGGGTGGTGTGCTGACAGCGTTGGTGACGTGGCTGATCATTGGTTTGGAGCGTCGTGGATTTCGCCGCCTCGAAGCAGTGATTGCGGGGTTGTTGTTTACCGTTGCCGGTTGTTATGTCGCCGAGCTGGCGTTTGGTCGTCCTGACTGGCGTGAGGTCAGTTTTCATGCCGTCGTGCCCCAGCTTGCTGGAACCGATAGTCTCATCCTTGCGGCCGGTATCCTTGGCGCCACCGTGATGCCGCACGCGATTTTTCTCCATTCGGCACTCACGCAGCGACGGATTGTAGGTCGTACCGAAGCTGAGCGGCGCGCTATTTATCGTTTCGAGCTGGTTGACATGATCATTGCGCTCAGCATTGCCGGTTTGGTCAATGCCGCGATGATGATTATGGCTGCAACCGCCTTTTATCGCCATGGTCTCTACGATGTGGCCACCATTGAGGGGGCATATCAGAGTTTGACGCCGTTGTTTGGTTCATCAGCGAGCATAATCTTTGGGATAGCGTTGCTATCCGCTGGGATTTCATCGTCAGCAGTAGGTACGTTGGCCGGTCAGACGATCATGCAGGGGTTCTTACGTTGGGAAACGCCGCTCTGGGTACGGCGGATCATCACCATGGCGCCGGCACTTGTGGTCATTGCGTTGGGGATCGACCCCACGTGGGCGTTGGTGCTAAGCCAAGTGGCGCTCAGTTTTGCGCTGCCTTTTGCGTTAATCCCGCTGATTTGGTTCACTAGCCAGCGTCACCTCATGGGCAGTTTGCGCAATCGGTGGCTGACGACTGTTGTCGCGAGTGTGATCACTGCGGTGATCATTTTGCTCAATATTGCGCTGATTGTGCAGGCGGTGATCGCTTAGCGCCGTTTTACCCCGATCAGCCATTATTGCCGCAGTCCGGCCAGCGTTTGCTCAAGCCCCGCCGCTCGTTCGGCGGTGTAGGGGCCGGTGTCGCGCCAGAAGATGCGTCCGGTGCGATCAACTAAAAGTAGCGTGATCGTCTCGGTGGTGGGAATCTGTAACGCTGCCGTCACCTGCCGCACATCGCTATAGATCGTCAGTGTCCGATTGCGCACTTCTGGATCAGGAATAGCAAACGCCATCCCGCCGTCGATGAAGGGGCGGGCAAGGGTGTATTGCCGTCCGATGATCGGCAGCTCGTAGGCTCGCAGGTCAGGATAGGCGGCAAGCAGCGGGTTAAGGAACGGAAACCAAGCGTCAACGAGCGCTTGATGCCAGCGGCGAAACGCCATGATGGCGATGTTAAGCGCGCCGCCGAACTCTGCCGGCAAGGTGAGCGTGCGCCCGTTGAGGTTGCGGGCTAGCAGCGTGGGGAAAATGACTGTGGTTGGCGTATGGTTCATTTGTTCATCCTCTCACCGCTATCACGTGATCCTGTCAGTAGTGTAGCGCTAATCAGTGCAGCATGGAAGCTGGAGGTAGCCGGGCATCATCCCGAGTGTGGGTCAATGTTTTCTCTGTCAAGCGAAGGTTAGTGGCCTTCGCTTTTTGGTGTATAAACGGTTAATAATCGTGCGCTAGGAGCGTGTCTTTAATTTTTTGGATGCTCTTGTTTTAGTGTTTTATCAACAAAAAGTTTTTAGTTCAAACAATCACAAGATTTATTGCGATTTTATTAAAAATATTTCATCAAAATCAAGATAGATAATGTTTGTTAACCGGCAGGAAAGTTCCTTTTTCTGGATAATGTTGTTGGTTAACTGTACAATCATTGCAACATCCTTATAGATACGGCGCCGTCTCCACCCGTTCATTTCCTCTTATCATCTCCTTGTCAATTTGCTCGAATGGCAGAAAGGAGCAGGTGATGCGCCCCGTACTCCGTTCCTCATTCCTCAGTTCACTGCTGCTCATACTTGCGCTATCATTACCGGTGCTGCCTGTGCAACCGGCTGCTGAGGGGCGCATCTATCTGCAAGCTGTGATCCCGGCCTGTAGCCCGATTACGACTGATACGACGTGGGTAACCGGCAATGTGTATGTGGTGAACAACTGCGTGCTGATTGTGCAAGCCGGCGCGACCCTGACTATCCAGCCGGGGGTGGTTGTAAAGTTCGGCCCTACGAGCGACGGCCTGCGGGTAGATGGCCGGCTGATTGCGCAGGGCACCGCTGCACAGCCGATTATCTTTACCAGCCTCGCCGACGATAGCGCCGGTGGCGATACCAACGGCGACAGCAGCGCCACAGTGCCTGCGGCGGGCGACTGGTACGGCATGGTGCTTACGTCGGGTAGCGAGACCATGCTCGATCACGTACAGGTGCGCTATGCGGGCGGTGACTTATTTAACGGTATACTCGATCGTTGGAGTGACGCGCAGATCGAAGTCAAAGCCGGGGCGCAGTTCACGATGACTAACAGTGAGGTGCGCGCCGGCGGACGGATGGGCATCTACCTGAATGGTGATGGGTTGACGCCAACGATCCATTCGGTGCATATCGCCGACCACGCGAATACCGGTAATAGTTGGCGGTATGCTCTTCTCCAATCCACCATCAATATGCAGCCCAGTTACCGTGATATTACCTTTAGCGGCAACACGCGCAATGAGGTGACGATTGACGGTTTTAACCGCCCCTTGGCCCAAGATGTGACCCTCGGTGGGGCAGTGTTTGGCGCCAAATGCGGTTTCTCGCTTTGTCAGCTTATCGTGCCGGCGGGTCGCACGCTCACGGTCGCGCCGGGGACATGGTTACAGTTTGAACCCGGATTTGGCATTGCTGTGGCCAATGGCGGCACGTTGCGGGCCGTCGGCACAGCAGACCAGCCGATTGTGTTCACCAGCGCGTCGCCTCAGACGCCAACCTATTGGCTTGGGTTGTGGGCGCAGTCTGGCAGCACCCTGCGTCTGAGCCACTGTGACATCAGCTATGGTGATGATGGTAACTTCGGCGACGGCGGTCTTGAAATCAATACGACCGACGCTACCGTCGAGAATTGTCGGATTCACCATAATAGAGAGACTGGTCTCTTCTTATACGCCCCCAGCAACAGTACGGCGGCGGCTGTCTTGACCAACGTTGACGTTACCGATAACGGGAAGTTTGGTGTTGACCTAGAAACAAGCAGTGGCGGCGTGCTGAATGTAACGTGGGACGGCGGCCGCATCGCCGACAACGGCTGGGCGGGATTCGGGAGCTATACTAGGAATGGCATTATCTCACCCACGTTGCGTCATCTGACAATCGCCAATAACGGCACGCGCGCCGACACGGATTATCATCGTGGCGGCATTTACTGGGATGACCATAACGTCGATGCAACCGTAAGCGATCTGCACTTTGCCTACAACGTTGGCCCGGCTTTCCTCTGGTACTGCAATGGCTCGATCACGGCGCGCAACCTGACGGCCACCGGCAACGGCACTGACGAATTGACGATCCCGGGTTGCACGGTGAGCCGCGGGCGGCAATGGGATCTCGACGGCATCGGCATACCGGTTCGCGTCACCTATCATATTGTTCTCTCATCCAATGCGCTGCTCTCGTTGGCGCCGGGGACTGTCCTGCGCTTCGATAAAAACAAATACAACGGCGAAACCCGGCTAGAAGTGTCGGATCAGGCGTCGCTAATAGCGCTGGGCACGGCTGAGAAACCAATTATCTTTACCGCCAACACACCAACGCCGGGTTGGTGGGAGGGCATCTCTGCCTATCAGCGGGCGACGGTCACGCTGCGCCACTGTGAGGTGGCGTATGGCGGCGGGCGTACACGGGCTAGCGTCGATCTAAGCTGGGGCTATCCTGACGTTGGTTTGCCGGTCGTGAATATTCAGAATTGCGAAATTCACCATTCGGCCAGTCGAGGTGTACGCTTTGACTTCCAGAGCGTGAATGTGCCTACGCCGCCAATCTTGCAGTACAACCATCTGCACGATACGGCTGAAGTAGCGGTTGCCAATTGGGGAAATGTGCCGGTGCTTGATGCGCGCAACAACTATTGGGACCACTCCAGCGGGCCGTACCACTCCACCCAGAATCCCGGTGGGCAAGGGGATGATGTCGGCGACAATATCCTCTTCTATCCGTGGCTGAGGACGCCGCAGAGCGGTGAGGCGCCCGCAACCGATATTCTCTTGCGCACTGGCGGCCCGGAACGCTACAGTCCCGGTGAGATTGTTGATTACGTGGTGCAATATCTCAATCCGATGACCATGACGGTGCAAGGCGCCGTCGTCATGATGCGCTTACCGTCATTGGCGTATTACATCGAGAGCAGTGATGGCGGGGTCTATTGGCCGGCGCGCCATCAGGTGATTTGGCGGTTAGGCGATATGATGCCCGGTGCCCAAGGGCGGTTGTGGGTGCGGGTGCAGTACCGGTGGGGCATTCCGCCCAATCAGCCTGACACCGTGGCGACGGTTTTGAGCGCGCAAAACTACAATGCCGGCTTGCTCAATCTAGAGCCGTATCTGTCTTACACCCCCACCACGATGACGGCGTACCAAACCCTGAGCCGGAGTCAATGGGATTCCTTCGCAGCGAGTATGTCGCAGTTGCAAGCGTTGCATGCCCAAGCGCTGGCGGCTGGCTACCTCTGGGCCAGCGCCGAACGAATCACCTTGAACACTGGCATCGTGAGCCAAGCGGTGTTTATCAATCCGCAACAGCGGAGTATTCGTTTGATCCAAAGCGATGGTGCCAAAGCATTTGCGTCTACCTTTGCTGCCCGCTCGTTTAGCGTGACCGATGGCACTGGCGGCATGGAATGGAATATTGCCACTGACCAAGAACGCTTCTGGGGCACGTGGGATGCGATCGGGCAAGCGGCGTGGCCCGGTACTCTGATGAGTCCGGAGTTGTGCAGCAATGGCGGTTGTTGTTTGCGTAACTGCATCGGCAAGGTAGCTTTGAAGACGGTAGCCGGTAAATTGGCGGATGCTATCGACATCACCCTCACCGGCGTGAACTGTGTCATGGCGCTCAGAAGCCGAGAGGTGGCTGATTTGGCCAATTGCGCGGCTGATATCAAGTCGGATCTCGTCAAGGTTGATAATGTGCCGGTGTTTGGCGAAATTGCGGATCTTACCGAGTGTCTTGCCGAATGTGCCGGGAATCCGAGTAGCCATGATTGCACCGGTGATCTGACGACGTGCGAAGAGGCGTGGTGGAATTTGTATCAATGGGTCGGCGTGCCGAACCGCACCGTTTGGCGCTGTGTAAGCGGTTGTTACACGAAGCCGGAAGTGTTGCCATGCGCGCTGAATGAGTGTTGTGTGCCCGGCGTGGGATGCGCCTCCTCATCGCAATCAGGCGTAAATTGCCAGAAGAATAGTCGCTTGGTCATTGCGCGCGACCCCAATGACATCACCGGCCCAGCAGGCGATCTGCTGCCCGGCCAGACCATCACCTACACCATTCGCTACGAGAACGAGGGTGATGGGCGGGCCTACGGGGTGTACGTAGTCAATCAACTGCCCGACGCGCTCGATGCGAATACCGTGACGTTCGTCAATCGCAGCGGGACGTATCTGCCCGCCACTCGTGAGCTGGTCTGGACCATTGGCGAGCTTGGCCCGAAGGGGGCCGCCGATTCGCAGGGAATCATTACCTACACCGTCCAATTGCGCAGCGGTCTAGCGTCGGGGACGGTGGTGGCGAACCAAGCGGTGGTCTATTTCCCCAGCGTGCCGGAAGAGACACCGACGAATACGTGGGTGAATCTGGTGGCGCCGCTGGTGGCCGAGCCGCAATCTATCACCACGACGTACCGCACGTCGCGTGCAATCACGTTACGCGGACGTGAGGCCAGTGACCTGCCGGTGACGTATGAGGTGGTGGAGCAGCCGCGCGGCGGTACCCTAACCGGGACGGCGCCGAACTTGACCTACACGCCATCCGCGGATTTCACCGGCGTTGATGCGTTTACCTTCCGCGTGAGCAACGGCACGTCCACGAGCCGAGCGGCGCAGGTGAGCATTGAGGTGACGCCGCAGGGCGACACAACACCGCCACGGGTATTATGGAGCAACCTTGCGGATGCCACCGGGTTGGCTTCTACGCCGATCTATACTGATACCGAGGGGGTGGTGTATGGGCCGGTTGTGCTGGTGGAGGTGTCGGAGGCGCTTGATGAGACAACGCTGACACCAACGACGGTAACGCTGACCCGTGACGGTACATCGGTGGCGGCGAGCGTGCGCTTTGACAGTGGCGCCAATTATATAGTGGTAACGCCACGCAGCCTGTTGCACAACGGTGTCTACCGCGTCACCGTAACAACAGGCGTAAAGGATGTCGCTGGGAATGCATTGGCAGCGCCGTACACGATGAGCTTCACGATCGGCACGCGCCGTGAGGTGTATGTGCCGTTGGTGGCGAGGTAGTGTGTCCGTGAGGCCAGATATGCCGCTTGACCGCATCCTGTAGCTGCGACATAGGGTTTCGATTGGGAGTCTGCCCTTACTCCTACCCTTCTCCTGCTATGCAGGAGAAGGGTGCTGTTTTTGCTCAGAAGCGGGTGATGCCATCGAATGGCTCCAACGCCAGATGGGTGAACTGGCACACCTGCTGTTTTAGTGGCTACGAAGCAACCCTATCCAACACCGCCGCCAGTTCTGTCGGGTTTGGCGGCGTAAACACGACTGCCAGTGGCGCTACCCAGCTCCAGCGAATGATGCCGTGCGCGTCAATGACGAAGGTACCGGGGAGAGGCACTCCCAGTAACGATCCGACACCGTAGCGGTAGAACACCCCCCATTCGGAGTCGCTCAAAATAGGGTACGGTGCGCGTAACACTTCGGCCACATAACTAGTCATGTCGAGGTCGGTACTGCTGACCACGAGCAGATGGGCATTGCGCTGCACAAAGACCTCGTACTGCTCCCGCAACGCATCCAGTTGCGGCGCGCAATGCGGTCAGAAGAAGCGGTCACTGACAATCCGGGTGAGGTTAAGCACTACCGGTTGCCCGCGCAAGGCGCTGAGGGTGATAGTGCGACCGTATTCAACCCGGTCTTCGGGCGGGCCGCTAAGGAATTGGGCGTAGGGGAGGGTGAAATCGGGCGCTTCGCTACCGACAGGCGGCACGTTGGCCGGGCCGCGCGGGCGGATGAATTCTTGGCGCCATTTGTTGGTCAGCGGAATAAAGGGTCGTGCCATTGGGTTCTCCTGTTGCGGCAGGGTACGCTGTACGGGTACAGTAGTGCTGTGCCCGTACAACGGAGGTTATTAGTTGTTAAGGCTATCGAGCACGGTGGTCAATTCATCGATGTCTGGCGGTGAAAAGATCGGTGAAAAGGGGGCGGCCCAATTCCAGCGGATGATGCCCTGTGCGTCGATAATGAAGACCCCGGGGAGTGGTGCTCCCATTGCTGATCCCATGCCGTATTGGGTAAAGACGCGCCACTCTGGGTCGCTCAGGATTGGGTATGGCGCGCGCAAGACCTCGGCGACGTAGCTGGTTGTCTCAAGATCGGTGCTACTAACAACCAGCAAATGAACATTCCGACGGGCAAACTCTTCGTACTGGGTGCGTAGGGCAGCCAAGTGCGGTGCGCAGTTGGGGCAGAAGACTCGTTCGCTGAAAATACGGGTGAGATTGAGCACGACCGGTCGTCCGCGCAGCGCACTGAGCGTGATGGTGCGGCCATATTCAACGCGATCTTCAGGCGGGCCGCTGAGAAATTGAGCGTAAGGTAGGGTAAAGTCGGGCGCGACACTGCCCACCGGTGGTACGTTGGTCGGGCCGCGCGGTCGGAAGAGTTCATTGAGAAACGTATCGGTCAATGGTACGAGTGGGCGAACCATGGTCATTCCTTTCATTGGATAGCGATCTATTTTTCAGTATACCTCAGGTTTAGCTGGTGATCGTAGTAAAACGCGAGAATTGTTGTTACGGAAGATGGGAAAATGCTGGCTCGTGTCAATGAGAGCATCATCTCGTATAGGAGAGAGGTAAGGACAAGCGTTGCACGCTCTCTGATCGACGAGCGGAAAGAAGTGGCTAACGGTGTCATTTTCCTTACCAAACCCTTACAAAACCCTCGTATAGCTCTAACGCTGGCGCGGTATGCTACCAGTGAACCAAAAAAGTGTATCGGTTCACAAAGAATGAAAGGGTTGCAGAGCAATGACATTCACCCAGAATCAATCAACCGTCACTGAGATTTCGCCACGCGAACTGTATGCCCGCTTGCTAAGTGCGCAGCCGCTCTTCATCCTCGATGTGCGCAACGAAGATGAGTTTAAGCGTATGCCGGTTGAAGGGCATGCGACGTTGCGCACGCTCAATCTGCCGTACTACGACTTTATCGAAGATGAAGAGGCTGCGCTGGCTCGCTTGCCGAAGGATGTCGAAGAGGTGGTGGTCATCTGCGCTAAGGGCGGCGCCTCGCAGTACGTGGCTGAGGTGCTGAACAACCACGGCTACCGGGCAGTGTCGTTGAGCGAGGGCATGATCGGATGGGGTAACTACTACGATGTGCGTGATGTGGTGAAGGCTGCTTGGGGGCGGATCGTTCAGATTGCTCGCCCGGCACGCGGTGATCTCAGCTTTGCCATTATCAGCGATGGGCAGGCCGCACTCGTCGATCCGCTTCGTCACATCAATGTCTACCGCGAAGTGATCGATGGTGCCGGCGCGAAGCTCACCACTATTCTCGATACCCACGTCCACGCCGACCATATCAGTGGTGGCCCAGCGCTGGCCAAAGAGACCGGCGCGCCGTATTACATCCACCCCTACGATGCTATTCACCCGATTGATATGCTGCCGGCTGTGATTGCTTACGAACCGCTGCGCGACGGGCAGGTCTTTCAGATCGGGCAGGTACGGATGACGACGATTTGGTATCCGGGCCACACGCTCGGCCAAGTCAACTTCCTTGCCGAAACGCCGGACGGCGGTCGCTACCTGTTTACCGGTGACGGTATCTTCCTGCGCTCGTTTGGCCGGCCTGACCTCGGTGGCAAAGGTGAGGCGTGGACGCCGATCCTCTACCGCAGCATGTTCGAGTGGCTGCCACGTCACCTGACCGACGATACCGTGATCTTGCCGGCTCACTTTAGCACCCTTGATGAAGATGCCGGGAACGGGATCTTTGCCGCGCCGTACAAGCAGGTGTTGGCGCAGAACGACAGCCTCAAGCCGCGCACGCTGGAAGAGTTCACCAGCTTCGTGCTCAGCCACCTGCCGGTCTTCCCGCCGGAATACGTCGAGATCAAGCGGGTCAATATTGGGCTGGTCGAACCGTGCGAGGGCAAGGCAAACGAGTTGGAGTTGGGCAAGAATATCTGTGCATTGGCCGGGTGAGTATCGTACAATAGAGAATAGTTGGGCGGCAGGTGATACGCCTGCCGCCGGTGAATAGAGGAGGAGACCAACATGCCGCATTTTGATCAGACATTGGACGTAAAGGGCGCGAAGTGCCCCATGCCGCTAGTAAAGAGCCGCAAGGCGATTACTGAGCTGCCGGTGGGGCAGGTGTTGCAGGTTATTTCGACCGACCGCGGTTCGGTGGCCGATTTTCAGGGGTGGGTCAAGACGGCCAAGAATGTCGAGCTGATTGCGCAAGAGACCGTGCAAGAGAATGGGCAGGAGCTGTACATTCACTATCTGCGCCGCACGGCCTAACCCAAAGCGGTTGCTCCGGCAGGTGGAATACATACGTGAAGGAAGGAAAATCAATGACAACACCGATGACGGAAGCCGTTGATACGCAAGCTCTGCTAGCCCGGATTGCCGAACTCGAGCAGCGCGTCGCCGCGCTTGAGCAGTCGCCGGCGCAGGGGATCGAAGATCGGCTGGCAATGGTCGTCTTCTCTGGCGATCTTGACAAGGCAATCGCCGCGTTCATCATCGCCACCGGCGCCGCCTCGATGGGTCTCGAAGTGAGCATGTTCTTCACCTTCTGGGGTATCAGCGCGGTCAAGAAGCAGAAGGTCTTCAGCGGCAAAAACCTGCTCGAACAAGGCTTCACCGCGATGCTGCCGGGCAAGCTGGGTGAGCTGGGTCTGTCGCAGATGAACTTCTTCGGTGCCGGCGCACAAATCATCCGAGGCTTGATGAAGCAGCACGATGTTGCTTCGCCAGAAGAACTCTTTGCAATGGCGCGTGAGTTGGGGGTGCGGATGGTTGTCTGCGATATGTCGCGCGAGTTGCTCGGCATCAAAGATGAAGAGCTGGTCGAAGGGTTGGAAACCGGTGGTGTGGCGACTTTCCTTGGCGATGCCGCCCGGTCCAAAGTGACCCTGTTCATTTAACAGAAGGGCCAAGGCAGGCCAAAAGCAAAATCTGATCGACGACGGCGCGATCACTCGGCCAAAGAGGGCGCGCCGTCATTTATTGAGAAAGGGTAATGAGACAATGTTTCGTCAATTATTTCGCAATCCACGTGAAACGCAAGCCAATCAAATTGGCACGATGACCGTGCAAGAGTTGAAAGCCCAGTTGGACTCCCACAAGCTGATGGTGCTGGTTGATGTTCGCCAGCCCGAAGAGTTTGCCTATGACGGCCATGTGGCTGGGGCGCGGCTGTTGCCGTTGCCGATGCTGGCGATGCGGATGAATGAATTGCCCAAGGATCAGCCGATCGTCTGCATCTGCCGGTCGGGTAACCGCAGCCAAGTGGCCTGTGAGATACTCCAGCGCCATGGCTTCACCAACGTGACCAATGTGGTCGGTGGGATGGTAGCATGGCAACGGGCCGGCTACCCCATCCATCGCCAACAGTAGAGACGTTGCATTGCAACGTCTCTACCGCCCTCGATAATCGCCAACGGTACGTTGTACAGATTCGCATGTTGTGGGGGCGTCGCACTGCATCGCCCTCGCCGAGGATACACCTATGCATCATCAGACTTCTTGCAACGCCTTACAACACCAAACTGAAGTCGCGCCGCTGCGCAGCTATGCGGTCACCGAGCAGGTTTTGCTCGCAGCGCAGCCGCAGCCGGAAGACTGGCAACGCTTTGCCGAAGCGGGCTACAAAACGGTTTTGAATATCCGTAGCGATCCTGAGCGGGCGGCAGTGCAGGCGGCCAATGCCCGCGCTGCCGGTTTGCGCTATATTCATGCACCGTGGCCGGCTTACGAGCTTGAACCGGAGCATCTGGCCGAGTTTGCCCGCATTGTCGAAGACCCGGAAACCGGTAAGCTCATCTTCCACTGTCGTAGCGCGACTCGTGTCGGTCTGATCTGGATGCTCTACCGGATGATGCATCAAGGATGGACGCGCGAGCAGGCCGAGGCCGAACTACGCGCTGCCGGCTACGATGATGATGCGATGGAGACGTTTGCATTTTGCGCGGGTGACTTCTTCGAGCGCGTTGGTATGCAGGGGTAGGGGGATATTATGGCGCCCGTTTCTGCTCGCCAGTCCGGCGTTCAAGCCGCACTGCTGGCGGCGCTCTACCGTTATCTACCGTTTCTGAACTGGCTGCGTCGCTACCAGCGCGAGCATTTGCCGAGCGACGTAGTGGCGGGCATTGTCACCGCCATCATGCTCATTCCCCAGAGCATGGCCTACGCGCAGTTGGCCGGTCTGCCGCCGCAGATCGGCCTCTACGCCTCGGTAGCACCGCTGATCGTCTATGCCTTGCTCGGTACGTCGGGTCAGCTTTCAGTCGGACCAGTGGCAATTACCTCACTGCTGGTCTTCAGTGGTGTTAGTCCACTGGCAACGCCGGGTAGCGAACGCTATATCCAGTTAGTCCTCTTGTTGGCGTTCATGGTCGGCGCAATCAAGTTGGCGTTAGGGGTATTGCGACTGGGAGCGATCCTTAACTTTATCTCGCACCCAGTGCTGGCAGCATTCACAAGCGCCTCGGCGCTAATCATTGCAGTTGGCCAGTTGAAATATATTCTTGGCTACCGAATTGGCGGCGAACATATCTATGAGACGATTGCCCAAGCGATTGCCGGCTTAGGTCAGACCAATCTTGTAACGCTGGCGATTGGGTTGGGCAGCATTGGCCTGCTGCTCTTCTTCCGGCAGGGGTTACGCCCGTTGCTGCGGCGGGCGGGGTTGCCGCCGCTGGCCGTTACCCTGATCGTGAGCGGTGCGCCGCTGCTGGCCGTCATTCTCGGCATTGTGATCGCACAGGCCTTTCAGCTCGATCAGACGGCAAAGGTGGCCGTGGTTGGCGCGATTCCTCCCGGTTTGTCGCCGCTCAGCATGCCTGCCATGACGATGGCCGATGCGCAAGCCTTGCTGCCAACGGCGCTGACCATCGTACTGGTGAGCGTGGTTGAATCCATTGCGGTGGCGAAGGCGCTGGCCAGTAAGCGCCGGCAAGCCATCGATCCCGATCAGGAATTGGTTGCGCTCGGAGCAGCCAACATCACCGCCAGCTTCTTCAGCGGCTATCCGGTGACCGGCGGTTTTGCCCGTTCGGTGGTCAATGCGCAGGCTGGTGCGATTACCGGTTTGGCGTCGCTGATTACCGCCGCCGGCATCGCCCTGATCCTGCTCTTCTTCACCCCGATCTTCTATTACTTGCCGCAGGCGGTGTTGGCCGCGACTGTGATCGTCGCGGTGATTGGGTTAGTCGATCTGCGCGAGCCGCAGCGGATTTGGCGCACGAACCGCGGCGATGCCTTCACGTGGTTGCTCACCTTCGTCGCGGTGCTGGCGCTTGGCATCGAGACCGGCATCTTTGTTGGGGTGGCCTCGGCACTTGTGCTCTACCTCTGGCGGACGAGCCGGCCCCACATTGCGATTGTGGGGCGATTGGGGGAGAGTGAGATCTACCGCAATGTTGAGCGGCATCCGGTTAAGACATGGCCGCACGTGGTCGCGGTGCGGGTTGACGAGAGCCTCTATTTCGCCAACACGCGCTATCTCGAGCAGACCCTGCTGCGGATTGTGGCCGAACGACCAGAAGTGAAGCATCTGGTACTGATCGGTTCGGCAATCAACTTCATTGACTCAAGCGCCTTGCATACCCTCGACAGTCTGATCGATAGTCTGCACGACGCCGGCGTCGAGTTCCATCTTGCCGATATTAAAGGGCCGGTCATGGATCGGCTCAAGCAGTCGGAGTTGCTCGATAAGATTGGCCAAGATCATATTCACATGACGACCCACGCTGCGATGTTGGCCTTGGGATGCCGAGATTGACATATCGTAACTATCGTGTTGGGTGGCGTCCCCTGCTTACGCAGGGGAGCGCGCTTTTACTGGAAGGGGCGGCCGGTGCGAATTCTACTGAGCTGTGCGGCAGTTGAACGACCGCACTCCATAACGGCATCGTTGTGCTACGTCGCTATCTGATTTGAAAGGTACACCCATGCGACGCTTTTTCATCAGTGTATTCCTCTTGGTGTTAGTCACGCTTGCCGCCTGCGGGCCAGCCACTACGACGAACACCGCACCGGCGGCGACGACCAAGCTGCCGGCAGAAATCAACGTAACCCACCTGAAAACGATGCTTGATCAGAATGAAAATTTCTTCTTGCTTGATGTGCGCACGCCGCAGGAATTTGTCCAAGACGGACGGATCGCGCAGGCGACGCTCATCCCGCTGCAAGAACTTGAACAGCGTTTGAACGAATTGCCCACCGATAAGCCGATTGTCTGCATTTGCCGATCAGGGAATCGCAGTGCAGTAGCGTGCGATCTGCTGCGTTCACGCGGCTTTAAGGCAATCAATGTCGCCGGCGGTATGCGCGCATGGAAGGCCGCCGGCTATGCGATGATGGTTGGCCCGTAACCGGTAGAGACGCACGGTTGTGCGTTTCTACCGGTTGTGCTGTAATATAGATGGGGTTATTCAGTACTGGCAGTATGCTGCGCGCAAACGTCTGTTTGCCGCATACTGCTAGTTTGATGATCGGCAAATCGTATAGGGTGACTGTTATACCTGCACCTACGTGGACGTTTGCATAATGTACAGTTTTGCTATCAGTGCATTGCGCTACCGGTTAGCGAGTTGGGTAACAATGCTATAGCTCAATAGCTGCACGTCAGGATATCAGTCCTATGAATAATTTCCGCGAAAAAGCCGACCTGATTTGGAACCTTGCCAACCTGCTGCGCGGTGACTACAAGCCGCACGAGTACGCCGATGTGATTTTGCCGCTGGTGGTGCTGCGCCGCCTCGACTAGGCGATGGCGCCCACCCGCGCCGCTGTGCGCCAAGCCTATGATACGTACAAAGGCAAACTGGAAAATCTCCATCTTGTGCTGTCGAAAGCGGCGGGCAACTCGTCGGTTTACAACTACTCCGAGTTCGATTGGGAACGTTTGTTGAACGCTCCAAGCGACCTAGCGCAAAATCTGGTCGCCTACTTCAACGGCTTCAGCCCCGACGTGCAGGACATCCTCGAAAAGTTCGACTTCCGCCGGCAGGTCTCGCGCTTGCAGGCGGCGAACCTGCTCTACCCGATTCTCAAAGCCTTTGAAGAAGTG
>NZ_CALFBQ010000030.1 GCF_937951745.1 uncultured Chloroflexus sp.
CGACAGGCCGTCATACGCGACCGGGAGTTCGATGAACTCGATCCCGTTCTTCTTGCAGATTTCCATCTCTTCGACGCGAATGGGGCGCGAAGCGTTCGAGATGTCAGTCTCGCCGTTGCAGAACTTCTTGAACCCGCCACCAGTGCCCGAAATACCCACGCTTACCCGCACATTCGGCGCCAGCTTGGAGAACTCCTCCGCTGCCGCTGCCGTGACCGGATACACTGTCGATGAACCGTCGATCAGAATGTCGCCGCGCAGTGCAGCAAGATCCGAGGCGGGTGCCGCCGTTGGCTGAGCCGGTGCCGCCGTTGGCTGAGCCGGTGCTGCCGTTGGCTGAGCCGGTGCCGCCGTTGGCTGAGCCGGTGCTGCCGTTGGCTGGGCTTGCTGCTGACCGCCACATGCTGCGATCACTGGGATCAACAGCACCATGAGCATAAAACCGTAGATCCATCGTTTCGTGCTTCGTACCATACGTGTCACTCTCCTTACCAAGCCTATCTGCGAATCGCAAGCATGCTCTACCATAGCAGAATGTCTGCCCGGTACACACACTTCATGGTGCAACACTCTAACAGGATGCAGAGAGCAACGCTTGCAGGGATACGATATCAGTGATGGTTTAAGAAAATATCATTGGATAGTTAACCAAATGTTAAATACAGGTGAACGTTCGGGGGAACAAGGCGGTTATGGACGAAATGCCAACGGGATGTAGACGTGCGAGACGAGCGCCGCCACCCGCACCTGCGTCGCACCAACGACGCTTCCCGGCCCGCTAAGGCTGATAGTCAGCAAACCAAGGTCAGCGACATCGCTTGCAGTCAACGTCACCCGCACGGTTTTACTGTCAATAAACGTAGTCGTCCGTGGTTGCCCGTTCACCAATGCTTGCGTCGCATCAGTGAAATCAATCCCGAACAGCAGCAACGATACCGGTTGATCGAGCGTCACTAATGGCGGGGTTGCTATCAGGGGCACTTGCAGCTCGAATGCACCGAGATCACAGCCGTTAAGCTGAGGTCGCGGAACACCACGCTGATCGTTCACCGGGCATGCCACACCAGCATCACGTGCCGGGCTATCGGCAGGAATAGCCATCGTTTGGGTTGCCCCACCGTTATTAGCTAATGCTCGCAGCAGGGGATCACGAAACTGCAGATCGGCAGTCTGGGTTGGCGCACTCTTGCCGGCAAAACACGTCACATCATTCCAAAAACTTGCACCGGTTAACCGTGGCGGGTATTGCAGGCTGCGGCCATCGTGAGTCAATTCACGCGAGCAGTGCTGCTGAATATTCCAGCTATTCCCGCCATTACCGGCAGTGTTATACGCAAACAGACTGTTACTGACGCTACCGTTGCCAGAATGACTGATTGCACCGCCAACCCAGCCAGCGTAGTTGTGGGCAAAGGTACTCGTTTCGATAATGAATGGTGCTGAACGGTTATTGATGACGTACAGCGCACCACCGTTGGCATTATAACCGGTTCCCTCAGCCTGATTCGCTACAAAGGTTGAGTTGACAATCCGTAGCGCAACTTGCTGCGGGAAGGCTACTGCGCCGCCCGAACCATCTTCACGTGGATTCCCTTCCGCCCCCGCTGTACGACGAGCACGGTTAGCGTGAAACAGGCTACCGCTAATCAAGACGCTAGGGTTACCGGTACCACCACCGCTACTCGTACCGCCGCCGCCAATGGCGCCACCCTGCCCGCGATTGCCACCAATAACAGCATTATGAACAAACGAACTATCAATGATCTCAAGACCACTGCTGTCTTCGTACATGTTGGCATGAATCGCACCGCCGGAATTGTAGGCTTGGTTATCTTGAAACACACAGCGCACCACTCGCAATCGCCGGTCAGCACCACCAAGTCCATCGGCTGAAATCGCGCCGCCGAGACTATCTTGCGGACGCGCGCCGATAGCGGTATTGCCCACAAAGACGGTATCCTCAACCAATAAACTGCTCTGTAACAGGTGAATCGCACCGCCAGCGCCGTTGTTGGCATGATTGCCTTCAAACCGACTACTAGTCACAATTACAGCGCCACCGCGGCTGTAAATCGCCCCACCACCGTAATCGTAGGCGTCGCGACCGGCAGGTACAGCGGTCAACGTCGTTTGGTTATCACGAAAGATAACCCGATCAATGACCAATGTTGGCGTAAAGGCTGGATTGGCAGCGGCGAAATAGCTCCGGATCGCACCGCCGCTGCCGTTGACAGCCGACTCATCGGTACCGCCGCCGCTGGCCCTGCCGCCAATGATCGTCAAGTTACGCAGCTCAAGCCGGCTAGCGCCGATCAGACCGGTGGTGTAGTGGTCAATCAACCGGCTATTGTTACCTTGCAGGATGATCCGTCTGCCGCCATCAATGATCGTCTGCGGCGCAGTAATGATCAACGGAGAGGCGAGCAGTATGGTGTGCGGATTCGGCCCGCAATTGAAGCTAATCTCGCCGCCGCCGGCAACTGCTGAAACTAACGCTGCGGCGGTGCAACTGGCCGACGTACCATTGCCGACCACTTTTGCTTGGGCGCGCGCCGGCATCGCTGGCCAGCCGGTGAAAACCAGCATGGCAATACCGATCCAAAGTATCGACCAGAACCGCTGGGTAACGATACGAGCACAAGCGCGGTTCACCATAGCTAGCCTTTCTGCGCAGAGCTGCTTTGTTAACGCAGCAGAGGAGCATCACCGAACGAAATCCCTCTGCATCAAACACGCCCCCGGTTTACCCCATCAATGCCTCGCGCAACGCACCAAGTGGCAACCCAGCCAATGCCTCTTCATCGCTGCCGGCCAAGCTCGACCAGAGCACAATCGCATCGGGATCGAGCCGGTAACGGCCATCGAGCTGGCGCAGCAGCCAGCGCAAAGCACGCACCTGCGCATCGGTATTGCCGGCGTCGCGCGTTGCCGGCCATCCTGCTGGGCGCTCAAGGGCAATGCCGATACTGATCCGGTTGAGGTTATAGCGAGTGCCGCCGCTAGTGGCAAACCCGGCATGCCATGCCGCCTTGGCTTCATCAACTAGCCGGTAGATGTGGCCATCGAGGCTAATCAGGTAATGGGTAGCAAAGCGAGAGTTGAAATCGGTCATCGCGGCAATCGTCTCGGCGACCGGGCCGGGAATAGCGTGGAGCACGACCATACTCACCCGCTCACCGCCGCGTTCGCTAAAGGCCAGCGCCGGCGGCGCCACTTGGGTAATATTAAACCCGCCATCGGTCGGCGGTGTGATTTCGGCGCTACGCACTGCCAACACCGGAGCCGGCATCGCCGCACCAAGCACCGGCATCCCATGCTGGCGGGCCAAGTCACTCAGGCGCTTCACCTCGCTCCACTTTGGCACCACATTGTAGAGCACGTCGAGCGCAAACGGCTGCAAGGCGTAGGTCGTCTTTTCGAGCGTGACTTGATAACTCTGAGCCAACGGCGCGCCAATCGCCCACTGGCGGGCCAACTGGTGAAAAGCCCAATCAGGGCGGTAGGTTGTACCCGCCTGCCGATAGGTCTCAGTCAGCAAAGCATCACGTAGCCGCACCGTCGCCGGGTCGGTCGCGGTACTGATTTGACTCAACTGACGCACATCTTTCCAATTGGGCACAAGATTGTAGAGCGTATCAACCGCAAACGCCTGATAGGCGTACTGCTTGCCGTCAACCGTGATCTGGGCGCTTTTGCCAACTGGCGGCCCCAACTTACGGGCCACGGCGTATTGATGGAACGCCCAATCAGGCCGGAAGGGCGAGCCACCAGCTTGATAGGTTGCCTCAAGCAAGGCACGCCCCAAGCCGCTGGACGGAATACTCCCACCCAGTAAATCGCTCAGCGTCTTAACCTCACCCCAATTTGGGACTTCGCAGTAGAGAGTATCACGAGCAAACGGCTGATAGTTGTACTCCTTGCCCTCAAACTTCATCCGCACGCTTGGCCCCATCGGCATGCCAAGCTGATGCTCGAGCGCGTACTGGTGAAAGGCCCAATCGGCATTGTAGCCTTGCCCCTTTGTTTTATGCCGGTAGCCCTCTTCGAGCAATGTTTCGATCAACCGCTCTTCATCCGGCGACGGCGTACCAATCTGACCGGGCGGCAGCGCCGGCGGCGGCGCAGCATTATTCAGATAAGCTTCGACTTGCGACCAGACCCACTCTTTGGTAACAGCCCAGCCGGGGCAGCTCTTCTGATTGGTGTAGTCACGGTGAAACGAGATGAGCTGGCGTGGCGGTATCTTGAGCCGGCGCGAGAGTTCGCCCATCACGGCGACCGAATGTTCCCAGACCTTGCCAGAGGGTAACACCCGATCAAAATAGCCTACCATCTCTAACCCGATCGAATACCAACCTTGTGCCAGCGATCCGTTCCCGGTACCGGCGTGAATGCCAATCTGCGCCATCGGCGTCGCTAGCCAAATCCCATCAGGGCCGGTAAAGATATGCGGCCCCGCCGTCCAACCTTTACCGGCATAAAACTTCTGAATCCCGCGCATAGTGGTCAAGCCGCGCCACATGGTCTCATCAGGTCGATAGGTGTGATGCAGCACCAACCGGCTAGGCGCGAGGCGACCAAAATCGTAGTTCGCGACGTAATCACGCCACTCGGCGATCGTCAGCATACGGTTGATAAAGGGCGGCGAGCCTTCGGTAGGAAAATCGGGCATAACCAAGCTCCTTCCGGCGCTAATCGGTCGCCGCGGCCAATCGCCGCGACCGAATGATCGATGCTGCAACCGAGGCCAGCAACGTCACGACAATCACTGCTAGCGAGACCGTGGTGGGGATATGTAAGCCATGGCCACCAAGAAACCAACCGGTGACCAACGGGGTAAGCATCTTGACCCCAATAAAGGACAGAATTATCGCTAACCCGAAGCGGAGATAGTAAAATGCGCGCATAAAACTCGCCAGCAGGAAATAGAGTGAGCGCAGACCGAGGATGGCGCAGATATTCGAGGTATAGACAATAAACGGATCATGGGTGATACCGAAGATAGCGGGAATTGAGTCAACCGCAAACAGCAAATCGGTGCTCTCCACAATCACCAGCACCAGCAAGAGCGGGGTTGCGTTGAGCCGGCCCTCTTCACGCACAAAGAACCGATCACCGCGCAACTCGGCAGTCACCGGCAGAAACCGGCGCACTAAGCGAGCCAATGGATTCTGTTGCGGATCGACTTCCGGATCATCATCTTGCCAGAAGAGCCGCACGCCGGTCACGAACAAGAACGCACCGAACAGGTAGAGGATCCACTGAAACCGTTCAATCAATGCTGCGCCGAGCAAGATCATCGAACCACGCATGAGCAGCGCGCCGAGAATGCCCCAGAAGAGTACGCGATGCTGGTACTGCGGTGGAACGCGAAAGTAGCCAAACAGCAATACGAACACAAAGATATTATCAACACTAAGCGAGTATTCGACTAAATAGGCGGTGAGAAAGTTGAGCGCATCTTCGGGGCCGCGCCAGAGCCAAATCAGGCCGTTAAAAGTCATTGAAAGCGAGATCCACACCAACGTCCAGATACCAGCTTCACGCGCCGAAACCCGATGCGAACGGCGATGAAACACGCCCAAATCTAGGGCTAATACGAAGAAGACAACTGCATGGAAGGCAATCCATGCCCAGATGGCGGTTTCCACGATAGCTCCTTGGTTGTCCTATGATGGTGATACACGTGGGACACACAGCGAAGGGACGCACAACCATGCGTCCCTTCCGGGTTACAAATCGATCCGATCGTCTTCAATGATCCGTTGCGGAAACCGCACCTGTGCCCGCATCCAACCCGCGGTTTCGTCACGGATCAAACTGAACGAACCGTCCAGATCGCTCTTCACCAGCGTTTCGATAATTTGCAGGCCCAACCCGCTGCTGGGGCGCGGCGGCGGCGGCGGATGGCGCGGGCCATCATCGCGCACTTCCATCAACACGTGCCCTTGCTCAAGCACCGCTTCCACCTCGATCCGGCCACCTTCGGCGGCAAGCCCGTGAGTTAACGCATTATCAATCAACTCGTTAATGACTAACGCCAATATGGTCGCATCGCGCGAGCCAATCCGCACCTCATCGCCAAGAATCGCAAACTCAACCCGGATATCAGACTCGATCAGCGGAGTCTGAACATTTTCGATGACTTGCCGGGCGACGGCGCCGACCGTCGTCACGCCAATATCATCACGCGATAGCAAATTGTGAATGGCAGCAATGGCTTGAATGCGGGCAGCGCTCTCGCGCAACGCTTTCGCGCCGGGACTGGCTGGGTCAAGCCGGCGCAACTGCATTGACAACAGCGCGGCAATGGTCTGCAGGTTGTTGCGCACGCGGTGGTGCATCTCTTTGAGGAGCGCCGACTTGACGCGCAACGCGCGCAAACTCTCTTCGTAGAGACGGGCATTCTCGATCGCAATGGCCGCTTCATCGGCGAACGTGTTAAGCAGGCGCACCTGTTCGTAATCAAACAAGTGCGGCTCACGCCGGTAGAGGCAGATACCGCCGATGGTGCGACCACGGGCGCGCAACGGCATGCAGAAGAGCGAGTGGAAGTTCTCGCGACGGGCCACCTCAGGCAACTGTGGAAAGCGCGCATCCTGATAGGCGTTCATCACTGCCAATGGGCGGCCATCGCGCACCGTCTGAATGATCAGGTCGCGCACGCCATCACCCTCGCCGCCATAGCTGGCCACTAGCTTCAGATTACCATCATCGCCGACTTGAAAGATGGCCGCCCGATCGACCTTCGACAAATCGACCGCCTTCTCAGCGATCAGACTTAGCACATCATGCAACCCAATCTGCTCGGCGATCGACTTCGAGACCTGTTGGAGCGTGGTCAACTCGCGCAACTTCTGATGCAGGCGTTCGTCGGTCTGCTGATAGAGCTGGGCATTGGCGATAAAGAAGGCCAATTCGCCGGCAGCCATCTCGACAAACGAAATCTCTTCTTGGGTAAAATCGCGGGGCGCGATTGTCTGCACTGTAATCACGCCTTGCAGTTTATCGGCGCTAAACTGAAACCGCTCAGCCGAGAAGAGCACGATTGGCACCGCCAGCATCGAGCGAAAAATCTCTTCGCCGAGTTGTGGCTCACGATGGTAGCGCGGATCTTTGTAAACATCGCTCACCGAAACGGGATAGCCGAGTTGGGCCGCCCAGCCGGTCACTCCTTCGCCCAAGCGGGCCACCACCTGCCCGACCGCCGCCCGATTCAGGCCATGGGTCGCGCGCAAGACCAGATCATCGCGGTGCTTGTCGTATAAATAGATCGAACAGACCTCGACGTTCATCACATGCGCCACCGTCTCGACTACGGTTTGCAGCGAGGTGTCGAGGTCGAGAGTCGAATTAGCGGCAGAAATAATCCGGTGGAGACCATCGAGCTGGTCGGCGCGTTCGACCAGCCGCGCTTCCCATTCGCGGGTGCGCTGTTCTTCTTGAGCAGCACCAAACGCGAGCAACAATTCGCTGACCACCACCCCTTGCGACATAGGCAAACGGGCGGCCAGATGCAACCCTAGTTCGGTCAACACCTCGGCCAAACCACCGCAGGCATGCCACTCGGTACCGATCTGCCGCAACAAGCTCAAGCGCATCGCCGGATCAGACTGGTGTTCCAGCGCATCGATCAACATGCCGATCGACGGAATTGTCTCGCGCAACGCGCCGATCAGATCAGGCGGTTGCGATGTCAGCACCTCATACATTGGCAAGCTTGTCGCGCTCATAGACCACCCTCAACGAATGTTTGGGTCAATTATACCCCGTCGCGCAAGGATGATCAGCGCCAGCGCGTGAGAATCTTTTCGCGCTGAAATACTTGGGTTGCCAACCAGAGCAAACCGACCGCAACCAACGCCAATACCAGCGAGAAGAGGAGCGCCACCACCGGATTCAGCACAAACAACCCCAACATCTGGCCGAAGAAGAGCAACATCACCGGCACGATCAGCACGCCGGCAATTTGCTGCGCGCTGCGTGGATCGTTCACCCGCGCCGAGACCATCACTGTTAGCGCAACGGAGATGAGGGCTAGGAGCGGGCTGGCCAACAGCAACATGACCATCCACCCCGGATGCAACACCAACCCCGGCACGGCCGGATCAATGGCAACGAAGCCTAAACCGGCAGCAAAGATCAGCGCGCACAACCATGTCAAGGCGATACCGGGAATAATTGCCGCCAACACCTTACCCAGCAACACATCGCCGGTCGAAATCGGCGCAGCCAGCAGCGGCTCAAGCGTACAGCGATTCTTCTCGCCGACGATGCTGTACGAAGCGAGCACATTGGGAATCACCATCGGCAACAGCAAAAAGAGGGTGGAAAACTGGCGGCCAAAGATCACTTGGGCCAAGGCTTCGAGACCGAGACCGGCCAGCGCCGGGTCAATCGCCGCAGCCGGTATCTCGGCAGTATCAGGATCGCTGACCAGACCCATAGCGAAGATCAAGCCGAGCGCAAGGAGTGCCAAGATCAGTGGCGGCAAAAAGGTGCTAAGCAGCAAACCGCGCGAACGGCGCAACTCCAGCCACTCTTTGCAGATCAAGACGGATATACGTTCCCAATGGAGCATAGCGATTCTCGCTCTCTTTGGATTGCGCGATGCTATGGAATGCGGTCGTTTGACTGTCGCACTCCCCATAAGAGGCACCCAGTCAGACGGCAGTCTAGCGTTCAGCCTGAGCCATTTACCGTTACCGCCTCCTGTATCAGCTCGAGGTAAACCGTCTCGAGCGAGGGGGTAAACGGTTCGAGGTAACAGATATCAGCGCCGGCAGCAACCAACGCCCGCACCAGCGCCGGATTATGCTGGTCAGGATTGGCGAGACGCACCAACAACACCCGCTCCTCAGCAGACACTTCCGACACAAACGGTAACCGCTGCACTAACGGCGCTAGCGGCGCAGCCGGGCCGGCCAACACCACCCGCACGCTCTGGCCAAACAGGCGGGCACGGAGATTGGCCGGCGTGTCGAGCGAGATCAAACGGGTACGGAAGACGCCGATCAGATCGCACAACTCATCAGCCTCGGCCAGATTGTGAGTAGTGAGAAAGATCGTGCGCCCACCAGCGCGCAGCGTCTTAATCACATCGCGCACTGCCCGCGCCGCAGCCGGATCGAGGCCGGCGGTCGGTTCATCGAGAAAGACCACCGGCGGATCGTGGAGCAAGGCCCGCGCGATCGCCAACTTCTGGCGCATGCCTTTAGAAAAGCCGCCAACCGGATCGTGGCGTCGTTCCCACAATTCAAATAGCCGCAGATAGTGGGCAGCGCGCTCGGCGGCTTGCATCGCCGAGAGACCGTACAGACGGGCGAAAAAGGTCAAATTTTCGAGCGCGCTGAGGGTATCGTACAAGCCGGGAGTCTCGGTCAAAATACCGGTCGCGGCTCGCACCGCAGCGGCTTGAGTCTGCACATCAAACCCGGCCACCCGCGCCGTCCCACTCGATGGCGCGATCAAGGCGCACAACATACGCACCGTCGTCGTCTTGCCAGCGCCGTTGGGGCCAAGAAAGCCAAAGATCGTCCCCGCTGGAATCACGAGATCGAGATCGGCAACGGCTACCAAGCGATCAAACTGGCGGGTGAGACGGTGGCATTCGATGGCATTCATAGCATTCTCGTGATCACATCGCGAAGGCGGTTGGCGGATCAGCTAACAGGCGCTACAGAATGGCAAGCAGTGTTTACAGACCTTCGATTATTATGACAAGTTGACGCCGCAGACAAGGCATGTTGATTGCGAAGCAAGTTGGCGCTGGTTGGTTGATCCGCTACCGGTAACAATCGCGCTTAGAGGATTGCTGCGGGCAGAGCGTACCCGCACTATGACATAGTACCACGAGCGATAGCGTTGGCGCAGCGGAAAGCTAGCCAAGATTAGTTTCAAACTGCGCTGCCCCGCGCAGCGACGCCATCCCCCGCGAGCACGAACTGCACCCACTCAGCGCCCATACCCGCTACCGCGGGAGATTGCTTCGGTCGAGCGGCACCCAGCAGCGCTGGTCGCCGCCGCTCTCGCCCTATGACAGATCTCAGCGAACCCCTGCCACAAGAGCAAAAAAAGGAACCATCGCAGTATTCCATGTCGTTGTATATTGTACAGTGCGAACCACGCGAACTAGACCGTCACTCGCGATGCGCATCACAAAGTATCGCATGCAAAGATTCCTGAGTTCCCTATAATAGCGGGTGCAGGGGCAACTGTTTTATGATGGAGGGTGTATGGCGCGGCAAGATTTAGCCAGTCTGATCCGGAACATTCCCGACTTTCCGATCCCCGGCATTCAGTTCAAAGATATTACGACCCTCATCGGCAATGGGCCGGCGTTTAGCGAAGTGATCGATCGATTGCACGAACGGTACCGCGACCAACAGATCGACGCCGTTGTCGGCATCGAGTCGCGCGGATTCATCTTTAGCGCACCGCTAGCTTACCGGCTCGGCGTCGGGCTAGTGCCGATTCGCAAGCCGGGCAAACTGCCAGCAGCGACATACCAAATCGAATACCAACTGGAATATGGGACAAACAAGTTAGAAATTCACCGCGACGCTTTCCAGCCGGGGGCGCGGGTACTGGTGATTGACGATCTGCTGGCGACAGGCGGTACCATTGCGGCGGCGTGCGATTTAATCGGGATGGCTGGCGGGCAGGTGGCCGAATTAGCCTTCGTGATCGAACTGACGTTCCTCAACGGGCGTGAGCGATTGCGCAATCATAACATCTTCTCGCTAATTCAATTTTAAGTGCCCTTGCTGTGGAAGCGCGGTAGCAGGCGAGATACTTGCCGCCGCGCTTTCAGCGCAACAGCTTGCGGTGATCTTGACATACGTGTTATACTAGACCCAAATCCCGAATGCAAGATGACCGTAGCGCTCCGTGACTCCTGCGCCGCTGGCGCTGCGACGATTTCCCCATCTTCACATTGCTGAGCAGGCATCGCACTGATTACCGGCTCTCGTTGTATGCTGGTTCAATACACAACAAAGTAATTTCGTTTCTGCATGCTTGATGATCATGTACCGCTTGATCCAACCGGCCAAAGGATCTGGCGCGTATGGATGAATTCAGTCTTGTTTCCCTTCATTCTTGCTGTTCCAAGGAGTACGTATCGTGATGACGGTGGCCGAACTAGAAAACAAAACGCTCGCGGATTTGCGCGAGATGGCACGTAAACTTGACATCTCAGGGGTTAGCGCCCTCAAAAAACGCGAATTAATCGACAAATTACTGCATGCCCAAACGATTGAACAAGCGGTTGATCCCGGCACCATTTATAGTGATGGCATCTTAGACATTATGCCGGAAGGTTTTGGCTTTTTGCGCGGCAATCGAATGATCTCTAGCCCCGAAGATGTCTATGTGTCGCAATCGCAGATTCGCCGCTTTGCCTTGCGCAGCGGAGACCGGATCTGGGGGCAGATTCGCCCGCCGAAAGAGAGTGAGCGATACTATTCACTCTTGCGAGTCGAAAAGATTAACGACTTAGACCCCGAAACGGCGCGCAACCGGCCCTTCTTCGATCAACTGACCCCGATCTTTCCTAACGAACAAATCAAGTTAGAGACAGAGCCAAACCTCTTACATACGCGGCTGGTTGATCTGATTGCGCCAATCGGGCGCGGCCAACGCGGCTTGATCGTCTCGCCACCCAAAGCCGGCAAGACGATGCTGCTCAAAGCGATTGCGAATGGCATCACCACCAACTATCCGGACATTCACTTGATGGTACTGCTGATCGGTGAACGACCCGAAGAGGTGACCGATATGCGCCGCTCTGTCCGCGGCGAGGTCATCTCTTCGACCTTTGACGAGCCGGTCGAAAATCACACCAAAGTCGCCGAGATGACGCTCGAACGGGCTAAACGGCTAGTTGAGATCGGGCACGATGTTGTGATTCTGATGGACTCGATCACCCGGCTGGCCCGCGCATACAACGTCGCTATGCCGCCGAGCGGGCGCACCCTCTCAGGCGGTATCGATCCGGTGGCACTCTACCCGCCCAAACGCTTCTTTGGCGCGGCACGGAACATCGAAAACGGCGGTTCACTTACGATTATCGCCACCTGTTTGATCGATACCGGCTCGCGTATGGATGATGTCATTTACGAAGAATTCAAAGGCACCGGCAATATGGAGCTGCATCTCGATCGCAAACTGGCTGAAAAGCGCATCTTCCCTGCGATCGACATTCAACGCTCGGGCACCCGCCGCGAGGATCTCTTGCTCAGTCCAGAGACGCTCCGCCAAGTGTGGACACTGCGCCGCATGGTGAGCATGCTCGGCGACAACGAGGGCACCGAGCTAATGCTGACCCGGATGGCAAAGACCAAATCGAACGCCGAATTTCTGCAAACCTTGAGCAAGAGTTGAAACGTTTATGGCGCTCGCTGCGTAGTATCGTTGCGTCTGATGTCGAACCAGTCGCAGTCTGAGGAGGTCGCGGTATGAATTGTCCGCAATGTGGTTCGCCCGTTGCTCCGGGAACACGTTTTTGCACGAATTGCGGGTATCGGCTGGCGCCAGCTACGCCGACCCCACCGCCGATGCCGCCCACCCCACCCTCGCTGATCCCGTCGTCGGGCGATGCCGCGAGTATGGCCGATGTGTACGATAACCGTCCCGGTGAACGGCTTGATCTGCCTGAGCCGCCGGTAGCGGGCACTGGTGTCGGCGCTAGCGGTCTCCGCTTCAAGATCATTGGCACTACTATGCAGGCGGTCATTCTAGAGGTACCCGCCGGCCAGACCGTCTACTCGGAACGCGGCGGCATGAGCTGGATGAGCGCTAACGTCCAAATGCAAACCAATATGGAGGGTGGCTTAGGCGGCGCATTTAAGCGCATGTTCTCAGGCGAATCAATCTTCTTAGTCAACTTCACCCCCCAAGGCGGACCGGGGATCATCGGCTTCTCGGCTGAGCTGCCGGGCAAGATCGTCCCGCTCAACCTTGGGCCGGGGCAGGTCATGATCTGTCAGAAGGATGCCTTCATGTGCGCCGAACGCAGCGTTTCGCTCGATATTCACTTTCGCCGCAAGCTAGGGGCCGGTTTCTTCGGCGGCGAAGGATTTATTATGCAAAAGCTGACCGGGCCGGGGCTAGCGTTTGTCGAGCTTGACGGCGATATTGTTGAGTATACGCTGGAAGCCAACCAGATGCTGAAGGTGGATACCGGCCACGTAGCACTGTACGAACCGACCGTCCAGTTTGATGTCGAGATGGTGCGTGGCTTCAAGAACATTCTCTTCGGCGGTGAAGGGTTGTTCCTAACCACATTGCGCGGGCCGGGGCGAGTCTGGCTGCAAACGATGCCGGCAATGAATTTGGCCAAGAAGCTTGCCCAATACATGCCGAGCACCGGCGGATCGAGCAGTTCAGGTGGGATTAATCTTGGAAGCCTATTTACGAACGACTAAGAGGGTCGAGCGCTGCTCGGCCCTATCGCTCAATATCATTGTACGGGTCGAGCGCTGCTCGGCCCGTACCATTCCTACGACCAACTATCGTACACACCCGCAAGACACAAACAGCCCGCTAAGAGCGAGCTGTATGAGCATCTTCCCGGCTGGCTGAGCGAGCAAGGGCTAGACGAGGTTAACCAACTCGTTCGCCGTGCGCCGCATATCGAGGAACACCAGACCGAGCTTAGCCCGGCTTTGCGCCAGCGCAGTCAATACCGCTTCCTCACCGATAGCCATTAGGATCACGTACCCATCTTCACCACGCACAAAGACCTGATCGAGCTGCCCGCGCCGTAACTCGCTAGCGATACGCTCGCCGAGCGAGAGCATAGCAGCGCTCATCGCCGAGACGCGATCTTCTTCGACATCTGCCGGCAGCGCCGAAGCCATGATGAGGCCATCGACGCTCACTACGGCGGAGGCCTCAATATCGGGCGTGTTCATCGATAGGGCCTTAAGATGCCGCACCATCTCTTCGGTTCTGCTTGCCATTCATATCCTCCTTAGAGGCCGTCAGCCAGTTCGGGACAAAGACGAAACCGTGTGGGCCTTGACACTGACTAGTGCAGAACTACCTTTACGACGGCCTACACATCGCTTATTCTACTACATCTTTGCAAGCACAGCAACTAGGTTTGCCGGCTTTTTGCCCATTGAGCGTTTGGTAGACCGCGGACACCGCTGTTATTGTAAGAGGTTTTTGGTTGTTGGTCAACTCTGCTATGGTGGCGCTAACCGACTGCGGAGTATCTCATCAGCGATGGTGACAGCCTGTTCAGGTGTGAGCAGACCACGCACAGCGCTAAGGTGCATATCAACCAGCGTTGTCCAGACCACTTCATTCGCGAGGCGTTCGGCGGGCATCGGCAAGCCCTGCTGAGCCTGTGCGCGAAAAGCGCGGGCCGCCGCCAATTGCACCCGATCATCGAGGTCGGTATCACTAAGCTGCAGGGCCAGTTGGGTGGGTTGGCGACCGGCAGCCAACAAGGCGCGCTGGCTATTGACCTCGATCATAAACCGCATAAACGCTTGCGCGGCAGCTTGTTCGGCCAGATCGGTTAAACGAGCATTGAGCACGATCACATCGGCCTGCACATACGGTTGGGGCGGGCGATCGGTGGCGTTTAGCTTCGGCAGCGGCGTAACGCCAAGCTGGTCGTTCCAGATCGCGCGATACTCGGCTTGGGCATGGGCCCAATCGATGGTCATAATCGCCTCGCGCGCCTGCAAGACGCGATCGACGACCACACCGTCGAGCGTCGCCAGCACGCGCTCATCGCGGTAGAGTTCGCTCAACCATGCTAACCAACGCTCGGCGCCCGCCCGCCCGCTGTCACCTAACACCACGGCGCCATTCTCATCAAACACCCGGCCACCAAAGGCATACAGGTAGCCAATTGTCCGGTCGAGCGCAAGATTGTAGGCCAACCCCCACACCGGCGGCATTCGCTCGCGATCGGTGAGCGCGCGTCCGGTTAGGAGCAATTCTTCGACACTAGCCGGCGGTTGGAGCACATTGGCGCGGTTGTAGTACAAGGCCAATGTATCAAAGCTGATCGGCAGGCCGAACAATGTTGACTGATCACCGACCGTCACACGAGCCGCGCCGGCGGCGGTGGGAATCAGACTATTCAATTCGCTGGCCGATATCAGGTCATCGAGCGGGCGCAGCGCACCTGCACTAACGAGCATACCGAGAGTATGGCTCTGGACGATCGCGAGATGCGGTCCGCCGCCTTCATTGACTGCGGTTGCCAAATCGATTGGCAATGACACCGCCGGTCTGGCTTGTACGATGATTTGCCATTGCGGATGCGTCTGATTGAACTGATCAACGAGGGTTTGCAAGACACGGCCTTCCGCTGCCGGCCATGCATGCCAGAGGCGCAGTACGACGCGATCAAATCGATTGGGTGGTGTGCTGGTCGGCGGCACGGAACATGAGACAAATACCAGCAGCCAGAGCAACAGCAAGCGGCGAAACAAAAACTGGCAACGCACATTATCCTCGCTGGATCAGCCGGGCTGCTTCATTATAACAGGATGCGTGCGGGGATTGAGAATAGCGCCAAGCAACTCAAGTAGCGCAAAGGGGCGAGCGCTTGTCAGCCTTGCGCCAAATTGACAGAATCACCAACACCCGCTACCCTAATAGTTCAGCCATCAACCAGAGGAGGTGTGATGATGCGCGTCGGGCTTGACTTTGGTACCACCAACTCAAGCGCTGCGGTCTACGATGGCCACAACCTGCGCTTGATCGACCTTGATCCGGTGAATGCGCAGCCGGCCATTCTGCGCTCGACGCTCTTCATTACTCGCGAGGGCGTGCCGTTCATTGGCCGCGAGGCGATTAACCGCTTTACCGAAGGTAATGTCGGGCGCGAAATTGAATACGTGTGGAAATATATTGGCGACGCCGAACTGACCTTTGCCGAGAGCGGCACGGTGACGCAAGCACTGTACGTCCCGGTTGACGCCAACGCGCCGGGGCGGTTGTTTCAGTCGCTTAAGAGCAGTTTGCGCGATCGTAGCTTTCAGAAAACCAACGTCTTTGGCGTCTATTACACGCTGGAAGAGCTGATTGCGCTCGTTTTGCGCATGATTGTCGAGCGGATCGAGCAGCAGCTCGGCCAGCCGATTAGCCATCTCGTGATCGGGCGGCCGGTACATTACGCAACTGATCCGGCCAGCGATGCGCTCGCGTTCCAGCGCATGCAAGCAGCTTGCCGGCTCGCCGGTATCCGCTCGTTCAGCTTTTTGGCAGAGCCGACGGCAGCGGCGCTGTCGTATGCCCGCACCAACCGGCGCACGCAACGGGCGCTGGTGTTTGACTTTGGCGGTGGTACGCTTGATATCACGATTATGGAACTCGACGAGCGCGGACAACCTACCTTCTTGGCAACTGACGGCGTGCCGGTTGGTGGTGATCTGCTCGACCGTCGGATCGTGATGGGCCGCCTGCTGCGCCACTTCGGCGAAGGCGCGACGCTCGGCGCGCGCCAATTGCCGTTCCCTAACCACGTGCTCGAACATCTCAGCGAGTGGCAGACGATTATTGACCTGACCCAACCTAAATATCTGGCAATCATTGATGAAGCCGTGGCTATCAGCGACCGTCCGCGCGAGATGCAGGCGCTCCGCACACTGGTGCGCAAGAACTACGGTCTGCCAATGTACGAGGCGGTGGAACGCACGAAGGTGGCGTTATCGCAAGCTGAACGAGCAACGTTCACGCTCGATATGGGCGAGATTACGGTGCGCGACGAGATCCCGCGCTGGGACTTCGAGCGGCTGATCGGCCCCGACGTGCGCGCGGTTGAGAAGTGTATTGACCGTGCTTTGCAGACAGCCGGCTTGCGGCCTGAGCAGATTGACGTTGTGCTGCGCACTGGCGGTAGCTCACGTGTGCCGCGCTTCGTGCGTATGTTGAGCGAGAAATTCGGTGCCGAGAAGCTGCAAGAGATGGATGTGTTTACCAGTGTAGCAGCGGGGTTGGCAGTGAAGGCATATGAGGAGTGAGTGATGAGTATGGTCATACACAGGTACAAACAACGAGCGAGTTGAGAGAAGTCAGATATAGCTTCGTTACACCTCCTTCGTACAATATGCCTTGATCTGGCATAACGCGAAGGAGGAACCTAATGAACGACATCTCTAGCACGAGAAACAATTTCACTTATGTCTTCCGCTGGCCATTTGGTAACGCCAGCTTTAACGATGTGACTCAGCATTTAGGGTCATTCTTCACTCAGATCGATTCGTCACTGGTCGATAACCTCAATCGCCGGTTGTGGAGCATGGGCATCGGTAGCAGCGCGGTGTACTGCTCGTTCAAGCGGTAAATATTGCCATAATCAACGGCACATATACCGTGACCTTTTCAGCCGAAGGACAACGCCTGCTCGGACTCGGTCAATTGTCCATTATGAATGGCCAACGACCACTCTTGGTCGATTCAGCAGGCAAGATCGTGGAAATAGGCCGCATCACACCCAATATTGCTCTTGTAGCAGCATCGGTGACGTCGCTCGTTGTCGCGACTGCCCATCTCATCGCAACTCGTGATCTTATCCAACGGATCGAGCTGCTGCAACACAACGTTAACTGGCTAATCAAAGCGCGTCAAATCGACCAGTGGGCAACCTTCGAGCGTATCTTCTACGCCGCGCGTGAGATCTGTGCGCGGCCAATTGATGAAACGGCCCGAATGGAGTTGTGGCGCATGCGGCAGGAACTTCGCGAGCAGCGCATCAGGCTGCGCCGAGAGTGGCAAGCGAAGCTAGCAGAGATAAAGATCGAACCGCTCTGGGTTGACCAACTGCCCCCTAACGTCGTCGAGGGGATCTTGCGGAATCCGTTGATCCGGAAGATGTATGATGATGCTCTTGTCCGAGAACAAAAGAAGACAACCCAAGCACTTGATCAAACCTTGAGCTACCCGTTGCTCATCGAACTAGGATGGCGGCTGGAGCATGTGCTGGCTGTCGCCAGCCAGACCGAGTTAGAGTTTGGGATGTCGATCAGCAATGAGGTGGAGGAAGTTGCGAACATTGTGCAAACCATTGCCGAAAAAGGGCAGCGGGTCAAATTGCAGTATTGGTTAGTCGAGCCGTATAACGAGCTGGTTGAGCGTTATCGCCAGCTTAGTAGGTGGGCGCCGGGTAGCGCATTGCCGGCGTAGCGGCTGTTAGCCCTCACCCCCAGTTCTGCCCTCGCTCCGCGGGAGCGGGGTGCAGTTGTCCTGACGCACTCCAGACGATACGAAGGCGAAGCGCTGATTAATGTCACGCATACGGACGTGATCTGCGGCATGCCAGTTCGTGCAGGTATTGTTGGCAACCCTACCCCGCAACGTAACACCACCGGTTATAATAGGCGCGAAGTTTCTACGACGGAGCGCCTATGCCGTTTCAACAGCAACTTGACGAAGCGATTGAGGTGTTGCAGGCCAGCGCAACACTCGTCGTTGCGATCGATGCGATCACGACGCTGGCAGCGGATGCGTTGCTGGCCGGGCATACCCTCTACACCGCCGGCAATGGTGGCAGCGCCGCCGATGCGCTGCATTTGGCGGAAGAGCTGATTGGCCGCTATCGCGGCAATCGCCGTCCGCTGCCGGCGATCTGTCTCAACGCCGATATTGGCGCGCTGACTTGCATTGCCAACGATTTTGGCTACGATGAGGTTTTCGCTCGCCAACTAGCTGCGCTGGGCAAACCGGGCGATGTGTTGGTGGTATTTAGCACCAGCGGCCATTCGCCCAATATCCTCAATGTGTTGCGCACAGCCCGATCAAAAGGTGTGATCAGCATCGCATTGCTCGGCAAAGATGGCGGCGCGGCTCGCGCCTTGGCCGATCATGCGCTGATTGTGCCGAGCAATAACACGGCTCGTATTCAAGAGGTGCATACGCTCATTCTGCATGCGATTTGCGAAGAGGTTGAACAACGTTTTGCCTCCACGACGAATGCAGAAAAGGTTTAAACCAAACGTGCCAAGATTTCTCTGCACACATACAGTACTCACTTGACAGCAGGAGCAAAAGGAAACCATGAACCGCATCCTTGTCACCGAGAAGATCGCCGCCGAAGGTCTGAACGTCTTGCGCCAAGCCGGTACGGTTGATGTCCGGCTCGATCTCGACAAACCAACGTTGTTGTCTATCATCGGCGAATACGACGCCCTCGTCGTGCGTTCGGCGACGAAAGTTACCGCCGAGGTGATCGCCGCTGGCGAGCGGCTGCGGGTGATCGGGCGGGCCGGCACCGGCGTCGATAATATCGATGTCGATGCTGCGACCCGGCGCGGCATTATCGTCGTCAATGCGCCGGCTTCAAATAACGTGGCCGTCGCGGAATTGACTATCGGCTTGCTGCTCTGTCTGGCCCGGCGCATTCCACAGGCGCATGCCTCGGTACAGAGCGGGCGCTGGGCGCGCAACGATTTTGTCGGTTGGGAGGTGCGCAGTAAAACGCTCGGCCTCGTCGGGTTGGGGCGGATTGGCTCGGAGGTGGCACGACGGGCGCGGGCGATGGAGATGGAGGTGATCGCGTATGACCCGGTTGTTTCGTTCGACCGCGCCGAGCAGTTGGGCGTGGCGCTGGTGACGCTCGACGAGCTGGTACAGCGCAGTGATGTCGTCTCGCTGCACGTGCCGTTGATCGAGAGCACGCGCAACCTGTTCGACCGTGAGCGGATTAGGCAGATGAAGCGCGGTGCGTACCTCATCAATGCAAGCCGAGGCGGCATCGTTGATGAAGGAGCACTGGTCGAAGCGCTCAACGACGGCCATCTGAACGGCGCGGCGCTCGATGTCTATACCCAAGAGCCGCCACCTGCCGATAGCCCGCTGATTGGCCATCCCAAAGTTATCACCGTCCCGCATATTGGTGCTTCAACTGTCGAAGCGCAATTGAGCGCCGGCACCGAGATGGCCGAAGGCGTGGTGATAGCATTGACCGGCGGCACGCCGCGTTATGCGGTGAACGCGCCATTTGTCGCACCGGAAGCGTGGAATGTGTTGCAGCCATACCTCAGTCTGGGCCGGCTGCTCGGCACACTGGTGATGCAACTGGTGAAAGACCCAGTGCGCAGCTACGATCTCGAACTGGGTGGCGAACTGGCCGAGATGGACACCCAACCGGTGCGATTGGCGGTGTTGCAAGGCTTGCTAGCGGCTAGCAGCGTCGAGCGGATTACGCCGGTGAACGCACCGATCATTGCCCGCGAACGCGGTCTACGACTTACTGAGCGAGTTCGTCCTGAAGCCGAGAATTACGCTGGCCTGATTACGTTGCACGTACAAACGGCAGAACGCACGCGCACCTTCAGCGGTACCGTCCTGCGTGGCGAACCGCACATCGTCCAGATGGACGGCTACTTCGTCGATTTTGTGCCGCAGGGAGCACTCTTAATTACCTACCACCACGATCAGCCGGGTATGATCGGCAAAGTCGGACAGTTGCTCGGCGCGGCGGATGTCAACATTTCCGGCATGTACGTAGGCCGGCGTGCTCCCCGCGAGCAAGCAGTGATGGTCTTGACGCTCGATGAACCGGCCCCACCGCACGTGATGGAGCAGGTGGCGGCCATTCCGGGAATTGATGCAGCGTTTAGTGTGATGTTGTAGGACATTTGCCTCCTTACCGCCCGTGTACCTCTGCCACGTGGTGGCAGAGGTTTTTTCTTGGCTTGACTCTCTCTCATCTATAACGTTCGTTTAGGCGAAAACTGAACTTTCGCGCAACAACTCTGCGATATGACATTGGTATCCTCCATCCCATCCGCAGTACCAAGCGAAGGACACGCTGAGCGAGTATGCACTCAACCTTCACCAACTACCAAAAGCTACGGCACTGTCCAAGCACTCAGGGGACATCGCTGAGGGTCAATCGCGGTGAAATCTTTGCGTTGCAAGGGCCAAACGACGCCGGCCAATTTACCGCACTAAGCATTACCGAGGGAATTGGTAGAAATCTAGACGCCCGTACTGCTACAAGATACCGCAGCACGGGCAATCTATGCACTTAGCAAACTTCAGAAAAAGTGTGGATGCCGGTTATCCTCTGGGCATCAGAGGAGTGAAGATCATGGCCGCGACATCTTGCCACCGCATTTCACGCCTCTGGGCCTCCATAATGCGTATGGTTCAGACACACGCTCAAACCAACCTAGGCCGCACTCTCGGCTTCAGCCATCGCCTTCGCCGGCACTAACAGCAGGCGGCGATCCAGTCGGAACATCGTCACAATACCGAGTATCTGCACAACGGCGAGGGCTACCAGCAAGACGAAATAGACCGGTGAGAACTTCTCAACCAACCCGTTCTGCACCAAGCCAACGTGCAGGAAGAACATGCCGAATACAAACAGGCCAACTGCCGGGCAAATCAGGCCGTAGGAACCGGGACTACGAGCCGGGCCGTTCAGATAGGTACGGAAGTAACCCACCCGCTGCAACACCGACCAACCGAACAGACCGGCCAAGAGTTGCAGGCTAAAGAAGACCGCCGTCATCAACAACCGGTGCGGCGCTTCAATGTGCAGCTCAAAGCCACTGTGTAGGCCGTGGCTAATGCGCAAGAAGGCAATGCCGATCAGGGTTATGAGCGGGATTGGCATCCACAGGCTTGGCGCTGCCTCAACCGCTAGCCCGCTGGTCAACATTGCCCGCACACCCAACACCAGCAGCACCAGCGCCAGCACAATCGCCGCCGAGATGAAAAAGATCGAGCCGAGCATCGCGATGCCGATCGTCAGCTTGACCGTGCTCATCGCCGCTGGCGCCGCCAGTCCAACGCCAACCATTGCGAAGGCGAAGGATGCCATCAACTGGGTCAAGTTGTTGTTGCGCGTACAGTCGAAATGGCCAGTAACAATCGCGCGACCAAAGATGTCGGCGAAGGTGCGCAGGGCCAGCACACCCACGGCAAAGAAGGCCGCCAACGAGAAGGGGAAGAGATATTCAACCACGTTCCACAGACCGGGCACAAACACCGCACCGAGCACAAAGAGCACGTTAATCGTCATCGCCAGTGTCAGCGGCAGAGTCATCAACATCACTGCACCGTTGGTTTCGCGCAGTTGTATATGCGCACTGCTGCGGCGGAAACGAGCAAACTCGCTCAGATTCCAGATCAACGACTGGACATGGCGGATAGCGAAGAGCGCAATACCAGCCATCGCCAACAGCAAGAGTGCCTGCCCGACGAGATCCGACTTCGCCCAGAGAGCAGCAATGCTATCGAACGTTACAATGGGAGTTTTTGGATGGGGAACGAGAAAGTTCAACCAGATGAAGAAGGTAATGGTCATCCCACCATTACCAAGCGCCGCCAAAAAGTAGGTCGGCACATACTGCTCGCCGAGTGTCCGCAATCCCGTCAAACGACTGATCAACTGACTCATAGATAGGCAACCTCCCTACTTGTCACAGATATTTTGACCTTTTGCCCATAAGATGCAATATATTGGGTGAAGGTTACACAATTCGCCCAACAAAATAGGGCGACGCATCCGTCGCCCCACACCGGTGGTTGATCACGCCAGTTATCGGCCTTTGGCAGCGGTCAACGAACGCCGGCCACGGGCAACATGTTGCGGCGCCGGCGCCGCGACCAACCACAGCAGTGCAGTCATTGTCATAGCCGACAACAGACACCACAGACACGTTGCCCCAATCACAAACGGCTCAAGAAAGGTGAGGTAGAGCGAGAAGAGCGTACCGGCCAGCGCCATTACGACTAACGCTTGGCGGGCAAGGCGGAGATGCGCAAAGTGATCGAGCAGCCATGCCACAATGATTGCGAGATAGCCAGCCAAACCAATCAAACCCACCGGAATACCGAACAACCGGGCATACGCACTCTGATGAACGGTATTGCAATCGCCGACCGGCCCACAGACCGCGCTTTGCTGGTTCACTTCAATGAAGGCCAGATAGCCCGCCAACAACACGCCTACCGCTGCCAAGACCGGAATCCAGCGCGAGCGGGTGCCGGGCAATGGCCGGTCGAAGGGCCAGCGTAGGCGCGTAACGGCGACAAAGAACGCAATAGTCATTCCGGTCAACACCAATAACGCGAGCGTATTGGCGAACGGATCGCGACTGAATGGCGACGATGCCGGTGGCGCAACCGGTGCAGCACCCGCCTCAAACGTCGCCGTCAGCGGCTCGATGCCGGGGATGGCCGGCCATGCATTCCCGCCGGCGGCGAGCGCCTGTTCGATCAAACCGGACAGGCGGGCCGGGATCTCATCACTGCCAACCAGATGGGTTTGGCCAAACAACAAGGCCGGTACTCCTTGGCGGCCAGTAGGGACAGCAAAGGTTTGCAATGCCGCACTGTACAACGACTTCCCAGTAGGAGTCGTCACATCTATCGTGAGGATTTGCAACTGGCTACCATAGCGGGCCTGCAACGGCGGCAACACTTCATCGAGCACGACGTGACAATGCGGGCAGGTTGGCGAATAAAAAAAGTACGGCGCGAGCAACCGGGGCCTGTGCGAACGCCGGCGACACGCCGAGCAAAGCGATCAACACTACCAGCATCAGCCCAAAACCACGCAGAGCCATGACAACCTCCTTTCAGCATTACATGCATGATATTGGTTGTCATAGCGAGCAAGTAGCGCAAATCACCCAACGAATAAGTACAAATTACGCAACTAGCCCAACGGCGTATAGATTGCGCCGCGCGGAGTCAGTTGGCTGCGGAAGAGGATGGGGCGCTCGCTCTGCCACGTGAGAGGTTGGGGAACGACCGCGGGCAACGCCGCGCGGAGGGCGCGCAGCTCAGCCGGCGTGGCTGCGGGGCGGGCACGAGCAAGGGTGATGTGAGGGGTAAAGGGGCGGGGATCGGTGGGCAAACCAACCGACTGAACAACGCTGACAAGCGATTGGAACAGCGCCTCTAGACCAGCCAGATCGCCGCTGAGACCAACCCAAACGACGCGCAACGAACCGGTTGGCGGAAAACAACCCAGCCGGTCGAGGCTGAGACGCAAAGCTGGCGCAGCAATAGTGCGCATCCCGACCAGCAACGGTTCCACTAACCGTTCTGGCGTCTCACCGAGAAAGTGGAGGGTGAGATGCATACCGACCGGGTCACTCCAGCGCACAGCTCGGCTATGAGCACTGAGGCGCATCTGCACATCGCGCAACTCACGGCGGACCTCGTCCGGGAGGTCAAGCGCAATGAAAAGGCGCATAGTTGGTTCAGCAGTCGGCGATGGATCAGACATAGCTGTATGGTGAAGCTTCCGGCAAATCCGATGCTATTGTACAACAAAAAGCAACTGCCTTTTACATCAGCGAGTAACGGCATGATACTGTTGAAGACGATTGGTGATCCGCGTGAAAAGGCGGAAATAATAATTAATCCATCCAGCGCCCAACCTACAAAAATCTACTATCATGCCAATCGTATTACGTGTTAGACCATATCGATCACACGTTTATTTGTATAATCGTGATAAAACTCACCATATTCATATAGATCATGATAACCTCATTGCTAAGTTCTAGCTTGATCCTGATATGAGGTTGGCAGAAAATCGAGGTTACAACTACAAAGAGTTACGCGATATTGAACGAATCGTCTGTTCAAACCTAGAGATATTACGCTATGAGTAGGACCAATTTCTATCACGATCACCCTACCTAGAATAAGGTAAGTTTCGATCAGCGATAACACTCTTACGGTTAATTGGGAAGGTGGGCGAACTATTTCAGCGCCAATTGCATAGTATCCGCGCTTAGCGTGTGGCACACCAGCAGAACGTGCCAACTTCTAGATCAGCAGCGCCGGCTACGGCATCCACCGACCGGATCTAGACGAAGATATTGGTATTGAGGGATTATTGCCGAGAAACGTTCCAAATGAGCGCGCGACATCGGTTGAGCGCTGGTTACGGCGACGGCAAAAATGCCAGTGAACGATCATTCGTGCGCTCAACTATTGTCATTCTGCCTACATCAATCTCTTGCTACTCTCTACTCCCAGCCAACACCTCCCGCCAGACCTCAATCGGCTGTGCACCGGCCAGCAGACGGTCGTTGACAAAAAAGACCGGCGTGCCGAAGACACGCAAGGCATGCGCCTCGCTGACATGGCGGGCAATGACGGCTTTGGTCTCGGCGCGTTCGGTGCAGACTTGTAACGCCGCTGCATCGAGGCCAAGCTCGGCAACGATGGCCTCAATGTGGCGCTGCGCTGTGGCCGCGTCGCGTTGCCATGCTTCACTAGCGGCAAAGAGGGCATTGTGCATCTCCCAGTAGTGGCCTTGTTCGCCAGCGCAGAGCGCCGCCAGCGCAGCACGTTCCCCTTGCGGACTACTGACCGGCATGTGCTTGACGACGTAGAAGACATTCCCGGTCGCAATAAATTCTTCAACCAACGTGTGGAAGGTGAGAAGGTGGTGGCGACGACAGAAGGGGCAGCCGAAATCGGTGAATTCAACGATAGTCACCGGCGCGGCGGGATCACCGAGCACGGCGTAGGGTTCAGCGCTGAGGCCAAGGCGGGCCATGCTCTCGGTGAGAACGCCGTTTTCGGTGATGGCCGGCGTTGGCGTCACGGTCAGTGATGGCGTTGGCAAGGGCGTTTCCCCCAAGCGGATGACGCGCGCAGTGGGTGCTGGCACTGCCGGCGGTTCAGGGGTAACCGTTGGTAAGCGCGCGATCGTGGGTGAGGGTGTGGGAAGATTCGCGGTTGCGGTGCAGCCGGTAAGAAAGACGAGGAAGAAGATGAAGGCACGAATTGCGTTTACTGAGCGACTTTGATAATAGGCCATAGCGCGAGCCTTTGTTTAACGACAAAGTGGCAAGCAAGAAAAGCATACCATACCTTGCCCGCGACCATTTCCGGCCCACAAAAATATCATTGCGAGGGAGTGGCGGCACCCAGCCGCGCTAGGTGGCACCCGACCGAAGCAATCTCCTCTTTCGACAGCAACAGACACTGAGCGGGTAGCTCCCGTGCTCGCGGGGACTACTTCGCCGCCTCCGGCGACTCGCAATGACAGAGGGGCAAGCGAGGAAGGGCGTCACCGCGCTCGGCGTGACGCACATAGACAGAGAGGGAGCAGCGGAACACAGCCCCCACCTCAGCCTTCCCCCGTTGGAGAAGCGAGTCCCTTACCTCTCCCCTCGTGGGAGTGGGGCACGATCATCGCTCATGCTCGCGGCAGATGGCTGCGCTGCGCATAGGAGTATTGAGATGCGGCAGTTGACCCGCCGCACTCCATAATCCTTACCCGCTCACCGGCGCAGCAACGAGACCAAGCTCGCGCAGCACTTCGTCCATGTGCTTGACCAGCACAATTTCGAGCTGTTCTTTAGCTTCGGCGGGCACTTCGCGCAGATCGATCTCGTTTTCGGCGGGCAACAGCACCTTGCGCACACCGGCCCGCTGCGCGGCCAGCAATTTCTCTTTCACCCCGCCAATCGGCAAGACTTTCCCGCGCAATGTCACCTCGCCGGTCATCGCGATCCGCTTGTCCACTTCGCGCTTGGTGAGCGCCGAGACAAGCGCGCTGGTGATAGTAATGCCGGCTGAGGGGCCATCTTTAGGGACAGCACCAGCGGGCACGTGAATGTGAATGTCGCTCTTTTGGAAGACCTCACTCTCGATACCCAACTCAGTGGCCCGCGAACGAGCATAAGTTAACGCCGCCCGGGCCGATTCTTTCATCACATCACCTAATTGGCCGGTGAGGATCAACTGGCCGTTGCCGGGGATCACACTCACCTCGACGAAGAGCACATCACCGCCGGCTGGTGTCCATGCAAGGCCGGTAACAACACCCACCTCGTTCTCGCCGAGCAACGTCTCGCTACGGAAGCGTGGCGGACCGAGCAGTTCATCGAGATCGGCGGCGTCAATCTGAGCCGGCAACTCTTGGTTTTCGGCCAGCCGGGTCGCCATCTTGCGATACACCGCGCCGATGCGCCGTTCGAGATCACGCACACCGGCCTCGTGGGTATATTCGCGAATCAGCCGTTGTACCGCAGCCGTCGTGAGTTCTGGGCCACGTGCCGCCATCCCCTGCTCGTTCCGCTGACGCGGAATCAGATACCGGCGCGCAATTTCAAGCTTCTCTTGCTCGGTATAACCCGACAGTTCGAGCAACTCCATCCGGTCGAGCAGCGCTGGCGGGATAGTGTCAGCGCGGTTGGCAGTGCAAACGAAGAGCACTTTGCTCAGATCGAACGGCACATCGAGATAGCGATCAACAAAAGCGACGTTTTGCTCAGGGTCAAGCACTTCAAGCAACGCCGCCGCCGGATCACCCTGAAAGCCGATGCTGAGTTTATCAACTTCATCCAGCAGGATGACCGGGTTATTGCTGCCGGCACGACTGAGACCTTGGATGATCCGCCCGGGCAGTGCGCCGATGTAGGTACGACGGTGACCACGGATCTCAGCTTCGTCGCGCACACCACCCAACGCAACACGCACAAACTTGCGCTCAAGGGCACGGGCAATCGAGGCACCCAGACTCGTCTTCCCTACACCGGGCGGGCCGACAAAACAGAGGATAGGCCCGCGTGCTTCGCTGTTAGCACCCTCTTCCTGCCGCAACTTACGCACCGCCAGATACTCGACGATCCGCTCTTTGATCCGTTCAAGGTCGTAGTGATCCTCATCAAGCACTTGCCGCGCCCGCGTCATATCGAGATTGTCAACCGTGCTGTTGTGCCACGGCAGATCGAGGATCCAATCGAGATACGTCCGAGCGACGGTATACTCAGCCGCACCGGGTGGCATCCGCTCTAACCGAGTTAATTCTCGCTCGGCCTCTTGGCGCGCTTCGGCAGGCAGGTTAGCTTCTTCCAGCCGCCGGCGTAGCTCGGCAATTTCGGCAGCGTGATCGTCAGTCTCGCCAAGTTCACGCTTAATTGCCTCAAGCTGCTGGCGCAAGACATACTCGCGCTGGTTCTTCGAGACCTCTTCCTGCGCCTTGCGCCCGATCATCAAAATTTCACGCTCCCGTTCGAGCAGGCGCAGCACGTGCTGCAATCGCTCGGTGACCTCGAGCATATCGAGCACCGCCTGCTGATCGTCAAGGTTGAGGTTGAGATTAGCCGCAATCAGGTCGGCCAGCATACCGGGATGGGGCGCATTAGCCGCCGCCATCGCCAATTCATCGGGCAGATTCGGGCTAAGCTCAACGATCTGCTGGAAACCGGCCAAGGCGGCCCGCGCCAAACCCGACACCTCCACCGGCACATCAACCGGATCGCGCGAGATGCTGACCCGCGCTTGCGGGTATGGCTTAAGCGACACCCAGTGCTGCACCTTGATGCGAGCCTGCCCTTGGAGCAGCAACTGCACGCCACCTTGCGGCATCCGCATCATGCGCACAATCACCGCCGCCGTGCCGGTAGGCGCCAACGCCGCCGGATCAAACTCCTCGCTCGCGTGCGCTCGGCGAAAGACGCCAATGGTCTTAGTTGAGAGCGCCGCTTCATCAACCAACTTCACCCAAGCGTCGCCACTCACCACCAACGGCAAAAACATGCCGGGAAAGAGCACAGCATTATTGATCGGCAAAACCGGCAAAACTTCGGGTATTTCCGGTGTTGCCGGACGGGGAATAGGGATTGGTTCACTCACGGTCGTTCTCCCTCCAACACCGGAATCACTACCTGCCGCAGCGCACGCCCGGCGAAGGGCAGGTGAATTTCGAGCAGGCCATGGATTGAGCGGGCGCTGGTCTGTTCGGGATCAATCAGGCGCTCGAACGGCACTTCGATCTGAAACACGCCGGCGGCAATTTCCATACGGTGCAGACGGCGCAACCCCGCCGGCAACGACAATTGGCGTGCGCCGGCAATGCGAACGACCTCTGGGTAGGCTTCGATCTGCAAGGTGGCCGGATCAACGCCGGCCAGCTCGATCACCAGCACCATTTCACGATCGGTCTCAAAGACGTTCAAGGGCGGCGACCATGGCCGGCTGTCGAATTGGGCATACGGTAACCGGCTGCGTAGAATGCGAATGTACGACGAATCGCTCATTGTTTGCTTCCTTTACAGTTATGGCTCGATAAGGAACGAGCGCTTAAAGAGTTCGTACCGCCGTGTGACCTGACGCACCCGCCAACCCAATACGAGCAAGACCACGCCAATTGCAATGAAGAACACTGCGGCAAGGTATGCCAATAGCTCAGGCCAAATGATCACTGCTACGCCAAGCACCACCAACGCAATCCCTTGCGAGAGGTAAAACCACCAGAGCGCCGAGAGTTCGGCAGTGATGTAATCAAATGGGCGAAAATCGATCGAATAGACCGGCATTGCTCCACCTCCTTTCATTCATACCAATCGGCGTCAACCCACGTGGTGACGCGATCGAGTGCGCGCCGGTAAGCCAACTCGGCGCGCAAGCGGGCAATTTCGCGTTGCATTGCCAACATACGCCAGCGCATGCTCAATACAAGATCGATGACATCGACAGGCACTTCTAGATCGTCAATCAGCCGGCGTATCCGGCGCAATTCATCAAATTCGGCTGCCGGCAATTGGGGAATTGGGTGAATGTACCCCAACTCTGCAAGATGTTGAAGCACCGATACTGGCAGCCCAACGACACGTGACAGTTCCTCTAAACTCATGCGTCGCACTAACATAGGCGGCGTCTCCTCGTGTGGCGAAGCACTGCTTCACTATCGGTGGACGAAGCACTGTTTCGCTATGGGTGGACGAAGCAGTGCTTCGTCCCTACAAGGGTTATCGTAATTCGGCCAACGTCACCGGCAGGGTCTGCTCGCGGCCATCACGGATGAATGTCACCTGCACGGTTTCACCGACTTTGGTTTCCGTTTCCAAATACACCAGCAATTCCTGAGTAGTGGTAATAGATCGGCCATTGATAGACACAATCACATCCCCGCCAATCGGCAAGTTCCAATTGCCAACCCGCCCTAACCGGTTGGGGCCGCGCAAACCGGCCCGCGCCGCCGGGCCGTCGGCCACTAATTCGGCAATCAACAATCCCTGAGTCACCGGCAATCGCATTCCGGCCCGCTCGAAGAGCGCAGCCCGCTGGGGAGTCAGTTCGATCACGCGCACGCCCAGTGACGGGTGTGGATAACGCCCCTCGCGGATCAAGACCGGCACGACCCGCTGCACCGTGCGCGCCGAGATTGCGAAGCCGATACCGGCATTAGCTCCACTAGGGCTGAGGATGGCCGAATTCACCCCAATCACCCGCCCCGACAAATCGAGCAGCGGCCCGCCAGAGTTGCCCGGATTGATCGCGACATCTGACTGGATCACCTCGCCAATGAAGCGCTGGTTCGGGCTTTCGATCACGCGGCCCAAGGCGCTGACGATGCCGAACGTGAGGGTGCGCTCTAGCCCGAACGGGTTGCCAAGCGCGAGCACAAATTGGCCGACATAGACCTGCGTCGAGTCGCCGATCGGCAACGGGCGAATCTCGTTAGCCGGCAGATCAACTTTGATTACGGCTAAATCGTTTGACGGATCGCTGCCCGCGATCTGCGCCGGTACTGTGCGGCCATCGGCCAACGTTACCTGCAATTCATTGGCATCGGCAATCACGTGATAGTTGGTGATGATGTGCCCTAAGGTATCGTAAAAGAAGCCTGATCCGCTCCCTTGGCGTGGCACCGGATTGAAGAAAAAGTCATAACTAATCGAGCGGCTGGTAATATTGACAACACTCGGCCCGGCCTCGCGGTAGACAGCCGCGATCTGGGCTTCTAGATCGGTCGCGGTCAGCGGGATAATCGTCGGTGCTCCAACAACCACCGGGGTCGGTGAAGGCGCAATAGCCACCGCCGCCGGACGATTGCCGGCAAACGCTGTCCATATAAACGCGCCGGCGATAACGGCCAGCAATATCAATTCGATGAATAACACGATCCAACGACCGCGACCGGGTTGTGGCGACATAGAAAACCTCGTGGCAATTTTATTTCTTGTTGGAATCGCACGGCCACTAGAGCCGCACGGACGGGCGGCTTCACTGGCCGGATACTGTCACGAACGCTTGCGATTACGGATCAACTCGCGCAACGTATGCAATTCAGCATCGCTCAACGGTTCTGGTAACACCAACTTCACCCGCGCAAACAGGTCACCGCGTTCAGACGGGTTTTCTAGCTTTGGCATACCCTTGCCACGCAACCGGAAGACCTTATCAGCTTGGGTACGCGGTGGAATCTTGAGCGTCACCGTGCCATCGATCGTCGGCACGCGCACCTCGCCGCCTACCGCTGCCGTAAAGGCATCAACCTCGATCGTGGTGGTCAAATCATCGCCGTCACGCTCAAACTGCGGATGCGGCTCGACTTCGACCACCAGATAGAGATCGCCGGCTGGGCCGCCACCAATGCCAGCAGCGCCCTGCCCACTTAGGCGCACACGGGTACCGGTACGCACCCCTCGCGGAATGCGCGCTTCGATCCGCCGGTCGCCAACTTGCAGCGAGCGCGTCGTGCCAGAAAAGGCCTCTTCTAGGGAAACCGTCACCGGCGCTTCGAGGTCGCGCCCGCGGGCCGGACGGCTAGGCCGGCGGAATTGCGGCTGCCCAAAGATCGAGCTGAAGAAGTCAGAGAAGGGACTATCAGCTCCAAATAGGTCTTCAAGGTCTTCGGGCGAGACATTATAAGTGTACACCTGCTGACCCGGCGCCGCCTGCCATTGGCTCCAGTTGAAATCGCCGCGCCCGCCGCTACGCTGCCAGCGCTGATAGTACGAGCGCAACTCGTCGTACTTGCGCCGCCGTTCAGGATCGCTCAGCGCCTGATAGGCTTCGTTAATCTCTTTGAAGCGCTCTTCGGCTTTCTTGTCACCCGGATTGACGTCAGGATGGTATTGCCGCGCCAGTTTGCGGTAGGCTTGCTTAATCGCCTGATCGTCAGCATCGGGGCTAAGGCCCAAGATGGCATAATAATCTTTGAATTCCATAGTATTTGTACCATCTCAATGATGTGATATAGGTAGCGCAACCGCACGACCTCACTATTGCGCCGCAGGTCCGACAGCCCTCATACGCCGGATTACCAGCGCAAGATGCCGGCCAACCCGCTGAAATCGCGCAGCAATCGCTCTTCGGCTACACCCGACATAAATTCAAGCCGGGTCGCAAAGGCAGTGCAGGCGTCAACCAGCACATCACGCAAGGCAATCGGTTGCGGTTGTGTTTCGGGCTCCAGTATCATCGCCTGCTCACGGCTACCGGCCAACAAACCGTTGCCAGCCAGCCATACCTGCTCGTTGAGCCGCCACGGTGCCAACAAGACGCTCAGCCGGCCTTCTTGCAGCGCAGCCAACACCGGATCAATGCCCCATACGCCGGGTTGGCGCATCACCTGATCAAGTAACTCTTGCTCATGAACCTGTTCGACATATTCAAGCGCCGGTAAGACTTTTGCCAGCACATGGGCCGGCGCTGCGTCGGGGTGAGGCAGATCAGCCACGTGGGCCACCACCATCTGCTGGACGGTACGCGGCAACAGTGCTGCAAATTGCTTCGTTGCCTCATCCCGGCCGAGCAAAACCAGTCGGCGAATGCCGAAGTGGGCCAATGCCCGCTCGGTCAAACCTGCCAAGCGTTGCAAGTAGCGCGCCGCGATATTCTCCATCCGGCGCGCGAAGCGATCGCGGTTACCCATTGCCTGCGCACGCAACCGCTCACGCAACCGCTGTGGGTCAAACTGATCGACTTCGCGCCAGAGATCGGCCTCGACGCTGCGGAAGACATCGGTATGCTCGACAATCTCGCCCAAAAAGACCTCATAGAAGCGCCAGCCCTCGCCGCGCAACCAAACGACCGCCGCGCGCTCGTATTGGTCAAGCGCATAGATGATCGGGGTAATGTACGGCTCGCCCCAACGCGCCTCTACCCGGCCATTGCTCAAATCGAGCAGCGGCAGCGCGATGTGCAGCGGCAAGCGCGTTATCGCGACCTGCGAATTTGCAAGCTCAGCCGCAAAGATCGCTAACGTGCGCGCTTCGGGGGCAAACTCTGCCTCGAGCGCGGTGATTACCGCCTGCTCTACCGCAGCCGGCGCGGCCAGCGCCTTCACCGCATTGCGCGCCCGCAACTCCCATGCCCGTCGCGCATTGTCTGGCTGCGTAGGATCGACCTCAACATACAACGACAGCACCGGCGGCTGCAACGCTCCCAACTCGGCTCGGATCTGTTGCACTGTGTCGCGATCGATCATATATTCCTTCCTTTCTGGTGATTACCGCCACCAACGCGCAATGAGATTGGCAATGACGGTCAACACCAGACTCACCACCAGCATAGTGCCGAGTGGAATAAAGATGGTTAGATTATCGCGTTCGATCAAAATATCGCCGGGCAGCCGGCCTAGCCACGGTAAACGGCCGGCAGCTAACACTACCAGCCCGATCACGATCAACACCACCCCGGCGCCGATCAACCAACGTCCTAGCTCGGTCATGGCTGCACCTCATAACGGGCAGACGAACGCCCCAATATTTGTCTGCTTTGGTATTATGGTGAAATGATATTAGCTGGCGGTCAACGAGGTGCTAATAATGTGTTAGAAATGCATGCCGAGAGCGATTCCGGCAACCGTGATCAGGCTTGCCAGCACCTCTTGCCCGCCGACCAACGGCGTCGGCGTAGACAGGCTACGCGGCAACAGCCCAATCCAACAGCGCAACCCTAGCAACCCAAAGGCTACCAGCACGGGCCAGCCGATCCAGCCTGCGATCACCAATCCGCCCACCAACCCCAAGGCAGCGCCATGCCACCAAAATGCCGGCGCGCGGTGCGCCGGTTCGTTGCGGGCGAGGCGTAAGCGAATCCGGACATAGATGATCGCGGTGACGGCTTGTAAAGCCAGCAGCATCCATGCCAACAACGCTCGCGATGCCGGCCAGCCATTTGCCATCATGATTGCCGCCGCCAACGCACTGATCGCCACTGCGCCGCACAGCTCGGCGGCCAGCGCGCGACTCTCTTTGCGCAGATCGAAGAACAATTGGCCCAATGCAAAGGGGACTGCCAGCGCGATCGGCAACCAAACCGGCGCTGCTGCGGTGCTGATTGCTACGCCAAGGCCAGTCAGCGCGATCGCGCCGTACCCCAGCGCAAAGCGCTCGGCCCAGACGGTGCGTGGATACCGTTTACCGCGCTGGTAATCACCAAACGCCAACTTCAACGGCTGACGGGTCAGAAACGCGCCTAATGCAGCTATGCTCAACCCAATTCCAGCCAGCGATGGGGCCAGCCACAGCCCTAATAGCACCGGCGCTGCCAACAAGCCCCAACCGCCGTGCTCGACCGGCAAAGCGATCGGTCGCAAACGTACTTGTGATGATTTCGCTACTGCTACTTGATTATCGCTTTGCATCTGCACATCCTTACCGTAATCCTCTGAGCAACAGCAACAACATGATCACCGGTGTACGCGCCTGAATACTGTGCGGCAAATGCGCTGGCATATGCACCCACGTGTTGGGCTTAGCATCAATCACCTCTTGACCAAGCGTTACCCGTGCTTCACCTTGCACAAAATGGAGAATTGCCGGCATTGCAGCGGTGTGCTCCGATAATGCTTGCCCAGCGGCGAAGCCGAATAACACTGCTTTGATCGTCTCGTCTTGGTAGATGGTTCGGCTGATCGTGCCATCCTCCGGGATAGACACCTGTTCAATGAGCTGGCGAACTGTGGCGAGATTCATCGCTTCTCCCTTCTTACACACTGGACGGAGAGGCACTACAGGATAGGCAGCTTTTGCTCAAGGCTCGTAGCAACACACATTATCAAGTGCATCATACCAAATCTATGTCGTTCGCAACAGCCTGTCCGTAGAGCAACCACACCACGCTAGGCCTCGTAGCACGGTAACCCAGAGACAGATTCCACCGATCAAGAGTGGGAGAAATCCCCCCATCATTAACCGAGCATAATAGGGTATGCTGCTCATGAGAGTCTTAAATGACAAAGATGAGATGGAATGTCCATCGTCATTTCTTCATACAGGTAGAAAGAGAATTGCTATGGGTCAAAGTCGTCAATCATTTCCCACCCCGACAATGCAAGGATGGTCAATATCAGCACTGATTACCATTGTCCTGATTGCGATGATCGGCGTGTTTATGGCAAGCAACGCAGTCACAACGATTGAAGCTGGTACTCGCGGTGTCTTAAAGACGTTTGGTGAGATTACCGGTATACTTGACGAGGGCTTGCACTTCCGCATGCCGTTTATTACCTCAGTAACCGTCGTCGAAGTGCGTACTCAACGCTACGTGTCGAATTCGAGTGCTGCGTCGCGCGATTTACAGACAGTTACAACGGAGGTTGTGATTAACTATCGTCCAGATGCCTCGCAAGTTGACCGGCTCGTGCGCGAGATCGGCGTTGACTACGAACGGCGAGTCGTTGACCCCGCTATTCAAGAGGCGATCAAGGCCGCAACTGCCCGCTTTACAGCGGAAGAATTGATTACCCGCCGGCCAGAGGTCTCGGATTTGATTTTAAGTGTGTTAAGTGAACGGCTCCTACCACGTGGCGTGATCGTCGAGAATGTCTCGATCACCGATTTTAACTTCAGCCCAGAGTTTGCCCGGGCCATTGAAGCCAAGCAAGTGGCCGAACAAGATGCATTACGCGCTTCGCGCGAGCTAGAGCGCGCACGGATCGAGGCACAACAGCAAGTGGCTCGTGCTGAGGCAGAAGCTAAGGCTCGGCTCGAAATTGCTCGCGCCGAGGCCGAGTCGTTGCGCTTGCTTGGTGAAGTTGTTTCACCACAATTGCTGCAACTGCGCTTTATCGAGCGCTGGGACGGCATCTTGCCCCGCTTTGTCGGCGGTGACAACGGTCTACTGACGATGCTTAGCATCCCGACCGACGACATCTTGAACGAGCCGGCAGCCACGCGCGCGACACCACAGAACATCGCCCCGGCGGGAACGGAAGCGGCGCCGAATCCGTAAGTGCGTTGCTCGTCGGTAACGTGTGTGTAACGACCATCTCTTTGCTTGTCATTGCGCGCCGCGCAGGGCGCGGCGCGGCAATTTCCCCCACGAGCAGGAGCATCCTGCTCACGCATTACATTCCGCTAAAACGGGAGATTGCTTCGGGCGCTCCGCGCGCTCGCATATGAGAACCTCCACTTGCGGAACGACAGCGTCGGCTACGCTCACTTATCGCCCCACTCTCCATTTGACACCACACCCGACTTCTGATATATTCTCTACGCTATGAGAAACATACACGCATCTACCAAGCAGAGCAAGCGCGCGAAGAAGCCGGCCGCAAGGTCTGGTTAGCTACGCTTGTCTGCTGTGCGTAAGAGACAAGACCCGGCTCGCCAGACCGAATGGTGGGCCGGGTTAATTGTTTGTGTCTGGAGGGACGTATGAAACAGATTCGCACGACTAGCCCAATCGCGTACACGCCACGTTACTGCCGGCCCGAACTCTTCGGCTCCTGTCAAGTAAGAGAGGTGCTACCGTATGTCGCTGCCTGAGCGCCTGTTTTTTGTCGATACGACCCTGCGCGAAGGCGAACAGTTCGCCAGCGCCCGCTTTACCACCGCGCAACGGATCGCTATCGCCGAGATGCTCGACGCTTTTGGCGTTGAGTACATCGAAATGACCTCGCCCGCCGCCTCGCCGCAAAGCGCGCGCGATCTCGCCACCATCGCTCGCCGCGGCTTGCGCGCTCGTATCCTCACCCATATCCGCTGCCACATGGCCGATGCCCGCCTCGCCGTCGAACACGGCGCGCAAGGCGCTAACCTGCTTTTTGCCACCTCTGAACCACTGCGCGCGGTCAGCCATGGCCGGAGTTTGAGCGAGATTCTGGAAGAAGCGCAACAGGTGATCAGCTTCTTGCGTGACCACGACCTCGAAGTGCGCTTTTCAAGCGAAGATAGCTTCCGCACCGATCTCGCCGACCTGATCCGCATCTACCGCGCTGTTGAGGCAATGGGAGTGCAACGGATCGGCCTCGCCGATACGGTTGGCATCGCCACGCCACGGCAAGTCTACGAGGTGGTCAGCGCAGTGCGCGCCGAAGTCAATTGCGACATCGAATTTCACGGCCATAATGACAGCGGCTGCGCCATTGCCAATACCTTCTGCGCTGCTGAAGCCGGCGCGACCCATCTTGATGTGACGGTGCTCGGCATTGGCGAGCGCAACGGCATTGCTAGTCTGAGCGGGATGATCGCCCGGCTGGCTAGTGTAGACCCGGCCCGCGTGCAGCGGTACCGGCTCGATCTGCTGCCCAAGATTGATGAGACGGTCGCCACCATGCTCGGGATCGAGATTCCGTTCAATCAGTGCATCACTAGCCCTACCGCCTTCCATCACAAAGCCGGGATGCACACCAAGGCGGTGCTGGCCGATCCGCGCAGTTACGAAGTGCTCGATCCGAATTGGTTTGGCCGCCAACGCACAATCGCGATTGCCCATCGCCTAGTGGGATGGCACGCCGTCGCCGAACGAGCCCGCGAGCTGGGTATTACCCTCAGCGAAGCGCAAGCCCGCGCCGCCGCCGCCCGTATTAAGGCCCTTGGCGATGAACACGATCTTGATGGCGCGATGATCGACGAAATTTTGTATAGCTACGCCGAATAACGCCCGTGGCCGCATAGCACGCGGCCACCAACCAAACGAGGATACGACTATGCCAACGATGAGCGAACAGATTTTGAGCCGCGTCGCCGGTCGTCCGGTGCGCGCTGGCGATGTCGTGACGGCGAACGTTGATCTGGTGATGGTGCATGATAGCTTGGCCCCCGGCATCATTCGCATTCTGCACCAAGAGTTGGGCGCCGAGCGGGTGTGGGATCCGCAGCGGGTGGCAGTGGTGATCGACCACGTGGCTCCCGCTGCCAGCGTGCAGACCGCCGAAAAGCAGCAAGAGGTGCGGCGCTGGGTGCGCACGCAAGGCATCCCCAACCTGTTTGATGTCGGGCGCGGCATTTCGCACCCGGTGTTGGTTGAAGAGGGGTTGGCCCAGCCGGGGATGTTGATTTTGGGCAGTGATAGCCATAGCACGGCGTATGGCTGCGTGGGAGCGTTTGGCAGCGGCATGGGCAGCACCGACATTGCGCTGGCGCTGGCGACCGGCAAGACATGGCTGCGCGTGCCGGAGACGATTGTGGTACGCGCGCGCGGCACGTTTGGCTTCGGCGTCGGCCCGAAGGATTTGGCCCTCCGCGCCGCCCGCTTGCTCCGCGCCGATGGCGCCACCTACGCCGCGATCGAGTGGCACGGCGTCGAGCAGCTCAGCGTGATGGAGCGGATGACGCTGGCGACCCTCTCGATTGAAATGGGGGCCAAAGCTGGTATTATCTCGCCTGCTGGTCTCGACCTCACCGGCCCGCTGGTGCCTACCGTCGATGCCGATGCGCAGTATCAAACGGTGGTTGAGATCGATCTCGGTCAACTTGAGCCACAAGTCTCCGCCCCACATTATGTCGATAACGTCGCCGATCTGAGCGATCTGGGCCGGGTGGCGGTTGATGTGGTCTACCTCGGCACATGCACTAACGGCCACTACGAAGACATGGCGGTCGCGGCCCAGATCTTGGCCGGACGCCGCCTCGCGCCGGGAGTGCGTATGATCGTCGTGCCGGCCAGTGCGCAAGCCTTGCAACGCGCTGCTAGCGATGGCACCCTCGCTACGTTGCTCGCTGCCGGGGCCACGATTGGTACACCGGGTTGCGGTGCATGCATTGGCCGTCACATGGGAGTGCTTGCCCCCGGCGAGGTTTGCCTCTTCACCGGCAACCGCAACTTCCGTGGCCGCATGGGCAGTCCCGAAGCGCAGATCTACCTCGCCTCGCCGGCAGTCGCCGCCGCAACGGCACTTACTGGCTATCTAACCGATCCGCGTACAGTGATGGATGGCCAGCCGGTCGTATCGCAATAACGCTCAGTGCAGAAAGAGAGGCTTTGCTATGGCTCGTGTGTGGCTCTTTGGCCCCGATATCAATACCGATCAGATCGTTCCCGGTCGCTATGCGCCGTATATGTTGAAGGATGAGAGTGAACTGCGTCGCTACCCGTTCATCGAACACCGGCCCGATTTCGCGCCCAACGTGCGCCCCGGCGACATCATCGTCGCTGGCAAGAACTTTGGCTGCGGTAGCTCGCGCGAATACGCTCCGTTAGCTTTGCGCATGGTCGGCGTTGGCGCAATTATCGCCCCGCTCTTTGCCCGCATCTTCTTCCGCAACGCGCTCAACCTCGGCATTCCCTGCTTTACCGCCGATCTGACCAGCGAGCTGGCCGATGGCGATGAGGTTGAACTTGATCTGGAACAGGGACGGATTACAACCAGTGATGGGCGCGTGATCCACTTGCCACCGCCACCGCTCTTCCTGCGCGAGGTGTGGGCCGCAGGTGGCATTGTGCCGTTCTACCGCCAGTATGGTCGTTTCCCCGGTGAGGTGGCGTGATGCAGATTTGTGTCATTCCCGGCGACGGAATCGGCCCGGAGGTGATGGCTGTAGCGACGGCGGCGCTGCGTGCGCTGGCGCCTGACCTCACGCTGACCGAAGCTGAAGCGGGGTGGGGCGTCTTCCAGCGCACAGGCGTCGCTTTACCCGCCGAGACACTGGCGGCAGCCCGTGAAGCGACCGCGATTCTCTTTGGCGCAGTCGCCTCGCCAAGTCACCCGGTGCCCGGTTACCGCAGCCCAATTGTCGAACTGCGCCGCACCCTCGACCTCTACGCCAACATCCGGCCCACAGTCGGCCCCGGCGTTGATCTGGTAGTCGTGCGCGAGAACACCGAAGACCTGTATAGCGGGCGCGAGCGGCTCGAAGACGATGGAAACACCGCCATCGCCGAGCGGGTCATCACCCGCGCCGCCTCGGCCCGTATCGCCCGCACCGCTTGCGAAATAGCGCACGCACGCCAAGCAGCCGGTCATCCCGGTAAAGTCACAATCGTTCACAAAGCCAATGTGCTGCGTGTCACCGACGGCCTGTTCCGCACCGTGGCGCTGGAAGTCGCCGCCGATTTCCCCGAATTGACTTTTGAGGAGCGGTTGGTTGATGTGGCCGCAATGCAACTAGCTGCCCAACCGCAGCGGTTTGATGTGATCGTCACTACCAACCTGTTCGGCGATATTCTCTCGGACATTGCCTGCATTCACGGCGGTGGCTTGGGTGTCGCCGCCAGCAGCAATCTCGGCCACGGTCGGGCGTTGTTCGAGCCGGTGCATGGCGCGGCGCCCGACATCGCCGGACGCGGCATTGCCAATCCAACCGCAGCCCTCAACTGCGTGGTGATGCTGCTTGAGTGGATCGACCGGCCCCACGTGGCCGAACGGCTGCGCCGGGCCATGGATGCCGTCGCCGCTGCTGACATTCGCACCCCCGACGCTGGCGGTGACGCAACAACTCGTGAAGTAGCCGATGCTATTCTGGAACAGATCGCAACCCTAGCTTGAAAGGAGCACCTAACTATGCACGCTGAATGCCCCGAATGTGTTGCCTTGATCACGCTGCCGGCCAACACGCTAGAGAGTGAGATTATCGCTTGCCCCGATTGCGGCGCTGAATTGGAAGTTGTTAGCTTGAACCCGCCTACCCTCGCCCTCGCCCCTGAGGTCGAAGAGGATTGGGGCGAATAACGACCTTATGTCTACCCAACAAAGGAGTTCATCGATGCGCGCCGAATGCCCCGAATGCGCCGCCGAGATCACGCTGCCGGCAGGCACGCTTGAAAACGAAATCATCGCCTGCCCTGATTGCGGCGCTGAATTGGAAGTTGTCAGCCTCAACCCGCCCACTCTCGCCCTCGCCCCTGAGGTGGAAGAGGATTGGGGAGAATAGGAGAACCGATTATGCGCATTGCCGTCCTCTGCTCGCGCATCCGCGCCGAAGAGAAGCTGCTCTTTCAAGAGCTAGAACGCCGCGGTCTCGATTATGTCAAAATTGATGACCGCGAGCACATCTTTGACCTCCACCAGACCAGCTACCCGTTTGATGTCGTGCTCGAGCGCGCCATTCAGCATAGCCGCGCACTGTACATGCTCAAAATCCTTAACGACGCCGGCGTACCAACGGTCAACACCTACCACGTCGCCCTCACCTGCGGTGACAAGTTTCTCACTACGCAGGCGCTCATCCATGCCGGGGTGCCGACGCCACGCTGTTTGCTCGCCTTCACGCCGGAAAGCGCGCTTGAAGCGATCGAGCAGCTCGGCTATCCGGTGGTGCTCAAGCCGGTAATCGGTTCATGGGGGCGGATGGTGAGCAAGATCAATGACCGCGACGCCGCCGAGGCCATTCTCGAACACCGTGATGTGTTGGGTAATTACCAACACTCAATCTTCTACATCCAGCAGTACATCAATAAGCCGGGCCGCGACATCCGCAGCTTCGTGATCGGTGACGAGTGCATTGCGGCGATCTATCGCACCAGCCCGCACTGGATCACCAACACTGCCCGCGGCGGCGTCGCCACGAACTGCCCGGTCACGCCAGAGCTGGCCGATCTGAGCGTGCGCGCCGCCCACGCGGTCGGCGGCGGCGTGGTCGCGATCGATATTCTTGAGACACCAGATGGCGAGTTGTTGGTCAACGAAGTGAATTACACGATGGAGTTCCGCAATAGCATCGACACCACTGGGGTTGACATCCCGGCCCGGATTATCGATTACGTGGTAGAGGTGGGCAGCGGGCGTCGTAGTGTTTAATGAGGCGTGTATGACTTTGCGCGTTAGCATTGTGGGAGCGAGCGGCTATGTCGGCGGCGAACTGTTGCGCCTCTTGCTCGACCACCCGCACGTGACAATTGTGCAGGCGACCAGTGCCCGCAACGCCGGGAGATACCTCTATCAGGTGCATCCCAACTTGCGTGGCCGCACCAATCTGCAATTCGTCCACCCCGACACCTTACAGCCGTGCGATCTGCTCTTTCTAGCCCTACCTCATGGCGAAGCGGCGCAGGCCATCGAGCGCTACGCCGCCCTCGCCGAGCGGATCATCGACTGTTCGGCTGACTTTCGCCTGCGCGATCCGGCGGTTTACCAGCAGTGGTACGGCAATCCGCACCCGGCCCCGGCGTGGCTGGAGCGGTTTGTGTATGGGTTGCCCGAAGTGAACCGGGCCGCCCTGATCGGCGCGCGCTATGCCAGCGGCGTCGGTTGTAACGCCACTGCCACCAACCTTGCCCTGTTGCCGCTGGTGCAAGCCGATCTGATCGACCACACCCGACCGATTATTGCCGACGTGAAGGTGGGATCATCGGAAGGCGGCGCGACGGCCAGCGACGCCAGCCACCACCCCGAACGATCCGGCGCGGTGCGCTCGTTTGCGCCGGTTGGTCACCGCCACCTTGCCGAAGTCGAACAAGTGACCGGCTTGCGCAACGTTCATATGTCGATCACCGCGATCGAGCTCGTGCGCGGTGCGTTAGCGACAGTGCATGCCTTCGCGGCGCGTGACTTGACCGAAAAGGATTTGTGGCAGGCGTACCGTGGCTTTGCCCGTGAGCAGCCGTTTATCCGTATCGTGAAGGAACGGCAGGGGATCTATCGCTATCCAGAACCGAAGATACTGGCAGGGGCCAATTACGCCGACATTGGCTTCGCCTACGAGCCAACGACCGGGCGGATTGTCAGTATCTGCGCGATCGACAATTTGATGAAGGGGGCTGCCGGCAGCGCTGTGCAGTGCATGAACCTGATGTGTGGTTTTGCCGAGACGACGGCGTTGACGTTTATGGGGTTGCACCCGTAGGAACAGGTTGATGAGCGTTTTATGGAGTGCGGCAGTCATGCTGCCGCATTTCACCCCTGTGGGCAATCGCGACCCTCAGCGCCGCACTGGGCCATCCATAAAGTAGGGAGTGCAGCAGTATAACTGCCGCACTCCCCAGCTTCAAAGAAGCCGGCTTGCAACCGGCCTCTATTCATGTTCGGTCAATTGCTGATCGGCCAATTCGGCCTGCAACGCCTGAATCGCTACTAGCAACTGGCGCTCGCGCTCGGCCAACGTGGCCGCCATTGCGCGCGCCGCCGACAATTGTGCAGCACGAGCTAAGGCCGTCGCCCCAGCGGGGACGGTATCATTTTCTAGACGGGCAACCGATTGGCGCGCCCGCTCAAGGCCGGGGCGCAAGCTGTTGAGGCGAGCGGTAAGTACTTCGATGCGCTGGCGAAAGTGATCTTGCATGGTTTATCCTCCACATATTCGCCGGGCACATCCGTAGCGCCGCGGCGACAATGACCTGAGCGGCACCGTCGCCGCGATCCGCCATCTAGTATATCGTGTTTGCACATTTTTTGCAATGGGTGTGCAGAGATGGTGAAATACAATGCGCAGGGAATATTGCTTTCCCTGCGCATTGTGCTGTGTTACGTTACTCCAAAGGATTGATCACGCCATCGCGATACACTTCGATCACCAGATCGTGTTCGATGCGGCCAGCACAGCGAGTCGTCTTTTGCTCTGGCGGTTCGTCGCCGATCGTCTCAACAGTGACGACAATGGTTATATCAATGTCGGTGTAGGCATTCTTCTGCGTGCTGATCCGCCAGAGCGGTTCACCGAGCGTATCGCCTTTACCCACATATTCGAGTTTGTCGAGCGTATAGCGGGTGTCGACATTGCCACTGATCGACACACCAACACACCCCGTTAGCGTCGTGCTCATGAGCAACCCAACCAACAACAGCGCTATCCGGCGGCGCGATCGCCACGCGAGGATGCCGGGAGGCACAAAGACCAATGCCAGCCACACCGGCGCAGCATTACTCGTGGCCGGCGGTGGGAAGACAACCTGCATCTCGCCTTCGATCGCATCAGGTGAGATCAAGGCTAATGCCGCGAACTGCGAGGTATCATCCGCTTCGCTGGTCAGCGAGGCTGCCCCTCCGTCAAAGACAAAGGCCAGTTCGTTCAGGCCGCTCCACTGGTACGAACCGCGCGGTGCCACTATCAACGAAATCGCTTGAGCCAGCTTAATCAGATCGGCTGGATCATCATTAAAGTTTTCATTGTCATTCACACACGATACGGTCGTGCTGATCACCTTCTGGCTCACCATGATCCAGTCACCCTGCAAATCGACCACATGCACTTTGGCCTTGAAGGTGGCTGACTGATTGCGGGCCAAGGCTACCACCCGCACCATGTCGTAACCCATACCGCGATGGATTGGGCCGAGCACCAGTTGGCTGGAGCCATCGTGATACGTGACCGGCTCATCGCCCCGCCGGTAAAACAGCTCCACTCCCGGCTCAATGGTGAGCATGACCGGCCAGCCGGATGTGTTCGGGTTAGCTCCGCCGTTCACCACACTCAACGGATAGACGGCGCCACTGTCAATAACGGCTTGGATCTGGTACTCAGGCGGACGGCCATTTGGCGTTTGTTTCTCGATCTGCGGCGCCTCAGCAGTCGAACTGAGCACAAAATGATCACCCCTGTTGCGGCGAACGCTGATCACATCACCGACCCGGCTGGCTTGTTGCAACACCTCCGGCAGCATGATCCCGGTATTGGCCCGTTCCGGCGCCACCCCAAGCAAATAGCGGGCATAATCATCGAGGTTAGCGCGCAGCTTCGCTTGGCGCGCTTCATCCATCAACGGGTAGCTGCCCTCGTTGATCGCCTTCACCAGCTCTTCCTCGCTCAGCGCGCAGGCACTGTTCGCGCAGAGGTTGACCTTCAGCAATTGGGCGTGAATGTAGCGCGATTCATCGTTCCGTCCCCACGTGAACGGTTCGGACTGAAAGCCAAGCTTCGGCCCATCAACCGTCGTTTGGCCGTACTGAGTGAGGTTGTGCTCTTGCGCTGCCGGCTCGATCAGAAAGACCAAGTTCTCATCGGTTGTCTCTAACCACCACGCCTTGATGCCAGAGAGGGCCGCCACCGTCATCGCATACTCTTCATCTTGCACCCAGTGGGCCAGCTCGTGAATCAGTTCGTAGCGTCCGGGCGGGTTGGCGATGGTTTGGGCGCTATCAACCGGCAACGAGAGGATGCTACTCTTGGGGCTGTATGCCGGCGCGTTGAGATCAGGCTTGATCACCACGAAAATAGACGAGTTCGACTTGGCTGCGGTAAACCCTTTCTGAGCAAAACTCCGCAGAATCGAAGCGATCTGGCGAATCACTTCATCGGCCTGATCAAGCGTGAACTTGGCCGTCATTGGCCACATCACGTAGATTTGGCCATTGGTGCGGCACAGTGTGTTCGACGTCCATTGCAAACAGAGATGATAGTCGTCGGCGGCGAATGCCGGCGGGGGTGCGAGCGTCTGCCACAGCTTTCCATCGCTCGCGGCGCTCTGCGGGCGAGCCACGAAGTAGCGGATCGTACCACCCCCGCCATTGCCGGAGGTGAGATCAGGCACACCGGTGGGCGCCACCCGCACTGCCAGCTCCAGTTTTCCATCACGTGGTTCTTGATCGAGCACCGCCAGATAGGTGTCATCGACTAACGCCACAATGCGCGATTCGGGTGAAGCGGCGGGCAGCGACAGCGTGACCCGGCCCCGACTATCGTTTGGTGCAGTCACTGCGTAGAGCGGCGTCTCGATCACGGCCTGTTCTTGCAAGGCGACGGCCAATGGACCCTCAGCGGCGCTGAGGGCAACCGTAATCGGCTCGCCGGTTTCCATAACGGTGGGTGGGGCAATGATTTGCGTGCCGTATTCATCGGTGTAGGGTTGACCATTGGGTTGCACCGGCAGGCTGGCTAACGGCTTTACTTCCATCACCAGCGGAGCGGGAACAGCGGTTGGCGGCGGCGCAACCGTCGCCTCCGCGCCACCCGGTGTAGACTCGCTCGCGGTGGGAGGGCCGGTCACGCAAGCGGCCAAACCGCTCCCGATGACAAGAATAAGGAACCAATAGAGGGCGCGTGAGATGCCTTTAGCAGGACATGGAGCAAACGGCGGACGAGATGGGGCGAGCATACGGTTCCTCCTTGGCGAAAGGATGGTTCGGCACAGGGAACCTGTATGTTGTTGTAGCGCGTACTGCACCAACTGTCACGGTGTTTCGATATAACTCCGCATTGCGAAGAAGCAACAAATGGACAACCGCTATAACACTGTGCTAACACTACGCTACTACCCAACTAATATCGCCAGAGTAGAGTGATGTTAGCTGAAAAACAACAGAACTCAAGCGAGGTCACTATGGTCTTTGCAAGCCCAATTCGCACGGGCGAACAGAGCATCAACCGCGTCTTGCAAGCAGGATTGCCGGTCTTACTCGTCTTCGACCGGCGCGGTTGCCAAACTTGCCAGCAACTCGAACCAACCCTCGAACGGTTGGCGCAACGCTTTGCTGGCAAGGCGCTGATTGCGCGGGTTGATGCCGATGATAACCCGGCTCTAGTGCGGAAATATAGCGTCACCGATCTACCGGGGCTGGTCTTTATTAGGCATGGCGCGATAGTGGCACGCACTGCCGGCGCTGCGCCAGAGACGGCCTTACAAGCATGGTTAAACTACCTGAGCGGCGAGGGTTCGCAGCCGCCGTTGCCGAGCGGGCCGAGTATGCCGCTGCACCAATCGGCGCCGGCCACCAATGGCACCGCACCCAACCCTACGTCAAACCGTCCAGCCGCCAGCGAACCACGCGCGCCGGCTGGGCCGGTGATACTGCGCGACGCCACCTTCGATCAAGTAGTCGGCCAGAGCCAGCAGCCAGTGCTAGTCGATTTCTGGGCGCCGTGGTGCGGCCCGTGCCGGGCCGTCGCGCCATCGATCGAGCGGCTGGCGCAAGAGTTCACCGGCAAGGCGGTGGTTGCCAAGCTCAACGTGGACGAAAACCCGTACACGGCCCAACGCTTCGGCATCACCGGCATCCCAGCGATTTACGTCTTCAAAGACGGTCGGGTCGTTGAGCGGCTAGTCGGCGCACAGCCGTATCAGGTCTTGCGACAAGCGCTGGCCCGGCATGTGGGACGATAGCACACGGGTAGCCTCGGCGGGAATATCTCGCCGAGGCCGTTTTTGCATGCAATGATGGTTACGCATAGAGTGGGGTTAGCGTGAATTATGCGCAAACACTGTGTTCGCCTTTCATACGTCAGGCTCCCTGCTGTATGAAATACTCCTACCTATCTTTAATCCACATTCAGCAGAGAGGTCATGAGGAAGGTATAGTCTCGCTATTCGCTCAGGACCATCATTGAGTGGCCGGGCTTGCTCATCGCTGATGTGCTGTTCTTCGCCCTCGGCTGGAACATCCGCGCCGATCTTGCCCGCCAAATGGCAACCATGATCCCGGCACAAGGCACCGTTGTCGAAGACGTATCGCGCATTGCCAACACCAACAGCGGGAAGCGAACCTTCGACGACCCGGTAGTCAAGTTCTGCACCGCCAATGGCGAGCCGATCCGGTTCGAGAGCACGCTTGGCGGCAATCTGCCAGCGTTTCAAGCCGGCGAGCAAGGAGAAGTGCTGTACACCCTTGTCAATCCATAGGAAAACTGACTACCGGTATATATCTTTCTCGGCAGTTTGGTGACGCTCGATCTGTATTGAATTCTTGAAACTCGGCGGATTGCTTGGCCTGATCGGCACGATTCTGTGGCGCCGCCGCGCCTAGATACACGGCATCCCACCTTTTCTGTCGGGCAGGATGCCGGGTTGACACTTATGGATTAGCCGGCGTTTCTCCCGGCGTTGACGGCTGCGTGCGATTTGGCTGCGGAACAACAAGGGCCTGTCCATCCACCGCTTGATTGTTAAGCAACAGGGTCAGATTGGTGTTTGGGTCAACGAACCACACATTCCCCCTCGACATCATTTGCACGAGCAATTCACGCTTGCGCAGCTCGAACAGTTCGGGGTTTTCGCGCCAGTAGCGACCTTCAATTGCTCGCACCTGCGCTTCGCGATTGGCGGCCTCAAGTGCCGCTGCCGTGATACCTTTTTCGCGAGTCAACGCGACCAAGGCCTCTTGCTCGGCTTGGAAGAGGTTATTGGCTTGTTGCGCTTCGATCTGCTGCCGGCGTTTCTGCTCGGTTTCAATCTGCACTTCAAGATTCGCTTTTTCGGCCAACAACTGAGCGTATGTCTCACCAACCTTGATATCAAGTACCTTTACCGCTTCGATCGTGATGTACAGTTGATCAACCGGCGCGCGTTGGCCATCACCGGGCGGCGTGGTAAGAAAACGGCGGATCCGCTCGGCAAAGGCGCCACGATCCGAGAGCGCTTCATCGAGGGTAAACTGGGTACTGGCGCTCTTGAGCGCATCATTGATAAACCCATCCAGAAAATCATTCAGTTGCGCATCACTGACCCCGATCTCAGCATAGGCGGCGCGTAACGCCTGCTCAGTTGGTAAGCGGCGAAAATCGACTTGAATATCAATGTCGTACAACTGTTTGTCACTGCTGGCAACATTTTGCGAAATTTGCCGTGACTGGCGGCGGATATTGACCAGTTCGATTGCGGTGAAGGGGGCAAAGGGGCGAAAGATCGGCCCCGGCCCATGCACAGCCACGATCCGACCTTGCACCAGCTCAATTGCAGCCTGACCCTCATCAACCTGTACATACTTCATTGTGCTGAGGCCGATACCAGCAATGATCAGCACAAGAATAAGCCCGCCAACTAATGACAACCGTGCATTCATACTTCCTCCTCCACCCGGGCGTGACGCACGTTGCGACAGCGCACCCCCCGATTACGTCGGGAACGACGTGTGTTCTCGTTGATTAGTACGCACCGCAGGGGCGGAAGTTGCAACCGCCTCGTCGATCCCTAACGTTTCGGCAACAATATAGAGTGGCCGGCCTTTCACTTCGTCGTAGATGCGACCGACATATTCGCCGATGATGCCGAGCGAGATCAGTTGAACCGCACCAAGGAAGAGTACACTCGCCAACGTGCTGGCCTGACCATAAAACGCCGGTTCGGCGGCAGCGGGATTGGCTAACCGCATTACAAACACCACAATCAAGAAAATCATACTGATTGCGGCCACGATAAAGCCGAGATAGGTCGCTAGTTGCAGCGGCAGATACGAAAAGCTGGTAATGCCATCGAGGGCAAACCGCAGCATCTTGCGCAACGGATATTTGGTAGTACCGGCGGTGCGGGCATGGCGACGATACGGCACACCGGTCTGACGGAAGCCAACCCACGCTGACAACCCACGCATAAAGCGGTGGTGCTCGCGCATGCGTTTGAGCGCATCGACAACCTTGCGATCCATTAGCCGAAAATCGCCGGTATCGACTGGAATCTTGACGTTGGTAATCCGCACGATCAGGCGATAGAAGATAGCTGCCGTCGTTTTCTTAAACCACGTCTCACCTTCGCGCTCCTCGCGTACACCATACACCACCTGATAGCCTTCGCGCCAACGGGCAATCAGATCGGGGATCACCTCCGGCGGGTCTTGCAAATCAGAATCGATCACGATCACCGCTTTGCCGGTAGCGTAGTCGGTGCCGGCGGTAATCGCAATCTGATGGCCAAAATTGCGCGAGAAGTTGATTACTTTGATGCGTGGATCGCGCTCGTGCAGTTCACGCATAATCTCCGGCGAACGATCTTGGCAACCGTCATTGACCAGCACTAGCTCAAACGGTTCTCCCAGCGGTTCGAGGGCCGCAATCACCCGCCGGCAAAACTCGCCGATCAGTTGCTCTTCATTGTAGACCGGCGCGACCACAGAAAAGGTTGGTTGCACATCAGCCATGGTTCCTCCCCGCCGCATTGGGCGGTTGTAAAGACATTGGATAGTAGCATCTTACGCAATGCAGACGTATCACAATGCGCTTACCAATGACGAGTAAAGCCGCCTGTAGCAAGTTCGATCTCGGCTACCGTAAGATTGATCACAACCCAATAAAACAGGATCGCACTGATCAAGAGCGATCCGAAGGCGAACGGATTCCCAAATCGCCTAAGCCGATGATCCATCTCAGCTAGAAATGACGTTATGAAGAGCGCCAATGCCGGCATCATCGGTAAGAAGAAGCGCTCCTTATTGGTCGTGAGCATCACAACCAAACCGTAGAACATGACCCATCCAAGCAACAGTAGATAGCGCCGATTCGATAATGGGCCTTTCACGATCATACCACCGAACGCTACGAGCCCGAGCGGCCATATAAATAGTTGATGGATTGTATGCTCGCCAAATTGGCGGATATTGCCTAACCAATGACGCCAAAGTCCATACGGATCAAAGTTTAAAATAAACCACATTTGTTCAAACGTTGATCCTTCCGGCACTGAGTCAGTACGCTCAAAAGCGAATGACCAAATGTTGACGTATTGCCGCGTCGAAAATGGCAGACCCGTATCGCGAATATCGAGCAACCACTGCGGCGCCGACACAAGCAGAAATCCGCCAAGCAAAGCCAGCGGGCCAATCAAACGGCCAAGGCGGCTCAACCAAGCTAGCCGTAGCGGCAGTTGAGGCATAGGTTGAAAGTACAACCACACCAAACTCGGGATCAACAGCATCGTGGTCTGTACGCGAAAGAGGTACGCAAGACCAAGCGCCATTCCAGCGAGGATGACTTGCCGCCAAGGCAGTGGCTCATGCCATAGCAAAGCCAGTAACGCCAATGCGGCAAAACTGACCATTGGCGCATCAGTGCTGGCAAAGACGCCATGGGATACCACCACCGGCGCTGCTAACATCACTGCGCCGGCCACCCATGCATACGATCGATGAATCGCTCGCCAAACCATAAGCGTTGTAGCGCCTATCGTCATAAATGTAGCGATAGCGCTGGCGATCCGGCCAAACAGCAGCGCTTGATCACCGGCCAACTGCCCCAACCATAAAATCAGCGGAAAACCGAATGGATAAAAGGGATGGGCGCGGAATACACGCTGCCAAGAGCCGCCATGGTACAAATGCCAATAGTAATCAGGCCCTTCAACGTACCAATGCCATTGCAAGGTTGCTATGACGGCAAACGCCAGAAGTATGACGATCATCCCGGCAATGAACGCGCCGCTATGTGTGCGAGCGGCGCTCTGCGCGAGGAAGGCGCCAATGGTTAATGCCGCAACCATGCCCGGCAACCACGAACATGGCAACCACGTGTAGTCGTTTCCCTGAAGCGGATGCCATACAAGAAGGTCGTATCCTACCGGCAAGAGGAGAGCAACCACGGCAAACCACACAAGCCGTTTGCCGCGCAACGGCCAGAGCAGACGAGCAAATCCCAACAGAGTTACGCCAATCGTGATCAGCGGCGTAATCGGTGCCGTCAACGTGTTTGAACTGCGAATACTTACATGACTGACCGCAATTCCTAACAACCGGGGATCATCTTGATTACGGTTTCGGGTTTCAGCATCAATGGTGAAACGACGTGGTGTAAACAAATCTAACCAGTGATAGGTTGCAGGTGACTGCCAAAGGATATGGTATCTGCGGAAGTCGGGGAGCTGATCTGTAACCACGATTGTGGCCACTGGAAAGGCACGGTCTTTGATCTCAACGTAATAAGGAATAACATCACTGGGAGTGTAGGCGCGTATTGTAACCAGATACCTTGCATGCACCGGTGGGAGATTGATAATAGCAGGCCCGCTCGTCCAGCGAAATGGCGTACCATTAGAAGATAGCTCTTTGGTGAAAAAACCGGTTCCCACGATTGCCGAGTCAGCGCCGCCAATGACTGCATCAATCCGCCATGGACGTGATGCCAAGAGCCATGTTGCGCTTAGGGAAATGACGAGCAGTGCAAGGAGCGTTGCCAATGGCAGAAGCTGGATACGCGAGAAATGATAACGCATAATAATTTCAATAACTCAAGCAATCGCGAATAACCACGTCTCACACCGCCGCCATCTCTTCCCAATTCGGCCCAGTCTCGAGATTGACGCCAAGGGGCACAATCAGTTGGTAGGCGCTACTCATCACTTCACGCAAGAGCTGGGCCGCTTCCACCACCTCTTCTTCCGGTGCTTCGGCGATCAACTCGTCATGCACTTGTAAGAGCAGGCGAGTACGTAAGCCGCGCTCACGTAAGGCGCGATGCACGTTAACCATCGCGATCTTCATGATGTCGGCAGCAGTCCCTTGGATCGGGGCATTGATCGCCTCGCGTTCAGCCGCTGCTCGCCGCGCCCCGCTGGCGCGTAAGTCGTCCATCATACGCTTACGGCCAAACAACGTCTGCACATATCCGTGCTGACGACCAAAGGCGAGGGTCTGGTCAATATAGCGGCGAATGCCGGGGAATTGGGCGAACAGGTTGTCGATCAGTTGACGAGCAAGATCGCGTTCGATGCCAAGACGTTGGGCGAGACCGAAGGCACTAATACCGTAGATGACACCGAACACGACTGTTTTGGCGACACGGCGTTGATTTTTATCGACTTGATCGGGCGCAACGCCAAATAAGCGGCTGGCTGTAGCGGCGTGAATATCAAGGCCCTGTTGGAACGCAGCGATCAGATTTTCATCACCACTGATATGGGCCAGCACACGCAGCTCGATCTGCGAGTAGTCGGCGGCGATGAATCGATGACCCGGGGCGGCAATAAAAGCGCGTCGAATTTCGCGCCCCTCTTCGGTGCGTACTGGAATGTTTTGCAAATTGGGATTATTCGATGACAACCGGCCAGTCGCGGCGCCAATTTGGTTGTACGAAGTATGAATACGGCCCGTGCGTGGATTGACCAGCTCAGGCAGAGCGTCGATATACGTACTCTTGAGTTTGGTGAGCTGGCGATAGGCCAGAATATCGGCGGCGATCGGGTAGAGCTGGCTCAGCTCTTCCAACACTTCAGCCGTAATCGAATAGCCACCGCTCTTGAGCTTGCTGAGGCCGTGGGCGCGCGGATCAATGCCCATCCGCTCAAACAAGACCTCGTTCAGTTGCGGGCCAGAATTGATGTTAAACGGGCCGCCGGCCTGCGCATAGATGCGTTCGGCCAGCTCGTGAATGCGGTGGGCGAAACGTTTGCCCAGCTCGCGCAGATACTCGTGGTCGAGCAAGATGCCGGCCAACTCCATATCGGTCAACACGTCGATCAACGGCAGTTCGACCCGATAATACAAGTCGCGCAGAGCGGCATCAGCTTCAAGTTGGCTACGCAACACCTCGGTTAAGTGCAGCGTATGCAGCGCATCGGCAGCAGCGTAGGGAGCGGCCTGCTCGATAGGCACGGCGGCAAAGCTGATCTGCTTGCTCCCTCGCCCGATCAGGTCTTCGATCGTCGTGGGTGGTTCGGATAGTTTCAACTCATAAAAGGCCAAATCCTTCAACCCTTGCCGTTTGCCCAACATCGCTGCAGCAATCATCGTATCAAACGCCAGACCAGCCACCTTCATACCAGCACCGGCTAGCACTTCGGCATCAAACTTGGCGTTGTGAGCAAATTTGGGCGTGTGCGGGTCGGCAAATAGTGGGCCAAGCACCGCCACCACCTCGGCCAGCGGCAACTGCTGACCCGTCTCGTGCCCAACCGGTATGTAACAGGCGTCGTCAGGAGTAGTTGCAATCGAAATACCGACCAGATCACTCCCCACTGCTTGCAAGCTCGTGCATTCGGTATCGAAGGCAAACGCCGGTGCGGCGCGCAAGCGCGCCACTAAATCGGCCAATGCCGCCGCGTCGCGCACAATCCGCGTCGCCGCCGAAGCCGGATTAGCTGCCGGCACTGCGCCGCCAAACAGCGAGAGCTGGGTCGGGCCAGCGGCAGCCAGCGGCGCCGCCGGCAGATCGGCGGGCAACTCGGCCAACGCCGGCGCTTGCACCACCGGTGGCAACTTCTTGATCAAGTTTGAGCTAACACCAAACTCCAACTCTTGCAAGAGGGCCATCACTGCGGCCCGATCGTACACGCCAAGCCGGGCTGCCGCTAGATCAAGCTGCACCGGCACGTTGGTCACGATTGTTGCCAGTTGGCGCGAAAAACGGGCTGCATCCGCTTGCCCATTCAGCAAGGTCTGGTACCGCTTCGGCGCATCAGGAATGTGGTCAAGGAGATTGTCGAGTGAGCCAAACTGCTTGAGCAAGGCAATCGCGCCCTTCTCACCGATCCCGCGCACGCCGGGGATGTTGTCAGAGGGATCACCCTTGAGACCACGCAAATCGGCGAGTTGTGCCGGTTCGAGGCCATCGTACCGCTTGCGCACCTGCTCGACATCGTACAGTGTTACACTCGTCTTGCCACCGTAAGGGTTGGCCAGCGCCACGCGCACCTGCTCATTCACCAACTGTAACACATCAGAATCGCCGGTGAGGATGATCACATCTAGCCCTTGAGCAGTCGCTTGGCGAGCCAGTGTGCCGATCACATCATCAGCTTCATACCCCTCGGCAGTGTAGATCGGGATTGACAACGCCTGCACCAATTGGGTGATCCGCTCAAACTGCGGGTAAAACTCTTCCGGTGTCTCGGCGCGCCCGGCTTTGTACTCAGCGTAAAGGTCATCGCGAAAGGTACGCCCGACGTCGAAGGCAACGGCAGCGTATTCAGGCCGGTAGTCGGCCAGCGCCGTCAGCAAGATTTGGGCAAACCCAAAGACGGCATACGTCGGCTCGCCGCGCGACGAGCGCAGCCCACTCTCGCGCAAGGCAAAAAAGGCGCGATACGCCAACGCATGGCCATCAACTAACACCAACAACGGGCGCGCCATACCAAAGCTCCATTCCCAACGATGCGCAACACCCTTTCTGCGCCCATGGATTATACCACGCCGCAATATGGGAACATCCTCGCTCAACGTAAACGGACGTTAATTGCTACGTGGTACAATGTGAGCAATGTCAAAGGCGCTGGCGTAACAACGCGTGATTGCCCAATGCTTGACACCGCCAGCAGCAAATACAACTCACTTGACACACTTGTATGACCACAGCCATTGCAACCGATCAACGGTTCGATCTGCATACATGGCACGGCCACGTTGAACAGGCCAGCCGGCTGCATGCCATTCAGCGCGCGATCCAATCAGCGGGTTTACTCGGCTATCTCAAACCATTGCCCATCCGTCCGGCAACCGAGGCCGAATTGTTGGCCGTTCATAACCCACACATGCTGCACCGGGTGCGCCAACTGGCCAGCTATGGCGGGGGACAGATCGATAGCGACACCTACGTCACCGCTGATTCGTGGGAAGCAGCCATCCTAGCGGCAGGCGCAACGATCTGCTTAGCCGAAGCTATCGCCGAAGGGCGTTGTCACAACGGATTTGCCCTCGTCCGTCCACCCGGCCATCACGCGACTGACATCCGCTCAATGGGGTTTTGCCTCTTCAACAATATTGCGGTTGCCGCACGGGTATTGCTCGATCGGCACGGCCTACAACGAATTGCCATCGTCGATTTTGATGTGCATCACGGCAACGGCACCCAAGACATCTTTTACCGCGACGGGCGGGTGCTCTTTTGTTCGACCCACGCTGCGCCGCTCTACCCCGGCACCGGCGCGATTCACGAGATGGGAGACCCGCGCACTGCCGGCGGCACAACCCTCAATGTTCCCTTACCCTACGGCACTGGCGATCAAGGGTACGACCGCGTCTTCCGCCAGATCATTGGGCCGGCGCTGCGCCGGTTTCAGCCCGAAATCATGCTGGTTTCCGCTGGGTTTGACGCGCACTGGAGCGACCCGATCGGGCCAATGGCGCTTTCAGTAAAGGGGTTTGCCCGTATCGCGCAACACCTGCTCGATTGGGCCGCCGAGCTGTGTGATGGCCGGATCGGATTTGTACTTGAAGGTGGCTATAGCTTGCCCGCCCTCGCTGCCGGTGTCGTTGCCACGCTTCGCTTAATGCTCGGTATGGATCCCGGCCCTGACCCGATGGGTGGCGTCCAAGCACCTGAACCAACGATTGACCATATCATTACCGCATTGCAGAATCAACATCCGCTTTTGATGCAGACTGGTTATCAGGGAGAAGCATGATTGCAGTGATTAACTATGGCGCCGGCAACCTGCCCAATGTGGTGCGCGCGTTGCGGCGGGTCGGCGCCAATTTAACCGTTACCGACAACCCAGAGGTGATTCGTTCGGCGCAGGCGGTCGTCTTACCCGGCGTCGGCGCTACCGCCGATACGATGGCCAGCCTGCGCCAGCTCGGCATTGCCGCTATCTTGCCGGAAGTGGTGGCAGCCGGCACACCGTTTCTCGGCATTTGCGTCGGCATGCAGGTCTTGTTAAGCGAGAGCGAAGAGTTTGGTCGGCACCCGTGTCTCGATATTGTGCGTGGGACAGTTCAACGCTTACCAGAGAGCGCCGGTAAGATTCCGCAAATTGGATGGAATCAGATGCAGATTGACCCAGCATTTCGCGACCATCCTCTCTTTGCCGATATTCCCGATGGCGCTGATGTTTATTTCGTTCACTCGTACTACTGTGATGTCGCTGATCCGACGATCATCGCCGCACGCACCGATTACGGATTGCTCTTTCCGAGCGTGATCATCCGCGACCGGCTGGCAGCGGTGCAGTTTCACCCCGAAAAGAGCGGCGACTATGGCTTGCGCCTGCTAGCCAACTTTGTGGCGTGGAGTGGCGCAACCACTCAGAGAGGATGAGATATGGAGATTATTCCGGCAATTGATTTGAAAGACGGGTGCTGCGTGCGGCTGTACCAAGGCGATTTCGCCCAGATGACAGTCTACGCCGACGATCCGGTCGCCGTGGCGCGGGCATGGCAAGAGCAAGGGGCAACCCGTCTGCATCTGGTCGATCTCGATGGCGCCCGCGCCGGGAGACCGCAGAATGTCGCTGCTGTCTTGGCCATTACCCAAGCCGTGCAGATTCCAGTGCAGCTTGGCGGCGGCTTACGCCGCGAAGAGGATGTCGAGGCGGCTTTAGCCCTTGGGGTCGAGCGCGTGATCATCGGCACCGCCGCGATCGCTGAAACTGAACTGGTGGCTCGCCTGCTCAATCGCTTCGGCGAGCAGATTGTGATCGGGATCGACGCGCGGAACGGTATGGTGGCGACCGATGGCTGGACGGTCACCTCAACTGTGGCGGCCACTACACTCGCCGCACAGATGGCTGCGCTCGGCGCGCGCCGGATCATCTATACCGACATCAACCGCGACGGAGCGCTTAGCGGTCCGAATTTCATCGCGCTGGCCGAATTGATGCGCACCGATGGTCCAGCGATTATCGCGAGCGGCGGCATTGCCACCCTCGATCATGTGCGCCGGCTGGCCCAGCTTGGAGTCGAGGGAGCGATTATCGGCAAGGCGTTGTACGTGGGAGCGATCAGCTTGCCCGAAGCATTGGCCGTCGCCCAAACGGTGACTTCACAACCATAAGAGGATTGTATGTCGAATTCAGACCTCACTGCGCGGTACGAAGAAGAGCGCCTGCGCGCGCAAGAGCAATCGCAATTGGTCTACCTGCAAAGCCAGATCGACGAATTGCGCCGCCTGCTCAAGGACCAGACCAACAAATATCAGTGGGCAATGGAGCAGGTACGCAAAAACGAGGGTGCAATTGCGCAAGTGCAAAGCCTCTTCGAGCGTCACACCAGTGAAGTTGCCCAAGCTAATGAAATCGTGCGCCGCGATGTGGTCGCACTACGACGGGAAGTGGCAGCGGCACTGGTCAAAATCGAAGAAGGTGTGCGTCCGTTGCGTGATATGCAGTCACAGATCCAACAGATCGCCGAAGCGCGCAAACAAGATCGCGACTTTCTCGCCGGCTGGCTTATTCGCATCGAACACGTTGAACAACAAATTACTGCCCTCTCGTCGCAGATCAAAGAACTCGACGAACGTCAACGTCAATTTGCCTTGCAACTCGAACGCTTGCGTGAAGCTGATGCAGCCGTGATGCAAGAGGTGCGGCGTGTTAACGATGATATCCAAGTCGAGAAGCAACAGATGCGGCGAATGGCAGTTGAAGCCCAACAATTGGTTGCCGATCTCCGTCCATCGATCGACGAGCAGAAGTCACGCATCGATCGGCTCGAAGAACTTCGTCAGCAGATCGACCTCTTTGCCGAGGTACTGCCCGCCCAAATTAAAGAAATCGGAGCAAAGCTCCCTGACATTACTGCCGAAATCAAACGGATTGAGCGCATTTCAACCGAACGCTTCTTGATGAACCAAGAACGGTTGGAAGAGTTGCGCCAGATGGCCGATGAGCGGATGAGCGCGTTGCAGGAGACTGATGAGCAGTATCTGCGCCAATTGACGGCATGGCTCGAACGGGTTGATGGTTGGTTGCGCGAGCTTGAGCAGCGCTTCACGCGCACAACTGACCGGATGGAGCTTGAACAAAAGGCGCAACTCTTGCGCATTATGGAATTGGAGCGGCGCGAGTTAGAGACACTTAACGTTCAATTTGCGGCGATACGTCAACGCCTTGAGCAAGTGCGGGCAGCACATCTCGAATTGGGCGGCGGCGATCAGCGATCATAAATACAAGGCGCTGGCGGCAGTCGCCTGCTTCAGCGCCTTGGCGTTACCTTTGCGCTACCCGCCGCAACACGAAAATGCGCGGGTAGAGGCCACCAAGATCAACACGCAGGTGTTGCTCAAGTCGCCATTCCGGCAACTCGGCTAAGGTGCGCTCCATGAGTCGCACTTCGTGGCTGATGATCACTGCGCATCCATCTAGCCGCGTGACGCGGGCCGCCTCACGCAGCAAGGCCGGGTAGAGCGTGACATTGCTGGCATGCGAACCGACCAGATGCCCAAACGGTAAATCGGCCAATACCACATCGATGCTTGCCGGCGGCAATGGCATGTGTTGCGCATCCCAATCGTGCAATGAAACCTTGTGGCTCAAGCCGGCGGCGGCAAGGTTACGATAGGCGCATGCCAACGCTGCAGGGTCAATATCACACCCGATCGCCTGCGCCGCCGGCCCGATCAACAACCGCTCGATCAACAGCGTACCCGAACCGCATCCCACATTTAGCACTCGATCGCTGGCGCGCGGCTTGCTTAGCAGCGCCATTGCGTGCGCTACCGGCCCATTGAGTGCTCCCTCACGATTACACACCCGCCATGAGCGAGTCGCTAATGGCCGCGGCGTCAAGCGTACCAGCACGTCCCAACCAGCCCGCTCGCGGCTGGGGCGCAAGCGCAGCACAAGATCGCCATCGTCTTCACCGATCGAGAGACCGAGCCGCTCGCTCAGCTCGTGCTTGAAACGTCGCAGCACACTACTCTCGGCGCCAGCAGCGCTGAGCAAAAGGGTTTGAAACGTGTTGGCAGGATGCAAACGACGCACCGTGTCGATCATCACCGTGACTTCGCGAAAGTTCTCATCGCCGAGCAAAGCCCGTGGCCGCGGAATGGCAAAGCTGCGCACTAAGAAGACTGAAGTAGCGCAGCGTAAATCGAACAGCGCCGGCAACGGGCCGCGCATCGTTGCCCTGATCACCCCGCTCTCTCCCGGCGGGTCGAGCCGGATACCGGCGATCCGCTGCGCTTCCGCGCGCGCCAATGCTTCGATCCCAGTAGGGACAATGATTTCAATTCGGTGCGACATTGTTATACTATGATAATGAAGAGGCGAGGTTAGCGCTATATCGCCTTGTTAGTATACACGCAAAACGCCTATGGACATCGGAACAACTATTTGGCCGCCTATGCCAGCGCGACCGCAGGCACTGGCCGCAAGCTGGTCGCGCTACGACCACGGCGCGCTGCGTGAATACTTGCAACGCGCGCGTGAGATCGGTTTGCAGCAAGTACGCTTTGATCTGCGCTGGGCAGAGGTGCAGCCAAGCGCACAGCGGATTGCGGTCGCTGCGCTCGATGGCTTCCACCGTGGCCTTGATCTTGCCCAAGCCAACGGTCTGCACGTGGTTGTCTCGCTAATGAGCGCCACCCTTGGCCCGGCGCTCCATCTGCCCGATTGGGCGCTGGGGGTGCCGGCGCAAGCGTTGACCAACCAAGCGGTAAGCGAGATCTTCGCAACACCGGCGTTGACGATTCTTGACAATACCTTCTACCGGCGCGAACCGGTGCGCGATCTCTACGCCGATCCCGACATGCGGGCCGCGCAACGTTACTTGCTCCGCGAAGTGATCGGTAACTTCGCCGCCCATCCAGCTATCCATGGTTGGCTGTTAGCCGCCGGGGTTGAGCGAGTCCTGCCACCAACTGACCATCGCGATGTGGCAGCATGGTGGGCCGATCTCGCCGAGCGTGCTCGCGCCCACGGTGCCAACCGGCTGTTTGGTCAGATTGATGCTGCTGCGCTGAGTGACCCCGCCAGTTTGCGCCCCTATGACATCGCAATGGCCGGTGGCGAAGTCGTGATGAGTGTGGGGCCATGGCCGCCGATCGGCGATGGACCGCCAGCGCGCGGCGAGGCCGTCTGCTTTTTGCACACTGTGGTCGCTGGTTTGCTGGCCGAAGAAGTGAACGATACCGCCGCCACGCAGGTGGTGGTTAGCGATCTCGGCTGGCCCACTGCCCCTCGCCCACAATGGCGCGGCTGGCAGCACGATGAGGTCTTTGCCCGGCCCGCTCAAACGTTTTTGGCTGATGAAGAAGAGGTGGCCACGGCCCTACAAGCAGCACTGCCGACATTGGCCCGCTCTGGGGCCGCCGCGGTCTGGCTGGCCGGGATGGTCGATCCGGCAGAGGAACAGTGGAAGATCCCACCGTTCGACCGCAGTTGGCCGGCGCGCACATGGGGTTTGTGGACGGCAGATGGCCGCCCGAAAGCGAGTTGGGAGGCGCTGCGCGAGACGATTGGCAGTCTGCCAGCGAAGGGTACATTGCCAACCCTGCCGGTTGAACCCGACCGTTTCTGGCGCGATCCGGCCACCGAACTGCGCCGGCTTTGGCGTGAATACCAGACCGAGATAGTATGAACACGGATTGACACGGATTGGCACGGGTCGGGCCATCCGTGTCAATCCGTGTTCTATTCCTCGTCTATGGTTGGCGGTTGCCATCCCCATTCAGCCAACAACGCCAGATCGGCCTTAGTCAACACACCGGCTGCTGCGGCCCGATCCAGCAGATCGGGCCGGCGGGCCAAGGTGCGGCGCAACCGCTCGGCTCGCCGCCAACGGGCAATCTCGCCATGGTTTCCAGAGAGCAATACCGGCGGCACACTCAACCCCTCCCAAACCGCTGGACGGGTGTAGTGCGGGTATTCGAGCAAAAAATCGCTGTGACTCTCTTCGATAATCGATTCACTATCGATCACCCCCGGCACCAACCGCGCCACCGCATCAACCACCACCATCGCCGCCAACTCACCGCCGGTCAACACATAATCGCCGATGCTGATCTCGCGGTCAATCAGTGTCGCGCGCACTCGCTCATCGATCCCCTCATAGTGACCACAGACGAGGATCAGGCGCGGCAAGGCCGCTAATTCATGCGCTATGCTCTGCGTAAACAACTCACCGTCAGGCGTAAGTAGAATGGTTGGCCCGGCTTGCTCATCAGCGGCGCGCACCGCCCGAATCGCCGCCGCCAACGGCTCAGCTTTCATCACCATCCCGGCGCCGCCGCCATAAGGCGTATCATCGGCGGTGCGATGGCGATCAGTCGCCCACTGTCGAATATCGTGCAAGTGAATGGCAATTTTGCCAGCCTGCTGCGCCCGCTTGAGAATACTCTCGGTCAGCGGCCCCTGAAACATAGCTGGAAAGAGGGTGAGGATATCAAACCGCATGCCGGCTATGCCTCAACGCTACGCAGATACTGGTCAAAAAACTCGACAACCCGCCGGCAATACGTCACCCGATCGACAAAATACCCGCCACAATGCTCGGCGCCGGGCACCTCCCACAAGATGCGCGGCTCGCGAGCAGCGTCATACAATTGGCGCGCGTGGCTCACCGGAATCAGCGAGTCATCAATGCCATGAATGATAAAGACCGGGCGTGGCGCAATCTGGCCGATGGCGTCAATCGGGCGGGCTTGGCTAAAGCGGTAGCCGTGGCGACGAGCGACGATCGCGTCGGCCAAGCGTACCAACGGCTTGGGCGGGATGCGCAGCACTTGGGTGATGCTATGGGCCACCACATCATCACCAGCGGTAAACGAGCTATCGGCCACGAGCGCCCGAACCGACTGATCGCGGGCCGTTGCCAAAATCCCCACTGCCGCTCCCATCGAATAGCCAACCACACCAATCGCCGCAGCGGACATCCGCTGGCGCACAAACTCGAGCGCCGCTAGCAAATCGTCAACCTCGCGGCTCACCAGCGTCTGCGGCCATGGATCCGATTCGCCGCGACCACGATAATCAAACAGCAGGACATTATAGCCGGCTCGCCAGCAATAGCTGCCAATGCCAAGCAATTCATCTTTGCTGCCGGCATGGCCATGGCTGCCCACGATCACCGCATTCGTTTCGGGGCGCGGCAACCACCAGCCCACCAGCCGCAGACCATCGCTGCTGCGAAACTCAACCGTCTCAAACGGCACTCCTAACTCCCACGGGGTAAAGGTATAGCTGTCGAGATAGGTACGGCGCGGCGGCGGGCTGACCCGCAAACTGACGTAGTATGCCGTGCCAGTAATCCCACCTAACACACCAATGGCGCCGGTCAGCGCCATCGGTAACAAACTCCAGCCAAATCTTTTTGCCATCATCCTATCCTCGTGCAGTTCCGACAAACTCAAACACCGGCGTGGCCTGCGGCTGCAATAGCAGATGGATTTCATACAACCCATCGGCATGCCGGCCATGGAAGGGCAAGCCCAAGCTGGTCGCCAGCCGGATCATAGCGGTATTATCGGCGTGCGTCAAAAAGATCAGCCGTTCGAGGTTTGCCGCCCGCGCCTCGGCCAGCAGCAATTCCAGCATCTTACGCCCAACCCCCGCCCCGTGATAGTCATCCCGCACCAAAATTGAGGCCTCAGCTACCTTAGGGTCATGTGGCAAGCGGGCAAAACGGGCCACGGCAATGGATTCTTCACGCCCATGCTCGTCAGCCAACGCCACCAACGCCACTTCGCGGCGCGGATTAATCGCCGCCAACCGTTGCGCCGATTTATGCACCAGTTCGGGAGAAGCATGTTCAGCCGCAATGAAAAACCGGCGATAGATCGATTCCGGCGACAAGCGATAGAACATCCGCTCGAGCAGTTCAGCATCCGCAGCGGCAAGACTGCGCACGCGCAATGTGCGTCCATCACGGGTGGTAATGGTGAGCGGCATTGACTGGCTAACACGTTGTTCGTTCATACTAACCTCCGGCATCGCTCGTGCTCTGGCAGCAGAGAAAACAGAGCAGATACGGTAGATTGCACACCTTCGAGCATCTGAGCTGATGCATGCCGCCGCTGCGCTGCACATACGGCGCTAAAGGTATTGTAGCATGAGAGTGGTACACTGCTGCACTTTTATAACGCAATGCGTTATGAAAGGAACGACAACCAACTTTCCTGCGCTCAATCCGGCACGCCGGACGGCCCGCAGGCAGATCATGCCATGTACAGCGAGGATCGTTTGTTTGAATTAATTGCGATTGTTGGCCCCACTGCCGTGGGTAAAACCGAATTAGCGGTCGCATGGGCGCAACAGATCAACGGCGAGATTGTCTCCGCCGATTCGCGCCAGATCTACCGTGGCATGGACATCGGCACTGCCAAGCCAACCCCTGCCGAACGCGCCCAAGCGCCGCACCACCTGATCGACATTCGCGATCCTGATCAACCGTTTTCGTTGGCCGAATTTCACGATCTGGCGCTGGCGGCGATCACCGACATTCAAGCGCGCGGGCGCACACCACTGCTAGTTGGCGGCACCGGCCAATATCTGGCAGCAGTCTTGGAAGGCTGGCAGATTCCGCGCGTCGCCCCCCAGCCAGAGCTTCGCGCCGAACTTGAGCAAGTAGCAGCTCAAGAGGGCGCTGCCGTACTCCATGCCCGCCTCGCGGCGGTTGATCCGGTCGCGGCGGCGCGCATCCCGGCCACCAACGTGCGACGGGTCGTGCGCGCGCTCGAAGTCTATCTGGTCAGCGGCGAACCGATCTCGCGTCTGCAAGAGCGGCAGCCGCCTCCCTTCCGCCCGCGCACGATTTGGTTGCACCGGCCACGCGCCGAACTTTACGCCCGCGCCGATGCCCGCATCGAACGCATGATCGCTGCCGGCTTGGTTGAAGAGGTCGCAAACCTGCTAGCCCGCGGCTACAATTGGTCGTTGCCGGCGATGTCGAGCCTTGGCTACGTCCAATTCCAGCCGTACTTTGCTGGAACTGCTGATCTTGCTGCTTGCATCGAACGGCTGCGCTTCGACACCCATGCCTTCATCCGTCGGCAAGAGATGTGGTTTCGCCGTTTGCCCAACCTTGAAATCTGGACGCCTGATCACCCGGCTTGGCGCGCCATCATCGCTTGAAAAACATCGTATTCGCGCACCACATGCTCAAGAAACCGTTCGGGATGGCCATCAGCCGGGGGCAATCCGAGGCGCTGGCGTATCAAGGCCGCGAGCTGACCGGCCAACGAGAGGCGCGCATCAGCGCTGAGCGCATCGCGACAGCGCAAGAAGTCAAACACGAGCGCCATTTCCGCCGTCGATAAGCGCTCTAAGTTCGGCAACAACGGCGTTGGCGGCGCATCGGTTGCGCGCGGCGGCACCTGTATTCTGACCGGACTTAAGATTTGGTCAAGGGTGATGAGATTACCTTCGCGCACCACCACCGTACCAGCGGTAAGATCACCTAGCCGGCGGTTATGGCGGTCGATAAAGATGGTGAGCAGGCCAATGCCGTAACCAAACGGCAAAAAGTCAATCGCCCGCATCAGATTACGCACCACGACCGCTGCGCCATCAACCGGGCGGCCACCCTCGCGCAACACGCGCAACCGCAACCACCGTTTACCCAGCGTCTGGCCATTCCAGATTAACTCGAAGAAGACGTAATAGCCCCAATTCAACACAAAAGCGAACACCGCGAACAATGCCCACAGCACGTCTTCATTGCCAACGCCAATATCGTTGCTGGCAAGCACAACGGTGGCAGCCATCATCAGGAACGTGACCAGAATCGTATAATCAATCACCGCCGCTAGACCCCGGCTGGCCAGCCCGGCGGTGGTGTAGGTTATCATAACGCCTTCCGGCGTTTCGACGTGATACGTATTGGCAATGCGATTGGCGGTAAGCATGTGGGTATACAGCAATCGATGGATTACGTATGGAGTGCGGTAGTTCGCCTGCCGCACTCGGTTATCACGAGCGGAGCAACATATAAGCTGCCATTATGATGCGCTCAACGTCACCTGCCAATCCAACTCGAGCACGTTACTGGCTCGGCAACTCGGCGTCATCAGGCGGAGCCGAGACCAGTTCTGGTTCAGGCTCCGCTTCCAAATGCTTCATATCATTCACCAATTTGACCCGCCAGTGTTTGTAACCGATTTCAAGAATGGTGATCGACGTGTTACCGATATGCGGATAGCGCCCAAAGTTGGTGTCATGAAAGTTCTCGGCGTGGGATAACAGTGCACGAATACAGCCGCCGTGAGTGACAAACGCCAACGTGTGACCACGATGTTGGGCCGCCATCGCCTCGACGGCTGTCACCACCCGCTGCCGCAGCGCAGCCATCGTCTCGCCACCGCCGCGTGGCAGGTCATAACCTTGCATAATCTGCTTCCATTCATCAGGGAACTGTGTCCGCACCTCATCAGTTGTGAGACCACTCCAGTGGCCGGTATCGATCTCGCGCAACGCCGGCAACAGTTGCACCGGCACTTTCAGTACAGCACCAATCTCCCATGCCGTCTGATACGCGCGCGACAAGTCACTGCTGTAGATGGCAGAAAACCTTACCCCATCACGTACCAACCGGTTGGCCAACAATCGCGCCTGCCGGTAGCCAATCTCGTTGAGCGGAACATCAATATGTCCTTGCCAACGTCCCTGCATATTCCAGTCAGTCTCGCCGTGGCGGATCACGTAGATGGTGGTCATGGCATTCTCCGCGAAGAATCCTTTAGTTCTCTTGCTATGGTAACACAGAGTTATGACCGGAATGTTAAAAGAACGAAACGCACACTGTCATTGCGAGGTGCAGGGGTCGCGCCCTACGCGGCCCCCGCGCCGCAGCAACCTCCCCCATTAGCGAAAGCCATTCCCGTTTGTTCTAATCCCTCGCCCAATTCACGAAAGGGAGCTCGTTTTGTACATGGTGAAGATGCGGTATGATGGGCCAAGGTTCGAAGCAGATTCTCGGATAGATTATGTTCACCCACACAAACGAACATTTCACACCGCAAGAGGTCGCGCTGCTCACGCCATTTGTGACCAATGTTGACCGGCCTGTCTTCTGTTTGCGCAACTTGCCGGAAGTGGTGAAGGGGGCGCTGTTTGCACGTTATAGCCGTAGCACGAAGAGCTTGCGCCGCCTCCTGCTCGACGAGTTCATCACTGAACCAGAGTCAGGGTTCGCCGCGATTGTGTCGGCAGTGGGCGATAGTCCGGCGGCGCAGTTAGTCGCTGCACGCCAAGCCGAAGCCTTCTACGAGCGGGTGCTGATTGGATACGGCGATGACTCGGTGGCTGAATTGGGGGGAGCGCATGTGGCCTGCGAAGGCGTGAGTAACATCGCTGCCAAGCTGCTCGAAGACAGTCGGTTGGGTTTGTCGCCGCTGGAAAAATCGACCCGCTATGTCCGGTTTGATCTGCCGGGGCCAGATGGCTATCGCTACCTGCGCGAACCGGTGTTGATGGCATCGCCGTTTGCGGAACGCTATACGGCGACGATGGACAACCTCTTCGCGACGTATAGCGCATTGCTCGGCCCGGTGCAAGCATGGCTGCAAGCGCAATTCCCCCGCGATGAAGCCACTACCCCACGCGCCTATCGCAATGCGATTCAGGCCAAGGCACTCGATCTGTTGCGCGGGTTGTTGCCGATGGCGACCCAAACCAATGTTGGGTTGTTTGGCAATGGCCGCGCGTTTGAGTATCTGATTATCAAACTCGCCGCTGCACCCTTTGCCGAAGCGCGCGCCTTGAGCGAGGCAATTCAAACTGAGTTAGATTATGTCATTCCGGCCTTTGTCAAGCGGGCACGCAGCGAACGCGGCAAGGCGTATGCCGCATATTTGGCCGCTACCCGCGAACAGGCGGCGCAATGCGCCGCACAGCTCGCCATCGCTCCGACCAACGAGCCAGCGATTGCGGTGCGTTTGGTTGATTATGATCCGCAAGCGGAAGAAAAGATGGTCGCCGCCATCCTCTACCCGCATCTCGATCTGCCGCTGGATTCGATCCTCGCTTCCATCAGCGCAATGCCGGCGCAGGAACGGCAGGCAATCATCGCGGCAGCCGTTGGCGAACGGGGCAGTCGCTTCCACCGGCCCGGTCGCGCCTTCGAGGAGCCGTATTACACCTTCGATATCTTGGCCGACATCGGCGCGTACCGCGATCTCCAGCGCCACCGTGTGCTCACCCAAGAACGGCAGCGCTTCACCGTCAGCCACGGCTACGTCACCCCTCCTGAACTCGAACGGATCGGCGTCGCGCCTCAGTATCGCGCTGCGCTTGAGCAGGCTGCCGAATTGGTGACCGACCTGCAACGCGACTTTCCCAATGAAGCGCAGTACGCAGTGCCCTTCGCCTTCCGTGTGCGCTGGCGGATGAAACTCAATCTGCGCGAAGCCTATCATTTGATCGAACTGCGCAGCGCGCGCCAAGGCCATCCCGCCTACCGCCAGATTGCCCAGATGATGTTTCAGGCTATTAGTGCGGTGCATCCAACGCTCACCGCTGGCATGCGGTTTGTTGACCACCACGACTACGATCTCGAACGGCTGGCTGCCGAGCAGCGGATCGATCAGAAGCGGCAGGGGACGTAACGCCGCGCGCTACGAGGTGGCACGCGGGTTGCTGGCCCACCAGAGGAAGCGCTCTCGATGCGTTGTTGCTGGCTCCATTGAGACGCAAAGCGAACAAAGACGCGAAGGATGGAATACAAAGACGCAGAGGACGCAGTGAATTGTTGATCACCCTCACCCCATCCCCTCTCCCACTCGCGCGGGAGAGGGGTGTTGCGGCGTTCCGCGCTCCGACGCCTGTCCCGAAATCCGCACGGCCCTGCCCCCGTCAAGGGGGAGAGGGTGCCGGAGGGGTGAGAGCCATGATCCCGCACAGTGGGCTTCGTAAGCATAACCCGACCCATTGGGGCCGGGTTCCCTGCACAGCAGTTGCGGCTGTTCTAGATTAGATGTTCTGGCTACGCTCAACAGGTTGATCGCGTTAACTCGGGAAATGGTGCCGGAGACGGGACTCGAACCCGTAAGGGGTTTCCCCCAGCGGTTTTTAAGACCGCAGCGTTTGCCATTTCGCCACTCCGGCATAACGCTTGCCGACCTTCATTATAGCAAATTTACGAAAACCGGTGGCGCCGCACGATGCGCACCAGCAACGAACGATAAAATGATCGCGTACTCATTGCGGCTGCAAAAAGTCTCCGGCGCACCAACCTTCGATCCCGGCGCTACGCACCTGCCACCACACCCAGCCATCACGCTCCACCGGGCCGCCGATAATCTCGACCTGCGTACCCGGAGCTAACACCAGCAACACCGGAATATCAGCGCCAAGCCCGGGTTGCACACGCAAATTCAGCGCCGGAATGCCTTCACTTACCACTGCCGTGCGCCCTATCGCTAAGCCATCGGGCAACGGCGATGGCGAAGGCGCAACGGTTGCCGGCGGATTAGCGCTCACGGTTGCGAGCGGCTCTCCGCCCGGCGCTGCTGTGGTCTGCGCTATAGCTGGCAATTCGGTTGGAGCCGGCGACAGATTGACAATCGGGGCAGTGGGAAGTGTCACTGACGCCGGACTTTGCAAGCTGAGCGCAATTGCTAGCCCGATGACAAAGATACTGACAATGATCAACGTTGGCGCAACCCAACCCGGCACTAACGGCCCGCGCGGCGTCTCTTCATCAAGCGCGCGATGGCCCAGAGCACGAATGCGACGCTCTTCATCATAGGCGGTATGGCGGTCGCGCAACCGCACCCGCACCGGCTCGTCATCGGGCAAGGCGGTTTGCGCACGCATCGGTTGGGTTGCGCGCTGGCGAGGTCGTTCCGTTTCAGTTGTAGGCAATGCCTGCACGCCATAACGCGGCAACAGCATGACGGCGAGCCGCTGATAGGCCGCTAGCGTCTCGCCAGTAACAGCTAGATGTTCACCACGGGCAATCCGCCCGCGTAGCCGGTGCAGGCGCTGCACGGCATCGACCTCTTCGGCGCTGAGCGGCAACCGGTCAAGGGCCTGCATCGCGGCCAACACGCCGGCAAACGGGCCGAGCGCAGCCGGCGAATTGACGCGCAACAGGTGGGCACGCAGCGCATCTTCGATAGCGCCGTGAATGCTGAGCAACGCCAATTCCGGCACATCACGCCGCGCCCGCGCCAACGTATACTTCTCGCGCGCCGACTCGAGCAACGTAATCGGATTCAGCGCGGTTGACTCATCCCCTGTCAGCGTCATCCAAGTTCTGCCTCTAACAATTCACGCACCCGTTGCGCGTTCGCCTGCCCCTTCGTGGCCCGCATCACCATCCCGACCAGAAATTGAATGGCGGTCGTTTTGCCCTTGCGATACTCGGCAATCGCTTTGGCCGCCTTCTCATCGGCCAACGCATCCCGCACCGCTGCTAACAACGCGCCATCATCGCTAATTTGGGTCAGGCCCCGCTCAGCTACCAGCGCCGCCGGATCAGCACCGGTTGCGAACACTTCTTCAAACAGTTGCTTGGCCACCGCGCGCGTGATCGTCCCGCTTTGCACCAGATCGATCAGCGTCGCCAGCCGGTTCACCGGCATACGATCGATCAACGCCGTCGCCGGCTCGCCGCGATCGTTCAACAAACGAAAGCCTTCGTTCAACACCCAATTCGCCACCTCTTTCGCCCCATCGGGCCGGTTGACCGTTGCTACCGCCGCTTCGTAATAATCGGCGATCGCCCGCTCTTGAGTGAGCAGATCGGCGTCTTGCCATGACAGGCCGTGGGTAGTCATCAGCCGGGTACGGCGCGCGTCAGGCAATTCGGGTAACTCAGCCTTGCGGGCGGCGATCCATTCCGGCGCCAGCACCAACGGCGGAATGTCAGGTTCAGGGAAGTAGCGGTAGTCGTGGGCATACTCTTTCGAGCGTTGACCCTCAGTACGGCCCAGATCCTCGCGCCAGCCGCGCGTCTCTTGCTCAACTACGCCGCCGGATTCGAGCACACGGATCTGCCGCTCGATCTCATACGCTAGCGCTCGTTCGACAAAGCGGAACGAGTTGATGTTCTTGATCTCGACCTTGGCGCCGAACCGATCTGAGCCTGCCGGGCGCACACTGACATTCGCGTCGCAGCGCAGCGCCCCCTCTTCGAGATTGCCGCTATTGGCCCCGATCCAGACTAAAATCTGGCGGATCTTCTCAAAGGTCAAGCGAGCCTCTTCTGGCGTGCGAATATCAGGCCGAGTGACAATTTCCATTAATGGCATGCCACTGCGGTTGTAGTCAATCAACGATGCGCCGTCAGGGCTGTGAATCAAGCGACCAGTATCTTCTTCGATATGCAACCGCTCAATCCCGATTCGGCGCACCTCGCCGGCAGCGGTACGAATCTCGATCGCGCCATCGCTGCACAGCGGCTCATCGTATTGGGTAATCTGAAAGCCCTTGGGCAAGTCAGGATAGGGGTACGACTTGCGGGCAAAGATCGAGCGTTCGTTAACCCGACAACCTAACGCCAACCCGCAAAGCGCAGCCAATTCAACAGCGCGGGCGTTAAGTACGGGCAGCGCGCCGGGCAGACCAAGGCTCACCACCGAAACGCGGGTATTGGGTGGCGCGCCAGCGTAATCGGTGCTGCAACCGTCGAACATCTTGGAGGCGGTCAGCACATGGGCATGGATCTCAAGGCCGATCGTGGCGATATATTCAGGCATAGGCTTCCTCACGCAACGTCACCTTGCCCTTTATTGTACTCGGTTTTCGGTGATGGTGCGCGGAACGCTCTCCGATAGCGGCTCACACGGATGTACGGAGGGCGACTCACACGGAGCCACGGCAGCAGAAACTCACACAAACCCACCCAGCACCGCGACGGTGACCGCCTACGCGCTCGCCGCACCTACCCAGCACCGCGACGGTGACCGCCTACGCGCTCGCCGCACCTACATCTTCCCTCTGCGTCTTTGCGCCTGTACGTTTCCCCCTCTGCGCCCTTACACTCACGCTTCTTGTTCTGGATCAACCCCTAGCTCGCGCAGACGCGCCGCCAGCCGCTCGGCCCGTTGTCGCTCTTGCTCGGCCCGTTGTCGCTCTTGCTCAGCCAATGCCTGCAACTCGACAAAACTCAGAAATGGCCGACCATCAGGCCAATACATCTGTATGCCATCAACTGCTCGGCCAAACTTCACCCCTAACCGTGGACTTACCCAACCATCGAGTTCAGGAATGACCCGCAACCGGCCATCAATGCGTTGCCAACCGCTCATATCACCAGTGTCAGGATCGTACAGATAGTACTCCTCGACCCCGTACATATCGTAGAACTCTAACTTGGCGGCCATTTCAGTCAACGTATTACTTGGCGATAACACCTCAAACACGACGTGCGGCGCAGTATTGCCCTCTTCCCATTGCCGATACGACCCGCGATCCCCTTTGGGCCGACCAAACACCACCATCACATCCGGCGCACGCCGAATGTCAGGCCGGCCTTCGACCGGATACCAAAGCAAATCGCCGGCAACAAAGACATCAGCCCGCTCGCGAAAGAGTGCGTCGAGGTTCCCCTGAATGGTGACGATAGCGCGAAACTGCTTGGTGTTATCGGCCATAGGCATGCCGTCACTATCGGGGTAGACGATTGGCGTGGCAACCACCGGCTGACGAGTCATCATCCACCTCCTGTTGCGAACATTTGTTCCAATATACTCCGTTTAAGCAGGTATTGCAAGCAAGATAGACAACAATCCTTCTGAAACATGCGCCTTGTTTGGCAAGCGTTAAGCTTGCCGTACACGTCGCAGGCAAAGACCCTTGCATACTTCACGACAGTATCGTCAGTAGGCTCCCCGCCGAGAGGCAACTCGGTGAACCATGCTCACATCACCTAACCGAGACAGATCACAATCCGCGAGAAGAGGAAAGCGAGTAAGTCGCCTCTCTGTCCGTTTTGGTCTTCGATTCCCCCTTTTCTGTCCATTGACATCACACTAACGCTTTTCTGGTATAATAGTACACGGAAATTGTTTCCGCATCATGAAAGGAGGGTTGCATGACCGCCCCCCAACTCCCTGCCGGAGTGACGATCACTGCACCGATCACACCCGAATATGCCGAGATTCTGACCCCGGAAGCACTGGAATTTCTCGCGACCCTGCATCGCCGCTTTAACGCGCGCCGACTTGAGCTGCTGGCCCGTCGCGCCGAACGCCAGCGCGCGATCGATGCCGGTGAGCGGCCTGATTTTCTGCCCGAAACCGCCCACATCCGCGCGAGCGACTGGACAATCGCACCCTTCCCGCCCCAACTCAATGACCGCCGGGTCGAGATTACCGGCCCGGTTGACCGCAAAATGGTCATTAATGCGCTCAATTCGGGCGCGAAGGTTTTTATGGCCGACTTCGAGGATGCTAATACCCCCACGTGGCAAAATCAGATCGAAGGCCAGATCAACTTGCGCGATGCATTGCGCCGCACAATCACGTACACTAGCCCCGAAGGCAAATATTACGCCCTCAATGCCAATCCCGCCATCTTGTTCGTGCGACCGCGTGGTTGGCATCTCAACGAGAAGCATGTGCTGATCGACGGCGAGCCGATGTCGGGAGCGATCTTCGATTTTGGCCTCTATTTCTTCCACAATGCCCAAACCGCGATCGACGTGCAAGGCGGCCCTTACTTCTACTTGCCGAAGATGGAGAGCCACCTTGAGGCGCGGTTGTGGAATGACATCTTTGTACTGGCGCAGGAGCTGCGCGGTATTCCACGCGGTACGATCAAAGCTACCGTGCTGATCGAGACGATACTCGCCGCATTTGAGATGGATGAAATTCTCTACGAACTGCGCGAGCACTCAGCCGGCCTCAACTGCGGACGGTGGGACTATATCTTCTCGTGCATTAAGAAGTTCCGCAACGACCCCAACTTCTGCCTTGCTGACCGGGCGCTCGTGACGATGACCACTCACTTTATGCGGTCGTACTCGTTGTTGGCGATCAAGACCTGCCACCGCCGCGGCGCCCATGCGATGGGTGGTATGGCGGCCCAGATTCCGATCAAGAATGATCCGGTGGCGAATGAAGCGGCGCTGGCCAAGGTGCGCGCCGACAAGGAGCGGGAGGCGAACGACGGTCACGACGGCACATGGGTCGCTCACCCCGGTCTGGTGCCGGTGGCGATGGAGGTCTTCGACCGTCTGATGCCTACCCCCAATCAGATTAGTCGCCAACGTGACGATGTGCAAGTCACCGCTGCCGACCTGCTCGCATTCGGCCCCAGCGAACCGATCACCGAGCAGGGGATGCGGTTGAATATCAACGTCGGCATCCAGTATCTCGGCGCCTGGCTGGCCGGTAATGGCTGCGTGCCGGTGTTTAATCTCATGGAAGATGCCGCTACCGCCGAGATTTCCCGTGCCCAGATCTGGCAGTGGATCCGCAGTCCGAAGGGTGTGCTCGAAGATGGCCGTAAGGTAACGGTGGAACTCTTCCGCCAGATGCTGCCCGAAGAGCTGACCAAAGTGCGCGAGATTCTGGGACCGGCCTACGATGATGGCCGTTACGAAGAGGCCGCCGAATTGTTTGACGAGATTACCACCGATCCTAATTTCGTTGAATTTTTGACCTTGCCGGCCTACGAGCGTATCCCGTAACCGGTCACACACATAGGGGCGACATCGGCGTCGCCCCTGCAATCTTCACTCACCTCTATCCACAATTTGCCCATCTTTTGTCAGGGAAATTTCCGCTGGCAACAATCCCAACAGAGTGTTACAATTAGCAGTAACCTGCTGCACCTACACAGACAAGCACCGCTTTTGCCGATGTGCAGCCTGCTCTATAAGTCGGGCGGTGTCAGAGTAGTCACCCGCCCCTACACGACGAGGTGACCTATGGCGAATTATCTGATTGCCGGCGCAGCGGGATACATCGGCTCGCGACTGGCCGCACGGCTCCTCGCTGCTGGCCACCGTGTGCGCGGTCTTGTCTACAGCGCCGAAGATCCGGTGGTTGAACGCCTCGCTGCCCGCGGTATGGCGGTCTGGATCGGAGACCTTACCCGCCCCGAAACCATTGATGGCGTCACCGATGAGATTGAGGTGGTCTATAACCTCACCAACCGTATGCCCATCGATGGTTCAGCGCTGCTCCGTTCCCTCTATGTTGATGGCAACCAGCATTTGATCGCGATGTCAGTGCGCGCACGCACAGTGCGTACCTACATTTGGGCCTCCAGCGTCGCCCCCTATGGCGATCACGGCGAGCACTGGGTAGATGAAGACAGCCCAATCGCGCCCTCGTATCCCCTCGGCACGATCCTTGCCGCCGCCGAGCAGATCATCTTGCAAGCAGTGCGCGCTCACCGCTTCCCGGCAATGATTTTACGCATGGCAACAGTGTATGGCCCTGACCGCGATCCGCTCGAGGCGATTGCCAGTGGCCAGCTTACGATTTATGGCAGCGGGCGTAACTTTGTGCCGCATATTCATATCGATGATGCGCTAGAGGTGCTGATCCGCGCCCCCGAAGTTGGCCAGATCGGTGCAATTTACAACGTTGGCGATGATGAACCGCTCCGCCTGATCGAGATCGTCAGCGAGGTACGCCGCCGGCTCGGTATGTTACCACCGCGCACGTTCGATCCAAACGTCGGCCTGCGCGCCGGTCTTGATCGTTCGGTGATCGGAGCACTCACCTCGTCGGTTCGGCTAAGTAATGCCCGTATGCACCACGATCTCGGCATCGAGCTGCGCTATCCTAGCCTACGCTACTGGATCGATGAGCGGCTACCGCTTGAGTTAGCTGTCAGCGCCTGAAACGATAATCCGAAGGTGCGAAGGGTATGAGGTTTCGTATCCTTCGCGCCTTTGCCACTATACCTGTTGCCGCGTCTGCCACCAACTGTACGCACCACGCCAGATGAGCAACAGGGCAGCAACCGTCAAAAACGTTACTACTGCAAAGCTCAGCGGGCTAGAACGACCCAGTTGCCACCAGCGCAGACCTAGCCCAACCGGTAATGCAATCAGCCATGCGCCGAGCGTTAACCCCAGCATCCGTAGTGGTGGCTGCTGGCGGAAGACACCCATCCATGGGGCGACGATCAACCAGCCAATAAAGAAAGGCCAAGCAACCCGTCCCGCTGCTAAGAGGGGATTCTCATCCACCAATCCATGCGAGCTGCGCCCTAACAAAGCAAAGATAACAAAGACGAGCGTATCACCACCAAGCAGGATGACAAGCCGCGACCACGATCCTGTAGCGACCTGACGATTGGTTGTTGCCATAGTTGATCATTCCTTATCTTAAAGTTGGCGACTCTCGAATCATTATTCGTACCGAAGAGTCTTAGCGGATGTAGACCACATCCATTCCTCAAACTTTAGCATCTTCGCGTTTGAAACCATTACCGCTTGAGCGCTTGCAATTCGCGCGCCAAGCCCTGCTGCTGCCAATTCGCCAAGCGCAACCGCAACGCGAGCGCGCTCGCGATATTCCACAACACTGCGTTTCCCAAGGCCGGATCATTCTCGGACAGCGCGCGCAACCGCTCGCGGCGCAACGCCAAGATTGTGACTCCGTCTTCACCGGCACGCAAATCCGCACTCCGCCGACCACCGTCGAGCAATGACATCTCGCCGGTAATTTGGCCCACCACCACCGTTGTGAGCAGGCGCTGGCTATCCGGATCATCATCGATTGGCGGGCTCCAAACCTCTAAGGAGCCATCCTGCACGAGGTAGAGATCGGTCGATTCTTGATTCGTGCGGTCAACCAACGCGCCGGGCGGGTAGCGCCGCCGTTCGAGGTGCGCCGCCAGCCGGGTACGTTGGGCAAGGTTAAGGCCGTTCCCGATCTGGGAATTAGCCAAAAATTCAGCCACCTGCGCTGTCACTTCCGCCGGCTGCACCAAGACATCCGGTTGGCTGACCAGCGAGGGCAAGCCAAGGTAACTGGCGATATAGCGCATCGTTACCTCTGGCGTCTCGAAATGTGGCCAGTGCCCAGCTTTCGGCACAATCCGCAGATCGGCGTTGCGCCATTCATCGGCGACGACGCCAGCATCGCGGAGTGGTACGGTGTTATCTTCCGCCCCCCAAATCACCAACGCCGGGGTCTCAAGCTCGCGCAAACGACCACTGAGATCTTGATTGCGCATCGCAACAAAACATTCCGCCCGTACTCGCCCTTGCCCCGGCCGCCGTGCATCAGCGCGCAACCGTAGATAATCGGCCTCGCTGATCGCCGACCGTTCGGCGAATGAGGCCGGTTTCATCAGGCTATCGGTCACGTACAGCATCGATGGTTCGAGCACTGAGAGCAACCGGCTAAAGAACGGGAAGCGCTCGATCATCGTGATTGGTGAGACGAACGTATTAATCCAGAACGATAGCCGACCCGAAATAGTCGGGCAGAGCAACACCATGCAATCAATTAATTGCGGGATTTGCAGCGCCAGCGTTGCGCTGATCATGCCTCCCATCGAGTGGCCGACCAGTACGGCTGGATGTTCGCTCAGACCGGTGATCAGGCGGCCAACAATCTGCGCATAGCGCCCAATCGTCGCTCGTTCGCGCAGCGGCGGCGACTCGCCGTAGCCGGGCAGATCGATCGCGACGCAGCGAAAGCGCCGGCTGAGCAGAGGAATGAGCGGCGACATCGCAAACGACGAACTCGACCAACCGTGGATGAGAACCGCGAGTTGGGCGTGGCGCGGCCCTGCATCAAGCGCATAAATCTTCGCACCATCAATAGAAAAGATTTCCATCGAACTACCCGTGGTGTGCCACCGGTCTTGTATGGTATCATATCAGTATACGACTAATCGCGTCTATAGCACATTGTGCCTGATTGCAGGCAAATTGCGCATTACAGAACGTTTGCGAATGAACGAAGTACCTCATTCCTATCCTGCCCCGCCCCTCTACATCGTCTCCGGTGGCGCCGGCACGGTCGGTGAACAGGTGGCGCGCTTGACGCTCTCGCAGTTTGAGGGGGCGGAAGTGCCGTTAATCATTGTGCCAAATGTGCGTGAACCGGAACAGATTGCCGAAGTCGTCGTCCAAGCCGCACAGCAGAACGGCACCATCTTGCACACGTTGATGGAACCAACCCTGCGCCGTGAATTAATGCGACTAGCACGCGAGATGGGAGTCGCCGAGATTGATCTGGTCGGGAGCGTTTTGTCGCGCTTGGCCACAGTATTGCAAAAAGAGCCGCTCGGCAAGCCGGGATTGTATCAAGCCCGCCGTTCGACCTATTTCGAACGGCTGGAAGCGATTGAGTACACCGTTGCCCATGACGATGGCAACAAACCGCGCGAGCTGAGCCACGCCGATATTGTGCTGGTTGGTGTTTCTCGGGTTGGCAAGACGCCGCTGAGTATGTACCTCGCGGTCTTGGGCTGGAAGGTAGCCAATGTGCCGCTCGTGCGGGAAGTTCCCTTACCCAATGATCTGTTTCGGGTTGATCCCCGGCGCGTCATCGGTCTGATTGTCGATGCCGAACAGATCGCCGCTCGCCGGCGTTGGCGCCAGCGGCGGATGGGCATTAATCTGGGTGGCAGCTATACTAACCTTGACGCCGCGATCGATGAGGTGGAATGGGCGCGCCGGATCTTCCGCCAACACGGTTGGACGGCGCTCAATGTGACCGATAAGTCGATCGAAGAAAGCGCCGATGAGATTATTGCCCTGATTTCGCGCCGGTTTAGTACGCCGGGGTAGGGTTAACAGCAGATGTGTGAAGCAGGTCAATTGCTTTTGACAGTTGCGAGACGGCGCAGTATAGTTGCGTTATCTATCATTGTTTGCGGTCATGTTAGCTTCATACAATGATGTGCGATGGGGCCAATGAATTGCAAGTTTATGCCTATGCGCTCAGTGCCGGCAGCGACCGGTCGGTTCACCGTGTCCAATCGTGATCATTCTCGCCGTTAGCGCATTCTCTCGCGCTAAGGTGCATAACAGCATTGTCTCAAGCCACCTTGTTCAAGGAGGAAACGGGTTATGTCCAAGAAGTGGGTTTACCTCTTCCGCGAAGGAAATGCCTCGATGCGTGATCTCCTTGGCGGAAAGGGAGCGGGTGTGGCCGAGATGACACGCACCGGCGTACCGGTGCCACCCGGGTTTACGATCACCACTGAAGCCTGTAACGCCTATTACGAAAGTGGTCAGCAATTCCCAGCAGGGATGTGGGAGCAAGTGCTGGCAGGGCTGAAGGATATCGAAGCCCAAACCGGCAAGACCTTCGGCGATCCGAATAATCCGCTGCTCGTGTCGGTACGTTCGGGTGCAAAGTTCTCGATGCCCGGCATGATGGATACGGTGCTCAACCTTGGCCTCAACAAGCAGACGCTTGAAGGGTTGGCCCGCCTGACCGATAATCCCCGGTTCGCCGCTGACGCTTACCGCCGTTTTGTGCAACTGTTCGGCAAGATTGTACTTGGTGTTGATGGCGATCGCTTCGAGCACGAGATGGACGAAGCGAAGGGCCATGGCCAACGCCAAGACACTGACTTGACCACCGAGGAATTGCTCGCGCTGGCCGAGAAGTTCAAGGCAATTATTAAGGAAGATGTAGGGGTTGAGTTTCCCGAAGACCCCTTCGATCAGTTGCGCGAGGCGATTGCCGCCGTCTTCCGTTCGTGGAATGGGAAGCGCGCAGTTGATTATCGCCGTGTGAACAAGATTCCCGATAATCTCGGCACTGCCGTCAACGTGCAGGCGATGGTCTTCGGCAATATGGGCAACGACTCGGCCACCGGCGTGGCCTTTACCCGCAACCCAAGCACCGGCGATCCCGAAATTTTCGGCGAATATCTGGTCAATGCCCAAGGTGAAGATGTGGTGGCCGGCATTCGCACACCCCAACCGATCAGTAAACTTGCCGAAGAGATGCCCGAAGTCTACGCCCAATTCCACGAGATTGCCAAGCAGCTCGAACGGCACTACAAAGACATGCAAGATGTCGAGTTCACCATCGAGCGCGGCAAGTTGTGGATGTTGCAGACCCGCACTGGCAAGCGCACCGGCGCGGCAGCAGTTAAGATCGCGGTTGACATGGTGCGCGAAGGTCTGATCGATAAGGCGACGGCGGTGCAACGGGTTGACCCGCACGCGCTTGACCAGTTGCTTCACCCGATGATCGACCCCGAAGCGCGCAAGCAAGCCCAACCTCTCACCACTGGCCTGCCCGCTTCGCCCGGCGCTGCCTCTGGCAAGGCGGTCTTTGACCCCGACGAGGCCGAAGAGCTAGCCAAAACCGGCGAGAAGGTGATTCTGGTGCGGGTCGAGACCGCTCCCGAAGACTTCCACGGTATGGTGGCGGCGCAGGCAATTTTGACCGCCCGTGGCGGGATGACGTGCGTTGCGCCTGAGACGCGCATCTTGACCGATCGTGGTTTGTTAACGGCTGAAGCAGCGTTTGCCTTGATCGAGCAGGGTGCCGCGCCGCGCATTCTCACCTTCGACAGCCGCACTCTGCGCCCGGTGTGGCGGCGGATCATCGCCGCCGGACGCCGCCCGGCTGAGGTCATTCCGATCACACTCTCGCAAACGGGCCGCGCTGACGATAACCAACTGCGCTTGACCGCCGATCACAAGATGTATGTGATCCACAATCGCCAGTTGATGAAGAAGCGCCTTGACGCCGTGTTGGCCGATGAGGATTTCGTGACCGTTGTCGATCAGATCCCGGCGCTCAGCGAGACAGCCACAAGCCCGGCATTGGCCTATGTCGCCGGTGCAATCCTCTCGGATGGTTCGATCAATTTACGCGACACCAAAGGCTTGGTTACGTTCGTGCAGAAGGCGACGCCGGAAAAAGCCGATTTCATCGCTGCGGTTGAGCGCCGCTTCGAGGAAGCGTTTGGCGTGCCGTTTACCTATCTGCACGAGCGTACCTCGCATAGTGAGATGGATGGCCGCGTCATTCGCGGCACGGTCGAAGATCGCATCAGCTTCCGCCGTGAACCGGCTGCCCGCCTTGCTGAGATCCGCGATCATCTGGTTGAGTGGGTACTGAGCCTCGACCGCACCGCTTTGCTCCACTTCCTTGCCGGCTTTGTCGATGGCGACGGTACCTATGCTGAGGAGTCGAGTCCGGTGCGCTTGCAGATTAGCGTATCGAGCAGCAAGCGCGATCTGCTTGACGGATTGGCGCTGGCCTGTCTGCGGTTGGGCATCGTGCCACAAATTGTCAACAACCGCGAGCATTATCTCCTCCAGATCACCGAGCAGGTAGAGGAGATTCTGGCCTTCACCGAACGGGTGCATGCCGAGCTGCCGCCACGCCGTTACGAGAATAAGTGCTTGAGCATGCGGGCCATGTTCGCCGATGTGCAAGACTCGGTGAATTATATGGGCCGGGTGCGTGAGGCGGTGAAGCGCAACATTATGTTTGGGGTTGAGAAGATCCGGCGCGATCTGTTGCCGCTCTGCACCGGTGCTGTTGCCCGCGAAGTGGCGGCGCTGCTCGACGCACCGCTGCGCTCGTTCCGCGCGCGTGCAGTTGGCGCTGCCGAATCAACGCTGGTCTACAACTTCGAGGTTGATGCCGCCGATGAGCTCGATAAGAACTATATCGTCTTCTCAAGCCGGATGACGCCGGTGCTGATCTCGAACTCTCATGCCGCCGTCGTTGCGCGCGGTATGGGCAAGCCCTGCGTGGCCGGCGCTGGCGATCTGCGCATTAGCTATGCTGACCAACTGATGACGGTCAATGGCACGACGATCCGCAAGGGTGATTGGATCACGCTTGATGGCGGCAGCGGCGAGGTCTTCGCCGGTCAAATGCCGACGGTTGAACCGGAATTGTCTGGTGATTTCGCCACGCTGATGGAATGGGCTGATGAGTTCCGCAAGCTTGGCGTGCGCGCAAACGCCGACATTCCCCGCGACGCCCGGGTAGCCCGCCAGTTTGGCGCGGAAGGCATCGGTCTCTGCCGCACCGAGCACATGTTCTTTGAAGGTGACCGAATCGATGCCATGCGCGAGATGATCCTCGCCGATACCGTCGAAGAGCGGCGCGCCGCGCTGGCCAAGATCGAGCCGCTCCAGCAGGGTGACTTTGAGGGCTTGTTCCGCGAGATGGCCGGACTGCCGGTGACGATCCGTACTCTCGATCCACCACTGCATGAGTTCTTGCCCCACGACGACCACGAGATCGAGGCGCTCGCCGCCAAGCTCGGCGTCGATCCGCACAAGGTCAAGGCGCGGGTCGAGAGCTTGCGCGAAGCGAACCCGATGCTCGGCTTCCGCGGTTGCCGGTTGGGCATCCTCTACCCCGAAATCACCGAGATGCAGGCTCGCGCTATCTTCAAGGCCGCGGTCAAGGTGAAGTCTGAGGGCATCGATGTCCATCCTGAAGTGATGATCCCGCTGGTCGGCTTTATCAGTGAGCTGAAGCTGCAAGAAGAGATCGTCCGGCGGGTAGCCGCCGAGGTCTTCGCCGAAAGCGGTATCGAAGTGCCGTATCTCGTCGGCACGATGATCGAGCTACCGCGCGCGGCGCTCGTCGCCGATGAGATTGCACAGGTGGCCGAGTTCTTCAGCTTCGGCACCAATGACCTCACCCAAACCACGCTAGGTCTCTCACGCGACGACTCGGGGCGCTTCTTGCCGGCCTACGTCGAGAAGAAGCTCATTCCCGACGATCCGTTCCAAACCATCGACCAGCGTGGTGTCGGCCAGTTGGTGCAGATTGGCACCGAGCGCGGGCGCTCAACCCGCTCGAACCTGAAGGTCGGCATTTGCGGCGAGCACGGCGGCGATCCGGCCAGTATCGAGTTCTTCCATCGCGTCGGTCTCAACTACGTCAGTTGTTCGCCGTATCGCGTGCCGATCGCGCGCCTCGCCGCAGCACAAGCGGCGCTCGGCGAAGCTAAGCGCGATAAGTAACCGCTAGCCGTTCGTCGCGATCTTGTAACCAACAGTGGAGACGGTGCGATGCACCGTCTCTCTTTGTCTCGGTATAATGCAAGGCAATAACGAGACCTATGAACGACGTTGACTTGCAACGTCGCTCATAAAGCCAGTGAAATCACCAGTAACGGTCTGAAATCACACGTACTGCATACGTTCCGGCTCCGGTGGATGCGGGTCTGCGACCCGCATTATCGTAGGTGTGACCCTGATTGCGGCGCGTCACTATCCTGCTTACCGGTACAATCTTGATAGAGATGATGAGGTCGCTGATGCCGCCATTGCCAATCGTTGCCACTCTCCTCCACCGCGCTGCTACTGAACCTGAGCATCCGTGCCTGATCGCTGCCGGGCAAACGTTCACATACACAGCGCTGGCCAGCGCAACTGCCGGCTGGGCAACGCGATTGCAGGCACTCGGTCTGGCCCGTGGCGATCGGGTGGCGCTCGCACTCCCCAATACCCCGGCATTCATTGCCGCCTACTTCGGCGCCCAATTGGCCGGCGCAGCAGTGGTGCTAGTCAACCCACAGTACCGCCATGCCGAACTGAGCCATTTGTTGGCCGACTCTGAACCGGCGATTGTGGTGGCGACCGACGAGAATGAGGCCTTGTTGCGCGAGGCGATGCCAGCAACGCCAGCCCGCCTAATCAAACCCGACACCACCGTCTTCGGCGCACCGCCAGCCGATTTCACCGCCTGCCTGCCACCTGACCCCGCTGAGATGGCATTGATCGCCTATACCTCAGGTACCACCGGGCGCGCGAAGGGGGCCGTGCATACCCACGCCAGTCTTGCCGCTAACTGCGACGCGATTATCACTGCATGGCACTGGACTGCCGCCGATCGCTTGCTGTTAATGCTACCGCTTTTTCATGTGCATGGGTTAGGCGTCGGCGTGCATGGTACGATCCGCAGCGGGGCCAGTCTCGAATTGCATCCCCGATTTGATGCTGAAGTGGCATTGCAACGACTGGCCGATCCGGCAATTACGCTCTTTTTTGGCGTGCCGACGATGTATGTGCGATTGGTCGAAGCGGCGCGCCAGCATGGTGTGCCACCGCATCACGTGCGGCTCTTTGTATCGGGGTCAGCCCCGCTCAGCCCACAAACCTTTGCCGATTTTGCTGCGCTCTTCGGCCAGTCTATCCTCGAACGGTACGGTATGACCGAGACCGGCATGAACCTGACTAATCCCTACAACGGCGAACGACGGCCCGGTAGCGTTGGTATGCCATTCCCCGGCCAAGAGGCGCGCATTGTCGATCGCGACACCCGCCAGCCGTTACCGGTTGGGCAGATTGGCGAGATTCAAGTACGTGGGCCGCACCTCTTCCAAGGCTACTGGCGCAACCCGGTAGCAACGGCGGCAGCCTTTACTGCTGACGGTTGGTTCAACACCGGTGATCTCGGTTTCGTTGATGCCGATGGCTACTTCCACATCACCGGACGCAGCCGCGACTTGATTATCAGCGGCGGCTACAACATCTATCCCCGCGAAGTCGAGGAGGTGTTAGCGCAGCATCCCGCCGTGGCCGAATGCGCGGTGTATGGTCAACCCGATCCCGATCTCGGCGAAGTGCCGGTTGCTGCGGTCGTCATCCGTCCATACCCACCGGTAACCGCTACCGAGTTGATCGACCATTGCCGCGCCAATCTCGCCGCCTACAAACGCCCGCGCGCGATTCGCTTTGTTTCGGCATTGCCTCGCAATGCGCTCGGCAAAGTGCAACGCCACTTGCTGGCAACTGATCCACCCGTCGCCGGGGAAGGGCTATGAGCGATCTCGACGACTACGAAGGCGATCCGGAACTTGACCGTGAACGCCTAAGCGAATTAGTGACCGATCAGCTCGAAGAGCTGGCGCGCGCTATCCACTCGCGTGACCAACTCGTGCGGGCGCGCGCTGCCAGCCGGTTGGTGAGACTGGACGTTGATCCGGAACTAGCATTGCCGGCGCTTAACCATCGCCGGGCGATAGTGCGCGAAGTCGCAGCAGAAGCAATTGGCTACAGCAGTAAACCGCTGAATGCAACGGTCATCGATGCGCTACTGGCCACTATTGATGATCCCAAACCATTTGTGGCCGCTGCTGCAATTCGCACGTTAGGCCGGCGTCAGATTAGTGTGGCCCGCGCTCAGATCTCGGCCTGTCTCGATGACCCCGAACCGCCAATTGTGGCGGCGGCGATCGTTGCACTCGCCCGTCTTGGCGACACCACGCTCGCGGTGGCGCTGCCCAACTTTCTCAACAGCCCGCATCTCACCATCCGCATCGCCGCCGCCGAAGCCGCCGGCATCCTCCACGCCCCGGCAGCAGTACCCGGCTTGCTCTGTTTGTTGGAAGATTGCATTACCGCGTGGCACGACGCCCAACCGCGCATTCCCAGCCGGGCTGCCAGCGTGGCAATGCAAGCGCTGGCCCGCTTGCGCGCGCGCACCGCCGTGCCGCTGCTGGTCGAGATCGCCCGTTATATCGTTGGCCTGCGCACGTTAGCAGTGCGCACCCTCATCCAACTCCAAGCGGTGGAAGCAGCGCCAGCCATTGCCCCGCTGCTCAATGAAGATGGTAGCCACCTCTTACACGAGGTCATTCGCCTCTTACACATGGCAAACTACCGCGCTGCACTCCCCGAATTGCGGGCATTGCTGCAACGCTCGGCGTCCAACCGCCGGTCATTACTCATGAAAGTGATGCAGGTTTTGACGGAATGGCATGATCGGGAAAGTCTGCCGCTGATTGCGCAGATTGCCGAGAGCGATCCGAGCGCCGAGCTGCGCAGCTACGCTGCCCACTGTGCAGCAACCCTCGCCGTATGCACCCCTCCATCGCCGGCGCACGATACCGAATTGCCACAAGAACTCACTTTGCCGCCATCGTGCCACGAACGCTTGCAACAACGCCGACAACGCATGGCGAGTTTTACCGCCACCAGCGTAGTAGAAGGCGTCGTCTTGCGCGTGCTCAGCTACGGCGCAGTCATTGATCTCGGCGGGGTCGAGGGGTTTGTTCATGTGCGCGATATCGACTGGGGCTGGATTAGCGATGCGCGTACTGCCCTTCACCCCGGCCAAACGGTGCGGGCTGCCGTCACCGGCATCGATGAGACGCGGATGCGCGTCAACCTGAGTATCCGGCGGCTCACGCCCGATCCGTGGTCTCATATCACTCAACAGCTTGCCGTGGGGATGCACATCAACGGCACAGTCTCCGGAATCACCGGTTTTGGTGTCTTTATTGAGGTCTTCCCCGGTGTGCAGGGGTTGGCCCATACCAGCCAGATTCCACCCGATCCGCGACCGTTGCGCGAACGATTTCCGCTTGGCTGCCGTGTCAGCGCCACGATTCTGAACATTGATCCCGATCGGCGACGGATCGCGCTGCGATTGCACGAAGGATTGCAACAAAAAGCCGCACATCAGTGATGTGCGGTAGTAGTGGTGGGGACGATGGGAGTTGAACCCACACGCCTTGCGGCACATGATCCTAAGTCATGCGCGTCTGCCATTCCGCCACGTCCCCGCTGGCGAGTATAGCACGAGATGGCGCTGCCGGCAAGTGGTTGCCGGGCAGGCTCGTGACATGATATACTAAAGCAGTTAATGTGGAATAACCTTGAATGACGCCCCCTCCGCCGCGTAGCACCGTCGTCGCGGTATCGACAGCCAGCAGGAGCCGCCATGAAAGCCGTTGTGATGGCCGGCGGCGAGGGCACTCGCCTGCGACCGCTCACGATTAATCGCCCGAAGCCGATGGTATCGCTGGTCGATCGACCGGTGATGCAACATATTATTGAGTTGCTCAAACTGCACGGGATTACTGACATTATCATTACGGTGCAGTATCTCGCCAACGTGATCCAAGATTATTACGGCGACGGCAGCGCCTACGGCGTGAATATTACCTACTCACTCGAAGAGGTGCCGCTTGGTACTGCCGGCAGCGTCAAGAATGCCGAACATCTGCTGACCGAGCCGTTCCTCGTCATTTCAGGTGATGCGCTGACCGATTTCAACCTGACTCAAATCATTGAGCATCATATTGCCTCTGGCGCCACCGCAACCGTCACTCTGACTCGCGTCGCCAACCCGCTTGACTACGGTGTCATCATTACTGACGAGCAAGGGCGTATTCGCCAATTGCTTGAAAAGCCGAGCTGGGGCGAGGTCTTTTCTGATACGGTCAACACCGGTATCTACGTCTTCAACCCCGACATCTTTAGTTACATCGAACGCGGTCGCGTCACCGACTGGTCGAAAGATGTCTTTCCGCGCATGCTCCACCGCGGCGACCGGCTGTACGGCTATATCGCCAATGGCTACTGGACGGATGTGGGTACGATTGAAGCGTATATGCGCGCCTGCGGCGATTATCTGTCGGGCAAGGTTAATCTGCCGCGGATCGGCCACAACATCGGCGGTGATGTCTGGGTTGACCGCGACGCCGAAATTGCGCCTGACGCTCAATTGCACGGGCCGATCTATCTTGGCCATGGAGCCAAGATTAAGGGTGGCGTGATCATTCACGGGCCATCGGTGATTCGTGATTATACGATCGTCGACTCGCGGGCAAACATCGATCGCTCGATCATTTGGCGCAATTCGTACATCGGCGAACGGGCAGAACTGCGCGGCGCCATCGTGTTGCGCCAGTGCAATATTCGCTCGCGCGCGATGATCTTCGAGGGAGCCGTGATTGGCGATGGAGTGCAGATCGGCGCCGGCGCGGTCGTGCAGCCCAATGTCAAGATTTGGCCTTCCAAAGAGGTTGATGAAGGGGCAACCGTCACCTCAAGCATCATCTGGGGCAGTCAAGGCCGGCGCGTACTGTTTGGCCGTTATGGCATCACTGGGTTGGTCAATATCGAGATCACCCCTGAGATGTGCGCCCGGCTTGGGGCAGCCTACGGCGCAACCTTGCCCCGCGGCGCAACCGTCACGATCAACCGCGATGCGCACTTTACGCCCCGCATGCTCAAACGGGCAATCATCGCCGGTTTGCCTTCGGCTGGGGTCAATGTCTGCGATCTGCGCAATGTGCCTATCCCGCTCGCCCGCTACTACACCCATGCCAGCGGCGCTGCCGGCGGCGTGCATGTGCGGATCTCACCGTTTGATAATCGCGTCGCCGAGATTAAGTTTTTCAACCATCTTGGACTGGATATCAACAGCGCCACCGAACGCAAGATCGAGAGCACCTTCTTCCGCGAAGATTACCGGCGCGCCTACCTCGATGAGATTGGCCGTATCTTCTACGGCGAAGATGTTGAAGAGCGCTACCGCACCGCCTTTATGCGCGCGCTCGGCCAAGAGGCTGCATTTGGCAAAGGCTTTCCGATCGTCATCGATTACGCGAACACCAGCACCAGCACGGTGATGACTGAGATTTTACGTCGCATGCGGGCTGACGCGGTTGAGCTGAACGTGAATCTCGATGAGCGGATGGTGTTTCAGACGAGCGCCGATTTTGAAGCGGCTATGACCCGGCTTACCAAGATTACACCGGTCGTCGGCGCGCAATTCGGCGTGCGCCTTGACCCCGGCGGCGAGAAGATTTTTCTGATCGATGATCGCGGCCAGCGGCTGCATGGGTTGCGCGCACTGGCTGCTATGACTGCGCTGGCGATGCGCGCCCACGGCGGCGGCATTGTGGCGGTACCGGTCACCGCGCCGCGCGCTTTCGAGCAGATTGCCGCTCGTTATGGCGGCAGCATCATTCGCACCCGCGCGAACCTCGGCGCGCTCATGAATTTGGCCGCTGAACGACCCGATCTGTTGTTGCTCGGTGATGGCACCGGCAACTATATTTTCCCCCACTTCTACCCCGTTGCTGATGGAATGTTCGCTATTGCCCACCTGATGGAACTACTCACGCTAAATCAAACCACCCTCAGCGAAGTGCTGGCCGATTTGCCGCCTTATTACCTCTGGCAGACGCGCGTCCCCTGCCGCTGGGAGAGCAAAGGCAAGGTGATGCGCATTCTCAACCAGCAGTACCACGAACGCCACGGCGAGCAGATCGATGGCATCAAGATTGAGTTGGGGCAGGAATGGGTGCTGATTTTACCCGATCCCGACGGGCCATTCTTCCATGTCATCGCCGAAGGCAGCAGCGAAGAGCATGCCCGGGTCTTGACTGATAAGTACGCTGGTTTGGTGACGAGTTTACAGTAATGCCGATCGATTGACCGCTGGCTTGGCCGTATGCGAGGAGGGTGCGATGTCTATCCGCTCAAGGAACAATGATCCGCTTTACGATGCGATCGAGACAACTACGATTCGGATTGGCCGGTTTGGGTACGGTCTCTTGCGGCTGCCGCTTGGCTTGCTGCCATCACAAAGCCGCACCCACATGGAACGCGCGCTCTATGAGCTGAGTCACGGCTTTGCTAGCCTGCCCGGTGATTTCGCCCGTATCGCCGAACACGAGATTAAGCGCTGGATTGATGAGACGCCGCCGGCTCGCCGCCGCCAACCGGAACCGGAACAGCATCTGACGGTGATAATCACGCCGGAAGAGGCGGTGGTTGAACCGGCTCCCTCCCAGCACCTTGCAGTGACGATTGCGCCAGTAGAAGCTAGAACTGAAACTGCTGCGCCAGCCGCCGAACAGTCGCAGCCAACGACTGACGAAGAACCCATCGAAGAAGATGTGGCTGAATTGTTGACCGATGAAGTGTCAGAGTCGATTATTGATATTGAACGGCTGGTGGCCGAACCGCCCAATGTAAGCATTACCTACATTGAGTATGATCCGCCCGGCAGCGATCTTGAGGGTGAATTTGTGGTGATTTCCAACGCTTCCCACGAACCAGTTGATCTTACGGGTTGGACGTTAATTGACGAAGGCGCGAAACACAGCTATACCTTCCCAGCCTTTGTCCTAGCCGGCGGTGCGGAAGTAACATTGTGGACGAAAGCTGGCGTCAACGATGCCAATAACCTCTATTGGGGATCGCACCGGCCAATTTGGAATAATACCGGCGATACTGCTATCTTGCGAGATGCAAATGGCAACTTGATTAGTCGTTATACCTATGCAGCCGGTGCATAATGTGGTTGTAGAGACGAAGGCGGGCGGTTCCCTTCACTCCTCTAGCGAGCGATACTTATGAGCGACGTGTCACTGGTTGGTCAGACCATCGGCCGGTTTGAGATTCTTTCGGAGTTGGGACGCGGCGGCATGGCGGTCGTCTATAAAGCGCGCCAGACTGATCTCGATCGGATTGTGGCGCTGAAGATTTTGCCGCCAAGCCTAACCAGCGATCAGAGCTATATCGCTCGCTTTCGCCAAGAGGCGCGCAGCGCGGCTCGGCTCGAGCATCCTCACATTATGCCGATTTATGAGGTCGGCGAGGTGGCCGGCTATCATTACATCGCGATGAAGTTTATTCAGGGGCGGACGCTCAAGCAGTTGCTTGAGCAAGAGGGCGCGTTGCCTATCACCCGCGCGGCGCAGATTTTAGCGCAGGTGGGCGAGGCGCTCGATTACGCTCATCGGCAAGGGATTATTCACCGCGATATTAAGCCCTCGAACGTGATGATTACCGATGACGGCTGGATCTACCTCACCGACTTCGGTTTAGCGCGTGGTACCGGCAGCAGCGCCGGCGGTTTGACGATGGCCGGAACGGTCATGGGCACGCCCGAATATATGTCGCCCGAACAGGCGCAGGGGTTGCCGAATGTGGGGCCGGCCACCGATATTTACGCGCTAGGGGTGATGCTTTACGAACTATTGACCGGGGCTTTTCCCTTCAAAGCTGAAACACCGATGGCGATGCTGGCCGCGCGCCTTGTGCATGCGCCGATTCCGCCCCGCGACGTGCGCGGCGATTTGCCGCCCGCAGTCGAAGATGTGATTATGCGCGCGCTGGCCCGTAAGCCGGAAGCGCGGTTTGCTTCGGCAGCCGAAATGGTTGCGGCGCTACGGCAAGCGGTTGGGATGAGTGAGAATGAACTGAGCCGCCCGCTGACGCCGCAGCGGGGAATGCCGGCAGCAGCGAGCGACGCGCCCAATTGGCTTAGCCCTGCGCAAGCAGGTCCCCCCCCGCCCGCCTACGGCACACCGCCTACCCCCTCGCCGGTGTATGTGCAGGCGCCGGTCGCGCAACCGTACAGCGTGGCCCCCACCGTTCCAGCCAACCCGCTGAATGCGCCAACGGTACCTGCCCCAGCAACCCGCAAAGGCGCGCCGGTTGGGATCATCGCGGGTGTCATTATCGTGCTGCTGCTCATCGGCGGTGGTATCGCCGCGTTTGTCTTTTCTCGCCCTGCCGAACCGGAACCAGTTGCCAGCAAAGCCGAACCACTGATTGCCGATGGCGACGTGGCACTGGCCCGTACCGGCGGCTTAACCGATGCCATCAGCGCGTATCGCTCGGCGATTGCCGCTGACACCAACAATATGACCGCCCATGCCCGGCTGGCCGGCGCTTTATTGGCGCAGGGCAGATGGGAAGATGCGATAGCTGCTACCGAGCCATTGTTGGCTGCACGCAACCCCCAAGCGCAGGCGCTTGGGTATAGCATCAGCGGCTATGCTTACTTCCAGCTCGGTGATATAGTGAACGCGCGCATCTCCGGAGCAGAAGCGATTGCCACCGACGATTCGGTCGCGCTTGGCTATGCGTTATACGCAGCGGCGCTGGCTTCCAATGCTGAAAACAGCCGCGATAATAGCCTCATGAACGACGCATTTACTGCGATCGGCAATGCGGAAGACCGGCTCAACGCCGCCGATCCGCTCAACCGCGCATTTGCCCGAGCTTTGATCGGCTGGGCCTTCGGACAGGATTTTCGTTTGCGTAACGACCCGAATGTGCTTGAGCAAGCGATTACGAGCCTTGAAGCGGCGATTGATAGCTATCCGACCTTGGCCTTCTTTCACTACGAACTCGGTGCCATCTATCTGGCCGCCAACGACGATACCGAATCCGCGCGCGCTGAATTCAACAGCGCCCTTGAACTCGACCCCAACTTCAGCCCAGCCCAAGCTGGCCTTGGCTGGGTTGCCTATCTTGATGGCCGCACTCGCGAGGCGCGCCAAGCCTTCAATGAGGCCCTCCAACTTAATCCTAACGAAAGCCTTGCCCTGCTTGGTCTAGGACGGCTGGCTTTGGACGATAACCAGTGGGATGAAGCGATTAACTACTTCCAACAAGCGATTGACAGCAATCCCCGTTCGGCGACGGCTTACGGGTATCTGGGTGAGGCCAAGTTGTTCACCGGCTTTAACAGCACTGATCAAGTCACCCAAGACACTTTCTATCAAGAGGCGGAAGAGGCGTACCGCCAATCAATCAGGCTCGATGACTATTTCGTATTGGCACATAACGGGTTGGGGTGGGTTTTGCAGTACCAAGAGCGGTACAGTGAGTCGATCGAGGCGTTTGAACGTGCCCGCCAAATCGACAATCAGGAAGAAGAGATCTTCAATGGTCTCGGCTGGAGTCTCTTTCTCAGCAATCGCTATGTAGAAGCGGAACCCATGTTTAAGCGAGCGGTTGAGCTTGATCCAACTTACGCCAGCGCCTATTTTGGGTTAGGGCGTTCGTATGAAGAGCAAGGCCGGCGCGCAGAGGCGTTAGCGGCATTCCAAGCGACCAAACGCCTCAACCCGAACTATCGTGGCATTGATGAAGCGATTGCACGCGTATCAAATTAACGGATAAACGTGACAGCACTAACAATTCTCTTGATCGGCCCGCCCGGTGCAGGCAAAACGACCATCGCCACCCAATTGGCACGCGAGACCGGGATGGCAATGATTGCCACCGGCCAGCAATTGCGCGCCGAGATCCGGGCGCAGACTCCCATCGGCCAACAGATTGGGGCGCTGCTCGAACAAGGGCAATTGGTACCTGACTCGCTGATGGCCGAGCTGATGCGCTCGTGGCTGCACGCGATTCCGCCCTCGCAACCCTGTCTGCTTGATGGGTATCCGCGCAGTGTGGCCCAAGCGCAGATGCTCGAAGTGCTGCTGGCCGAACAGGGCCGGCAAGTCGATGCCGTGATGGTGCTCGATCTCAGCGAAGCGACGATCATTCATCGCCTCAGTGGTCGCCGCGTCTGCCGCAGTCCCGATGGAGGCGATGTGACGTTGCATATCGATGATGCCGAGACCGTTGCTCAATGTGTGGCCCGCGGCGGTGTATTGCTACAACGTGACGACGATCAACCTGAAGTCATTCGCGCCCGCCTCCAGCTCTACGAGCAAGCGACTGCTCCTGTGCTTGATTTCTACATTGCGCGCGGGTTAGTGCATCACATCAATGCCGAACAGCCGCTGCCAGCAATCGTAGCGGCAATCCGCGCGGCCTTGCAACTTTGAGCTTCCCCAACCCAGCGACGCAGCATCACCTCGCGCTATGCTACAATAGCGGCAACAGGCGTGCATAGGAGGAGGTTCAACGATGAACGGGCATGTGGCGCTGATTACCGGTGCAGCGAGCGGGATTGGCTTGGCCTGCGCGGAACGGTTTGTCGCCGATGGCTATCGGGTCGTAATCGTTGATTTGCCCGGCCCAGCCGGTGAGGCTGTCGCCGAACGGCTCGGCGGTATCTTTGTGGGGGTCGATCTCGCAACGCAGGCCGGCTGCCGGCAAGCGGTTGACGCGGCGCTCAATACGTATGGCCGAGTGGATGCGCTGATCAACAATGCCGGCTTCCAACACATTGATCCGATCGAAGACTTCCCTGAAGATCGGTGGGAGACGATGATCGCGGTGATGTTAACCGCCCCCTTCCGTCTCACGAAATATGTCTGGCCGAGCATGAAGGCCAATGGACGCGGGCGGATTGTGAATATCGGTTCGGTGCATAGCCTGCGCGCCTCGCCCTTCAAAAGTGCGTATATCTCGGCGAAGCATGGTTTACTCGGTTTCACCCGCACCGCGGCGCTGGAAGGCGGCCCCTACGGAATTACCGTTAATCTGATCGCGCCAGCCTACGTGCGCACGCCGCTGGTTGAGAAGCAGATCGCCGATCAAGCTCGTACCCGCGGCATTCCCGAAGATCAGGTCATCGAGAAGGTGATGCTCGAACCGGCAGCGATTAAGCGCCTCATCGAGCCATCTGAAGTTGCTGGCTTGGCGGCGTTCCTCTGCTCTGATGCTGCCGGTGCGATCACTGGGTCGGTGTACGAGATCGCTTTGGGTTGGACGGCACGGTAGGGGCGCGGTCGTAGGCGTTGCGCGGCAACGCCCCTACGACCGCACGGGTAGGCCTAACACGGCCCGTGCTTCGGCCACGTCATGGCGGATTTGGGTGACTAACTCATCAATACTGTTGAATTTACGTTCGTTGCGCAGCCGCATCAACAACTCAAGGCGCAGCCGTTGGTCGTAGAGGTCACCCTCCCAATCGAGCAAATACGCCTCAACCACCCGCCGCGTGCCATCAAACGTAGGGCGGACGCCGATGTTCGTTACTGCCGGCACAACCGCACCGGTGGCGAGATTGGCCCGGCAGGCGTAGACGCCATTGGCCGGCAGGGCAACATCAGGGCTGACCTGAACATTGGCGGTGGGGAAGCCGATCTGGCGTCCGCGCCCGTCGCCGCGAGTCACAATTCCGTGTAGCGCGAACGGGCGCCCCAACAAAGCGCCTGCGCCAGCGACATTGCCGGCCAGCACCAGCTCACGGATGCGCGACGAGCTAACCGGAATACCAGCGACGGTATATTTGCTGAGCGCGCCAACCGCAAATCCCATCTGACGACCGATCTCCATTAAGCGTGGAATATCACCCTCGCGCCCGCGCCCCATAGCAAAATCTTCGCCTACCCAGATCTCGCGTACCGGGAGCGCAGCGCAGATCTGCGCCATATATTCGGCGGCAGACAACCGGCGAATCTCTTCGGTAAAGGGGGCAATAATGAGCAGATCCGGTTCGAGCCGCCGAATCTGCTCGATCTTTTCATCGAGATCGCTCAGCAGTTGCAACGGCTGGCCGGGTTGCAATACCGCGCGCGGATGCGGTTCCCACGTCAGCACCGCACTGAGCATATCGAGCGCACACGCCCGTTCTACCGTGGTACGAATCAATTGTTGATGGCCGAGATGGACGCCATCGAAACGGCCAATGGTTAACACTGTCGCCCGGTTGGCCAAGCCGGGAATGAGGTCGCGGGCGATCTGCACAGGCTTTCTGCTCCGTTTCTATCCCTGATTGGCCAGCCGTTGCAATTCGGCCAGCCGGTTCAACGCTTCTAGCGGAGTCAATTCTTCAATCCGCAGCCTCCGTATGTACTCTACCACCGGATGCGGCGCGAGATCAAAGAACGAGAGCTGCATACTCGTCGCTGGCGGGCGGGCCGGCGCTTCAGGGGCCGGTTCAGGCTGGTGCAGCGCTGGCGGTTCAGTCACGCCGTCTGGCTCTACATGGCTACGCGCCGCTGCCACCTCAACCGCCCGCCCTTCCAGCTCGGCCAGCAATTGGTTAGCGCGCCGGATCACACTCGCCGGAATACCAGCCAGCTCGGCGACATGGATACCATACGAGCGATCGGCGCCGCCACGGCGCAGTTCATGCAAAAAGACTACCCGCCCATCACGCTCGATCGCCGCCATGTGGTAGTTGCGGACGCGCGCCAACTCACCTTCGAGCGCCGTCAGCTCGTGGTAGTGGGTAGCGAACAACGTCCGGCAACCGAGCTGCGGGTCGTCGTGGATGTATTCCACCACGGCCCGCGCAATCGCCATGCCGTCGTAGGTGCTGGTGCCGCGACCGACTTCGTCGAGAATGATCAGCGAGCGTGGAGTGCTCTGCATAAGCAACGCGGCGGTTTCGGTCATCTCAACCATAAAGGTGCTTTGGCCGGTGGCGATGTCATCTTGCGCGCCAATGCGGGTGAAGATACGATCGACTAGTCCAATTTCAGCTTCATCAGCCGGAACAAACGAGCCGATCTGCGCCATGAGCGTGATTAAGGCCACTTGGCGCAAGAAGGTGCTCTTGCCGGCCATGTTGGGGCCGGTGATGATCAGAATCTGCACATTGTCGCCGTCAAGTTCGATGTCATTGCCGATAAACGGCTCGCTAAGGGTGCGCTCGACCACCGGATGGCGACCTTGCTTGATGCGCAACACCCGATCGGTACGCAGCGCCGGCTGCACATAGCGCCCACGCACCGCCGCTTCGGCCAGCGCTGCCAACGCATCGAGCCGCGCCACTGCCGCTGCCGTCGCTCGCAGCCGGTCAAGGTGTTGCTGGATCTCGTCGCACAGGCGCTGGAAGATATCTCGTTCGAGATCGACCAGTTTCAGGCGCGCATCGCTGAGCAGTCCCTCATAATATTTCAGCTCTTCGGTGACATATCGCTCGGCGTTGACCAGCGTCTGTTTGCGTTCGTAGTGCGACGGGATGAGCTTGGGATCAACCGCGCGCGAAATCTCGATATAGTAGCCAAAGACTTGGTTGTAGCTCACCTTGAGCGAACGAATACCGGTGCGCTCGCGCTCTTTGCTTTCTAAGCGGTCAATAAACTCTTGGGCATGGCGGCTCGCTTTGATCAACGCATCGAGGCGCTGGTCAAAACCGGGCCGGATCACCCGGCGCGGACGCTCACCACCTTCTTCGGCGGCGCGTAGATAGTTTGACGCGCCGAGCAGAGCCGGCGGGTCTTCATCAAGCGCCCGTTCAAGCAGATCGAGCACATCGCGACACAGATCGAACTCCGGCGCCGGTTCGCCGGCCATCTCTGGGGCAAGCAGATCGGGCAAGAGTGGTGCAACCGCTTGAGCCACAGCAGGCAGTTTACGCAACGCCACCCGCAACTGCACCATATCGCGCGGCGTTGCCACCGCAATCCCTTGCGCGATCCGGTTCAGCGCCCGCTCCATATCAGGCAGCTCGGTCAGCGCCGAACGCAGCTCAAGGCGAGCCATCGTCTCGAACACCAGCCGAGCCACGGCGTGTTGGCGCACCTGCAACGGTTCGAGCACGATCAACGGCTGGGTAATCCAACGCCGCAACAGCCGCCCCCCCATCGCAGTGCAAGTCCGGTCGAGCACACCAATCAGCGAGGCTTTATTCCCCTGCCGCCCGCTGCTTTCGAGCAACTCAAGGTTGCGCCGTGTCTGCGGATCGAGCAACATATAGGCACCAGTATGGTAGAGCCGCAGATGGCGCAGTTGACTCACCCGCTGGCGCTGGGTCATCTGGGCGTACTGGATCAACGCGCCGGCGGCGCGCGTCGCCAAGGGCCGGTCATCAAGGCCGCATACCGCCAGCGAAGCCACCGCCAACTGCTCGAGCAACGCCTCAGCGGCGGTCGCCAACTCCCAGCGCCACGCTGGCCACTCGGTCACTTCGCCCTGCGTCCAACTCGCCGCGCTGGTACCGTCGAGCCGGCGTGCCACCCGCTCGTGAGGCAACAGCGCCTCGCGCTCTTCCTTGGTCAACGGGGCCAGATCTTGGCTGAGACGGGCTTGCACCGGGGTCAAATGCGGCAACCGCAACGTCTCGTCGTCCGGCACCAACACCTCGGCAGGCCGGAGACGGGCTAATTCGGCTTGCAACTGAATGAGCGCGCGGGCATCGGTAAACTCAGCCGCGGCAAACTCACCGGTTGAGAGATCGGCATACGCCAACCCCACCTTGTCCGCTTCGACAATCACCGCAGCCAGATAGTTGTTGGTGCGATCCGGCAACATCGCCGGATCGATCACCGTGCCCGGCGTAATAATCCGCACAATCGCCCGCTGCACCATCTTGCCGTTGCTTTCGAGCGGGGTCAACCCGGCAGCGTAGACGGAACGGGGCCGGGTATCGTTGCGCATCGCCTCGGTCTCACTCAACTGCTCGGCGATCGCCACTCGGTAGCCGCGCGCCACCAACTCGCTGACATAGCGATCGACGGCGTGGTAGGGCATCCCTGCCATCGGCGCATAGAGCTTCTGCTGATCTTTAGGGGCGCGCTTATCAACCGCGTACTCTTTGCGCGTCAACGTTACGTCAAGCAATTCCGCAATCAGCTTGGCGTCATCATCGAACGTCTCATAGAAATCGCCGAAGCGGAAAAGCAGGATGGCGTCAGCAGCCTCTTCTTTGAGTTTGCGATATTGGCGGTACCATGCATGCAGTTCGATTGCGGCCATGGGTTTCTTATCGTATTGCGGGAGCTTGCGCGTCATAGGGTGACGATCATTATCATCCGCGCTATGATAGCATATTCCGTGAGAATGCGAAGATCCTAGCTACGATGGTATCCGCTGTCCCATCTATATCTTCTTAGTATCATTGCGAGCCGCCGTCAGGCGGCGAAGCAATCCCCCACGAGCGCGGAAGCTATAATGTCAGCCGTGATGGCGAATGAAGACACATCAGCAATCCCCCGCGAGCGCGGGAGCTATGCCTGCACGCACTTCGCTCGGCTGAGCAGGAGATTGCAGCGGGGGATACGCGCCCTCGCAATGACCAATCACAGAGAGTTGGCATTGCGGCAGTAGAACTGCCGCACTCCACAAACCCTAATACGCCAACAACTCGCGGGCGGCGGCAAGGATTTTGGCTGCGTTGGGCCGGTAAGCGTCTTCGAGCGGCGGACTGTAGGGCACCGGTGTGTCAGGGGCGGCTAGCCGGGTGATCGGCCCATCGAGATACTCGAAGGCCTGCTCGGCAATGATCGCGGCCACTTCAGCGCCGACGCCGCAGGTGCGATTAGCTTCATGCACGATCAGCACCTTGCCGGTCTTGCGCGCGGTAGCCAAAATTGCCGCTTCATCGATCGGCTTGAGCGTGCGCAAATCAAGCACCTCAATACTATGTCCCGCGCGTTCGAGTTCGTTTGCCGCGCTGAGCGCCTCTTGCACCATCGCGCCATAGGCGATGATGCTCAACTCTTCGCCGCTGCGCCGCACCGCCGCTTGTCCAATCGGTACCAACGCCTCACCTTCCGGCACCATCCCCTTCAGCGAGCGATAGAGATACTTGGTCTCGTAGTAGATGACCGGGTTGGGGTCGCGGATGGCGCTAAGCAGCAGGCCATAAGCGTCGGCAGGAGTAGCCGGCGCGACGACCTTGAGGCCGGGGGTATGGACAAACCACGCTTCGTTGGATTGGGAATGGAACGGGCCGGCCCGCAGACCGCCGCCGCCGGGGGCGCGGATGGTGATCGGCACCGGCTGCCGCCAGCGAAAATGGTTAGTGGCGGCGAATTGCACAATTGCGTCGAAGCCGGTCGAGATAAAGTCAGCGAATTGCATCTCGACCACCGGCAAAAAGCCCTCGAACGACATGCCAATCGCAGCGTAAATCATCGCCAGCTCGGTCATCGGGGTATCGATCACCCGATCCTCGCCAAATTCCTCGATCAAGCCTTGCGTCACCTTAAACGCGCCGCCATAGACGCCGATATCTTCACCCATCACCAACACACGCCGGTCGCGCTGCATCTCGTAGCGCAAGGCAGCCCGGATCGCCTCCAGATAGGTTAGCTCGCGCGTCCCCTGCTCGCCGGCCAATACAGTTGTCGCTTTATGCAATCCTTGATCCCACGTCATGACTTCCTCCTGCCAGCGGGTTAGGCATAGACGCCATCGGTTACAGTTGCCGGGTCGGGGTACGGCGACGACTCGGCAAAGGCTTGCGCTTCATCAAGTTCAGCTTCAATCCGGGCCAGCAATGCGGCCAGCTTGGCGTCATCAAGCAAACCGCGCGCACGCAACTCAGACTCGATGCGGGCAATCGGATCACGCGCCTCCCACTCGGCCAGCAGCTCTTTGGGCACATAGGCCATATTATCGTGAATGGCATGGCCGCGCATGCGCATCGTCTTGCATTCAATAAAGGTTGGCCCGCCACCAGATCGCGCCCGCTCAACTGCCTCTTTCGTGACGTGGTACACTGCGGCAAAGTCGTTGCCATCCACAATCACCCCCGGCATATTGTAGCCAGCAGCGCGTTGCGCGATATGCTCAATCGCCATCTGGCGGCTGAGCGGGGTCGAATAGGCGTACTGGTTATTTTCGCAGATAATGACCATCGGCAATTTAAACACACTCGCCCAATTCATTGCCTCGTGGGCCAGCCCTTGTGAAGCGCTGCCATCGCCAAAAAAGCACATCGCCACCCGCGGCTCGCCTTTCAGCTTGATACCGTGGGCCACACCGGCAATCACGCCGGTCGAGGCGGGCAAATGGCTAATGAAGCCGATAATCCCCAAGCTCAGATCACCCATCCCGTGCAGATTGGCATCGCGCCCGCGGGTTACTCCCGTCTCACGGCCCAGCCACTGGGCCAAAATCCGGCGCGGGGTGAGGCCGCGCACGAGGTATGCGCCCAGATCACGGTGCATCGGTGCGATGATATCCTTGGGGCCGAGGCTCAACGCCGCCGCCACACTGAGGGCTTCGTGGCCGATCTGCGAAAAGTAACCGCCGACAATCTTGCTCTGTTTGTGAAGGAACGTGCCGCGATCATCAAGCGCGCGGGTCAAGCGCATCCAATAGTGGGCTTGTTGCAGTAATTCATCATCAATCTCGTTCATGCCGTCTCCTTGCCGGTGAAGGCATCGCTCAGCCGGCGTCCTTGCCGTGATTCCGCCAACAAGTGGGGTATAGAGGTATTGTACTCGATGAAGAACCGTGTGTGTGCAAAAAAAACCGTAGGGACACTGCTTGGCAATGTCCCTACGTCCAAACCGGTGATGCTTGGCGCGACGACTATTGAGCGACGTTCACCGCAATCTTGCGCGGCTTGATCTCTTCGGCCTTCGGCACGGTCACCATCAGCACGCCATTCTCAAGCCGAGCCTCAATCCGATCCGGATGGATCTGATTGGGCAGACGGATGCTGCGGCTGAAGCGGCCATAGCGGCGCTCGGTGACGTGATATTGGCGATCCTTGCGATCGTTGCTCTGCGTAATCTCACCGCTGATCGTCAGCACATTGTTCTCGAAGGTGATGTTGAGTTGATCAGCGGTCATACCGGGCACCGCCATCTCGACGTGATACGCATCAGCGGTCTCGCTCAGGTCGAGCGCCGGCACCAAGCTGCCGCTGCGCGGCATAACACCCGTGAAGCCGGTGAAGAAGGTATCGTCGAGCAATTGGGTCATCTCGCGGAAGGGATCCCAGCGGGTCAGGTTCGTCATAGCCGTCCTCCTTGTATCATCGTGTTATTTCTTTTCATCAGTCGTGCTCTCATTTGAGCCTGCCTATACGATAGCAAGACATTGTTAGAATGGCGTTGGCAAAGTATTAAAGCAGTGTCTACATTTGCAGCAACGATTTCGTAATGCCAAGAGGTCTAACCGGAAATTGACCAGCTATCGCGGGCAATCATGGCAGCACAAACACAACTATGGCCGCTGTTTATATGCACAATAATGAACAAAGACAGTATAAATCTGATCTATACAGCTTGTATACAACGTGATACAATGCAATTACACTATCACCGGCGCTAATCTAAAGGAGTGCAACCATGGCACGGTCTATTAATATCGACTTGCAGGGAGGTGTAGTACCAATCTCGCAGGCTGCGGCCAGCCTTGCGGCGCTCATTCGACGAGCTAAGGTGAGTGGGCAACCGGTGGTGATCACGCAGAAAGGGTATCCATCGGCGGTACTACTCAATATCGAGCTCTTTGAACAACTGCGGGCAATGGCGATGCAGGCCGAGCAGGCCCGTGAGCAGCATGGGTGATGAATGGAACGACAACGCTACTCGCATAACAAGGATGACGCGGGGTATGGCATCGCCCCCGCGTCATCGTTTAGCACTAGCCGCGACGCAGCACCCCTACTAGCGCCCGTCTTGCGCAGCCATCAACGCTGGTATGATCCGGTTATCGGTCTGTGCCGGCATGAGTATCACCCGTGCCTTGCTCTCGGCCAGATTTTGTAGCTCGAGAATAGTAAAGAGCGCATCACGCACTTCAGGATCAGTGCTAATCTTCGCCAACGCTCGGCCCAGAATTTGCGGACGCACAGCTTTTGCACGCGCAAACTCAATCGCTGCCTGCCGCTCAGCAGTGCTGGTAATAATATCAACTCGATTGGCACCGTCTTGCAAAATCGCCGACGTCACTTGGCGCAACCGGTTGACCACCTTGGCCTCAATCTGCCGGATCATATTGATGTCGCGGAAGTGAACTTTGCGAATGTAGACTGACCCCAGCCGGTAGCCCCACTCTGCCGCTTTCGGCGACACCTCGGCCCGCACCGCTTGGCTCATGGCGTGCCGGTTTTCCAGCATCTGCGCCAACGGCATATTGCTGAGCGTGCGCACCACCGCATTGCTCACATTCGCCGCCAGCGAGCCTTGCGGATCAGCATTCTTAAACAAGAACGCAACCGGATCGCTGATCGACATCTCGTACCAAACGCCAATCCCCATTGGCGCACCTTCTTCCGAATTAACCGGCAGACTCCGCAAGTACCGCTGATCGAGCCGCATATCGATCACGTACCGCCGGCCAAATAAGCCGATCAGAAAAGCGTTAATCCCCAGATGGAACGGCAAAATCACCAGCCCCGGCTCGCGCAAGACGCCGACCACGCTGCCGAACAGGGTATAGACGTGGCAGGTGCCTTCTTGAACAACAGTGTAAATGCCGAGGAAGCGGAAAATAACAAAAATTATTGGTATGAGAATATAGACGATGCCAAACGCAATGGCAATATCTGGTATCGTAGAAATCAAGAAATTCATCGTTCCACCTCCATAATCACTCGCTCGGCTTGTTGGTAGAGACCAAGCCGGACACTGCGCA
>NZ_CALFBQ010000031.1 GCF_937951745.1 uncultured Chloroflexus sp.
TATCAATAGCATCAAGAGGAGAATTGCCCCAATTGATAAAACTAGCGTCAACCACAGCAACGCTCCGATCAGGGCCGGTTGCCAATCAATCACCTGTTTCTCAAACAGCAGCGCTAATGGCGCCGTCACTAGCAACGCCCCCAGATATTGCGCCCACGTGCCGCTCAGCAGCGGCAATCCGGCGCCAAATCGTTTTTGGTAAAGGGTGCCGGCAGTAGTGGCCAGCAAGGCGATAGTCGCCGCTGTCAGCGTTACCGGCGTAACCAGCGGCGGCCCGGCTACCATCAGTTTATCACTCACGACTGCCGCAACGCCAATCAGCCCAAGCGCTAACCCGAACCATTGCCGCCATGCGATCTGCTCGCCGAGCGCCCACTGGCTGATCAGTGCGGTCAAAATCGGCTGCAAACTAACGATAAGCGCTGTGAGACCCGCCGGCATGCCGCCATCAATCGCAAAAAAGACCCCGCCCAAATAGCCACTATGGAGCAGAATCCCAACGATTGCGCTGTGACCGTAGGCGCTAGCTTGCGCGAGCCATGGCTGCTGAAACATCACGGTCAAGCCGCCCAGAATGATTAATACGAGGACAAAGCGGATGCTGAGGAAGGTGAACGGTTCGATGTGCGGTAACCCAAAACGTGCCCCTATAAATCCGGTGCTCCAGAGCAGCACAAAAAGGAACGGAGCAATCGTCGCGAGATGGGTAGAAACGGCAATGTGGCTCTTCATGCAGAGTTGTTTTCTTTCAGTATAACACCCATGTTCATCAGGTTCTCATTTTATGCTAAACTATGGTCTGTGCCGAATATCACGATATCAGGCCGAATGACGAGGAGGTTCCAGATGAGTTGGCGAGGTTCTGGATCGAGTAGTTTTCGTTCGCGCAGCAGCAGTAGTAGTGGCCGCAGCAGCGGCAATGGCGGCTCAAGCTTCTCGGGTGGCAGCGCCGGCGGACCACCCCTGAGTGTGATGATCGGGTTGGCGTTTGGGCTTGGTTTCATTGCGCTAATCATTATGATCGCCTTCAACGTCAATCAGGGCGGTTTTGTCGCCGCCGGTCCCCGTCCCACCGCAACGCCGCGCCCCACCGCTACTCCCCGTCCTACTGCGGCGCCAGCCGCTACCCAGCCGACCAAAGCCCCGGCTGCGCAAGCTACCAACGCCGCTGGTGGCACTAACGTAGTGAACGAAACCCCGGCGCAAACTATCGAGATTCAGGCTGATCCGAATGCTTTGGCATTCGTCCAGACCTCTCTAACTGCCCCTGCAAACACCGTCGTTAAGCTCAATTTCGTCAACCAAAACAACCTTGGCGTCCAGCACAACTGGGTACTGGTCAATGGCGGTGATGATGTGGCCGCCGCCGTGAACAACGCTGCGCAGGCAAACGCTGATGCCCTCTTTGTGCCGCCGCCCGATACGCCCGGCGCCTTAGCATGGACGCCGATGCTCAATGCTGGTCAAACCGGCAGCGTAACCTTCCGCACGCCCCCCCCCGGCACCTATCTCTACATTTGCACCTTCCCCGGTCACTATCTAGCTGGTATGAAGGGCACGCTGACGGTTACTCAGTGACCGGTTAGTGGCTTGATCGCAACGCCAGTAGTGCAGTAGCACTATTGGCGTTATCTTTTTTGTCACTCAGCACACCGTTCTAACACGGCAATCGTCTCAACGTGCGGTGTGTGGGGAAACATATCGTATCCCCGCAGGCTCGTTACTCGATATGCGGTCTGTAGTAGCTGCAAATCGACAAGCTGAGTGAGCGGGTTGCACGACACATAGACAATCCGCTGCGGCCCGATCCGCAGCAGTTCATGGCAAACCTGCGGCCCTAGACCGGTACGCGGCGGATCGGCGACGATTACCGGCAAACTTCCCGCCGGCTGCGCGCGCAAGTACTCCAACGTATCGGCGCAGATCGGGTTGAAGTTGGCAACACCATTGGCGATCGCATTGCGCTGCGCACGTGCGACGCTGTCCGCCACTGCTTCAACGCCATCGACGCTGGCAACGCGCCGGGCCAGATGCAACCCAATTGCGCCAACGCCTCCATACAGATCGGCAGTCCGCATTGTTGGCTCAACTGCCGCTGCGCTGACCGCATCGCTGATTAACCGATCCGCTAAATAAACATTGTTTTGAAAGAAGGTATTGGGGCCGACGAAACAGACCATCTCGCCAATGCGCATCGTCAGATCGGCTGCGCCCCAATGCCAGTACGGCTCGCCGAATGAGAGATCGGTCAGCGTGTCGTTGACCAACCAGTGAAAGCCTACCACCCCCGGCTGGGCCAGTGCCGTCTCCGCCAGCGCAGCCATCGTTGCTTCATCACCGCCGCCAGCCGTTACCGCTGCGATCAGCAATTCGTCATTTGGGCTGCGCCGCACCACCACATAGCGCAAAAAGCCGGTATGGGCACGGATGTCGTAATCGGGCACACCTAACTCGCTGGCCCGCCGCCATACCGCTTGCGCCGCCGCAAACGCCATCGGCGGTATCAGGTGGCACGTTGTGAGTTCGATAATGTAATTAAACTTGCCGCGCGCTCGCAAGCCAAATCGCCCCTTCGTGGCGACGTAATCCATCCGGGTGCGGTAGGCAAACGGGTCCGGCGAGGGAACAACCTCAAACCCATCAACGCTGATCCCGCCGCTCTCGTACAGTTCGCGTAAGACGGCAGCTTTCGCTGCTACCTGATCGGCGTATGCCCGATCCTGAAACGCGCACCCGCCACATTCCCGCGCATGCGGGCATAATGGCGGCGTTGGCTGCCCGGCTAATACCCGATTAACGATCGCCTTGCGCAGCGTCTTACTGGTAAATGTCATAGCAGATGCTCACATTCCAGCGGCGCTGCTAACCTTCGTTTCACCATAGCCACTCGTCTTGGCCGTATCAATTCAACCCATAACGCTGATTGCGGGCCAGCGTGTTCTGCTCGCTTAGCCAACGCTGCAACGCCTCTTGCGGCGATGCCGCCACTTCCAGCTCATGCAACTCAATCCCAATGTGCGTCAAGGTTAACGCCACCTGCGACGAAATACCGGTCAGCGTTACTCGACAACCCAGCAAACGCAATGAGCGCACTGTTTGAGTTAACGCATTAGCAACTGCTGTGTCGATCAATGGTACGCCAGCTACGTCGAGAATAACCAAATTAACCCGCCGTTCGTAAACGAGTTCCAATAACCGTCTGGTAATCTTGCCCGCCCGTTGGCTATCGATCCCGCCCACAAGCGGGACGAGCAAGACGCCATCGGCAATCCGCACTGCCGGTGTCTCAAGCTGGCTCACCAGTTCGAGCAGCTCTTGCTGACGCTGATTCTGCTCGGCTAACTCGTGACGCTGCTGCTCGATCGCTGCTGCACGCTCGGCAATTTCAGCCCGTGCCGCTTCAGCTTGGGCCGCATTCCGTTCAGCCTCAATCCGAGCCGTATCGAGCGCAAGCCGAGCAGCCGCAAAGGCAACTACCTGCACAATATAGCTTGCTAATACGCCAACATCCGCGTAGACGCTATCAAATCGACCATCGGCCAATACATCGCGACCGAGCAAGATGGCAATCATCGCCAACCCAATCCCGGCCACCCACTGCGTATTCGTAATCGCAATGGCAAACGCTAACGGCGTGAAGAGCACGATTGTCTGCCCCTCTAGTGGCAGGCCAAAGGCTACCACCAGTGCCACACCGCTTGTGGCAAACATCCGTGCCCCTTCCCAACCGCGCCAGTAAAGCCATGTAGCTATCCAGAAGATTGCCGAAACGATGAGGGTGAGAATAATCGTTGTTAATGGATCACCAAACACGATGTTCAGCAACCCGCGTACTAGCGTGTAGCCCGCCATACCGCCCATAAGGACGAGGGCTAAACTTCGTTGGTCGACTCGCACAGGCCCTCCGTAGTTTGCAAGAATCTTCTACGTACTAGTTGGTACTAATCACCAAACCGCTGCGCAATGGCACGGCGCACAGCATCAACGTCGGGCGGCAATTCGATGGGCGGGTTGGTATATTGGCCGACCACATCGCGCAATGTCCCTTCATGATACTCGACTTTAAAGCGACTAAACTTCAACCCGTGCGCCGTAGAAATCACTACGACACGATCCCCCCGTTCGATTTCACCGCGCTGTACGAGTTTGATCAACGCAGCAAGGGCCACGCCAGTATGCGGGCAGGCATACGCACCGGTGCGATCAGCCCGCGCAGCAGCGTCGGCCAATTCTTGCTCGGTTGCCTGCTCGACAATCCCATTAAAGCGGCGCAGAATGCTAATCGCGCGATTAATACTCACCGGATCGCCAATCTGAATGGCGCTCGCCGCCGTAGGTTGGGCCTTCACCGGTTCGTACTCGCGAAACCCGGTGAGGTATGACCGGTACAATGGATTGGCGTTGGCTGCCTGTGCCGTCACTATCCGCGGCAACCGGTTGATCAGACCGAGTTCGTACATCATCAACAGACCCTTGCCGAGCGCAAAGGTGTTGCCGAGGTTGCCGCCGGGAATGATAATCCAATCCGGCACTTCCCAATCAAACTGCTGCACAATCTCGATCCCAACTGTCTTTTGGCCCTCGACCCGCAGAGAATTAAGTGAATTGGCCAAGTAGATGCCATTATCGGGGTTGGCGGTAATTTCACGCACAATGCGCATACAGCCATCAAAATCGGTATCGAGCGCCAGCACGAGGGCACCATGTGCAACCGGTTGCACCAACTGGGCAATACTCACTTTGCCTTTCGGCAAGAACACGATTGTCGGAATGCCGGCTGCCGCGCCATACGCTGCTAGTGCCGCAGAAGTATCACCCGTTGAAGCACAAGCAATTGCCCGGATCGGTTTGCCCTCGCTGATCATTTGCTTGACCACGCTGACCAGCACGGTCATACCGAGATCTTTGAACGAGCCGGTGTGTGAATTGCCGCACATCTTGATCCAGAGATCTTCAAGCCCGATCTCGCGCCCAAAGCGCTCGGCCCAAAAGAGATTGGTGCCGCCTTCAAACATACTGACCACGTTGTCGTCAGAGACAATCGGACAAACCCACTCTTTCTTCCCCCACACGCCACTGCCATACGGCCACGTGGTTCGCATCCAACGCTCATCAAACAGTCGTTTCCACTCTTCCGGGCTACGTTGGGCCAGCGCAGCCATATCATGCTGCACCTCTAACAACCCGCCTGACCGGCTGTAATACACCACCTCCGTCAGCGGGTACCGCTCGTTAGGATCGTCTTGGGCGGCAAACCATGCGTGATACATTGCGCTTCACTCCTGCATGCTGCGTTTGCCTGAAATTAGGCAGCGTGAGGTATCCTTAGTTCGCTCGGCCGATATTAGGTTGTTCTTACAAGTGTTTATCATACCATCGAATGGGTTGGGCCGCCATGCGGCGGGGGTAGGGCATACTGCTGTGTGCCCCTACGCGCGGGGTGTTGCCGGAGATTGAAAAGCTTCAGCAAACTGACGCGCTTGTGTGCCCCTACGCGCGGGGTGTTGCTTGTCGTTCAACCGTACCGCTCATACGCTATAATGACCCTATATCTTTAGCATGGTTGACTGCGCCCCTGCGGCGCAAGGGAGGTTAGCGCAATGCGGCATGTCCGCGCACTGTTACTCGGCCTTTCGCTGCTGGCGTTGGTGGTTTCCTGCGCCGGTTACATCTTCCTCAGCGAATTGCGCGCGACGCCGGCAACATCCGGCACTCCGGTTGAGTTTGTGGTCGCCCCCGGCGAAACGGCCAACGATATCGCCACCCGGCTCGGCGAGGCTGGCCTGATCCGCCAACCGGCCTTGTTTCGGGCGCTGGTGCGTTGGCGCGGTCTCGATCAACAGATACAGGCCGGGCGCTATGTGCTAAGCCCGGCAATGACGATGAGCGAGATTCTGATCGTCTTGCAGAGCGGGCGCGTCGTCAACGATATTCAGATTACGATCCCTGAAGGTCTCCGTCTCGAAGAGATTGCTAGCATCATCGCCGCCGCCGGTCTGGTCAGCGAGAGCGAATTTTTGGCCGTAGCGCGCGATGGCGACCGCTTCCGCGCCGATTATTTCTTGCTCAATAGCTTGCCGGCGGGCGCAACGCTCGAAGGTTATCTTTTCCCCGACACCTATCGCTTCGCCCCTTCGGCTGATGCCGAGACCATTGTGCGCAAGCTGCTCGATCGCTTCGTTGAGCAGTACAGCACCATCGAGCGCTCGGTGCGCGTGCCGGGGGTAACAGTGCATCAGATTGTGACCATGGCTTCGATTATTCAACGTGAAGCGGCGTTGCTCAGCGAGATGCCTCAAATCAGCGCTGTCTTCTGGAACCGGCTCAAGCCCCAGTATGCCCCAACGTTCGGCGGCGGCTTGCTCGGCGCTGACGCTACCGTCCAGTATGCCATCGGCTATGACGCCACTGAAGGCACATGGTGGAAGCGCAACTTAACCGTGACCGATTTGGCCATCCAAAGCCCGTATAATACCCGCATCACGCCGGGCCTGCCGCCGGGTCCAATCGCTGCCCCCGGCCTTGCCGCCCTCACCGCAGCGGCCCAACCGGATGAGACATCGCCGTATCTGTTCTTTGTCGCAAGTTGCGAACGCGACGGTTCGCATAAGTTCGCGACGACCATCGAAGAGTTTCGCGTCTACGAAGCGGAGTGGTTGGCGTGCCAACAGAATCGACCCTAACGGCAGAGATTATCTTGATCGGTGATCCGGTGGCCCATTCCCGTTCGCCAGCGATGCACAACGCAGCACTGGCGGCGCTCGGCATAGCTGCCCGCTACCGCGCCGTGCAGACGACTGCCGCCGACTTGCCAGCCCGTATCGCCGAGCTGCGCCAAGCACAGTTCCTTGGGGCAAATGTCACCTTGCCGCACAAGCAGGCGGTAATGCCGCTACTCGATGAGCTTGATCCGCTGGCGGCCCGCATCGGCGCCGTCAATACCATCGTGCGCCAATCCGATGGCCGGCTGCTAGGAACCAATACCGATGCGCCGGGATTGTTGGCCGATCTGGCCACCGCTGAATGGTCGCCCACCGGTCAAGAGGTAGTTATTCTTGGCGCGTCGGGGGCGGCGCGCGCCGCCGCTTTCGCGCTAGCCGATGCTGGCGTCGCTGGTCTCACGATCATCAACCGCAGCTTGATGCGCGCGGTTGATCTCGCCGCCGCTGCCGCCGCTAACCAACCGGCGCTGCGCGCGCGGGCGTTGGCGCTGGCCGATCCGGTCGTCGCCGAGGCTATCGCCGCCTGTACACTGCTGATCAACGCCACCTCCTTGGGTTGGCACGATGACGAAACCCCGCTGCCTGATCCGCCGGTTGGCCCGCATTGTCTGGTCTACGATATGGTCTACCGCGAGACAACCCTTTTGCGCGCTGCCGCCGCGCGCGGCGCGCGGGTGCGCGATGGCCGCGGGATGTTGGTTGAACAGGGAGCCCTCGCCTTTGAACGCTGGACGGGCCGCCCAGCACCGCGCAAGATCATGTGGCAAGCCGCGTTTGGGGTGGAGCACGGGCCATGATCAGTCTGCTCGTCATCGGTATTGGTCTAGTGCTGGGAAGTTTGCTGAATGTGCTGATTATCCGCCTGCCCCGCGAGCAACGCCTGCTCGGCTGGCCGCGCTGCATTCGCACCGGCCAACCGCTGCAATGGTGGCAGTTGCTGCCAGTGCTGGGGTGGGTCTTACAACGCGGTAAGGCCGCCGATGGTCGCCCACTGCCGATCATCTACCCGTTGGTCGAAATCGGCAGCGCCATCTGGTTGTGGCGGTTGTACGACCTCTACGGATTTGGCCCGCTCTTCCCGTATCTGGCCTTTGTCGGCGCGGTCTTGATCGTCACCGGCGTGGTTGATTGGCTCTACCGCTGGATCTACACCGTTGTCATTCTGGGAGGGGCGCTGATCGCCTTTATCTGGGGGTCATTAGTAGGAGCCGGCTGGCGCGAATTGCTCTTGGGCGGGTTGATCGGCGGGGTAGGGTTCCTGTTTCTCTACTTGCTGGCGCTGGTGCTGTTCCCTAGCAAATCGGCCCCGTTTGGGTTAGGCGATGTCTATCTCGCTATCTTTATTGGTGCAGCGCTCGGTTTGCGCCACCTCGGCCCAGCCCTCATCTACGGCATCTTTATGGCCGGCTTGGTCGCCGCCGGCATCCTGATTGCCCGCCGGCTTGGTCGCACGACGCCGGAATACCTGCCCTACGGCGCATACCTCTGTCTTGGGGTGTTGATCTACGTGGCCCTTGGCGGCTACTTGTCGCCATAAACGGGGCGCTGCGCGATACGGGTTTTACACGCGCCGCATTGCAACAGCCAAGAACGAATGCGGCAGGCAACCTGCCACACTCCCTCTGCCTCGCATTGGGCGAGGAATCGCCCCTCATCAAAACACATCCGCCACCATGATCGTCTGATCACGTTCGGGGCCGACCGACACAATCCCCAGCCGCGCGCCAACCAATTGGCAGATGCGGGCCACATAGGTCTGCGCTGCATCGGGCAAATCGGCAAACCGGCGCACGTGGCGCGTTGATTCCATCCAACCCGGCAGCTCTTCATACACCGGCTCGACCTGCGCCAAAATGGCGGTTGTGGTCGGCGGATACTCGAGCACCGCGTCATTCAGTTTATAGCCAGTACATACTTTTAGCGTCTCGATCCCATCCAGCACATCAAGTTTCGTAATCGCCAAGGTGTCAATCCCGTTCACTTGCGCCGCATAACGGGCCATGACCGCGTCAAACCAACCCACCCGGCGCAACCGGCCAGTGGTCGTGCCAACCTCGGCCCACGGCGTGCCAATTTGGCGCAGCGCATCGGCCACCGGCCCATCAACTTCGGTCGGGAACGGCCCTTCACCGACGCGCGTAGTATAGGCCTTCACCACTCCAAGCACCGAATTGATCCGAGTAGGGCCAATGCCGCTGCCTTGGCACGCGCCGGCAGCACCGGGAGGCGAGGAGGTCACGAAGGGGTAGGTGCCGTGATCAATATCGAGTAATGCGCCTTGTGCCCCTTCCAACAACACCGGCAAATCTTTGTCAAGCGCCCGGTGAATGATGGGATGCACATCGGTAATATGGTCTACTAAGCGCCGGCCATACTCGAGATAGGTCAAGTAGGTATCGTGTAGCGAGAGCGGGCGGGCATTGTAGAGCTTGGTCAAGATCCGGTTCTTCTCTTCAAGCACGGTACGCAACCGGTTGAGCAACGTCTCTTCGTGCAACAAATCGCCCATCCTGATGCCGGAACGGCTCATCTTATCGGCATAAGCCGGCCCAATCCCGCGCCCGGTGGTGCCGATCCGCCCCTCGCCCCGCGCCTCTTCCTGCAACTGATCGAGCTGAATGTGATAAGGCATAATCACGTGAGCGCGATCGCTGACGAATAGCTTGGCGGTCGAAACGCCCCGCGCCTCGAGTTCTTCAATCTCTTTAATCAGCACCTCAGGATTAATCACCACGCCGGGGCCAATCACATTCACAATCCCCGGATCGAAGATGCCAGAGGGAACCAAATGTAATTTAAACGTGCCCAGATGGTTGACCACGGTATGGCCGGCGTTATTGCCGCCGCCGTAGCGAATCACCAACCGGGCGCGAGCGGCTAATAGATCAACCAGATGACCTTTGCCCTCATCACCCCACTGAGCGCCGATTAAGGCAAGCACAGGCATTGTTATTCTCCCTGTTGGATTGCACAGCTCACGCCGGTCTATTCTCGCTGCACCAATGCCACCGGCTTTCTATCCCCCGCCGTTCCGCCTCGCTACGTTCAGCCGCGCGCTCACACCCGCAACGCTGCGCGCAGACCGGCAATCGCTTCATCAACGTGCTGCGGTTCGATAATTAACGGCGGCAAGAGCCGGATCACGTCTTCCCCTGCTGTCGCCACCAACAACCCATAGCGATGGGCCGCTTCGCGCACCGCGCCCGCCGATCCGGCAATCCGCACGCCGCGCATCAACCCCCGCCCGCGCAATTCAAGCACCATATCGGGGTGCTCGGCGGCCAAATCCTGTAACGCCTCATCGAGATAATTGCTGACCTGCTGTACGTGGGCAAGAAAAGCCGGATCGCTAATCTTGCGGAAGACCGTCGCACCCACTGCGGTCGCCAACGGATTGCCGCCGAAGGTTGTGCCATGGTCGCCGGGCTGAATCGCATCGGCCACGTGTTGACCCATCAGGATCGCACCGATCGGCAGGCCGCCGGCCAGCGGTTTGGCCACCGTCATGATGTCCGGTTGCACGCCAAGCTGTTCGTGGGCCCAAACCGTGCCGGTGCGACCCATCCCGCACTGAATCTCATCGAAGATAAGCAAGGCACCATACTGCCGGCACAGCTCGCGCGCGCCGCGCACAAAGTCAGCCTCGGCGGCGCGCAGGCCTCCTTCGCCTTGCACCGGCTCGAGCACGACTGCGCAGACATCGTGCCCCATCGTCGAAGCCAACGACGCGCGATCGTTATAGCGGGCGAAGCGCACTCCCGGCATCACCGGCATGAATGGCTCGCGGTACTTCTCGCGGGCCGTAATCGCCACCGCTCCCATGGTGCGCCCGTGGAAGCTGCCGTCAAACGCGACAATCGTCGTTTTGCCTTCACCAAAATGGGCGCGCGCATAGCGGCGGGCAAACTTTATCGCCCCCTCAATCGCCTCGGCGCCACTGTTGCAGAAGAATGCCTTGTTGAACGCCGGACTGCTCTGCACCAGCAGCGCAGCTAATTCGACCGCCGGGCGAGTATGGTAGAGGTTAGAAACGTGGATCAAACGCGCCGCCTGCTCGTTGATCGCGTTGAGCACATCGCGATCGCCGTACCCTAGCGCATTGACGGCAATACCGGCCACAAAATCGAGATAACGCTGGCCCTCGCTGTCGTAGAGATAAACACCCTCGCCGCGTTCGATAACGAAATCGGCGCGCACATAACTCTGCAACAGATAGTTGTGATCGGCCTGAATTAGGTCTGCGGCGCTCTCGCCGATCATAGTTCGTCCTTTCCAACGCGATGTGCGAACCCTCTCACGCGCAATTATACCACCGGCGGGCGGAAGGGGCGGCATAGCTTGACATGCACCGCCGTGCGGAACTGAGATTATGGTATAACGATAGCAGCCGCTTGTGGAGTGCGGCAGTGGATTTGCCGCCTGCTTAAACTTTGCGCCGCTCGAGTACGCATCCTATGATCTCATTTTACCAGCGCCTCATCCGCTGGCTCTTCCAGCGACTCTACCACGAATTTGCATGGAGTTACGATCTGATCGCATGGCTCGTTTCGGGCGGCTACTGGCAGCGTTGGGTGCTGGCCGCGTTGCCTGCGCTGCGCGGGCGCGTGCTGGAACTCGGCTGTGGCCCCGGTTATCTCCAACGGGCCTTGGCAGAACGGCCCGCCGTCGCCGGTCTCGACGCCTCACCCGCCATGCTGCGTCGCGCTGCGCGTTTTACCAACCGGCTCGTGCGCGCCGATGCCCGCCGCCTGCCGTTTGCCGATACCAGTTTTGATACGGTCTGCGCCACCTTCCCCGCCGAATATATTCTTGATCCGGTCACCCATGCTGAAATACGGCGGGTACTGGCGCCGGACGGCCAATTGGTTATTGTTGATGGCGGGCGGCTGGAAGGGAGCTATGGGCAATTGATCGATGCAATCTATCGCCTGATCTGGCTGGGACGCAACCCGCCCGATCTGCCAGAGAGCATCTCATTTGGCGATTTTCGCATGCGCGTGCAGCGCGTGAGAGTCGGTCATAGCAGTGTCCTTGTGATGACCGGGAGGCCGCATGAGTCCGGATCTGAGCATTGAACAGACCCTGCGCGCACGCGGCTATTCGGCGCTGGCCGGGATTGACGAGGCCGGACGTGGCTGTTGGGCTGGGCCGGTGGTGGCCGCCGCAGTGGTATTAGCGCCAATCGTTTACGAACAGCCGCACCTCTTGGCAGCAGTCAACGACTCGAAACAACTGAGCGCCATAGCCCGCGAACGCGCGTTTGCCACCGTCCAAACCTACGCCCAAGGCATCGGCATCGGTATCGTGCCGGCCTTCCTCATCGACGCTTACGGCATTCTGCCCGCTACCCGCCTTGCGATGACTCAGGCGCTGCTCGCGTTGCCCTGCCCAGTTGATGCGCTGTTGATCGACGCCGAACATCTCCCCGGCCTTCGCCTGCCCCAAGAATCGTTGGTGCGCGGCGATGCCCGTTCGCTCTCGATTGCCGCCGCCTCGATCATCGCCAAAGTCACCCGCGACCAGTTGATGCGCACTGCTGATCGCTGTTACCCGGCCTATGGCTTTGCCGTGCATAAAGGGTACGGCACTGCCACGCATCGCCGCGCTTTGGCGCACTATGGCCCATCACCCATCCATCGCTATACCTTCCAGCCGGTGATAGAGTCACTCGAGCAGTTGGAACCCGCATGAATCTCCGTGAACATCTCCTTTATTCAAGCGTGCTGGCTGCCAGCTTGTACGCGCGCCAACCGGTCGCCGCTGCGCTCTTGATCGCCGGCGGTGTGCTGATCGATCTCGATCACCTCGCCCTATACGTCTGCCGCACCGGTGATTGGAGCATCAGCGGTGCGCTGCTGTACAACCGCTATCGCAACCAGTTCATTCGTCCCCATGACAACCGGCCCCGCTATGGCTCGCTGCGCTCGTGGCTGCACCAGCCGCTCTTCGTCTTGCCGCCGCTGTGGAGGCTGGCGCAGCGTTACCCATGGTTCCGTCCATTCGCCATTGGCGTCGCTTTCCATCTCTTGCTCGATCACCTGCCTCTGCCGCTGATCTGGGCAGCGTATTGGCGGGCTGGCGGACGCTGCGCGCGCTGCGGTAACCGGCAACAGATTGAGGTGTACCGCCGGCCCCGCTTCCCCGATCAGCGCATGCAGTGGGTCGCGCTCTGCCGGCAGTGCGCAAACAAGAGAATGTGGTACACTGATCATGATACGCATGCCACCACAACTTCCGCGCTGCCCAACGATTGAATAAACCGGAAGGAGTGTATTAAATGGATCCGGATGACGAGCTAACCCCGGAAGATCCGCTGACCGAACTGAGCCGGCTGGCGAGCGAAGCCATTGACAGCCAATCGAAAGGTGCCACCTCAGCCGAGCGCCGCCGGCGTTGCGATCGCGTGCTCGAACTCGAAGCGCAAGGTTTCATCACCGACGATCGCGCCTGCTTCCTCGCCGGTTTAGTGATGATCTGCGGCGAATCGGTGGCCGATTTTCACCATGCCCACCGGTTTGCCCGTCGCGCCACCGAATTAGGTGACGAACGCGCATGGACGTTGCGCGCGATGGCATGGGATCGGTTGTTGATCGAATTGGGCCGGCCACAACACTTCGGCACCCAGATCATCCGCATGGGCGGGCGTTGGTCGCTGGGTGAAGTCAATCCACAGGTGACCGATTGGGAACGGGCGCTGTTCGGCGTGCCGCCGCTGTACGTGCAGTTGCAGCGGGTCGAAGAATTACAACGCTCTGAACAAGAGTGATAATGGCGACGGGGCGATGGCATCGATCGCCCCGCTGTATAGCTGTCGTTCGCTATTATTAACACCTCTCACACCACAATCGTCTTTCCTCCACACCCATTTTCCTACCTGCATTGGTCAAGCGCTTTCCAACGATACATCCTCTGTAACAATCGTGTAATCTATGCAGATTGTTCGTTGAACGCAATCAGGCGTACAGTTTCATTGTCCTATCAGGTGTGTCTCAGGTTCAAAACAAGACAGGGGGGGAAACTATGAGACGCCTTTCGTTGCGTTCACTGTTCGCTATCGGTTTCGGCACGGCCCTCGCCCTTGTACTTGCCTGTTTCACCTACGGCGCTGCTGCATCACGCGCCAGCGTCGAAATCTTTACACCGCAAGGGCAAGCCCAATGCGCCGCAACCGGCGCTCCGGCGCCGGCTATCTTCCAAACCCAGACCTTGCTCGCGCGGTTCGACTACTACCGCGTGCTCGAACCGCCGTTTGGGCCGGAACCCACTGAGGTTGATATCACCTTCCCTGATGGGCGCATTTTTACGGTCAGTGCCGCTCAATTCCTCGACGGTGTGATCGATATGCCCACTAACGTGCAATTTGCCCGCTTTACCAACAACGCCGGCCAACTCTCGCTCAACATTACCATTCCGGGCACATGGCCCTACGGTTGTTATCGCCTCACCGGGCGGGGGCTGGGTGTGGGTGGCGCTCACACAGCCTCAGCCTTCTTCGTCGTTATTCCCGGCGGGCGCCCCGGCCCGACCGGCAACGCCACGCTGCGGGCAACCTTGAACGGGCAAGATACAAATGTCCTGCTGCAATGGCAAATTCTCGAGGTAGACGGGCGCAATTTCTTGGGTGGCGAGTTGGTCTCGTTCTGGCTCACCGCCCCCGATGGCACGGTCATTAACTTCCCCCCCGGCCAGCAGGTCGTGCAAGCGACGCCAAGTGGAGCAGTATCAACCTCGTTCCAGTTTGAAGGGAAGAATCCGGTGGGACGCTACACGGTAACCGCGCTCGGCAACACCAGCGGCTTTCGTGTCTTTGCCCACTTCGAGCTGAAGTCGCGGCCTGTCACCCAACGCGGCCCAGCCCGGCTTTCGGTCGTGGTACCATTTGGTGCCGAAGCGCCACAACGTTCGATCTTCTACGCCAACGGCGATCTCTTCTTCCCCGGCGAGCGGGTTGATCTATGGCTGACGCTGCCCGATAGCTCAGTGCGCGGTTTCCCCTCAACCTTTGCCGATCCGGTGGCCGGCCAGTTTCTGGTAGAACTGTTCCTCGATGAGCGGCTACCGGTCGGATTCTACCAATTGACGGCGCAGGGAGCGGTCAGCCAGCAATTGGTCATTGCCACGTTTACTCTAACCCAAACCACTGACACGATCGCCAATCCGCAACCGGTGCCGCAAATCGGCCTTGATAACAACCCCGTAACGCCGCCCAATCTCAGCTTTATTGATCCTAACCCAGCGGACATCAACGAATACGGGAATCCTGACGAATAAACGCTACTGGCATCGGAGTAGGGGCAGAGTAGTGCTTTCCCCCTACTCCAGCGGCATAGCCATACTCAGAGCGAGGATTTGCTGCATCTCACGCAAGCGAGCAAGTTGGATTTCGAGCTGGTCAAGGGCCTGCATATTACCAGCGCGGGCTGCGACCAACGCAACGCTCATCTGCGCTTCAATCTCGTTGAGGAGTTTGGCGCTCTGCTTGCGGCGCGTCTCGAGATCAGCCGCATAAATCGCCAGCGCGATATGGCAAGCCACCAATTCTAACAAATTGAGATGGGAACTATCGAACCGACGACTCTGGGTCGTGGTCACAGTTAATGCGCCGAGCAAGCGCGGCCCCCATCGCAACGGCGCTGCCATCGCGCACCGCGTCGGCGCATCATACTCACGCATTCGCAACGAGAGCCAACGCTGGTCGGCATCAGTTTCATCAATAATCAACGGCTGCCCTTCGCGTAGCACCAAACCGGCAAAACCGTGCTCGCGCACCTCGCGCGCACGCTCAGGCGTGGCAACGTGGCCATTGCTCAACAACAACATCGGCGCGGCGCTGTTATCGAGCGGGAGCAACAGCAACGATGCCCGTTCGCCGCCTACCATCGCCGGCACCTGTGTCGCCAATTGCAAACCCAAATGGAGCGGATCGGCCGTGGCGCCGGTCACCATCCGGCCAAACTGTAGCAACTGATCGAGGGTATCGGCATGGGCGCGGGCTTGATTGAGATACTGGTCAAGCTGGCCTTGCAACGACGATTGCTCTAGCACAATACCGACAATCTGGCCCAATGCCGTCACCAATTCACGGTCATCGCTATCAAATGGCGGCGTCGATCGAGTAACTTCAATCCGCCCTACCACCCGCCGGCCAATCATAATCGGCCCAACCAACATGGTCGGCGCGTGTGTGTGCAAACTGCCGGTGCCAGCCGGAACAATAATCTCAACTTTGTCGGCCAGCAACCACTCGCTGCATAGATCGCGCAACATCGGCAACGGGTCAGATTGGCGAGCAGCAGCAAAAAAGGCGCCTACCGTCATTAAGGCATTGCGCAGACGGGCAGCCCGGCGCTGGGAGGCAATCAACTGAGTAGCAACATCGGATGCGGTCACAACCACTCCTGATCAACAACACAAGACGCCTGTCATCCTTGATATTCGATCATACCACGATGCCGGGCCGGATAAGATGACAAACCCGGCATCGTAGATTACAGTTCAGGCATCAAGCGGTTCGGCAGGGCGGCGCTCTGCCATCGTTAGGATGCTGCCGCGATGAAAGACGAGCTGGCCGTGCTCAACATCCACCTCGATCTGATCACCGGCGACAAACGTGCCACGCAGCAACTCGCGCGAAATCGGCGTCTCGAGCAGGCGTTGGATAGTACGGCGCAACGGGCGCGCGCCAAAGACTGGGTTGTAGCCCTCGTTGACCAGATATTCCTTGGCCGCTTGAGTTAATGTTAAGCCAATATTCTGCTCGCGTAGCCGGTTAACCAATTCGCCGATCTGCAATTCAACGATCTTGGTCAAATCTTCCATCGAGAGCGGATGGAAGAGAATAATCTCGTCGATCCGGTTGAGGAATTCGGGTCGGAAGGTCTGCTTGAGCGCCTCATCAACCTTCTTGCGCGCCTCGCGCAGATCGAACGCTTTGTGCGCTTTACCGCCCACGTTAAAGCCGATCCCGCCGCCTTGCAGATGCTCGGTGCCGGCGTTACTCGTCATGATAATGATCGTATTGCGAAAATCAACCGTGCGGCCTTGGCCATCGGTCAGCCGGCCATCGTCGAGCACTTGCAGCAAAGCATTGAAAACATCGCGGTGCGCCTTCTCGATTTCGTCGAAGAGCACCACCTGATACGGGCGGCGACGAATACTTTCGGTCAATTGGCCGCCTTCGTCATAGCCGACATAACCGGGCGGCGCGCCGATCAAGCGGCTGACGGTGTGCTTCTCTTGGTACTCACTCATATCGACCCGCGTCATCGCCTCTTCGCTATCAAACATGAACTCGGCCAAGGCGCGGGCCAGCTCGGTTTTGCCGACGCCGGTCGGGCCAACAAACAGAAATGAGCCGATCGGGCGGCGCGGATCGCGCAGGCCAGAACGGGCGCGGCGAATAGCGTCGCTCAAGGCGACAATCGCCTCGTGCTGGCCGATTACCCGCTCGTGCAGCCGTTCTTCCATGTGGATCAGCTTCTCGCGCTCGGTTTCGAGCATGCGGCTGACCGGCACCCCTGTCCAACTGGCGACAATCTGCGCAACATCTTCATCATCTACCACTTCATCGAGATTGTTGCGCGCCAGCCACTCACTGCGCTCGGTCTCAAATTCCGTTTGCAGAGCCAAATAGCGCGCGCGCAGCATCGCCGCCCGTTCGTAGTCGCGACGCGCGCCGGCTTCTTCCTCTTCGGTTTGCAGCCGCTTTAGCTCCTCTTCCTTCGCTTTCAGCTCAGGCGGCATTGAGAAGATGTCAATCCGCAGCTTGGCGCTGGCTTCGTCAATCAGGTCAATCGCCTTATCGGGCAAAAACCGGTCGTTGATATAGCGGCTCGAAAGCTGCACCGCCGCCCGCAACGCCTCATCGCTGATCGTCAGTTGATGGTGCTCTTCGTAGCGCTTGCGCAGGCCGCGCAGCATCTCAACCGTCGTCTCCGGATCAGGCTCTTCGACAAACACCGGCGAGAAGCGCCGTTCAAGCGCCGCATCCTTCTCAATGTGTTTGCGATACTCGTCGATCGTCGTGGCCCCGATCACCTGAATCTCGCCGCGCGAGAGGGCCGGCTTGAGCATATTCGAGGCATCAATGCTGCCGGTCGCGGCGCCAGCGCCAACAACTGTGTGCAGTTCATCAATGAAGAGGATAATCCGCCCCTTCGCATTGCGCACCTCGTCCATCACCGCTTTCAGCCGCTCTTCAAACTCGCCGCGGAACTTCGATCCGGCCACCATGCCGGCCAGATCAAGCGCCAGCAACTTGCGATCGATCAATGTCGGCGGCACGTCGCCACGAGCAATGCGTTGGGCCAATCCCTCGACAATCGCCGTCTTGCCGACGCCGGTTTCACCAACCAACACCGGGTTGTTCTTGGTACGGCGGGAAAGAATGCGAATGACGCGAGTAATTTCAGCTTCGCGACCAATCACCGGATCGAGCTTGTCTTCACGAGCCAGCTCGGTCAGATCGGTGCTATACTTGGTCAGAATTTCATAGCGGCTCTCAGCCGACGGGTCATCGCTGCGTTGGCTGCCACGAATCTCCATTAACACTTGATAGATCCGCTCCTGATCGATATGATAGCTCTGCAAGATCCGCGCTGATGGGCCATCACGCTCGCTCGCCAACCCGATGAGCAAATGATCAAGGCCGACATACTGATCGCCCAACCGGTTAGCCTCTTCTTCAGCGCGCTTAACCAACCGCTGCGTGCGCGGCGTAATGAAGACTTGACCACCAATACCGTGCGAATTCAACATCTTAGGGAGCTTTTCCAGCTCGCGCTCGATGCGCCGTTCCACCTCTTGCGGATCAACATTCAAGCGCACTAGCGCCCGCGTCGCCAGACCATCGCGCTGACGGAGCATCGCCAAAAAGAGATGCTCAACATCAAGCTGCGAATGCTGGTGATCCTGCATAATCTCTTGGGCAATATGGAAGGCACTTTGCGCCTTTTCAGTAAATCGCTCTAGTCTCATTGCTATCCCTCGTGCGTGTCCGCCGCAAGGCAGATGGGCAGATCACAAGATTGACCTGCTTTGGTAGTATAGCACAGCAAGCCGTTGAAAATAGGGTGAGTCTATTGGATTTATGTTATCGTGCAGGGAGAATGTATGGGTACCCAACCAGCCAAACTGCGTCCTGATCGGTTCGTCGCGCTCGGCCTAGCAATACTCGGCATCGTCTGCGCTGGTCTCGCCAGCTTGCTTCCGCCAGCGGGGCGGCTCGATATTGGCACAACCTACGCCCAACCCTATATAGATGGCTTTTATGGGTTAGAACGTAACCGGCAATTTTCGTACTCCTTCACCAAAACAAAGGCCAGCGTCTCGTTTCCCGGTATTGGGTCAAACTGGACAACGGTCGTCTTACGGGCCAACGGTTATCGACCAGATGGCGCACCACCGGCTGAATTGGTGATTGCAACCGAGACATTACAACCGGTGCAAGTGATTTTACGGAGCGATACGGCACGTTATTATCTGCTCGTGCCACCGGGTGACGACAATCTTAGGCTTCAGCTTACGAGTTCAACCTTTTCAACCGCAACCGATCCGCGTCAACTAGGAGTGGCTATCGACTGGATCGAGGCGTATCAGTTGGAATACGGTTGGCCCTTTTGGCAAGCAGTTCATTTCACCCTGATCGGGGTGCTAGGTTACTGGCTGGCGCGCCGAGTAGCAGTCGCCCCATTGCCAGCAGCGGCGCTCGTCTCAACTGTGCTCATCACACTCGGCGGCTTGCTGGCCGTTTACCGCATCTGGTGGGCTATCTTTACCCCTGTGCTCTGGGGATTGCTGGCCGGGTTACACCTTGCTTTAGGGCCACTACGCGCCTTTACCCGCTTCGCCTTTGCCCGCGGCGGCGAAACCTTGCCGCCACCCTACGAAACGTGGATCTGGCGGATCGTGCTGCTGGCAGCGTTAATCAAGATCGGTGGCGTGATCTACCCGCAAACCATTGTCTACGACGAACGTTGGCACGTGCCGCGTACCCAGATGGTGCTCGATGGCCGGTTTATTGAATTGGTCGTGCCGAGCCGGGTAACCCTGCTCGGCGATACGGTCGGCTTCGAGGGTGGTCATTTTCCCTATTCGCCATTGTGGTACCTCATCACTGCCCCCTTTGGTCTGGTAGGGATTGATCTCGGATTAGCCTCGAACGTGCTCAATACGGCCCTTGATGTATCGCGTAGCCTGCTGATCGCTTATATCGCCCTTCGCCTGTTTGGGAGACCGGTCATCGCCGTAGTCGCGGCGGGTTGTTACCATCTGCTCTTGATGCCCTACTTCTTAATTTCGTGGGGCAATTGGCCAACCCAACTAGGATTATGGGGTGCATTAGTCCTGATCGCGGTGGTACTGGCTTATTACGATCATCCCACCGATCGGCGCGCGCTGTGGGGGGTAGCGGCGGCAGCGGCACTTGCGATCCTGACCTATACCGTCGTTGGCATTATGGCGTTTACCATGATGGGCATCTACGCCCTCATCGAGCTGATCCGGCGTGAGAGCCACACAACGCAGCGCGGCAGGCTAACCCTGATCGGGCTGGTCATTGCGGAAGCGGCAGCGTTCCTGATCTACCATATCTGGTATGTGCCGGTAGTCGTAGCCGAGACGGTGCCGGTCATCGCATCAGCTTTGGCGCGACGGGCAAGCCGGGCTGAGGCGCTACCCCTGCCTACCCCAGCGATTGATGGTGCGTTTATGCTCAACCATCTCACATGGGTTGGAATCGGGCTGATTTTAGGCGGTGCCGTGCTGGCTTGGTTCACAGCGCGGCGGGCACATAGCCTGCTGATCAGTTGGTGGGCAATCTTGATCCTCTATTCGCTGGTCAACTGGACAATCGCCGACATGATTCTCAAGCATGTCTTCTTTATGCTACCGCTCGCCGCAATCTGCATGGCGCTGGCGCTGGATTGGCTGTGGAAACAGGGGATCATGGGCCGTGCGGTGACCGGCTTGTCACTCCTTTACTTGGTGATGAGCGTAGCGGTGCGCTGGTACCATTTCATCATGGAGAAGCGTCATATTGTGTAACTACACCTAACCGATATGAGCAGCATAGCGTTGCGATCTTGTCGCATTCGAATCAGGCGCCGTCACGGTGCGCACCAATCATGATACAATAGTTAAGGCTTACTCTATATTGTGATCTACTGAGGCCTGATGAAGCGACGCATTATCGACTGCCGGCGAACCGCAAATAATCTAGCGTGAACATTCCTTGCTTTTAAAGCAACAACGTTGTATGATGCGTCAAAGATGGATCGTTTGCAACCCTATGGGCTAGAAGGTAGGTTGTCATGATGCAACGGCTTGCGCAAGCGGCAAAGATCGGCATCGGCATATGGATGGCCGGCGTGATCATTGCTACCTTTCTGATTGTGCCGCAGTATGAAGGGCTGGGCGAAGCCGGGCGAATTGTGATCGTGCATGTACCGACAGCGTGGGTCAGTGTCATTGCCTTTACGATCTCGGCAATCTTTAGCGGATTGTACCTCTGGCGGCGACGCGCGCAAGATGATCATCTTGCGGTGGCGGCTGCCGAAGCCGGTCTGCTCTTTACGATTCTTGCTACCGTTACCGGCATGATCTTCTCGCAAGTGGCATGGGGCATCTTCTGGAATTGGGATCCGCGCCAGACCTCGATCTTCGTGCTCTTGTTGATCTACGCCGCTCTGTTTGCGCTGCGCGCTGCGATCGATGATGTTGACCGGCGGCGGCAACTGAGCGCCGTCTACTCACTCTTCGCCTTTGTTACCATGCCGTTCCTTTTCTTCGTCGCGCCACGCATCGCTGATAGCACGCTGCATCCTAATTGTGCGTTCATCCAAGGCAGCAACTGCGATGGCGTGGTGCTTGAGGTGGGTAAAGTCGGGCTGATTGGCGACCAAAAGGTGCAATTGCTCGGCCTCGAACGGCAAGGTAATCTGATTGTCGCCGAAGTGAAGGTCAGCACGCCGGGCTTGCAGCAAGAAGCCATCCTGTATCCGAGCTTCGACCTCGTAGATGGCGGGATGGCGGCGCGGCCTGAATTCCCCGGTTCGCGGTTCCAATTGGGCCTTGAGGAATACGATGCTGCTACTGGCGCAGTGCGGCTCAATATGGAAGCGCCGGGCACCCAACTCTTGGAAAATCGGCGGACGCTGTACACTTTCCTTGCCGCCAACCTTGGCTTTACCGCACTCTTCTTCTGGATGTTGCAAGTTCGTTCACTGGTGTTGAATGTGCAGTGGGCAGTAGCGCAACGCGGGAGGGCATAACTATGGATAATGCAGCAATTTTAGTTGCAACTGCCGCAGTATTGTCGGTCTGGATTGCAATCTTTATTTACTTGTGGCGGATCGACGCCGCTGCGCGCGCGTTGCGCCGTGAATTAGAGCGTGAGCGCGAACGCAACGAAACCGCGGCGCCTGCTGCAATCGTTAGCCGAGTGCATGATTCCGGCGAACCGGTCGAGCGCCGGTAAACCGTAGGATCAGCGCGCGCCGCACTGGTCTAGACCTTGCATAGAAATGTGGGAAAGGTGATCGTATGGCTGTCGCAACCACTCCAGTTCGCCGTGGCCTGAATATCAAGCCGCTACACATTGTCGGGCTTGGTATCATTCTGTTGGCCGTTGTGTACGGTTTTTTCGGCTTCCAAGACGGGTTCCGCGCCTATACCACCAGCGTTGATGAGGCGATGCGCAGCACGCGCAGCGTGCAACTGGCTGGCTTCCTCGGTAGCACCGGCGAGATGGATGCCCAAGGCCGGTTTACCTTTCTGCTCCAAGATGAACATGGTAAGCTGATCAAGGTCATCTCTGACGATCCGCGCCCGGCTAATTTCGAGCAGGCGATTAGCATTGTGGCAATTGGCCGCTATGATCCGGCTGAGCAGGCATTTATGGCCGATGATCTCCTCGTCAAGTGCCCGTCGAAATATCAAGAGATGAATCAACCGAAACCGTAAGCGCTGGCCGGCCATCGCCACTGGTTACTCGGTCGTTGTCCCCGACCGCTGGAAAGAGTTGCTATGTATTTCTTCGGTACGTTCTTGCTCATAGCTAGCCTTGGCATGACCTTGCTGGCTGCGATTGGCTATGGCCTCGTGCTGCGCGGGCAGCGATCTGCACTTAGCTATGCCCGGTTTGGCGTGTACGCCGCACTGGCCGGCGTCCTGATGTCATGGACGTTGCTGATAACGGTGTTTATCGCGCGCCGCTTCGATCTCGATTACGTGTACAACTATAGTTCGCGTGATCTAGAGTTCTTCTTCACCATTGCCGCCAGTTGGGCCGGACAGCCGGGCAGTTTTATGATCTGGCTGCTATGGGGGGCGATCGTAAGCGTGTTGTTGGTGCGCCGCACGAAGCACTTTGAGCCGTATGTGCTGCTGGTGGTGATGGTTATTCAAGCGGCGATTATCGGTTTTGTGCTGGTGCTCAACCCGTTCCAGCCCCTCGTCGATCCTTCGACCGGGGTAGCCCTCAATCCCAGCGATGGACGCGGCCTCAACCCGCTGCTGCACAATTTCTGGATGATTATTCATCCGCCGATCCTGTTTGTCGGCTATGCGTTGGCCATGATTCCCTTCGCGTTTGCGCTAGCGGCTCTGTGGCGGCGTGACTACGATACGTGGGTTCAGCGCGCTCTACCATGGACGCTCTCAGGATGGGCGTTTTTGGGCTTGGCCCTGCTGCTCGGCGGCTATTGGGCCTACGAAACGCTCGGTTGGGGAGGCTACTGGGGCTGGGATCCGGTCGAGAACTCCTCGCTGGTGCCGTGGCTGATTCTGACAGCGCTTATCCATGGGATGCTGGTGCAGCGTACCCACGGCGGCCTGCGCAAGACCAATCTGGTCTTGGGGGTTGCTACCTATATTACAGTTTTCTACGCGACCTTCATGACCCGCAGCGGCGTATACGCCAACTTTTCAGTCCACTCATTTGTGGCTGAAGGGATTTTTGAAGGATTGGTTGGCTTTCAGATCGTCTTGCTTGCGCTTGCGGTCATCTCACTCCTTATGCGCTGGAACGATATTCCCTCCCGCCCGCTGAGCGAGAAGTTCTTCTCACGCGATAGCTTCTTTGTGCTGGCCATCATCACGATTGTGATAACCGCGCTGGTGGTTGGGATCGGCACTTCGATGCCGGTCATCTCGGCTATTCCCGGCGTCGGCCACACCTTGCAAGAGTGGATGGGGCGCTACTTCGAACTCGATGACGGCACCCTTATGAATCCGCAAGCCCAGCCGTTTGCAGACGGTCGCTTCTCGCTGGCGCCCACTTTCTACCAACGTACCGTGCCACCGCTTGGGGTGGTGGCAATCGTGCTCTTGATCATTGGCCCGTTGCTAGGCTGGCGCGATGCGAACCTGAGCCATTTACTGCGCGCCTTGCGCTGGCCGGCGGTATTGGCGGTAGTTGCCGCAATTGTAGCCATCATCGTTGATGTGCGCGATGTGCTTGCCTTAGCTTACGTCGCCGGCGGCGCGTTCGCTTTCGGCACCAATCTGCTGATGCTAGTGCGCACGCTTCGCAGCGGCTGGCTGCGCATCGGCGGCTATCTCGCTCACCTTGGCTTTACCGTGATGGCAATCGGTATGGTCGCTTCTTCGGCTTATGCCACCCCCGATGCGCGCCTGACCCTTGCCCCCGGCGAATCGGCCCGCCTGTTCGGCTACGAGTTTATCTTCAACGGCTATCAGCTCGACGAACAGCAACGCGGCGTGCTCGATCTGACCGTTAGCGACGGTTCGCGCACCTTCTCGGCCCAGCCCTACCTCTATTACAATCAGCGGATGGGCGCTACTATGCAGACGCCCTCGATCCACAGCTATTTCTGGCACGATCTCTATATCTCGCCAGCCGGCTACGATCCTGAGCGTAACCCGGTCCGCCCAGTACTCGGCGTCGACCAGAGCGTGCAGATGGGGCCTTATACGCTGATCTTCCGTGGCTTTAATATCGACCGCGATGCGATGATGCGCGGCGAAGCCAAGGTTGGCGCAAAAGTGGAGGTGCTTTACGAGGGACAAACGATCGAGGTTGAGCCACGAGTCGAGGTGGTTGTCAACCCTACCACCAACGAGAGCGAGCTGCAATTTATCCCGGTGACGCTCCCCGGTGGCCATACCCTCTATTTGCGCGAACTTGACCCCACTAACCGCATGGTGTTGCTGGAAGGTAGCGGCCCCGGTCTCGATAACTTGCCAGTCGTGCCAGCAAAAGCGGTGATTGCCGTGAGCGTGAAACCACTCGTGGTCTTGGTGTGGGTAGGCGTCATTCTGATGGTCATCGGCGGCGCCATCGCGCTGGTACGGCGCTACCTTGAGGGCAGTCTGGCCTTGGCTGGGGTGCGCGTGCGCCTACCCAAGGCATTGCCCGAATTGGCTGCGCAATTGGGCTGGCGCGGGATTGGACGTTAACCAAGTACCATCAGGACACGTATGATGATAGCCGGCCTTGTGGTCATGACACCTTTCTGGACGGTTGATAGCGATAGATGATTATGGAACGGTCGCGGTTGGGGGCAGCCTGATTGGCTACCGATCGCGACCGTTGTTGTGAGAGCGATGACCGATTACTACGAGCTGCTGCAAGTTCACCCCAAAGCTGATGCTGAAGCGATCCGGGCAGCATACGAACGCTTACGCGAACGGTACGCGCCCGAACGGCTCGAGGGCGCGGCTGATGAGTTAGTTGAACTTGCACGGCGACGGCGCGACGAGATCGAACACGCCTATAGCATCTTGAGCGATCCGCAGCGACGGGCCGAGTATGACCGGCAATTGCACGAAACGCTCCGTCCGGCCCCGCCAGCGACGAGGGCCAAAGCTGCGGTGCCACCGCCGCCAATCGATGATGACGAACTAATCGATTTTCGCCCGCTGCCGCCGGCCCGCCGGCAAGAGCGCCCGCCGGGGTTTAATCCGCAACCATATCTCAGCTCGCAGCCGCGTCGCGATGCACCGCGCCGTGGGCGAACAGCGACGCAAGCACAACCGGTCTGGCTCATGCCATCGTTGATCGTGGCCGCCGCGACCTTTAGCATTGTGCTCGGCACGCTGATCAGTACGATGGTGGTAGCGCCGGTCGCCACCGCACCTAACACGCCTACAGCTACAATTGTGCCACCTACTCCTACATTGCGCGAAGTCTTGACCCAATTCGATGGGCAGGTCATTGCAGCGCAACAAGTGGTAGCACAAGTGCCTGATAATCCCAATGCGTGGATCAACCTTGGCAATGCGCTGTTTGACAGTGTCGTCTATGTGCGGGAACAGCTCGCGACTGGCGATGCCGAAACGCAACGCATCTATCAAGAGCGGTTGCCGCGCTGGCTTGAGGCGGTAGATGCCTACCGCAAGGCACTGGAATTGCAACCGGGCAATGATGTCGTGCGCGCCGATATTGCCGCCAGTTTGTGCTATTACGGCCTTGATACCGGTAATCCGGATCGTGCCCAAGAGGGGTTAGCCGAGGCCGAGCAAGCGTTGCGCGCTGCACCGCAAGATGCCCGCGTCTTGCTCTCGCACGGCATCTGCTTGATCGCCGTTGACCCGCCCCAAACCGAGCGCGCTCTGCAACAATGGCGACTGGTGCTTTCAATTCCGGGGGTGAATCCGGGTTTACAATTGCAAGCCCAAATATTAATTAATGAACACAGTCAATAAGACAACAAAACATCCCACTAAGGATATGTTACAATGGCAGAGATGAACGGGCTTCATTACTATCGTCTGCTGGGGATCAATCCAGACGCCGATCAAGCAGCGATTGCGGCTGCTTACGAACAGCAACGGCAGCGGTACTCGCCCGATCGCCTTGCCGAGCTTGACGACGAATTGCAAGCGATTGCGCGCAACCGGTTGGCTGAACTCGAACGCGCCTATCAGGTGCTGAGCGACCCAGAACGCCGGCGACAGTACGATATCAGCCAAGGGTTGATCAGGCCAGCGAAACCGCTGGTGCGGCGTAGCCTTAGCCAACGCGAAGCCATCAATGCCTTCATCTTTGCCTTTCTGGCCGTTGGTCTGGTAGCTGCCGTCTGGATGTTCACCAACCGCGACACCATCCGCGGTCAGGCAATGGGTGAGGTCAACCGCCCGGCACCCAACTTTACGGCCCCCGAATTGCGTGGCGGCACCATCGAACTGGCCCAGTATCGCGGTAAGGTGGTCTTAGTCAATTTCTGGGGCACGTGGTGCGAACCATGCAAACGCGAACTGCCAGCTTTGCAACAGGCCTACGAGCAGTTTGCGGAACAGGGGTTGATGGTCATCGGTGTGAATTTGACCGATGATGAGCGCGTGCAAGGTCAAACCGTCGAAGGAGTAGCTGCATTTTTAGCCCAATATGGCGTTACCTATCCGATCGCGCTTGATGTTGATGGCAAGATCACTGAAGCCTATCGGGTATTCCCATTGCCGACCAGCTTCTTCATCACGGCTGATGGCCAGATCCGTTACGTACATATCGGTGAACTCACCTTTACCGATATTGCCGCCCGCTTTTCTGAACTCCGGTCAGCCGGCGGCGGTCAATAACAATGGGTATCACTGACACCGGGGTAAACGCCATGGAGCAGCAGCAAACGATTTTAGTTGTCGATGATGACAATGGCTTGCAAGAATTGGTGCGTGTCCGGCTTGAGCAAGAAGGCTACCGGGTTCTGCAAACGACTAACGGTCACGAAGCGATCAAGATAGTCCGCCAACAACGGCCCGACCTCGTGATCCTTGATATTATGCTGCCCGATCTTGATGGCTTGACCGTCTGCCAGCGGGTGCGCGAGTTTGCCGCTACGCCGATCCTGATGTTGACCGCCAAGACGATGCCCCAAGACATCATTACTGGCCTCGATCAAGGAGCCGATGATTATCTGACCAAGCCATTCAACTACGATGAATTGCTGGCCCGCGTGCGGTCGCTGCTCCGACGCGTACCACCGGTCAATCGTTTGCTCACTGCCGGCAACGGCGTGCTGAGCATTGATCAGCGCAGGCGCGAGGTGCGGGTGCGCGGCGAGTTGATCGATCTGACCCCGACGGAGTATCAGTTGTTGCAAGTGCTAGCCGAACAGGTCGGCACCGTCGTGACGCACGAACAACTCTTACGCGCTGTGTGGGGCAACCAACAGGCGCGCGACAACGATTATCTCAAAGTCTATATTTGGCATTTGCGGCGCAAAATCGAGCTTGATCCGCGCCAGCCGCAACTCTTGTTGACCGAATGGGGGGTAGGGTATCGCCTCGTTCCCTAATTGACAGCCGGCGGCGAGCATGCTATACTATCTTTCGCTAACAAGCGGGAGTAACTCAGTTGGTAGAGTGTGTGCTTCCCAAGCACAATGTCGCGGGTTCGAGTCCCGTCTCCCGCTCCACTACATCCCCTGACTTATCGTCAGGGGATGTTACTTTGCCAGATAAAACCGACCACCGGACAGCTCCGCACTATTCCACCTCACCCAACCTACCCCCGCTAAATAAGTGGATTCCTTACAAACTGCCTCCAACTTCCTCGTTACCATCACCCTTTTCGCGCGGTATCTATAAGTAGAGCCGATTCAACAGATGCCAGCGCAACGGCAGCCATCAAGCTCACGCAGCACAGCGGCAGAGGAGCACAACGGTATGTCATTATGCGTCAACGATCAACTGGGTGGTTTAACTTATGCCATTATCGGCATGGCAATGGCAGTGCATAACGAGCTTGGCCCCGGCTACCGCAAAGCTGTTTATCACCGGGCTATGCACCAACAATTGCGCAAGCGCGGGTTCGCATCCGAGTACGAACCCCGCCTGCCAGCCTTGGATCGGCCCGGGGGTCTTGTCACCGTTTACCGGCCTGATCACCGCGTTGAACACGTGATCCCCGTGTCATACAACGCACACTTCTCCCCCCTGACAAATGATGAGATCGCGTAGTGCCTCAAATACTTTGCCGCCTTAGACTGTAATGTGTGTCTCCTGTTTAACTTTGGCCGGCCCAGACTCGAATGGAAACGCCCTTTCCCCCCAAAAAATATTGCACCATCGTCATCGTCGACCAAAATCACAACCTTTTTGCCACTCATCTCCTCACAGCAAAATATAACCATGCACGGCTAACCGTGCATGGTTCCCACTCACTTATTCGTTCCCCTATTCGTTATCGGTTGTACTTATTCCAAACCCAAATATGCTTTCTGCACCATTTCATTGTCGCGCAGATTGGCGGCAGTATCTTCAAGCACAATCTCGCCGCTCTGCAACACATACCCGCGATGAGCGATGGATAGCGCCTGCAACGCATTCTGCTCCACCAACAGCACGGTGGTACCCTGCTGATTGATCGTCTGGATAATCTCAAAAATCTGCTCAACCAGCACCGGCGCTAACCCCATCGATGGTTCGTCAAGCAGCAACACTTGCGGACGCGTCATCAAAGCGCGACCGATGGCTAGCATTTGCTGCTCACCACCCGACAACGTACCGCCTTTTTGACTCACCCGTTCGCGCAAACGGGGAAACAGCGTCAGCACCCGATCAAGATCGGCCTGATACTCTGGGCTACGCGTATTGTACAGAAACGCCCCCATTTCAAGATTTTCCAGCACCGTTAGGCGGGGGAAAATCCGGCGCCCTTCCGGCGATTGCGCAATCCCCAATTTCACAATTTCGTGGGGCGGCAAGGTATCAATACGCTTCCCATTAAACAACACCTGCCCTTGACGTGGTTTGAGCAAGCCAGAGATCGTGCGCAACGTCGTGCTCTTACCGGCGCCGTTCGAGCCGATCAGGGTGACGATCTCACCTTTTTCGACCGTCATCGAGATGCCCTTGAGGGCATGAATTTTACCGTAATAGGTATGAACGTTCTGCAATTCAAGCAGGGCCATGCATATCCTCAATCTTCCGTCGCAGCTATTGTCCCGTGTGACTGCGGCCTGACAACCGCAATGATAGGATCGATCCGGATCGATTTCAGACCTTCACCCTCATGCCGCGTGGCCGGCAGCACCCCTGCCAAGATACGCTTCGATCACGCGCGGATTGGTACGGATCGCCTGCACATCGCCTTCGGCGATCTTGCTGCCATAATCGAGCACTGAAATCCGTTCGGAAATCGACATAACCAGTCGCATATCGTGCTCGATCAAGATCACGGTAATGTCGCGCTCATCACGCAAGCGCCGGATCAATTGAGTCGCTTCGGCGGTTTCGTGCGGATTCATGCCGGCGGTCGGCTCATCGAGCAAGATAATCTTCGGATCGCCGGCCATCGCGCGGGCAATCTCCAGCCGGCGCTGGTCGCCGTATGGCAAGTTCTTGGCTAATTCATCACGCTTATCGGCAATACCGACAAAGCTCAGCAATTCGAGCGCCTTATTACGGGCCTTCGCCTCTTCGCGCAACATTGTGCGGCCACGGAAGATAATGCTCCAGATCGACGCATGCAAATGGACATGCATCCCGATCAACACATTTTCCAGTACCGTCATATTGCCGAAAAGGCGAATATTCTGGAAGGTACGCCGCATGCCAAGGGCAGCAATCTGATCTGACCGCCAACCGGTAATATCCTGCCCAGCAAAGACGACACGCCCCTTATCAGGTTTATAGATACCGGTCAGCACATTAAAGAAGGTGGTCTTGCCGGCACCATTAGGGCCAATCACACTCACAATACTGCCCGGCTCGACCGTAAACGTCACATCATTAACGGCCACAAGGCCACCGAAGATCTTGGTGATATTCTTAGCTTCGAGAAGCGCCATGCGTCATCTCCCTGAATTGGGGCTGGTTGGTTTGGCGTCCTTATCCACTTCCAGTTCTTCCTCGGCAATCTCAATCTCATGCTGTTCTTCGCGCCGGCGCTCATCAGGCCACAACCCTTCCGGGCGGAAGATCATCATGACCACCAGCAGCAAACCAAACAGCAGACGCTGATACTGGGTCGGATCAAACTGGCGGGGGATCGGTGCACCGGCAGCTTGCGCCTCACGCAGCACTGCGGCAATGCGCGGCAAGATTTGCAAATCGAGCATCGTCACGATTATCGCGCCCAACATGGCACCGGGGATTGAACCCATCCCGCCGAGAATCACCATGACCAGAATATTGATCGAGCGCAACAAGTCGAAGGTAGGCGGATTGATAAAGAGCTGCTTAGAGGCAAACACTACCCCCATCACCCCGGCAAACGACGCCCCGATCGCAAAGGCCATTAATTTCATCCGCACCCGCGGAATTCCCTGCGCAACCGCCGCCACTTCATCTTCCCGGATCGCCTCCCATGCACGGCCAATCCGGGAATGTTTGAGGCGAGCCACGACGATCACCGTCAGCAGCACAATAATCAGTACCAAATAGTAGAAGAAGAGCTGGTACAACCGGTTGTCATCGGCCACAACCCCCAGATTACGAATCTGATCAACAATGATCAGCGGCGGGCGTTCGATTGCGCGGATACCCTGCGATCCGTTCGTGATGTTAATCGGGCGATCGAGGTTATTCGCCACTACCCGGATCACCTCGCCGAAGCCCAGTGTCACAATCGCCAAATAGTCGCCGCGCAGCCGTAGCACTGGCAAACCAAGCAAGACACCGGTGATAAGACCCAGAATGAGACCGATAATGAGGAAGGGATAGAACATAACAGGATCAACCGGGCCCCACGCCGGATTGATCTGACTAATCTGCGGGGTACTAAAGATGCCCCACGCATAAGCACCGACTGCGAAGAAGGCCACATAGCCAAGGTCGAGCAGACCGGCAAAACCCACCACCACATTCAACCCCAAGGCCAGCGTGGTAAAGATGCCCGCCTGCGTCGCCACATCAATGTAGAATGGGTTCAGAGTGCCAAAGTAGGGCAATACAACGCCGAGCGCAAACACCCCCAAGATCACCTTAAACCAAGCCGCCACCCGTGATCGATACGCCACCAGCATCGACAGCAGAAAGAGCACGAAGACAACATCGGTGCTCAACTCGGTGCGCGGATTAGTCACCAGCAGTATCGAGCACGCGAGCACGTATAAGGCCAAAAACCCATACGCTGCCGGCCCGCTGCTCAGAGGCGCCGTCACCCGTTGCCAAAGGCTTTGCGACGAAGTGCTCGTAGTCATAAGCTACACCTTCTGCGTGGTCGCCTCACCGAGCAGACCGGAAGGCCGGAAGATCAACAGCAAGATCAGAATGCTAAACGCGGCCACATCGGCATAGGCTGCGCCAGAGAAATTACCGGCGGTGAAAATCGACAAATAGGCTGCCACAAACGCCTCAAGGAAGCCAAGCACCACCCCGCCAACCATGGCACCGGTGATGTTGCCGATCCCGCCCAACACGGCGGCGGTAAACGCCTTGAGACCGGGGATCAAGCCCATATACGGATTCACCGTCCCGATGCGCAACCCAAACAGCGCGCCAGCCGCACCGCCCAATGCGCCGCCGATCAAGAAGGTCAGCGCAACGATCCGGTTAACGTCAATCCCCATCAAGCTCGCCGTTGGCATATCTTGCGCGGTGGCGCGGATCGCCTTGCCCAACTTAGTGGCATTGACAACATAATTCAACACGACCAGCATAATGGTCGCAGCCACAATAAAGATCAAATCGCGTGGGCTCAGGATCACCGGTACGCTCCGATCACCGAGCTGCATAGTAAACAGTTGGATTGGCTGACCAAAATTCGGGGTCTGGTAGCGGGCATTAAAACCCAGCGGCGTACTGGTCATCACCAAGCGAGCAAGGTCTTGCAAAATCAGCGACATCCCGATTGCCGAAATCAGCGGCACCAAACGCGGCGCACCACGCAACGGGCGATAAGCCACCCGTTCCACCGTGACCGCCAGCATGCCGCAAAACGCCATCGCCACTAATATGACCAGCAACACGAAGACCAGTGGCGGAATACTCTCCAGTGTGCCGGTGCTCACGAGCAAGAAGCTCACGGTTGCACCAACCACGCCACCAATCATGAAGATTTCACCGTGGGCGAAATTGATAAACTCAAGCACGCCATAGACCATCGTGTAGCCAAGCGCGATGGTAGCGAAGAGGAACCCGCGCACCAGCCCGTCAATAATGACCTGCGGCAGGATGATAACCACCCGCTGCATAATATCAGGCTGAGTGGGAGAGAGGATAAAGGCGAGCACAACCACGATCAGTGCTAGACTGACGGCGCTCCCGACAATGAATGCCAACAACTGACCGACCGGACCAAACACAACCCCAAGCACTTCACCGAGCGAGCGGCGAGCAGTCGTGGGGGCAACCGTTGCATCGACAGCCATGCATGCTCCGAACAGAGTAGTGAGCACATACGCAAGAGCCAACCTCTCGCGTATGTGCAGTACGGACAACCGAACGCCTTATTGCGGCGGCGCAATATCGAGGCGGCTGATCAACTCGTTCTGATTCCAGTCAGCCGCGTTGACACGCAACACAAAGTAGGTCGCCGTGGTTGGATCACCCTTCGCGTTGAACTTGAACGTACCAGTAATACCGGGGAAGGGCGGCAGGTTGCGGATCGCCTCGAGTACCTGCGCGCGGGTCGGCTTGCCGCCAGCGGTAATGGCCGCCGACAGAATGCCAGCCGCACAGATATTCGCGGCATCGAAGGCCTGCGCCGAGAAGGGCGGCGCGCCTTCGCCATACGCGGCCTGATAGTCAGTCGCATACTTCGCCGCCTTGGGGAACTGGCTCACCGGCGCGGCCACCGAGGTGTAATACATCTTATCCACCGCATCACCGGCCAGCTTCACCAGCTCATCCGAATCGAGACCATCGGGGCCCATGAACTGGGCGGTGATGCCGCGATCACGAGCCTGCCGGAAGAGCGGGCCGGCCTGATCGTAGATGCCGCCGAAGAAGATCAGGTCGGGGTTGGCCGCCAAGATTGGGGTTAGAATGGCCGAGAAGTCACTCTTCTCTTCGGTGCCTTCGAAGCCCAACACCTGAATCCCGTTGGCTTCAGCCGCCTTGCGGAAGAACTCGGCCACGCCCTGCCCGTAGGCGGTGGTGTCGTGGATGATGTAGACCGACTTGACCTTTAGCTCTTCGCGGGCGAACTTCTCGGCCACCGAGCCTTGCACGTCGTCGCGACCGACCACGCGGAAGGCCACTTCATAGCCGCCCTCGGTGATATTCGGGTTTGTATTGGCCGGCGAGACCATCGGCAGGCGGGCATTCTTGTAGTCAGGCAACGAGGCCAACGCCACACCCGAATTCAGGTGCCCAACCACACAGAGAATGTCCTGATCCGAGACGATATTCTTGGCGTTGGCCGAACCGACTTCCGGCTTCGCCTGATCATCGAACGGCACCACCTCGAACTTAACGCCCAGCGGCGACAATTGCGCATTGAGCTGCTCAATTGCCAACTCAACGGCGTTCTTCATACCGGTGCCGAGCGCCGCTTGGCCGCCCGACAGTGGGCCTTGGGTCGCAATTTTGACCGTGCCGAGCCGGCTGGCCACCGCACCCAACTGGGCCGCTAGCGCCGCCAGATCGAACTCGGCTGCGCTGCCGGTGGCAGCCTCGCCGGGAGGCGCAATCTCAAGCCGGGTCACTAGCTTGTTGTCGTTCCAATTCGCCGCATTCACCTGCAACACGAAGTAGGTCGCCGGATTGGGGTCACCCTTCTCATTGAAGGTATAGGTACCAGTTATACCCTCGTAACCCTTCAGCGCCTTGACCGCCGCCAGCACCTGCGCGCGGGTCGGCTTGCCGCCAGCCGCCTTTGCCGCATCAGCGATGGCAGTCAGACAGATGCCGGTTGCATCATACGCTTGCGCCGAGAAGGGCGGCGCGCCTTCACCATACGCTGTCTGATAATCTTGGGCGAACTTTGCAGCATTGGGGAACTGGCTCACCGGCGCGGCCACCGAGGTGTAATACATCTTATCCACCGCATCGCCAGCCAGCTTCACCAACTCATCCGAGTCAAGGCCGTCGGGGCCCATGAACTGGGCGGTGATGCCGCGATCACGAGCCTGCCGGAAGAGCGGGCCAGCCTGATCGTAAATACCACCGAAGAAGATCAGATCCGGGTTAGCGGCCAAGATCGGGGTCAAAATGGCCGAGAAGTCACTCTTCTCTTCAGTACCCTCAAATCCGAGCACCTGCAAACCGTTGGCGATAGCATTCTGCCGGAAGAACTCGGCCACACCCTGTCCGTAAGCGGTGGTGTCGTGAATAATGTAAACTGACTTAACCTTCAGTTCTTCACGGGCGAACTTCTCGGCCACGGCACCCTGCACATCGTCGCGACCGACCACGCGGAAGGCCACTTCATAGCCGCCCTCGGTAATGTTCGGGTTGGTGTTGGCCGGCGAGACCATTGCCAAGCGGGCATTCTTGTAGTCAGGCAAGGCGGCTAGCGCTACACCCGAATTCAAGTGCCCGACTACGCAGAGGATGTCTTGATCCGACACAATGTTCTTGGCGTTAGCCGAACCGACTTCCGGCTTCGCCTGATCGTCGAACGGAGCCAACTCAACCTTAAACCCTAACTCGGCGAGCGGACCCGACAATTGTTGCACTGCCAACTCGGCTGCATTCTTCATGCCGGTACCGAGCGCCGCTTGGCCGCCCGACAACGGGCTTTGGGTCGCAATCTTGATCACCTGCGTGGGGGCTGCCGTCGTCGGCTGCATAGCTTCCGTCGGCGCGGGGGCCGCGGTCGCCTGCGTCGCCGGCTGCGGCGTCGGGGTCGGCTGAGCCTGCTGGCCGCCACCACAAGCGGCGAGCATCGAGGCCAGCATACCGACCAGCAACAGGAAACTGATCGAACGCTTCATAACCGATTTCTCCTTAACTTCAAACCGGTAATCTGCCGTCTCCAGCGGTTGGCTGAACGTAACGCAACGGTGCTGAATCGGGAGCGAGTCAGCGGGACGCATCATTGCGTTGCGAACAGTTAACCACAATGGATGACAGTAGGCGAATATACGCGATCCGTGCCAGTTTGTCAAGCTTGCCGGCTAAAGCTACAATAAGGGGAGGATAACGCAGAGGAATTTCCCGGTTGGATCAACGCATGGGCGGCTCCAACCGGGAGCAACCAACGTAAAGAGACGGCGGCGATGTACGACGATTCACCGCCCATTCCGTTTTGGGCAATTGGCCTCTTGGGCGCAATCTTTCTGATCGGGATTAGCATCTTTATGCAGCAATCGCGATCAGCGGCCTTGATCGAGCAATTCGCCCGCCAACCGACGCCGGCACTACCTTTGCCCGCGCTCCCGCAGCTCGAGATGCAGAATCTGGCGCCGGAAGCGCAAGCAGCGGCCCGCGCCATTTGGCAACAGATCGCGACCGGCAATCGCAGCCAGCCGATCGATCCGGTCGCGAGCAGCCAGCGGGTGCGGGTAGCGATTGACGTGATCGAACCGACCGCCGATGGGGTGCGGATTAAGGGGACAGTGACGAATCTGACCAATGCCGATCTGCTGGTGCCGATTAGGGCGTTTGAGCTGCGCGACAGCACCGGCGAGAGCTATCGCTCACCTAGCTCGACGATGGCCAACTTGCCGCCGGGCGGTTCGACGCCGCTGGAATTGAGCGTGCCCTTGCCGGAAGGGCGCGGTCTGCTGTTGATCACCCATTTGCCGCCCGACCCGCCGATCGAGCAACGCTTGCTGATCGATGTGCGAGGAGCGCGACCATGAATACCGAGTTGAGCCAACGACTGGCTGCGGTACAGGCGCAGATTGCCGCTGCGGCAGCGGCGGCTGGACGCAGCGCGGCAGACGTGCAACTAATTGCGGTCAGCAAGACCCATCCGCCAGAGGTGGTGGCGGCAGCGGTAGCCGCCGGCGTAACCGATTTGGGTGAAAATCGGGTGCAAGAAGCACACCAAAAGATCAGCGCGTTGCACACTCTGCGCCCACGGCCACGCTGGCATTTGATCGGCCACCTACAACGCAATAAAGCCAAGCTGGCCGTCGAACTGTTCGATCTCATCCATTCAGTTGACAGTCTGCGGCTCGCCGAAACGCTCGACCGGCATGCCCGCGAGCGTGACCGGCAGTTGCCGATTCTGTTGCAGATCAATGTCAGCGGCGAAGCGAGTAAAGAAGGGTTCTGGGTGCCGGGCGGCCTGAAGAATAGCGACGCCTATAGCGTATTGCTGCGCGATATTGAAACGATCTTGTCGCTGCCAGCACTTGAGGTGCGCGGCCTGATGACGATCGCGCCGATTGTGGCCCACCCTGATGAAGCGCGACCTGTCTTTGCCGCGTTGCGCGAACTGCGCGATGATTTGGCTCGCCGCTACCCGCAGGCCAATTGGCGCGAGTTGTCGATGGGGATGAGCGATGATTTGGCGGCAGCGATCGCTGAAGGGGCGACAATGGTACGGATCGGGCGTGCGATCTTTGGCGAGCGGCAGGCGGGATGAGGTTTGCACCTCCGCTCTCGGCGGCAATGGCCGCGGACTAGTCAATCCACAGCCTTGCCCGAACCCACCCTCGTTATGACCTTGGCCAGCAATGACGTGTATTATGACAACTTAAGAGTTCTTGGTATGAACCAACTTCCAGACGACTTTACCATTTTGGCGCTTGAAACATCGTGCGACGAGACAGCCGCCGCGGTGGTGCGCGGTGGGCGCACGGTGGTCAGCAATATTGTCGCGTCACAAATGGCGACGCACGAACGGTATGGCGGTGTGGTACCCGAAATCGCTTCGCGCCAGCACATTCTCAGCTTGGCACCGGTGGTGCGAGCGGCGCTCGCGGCCCTGCCAAACGGGTGGAACGACGTGCATGCGGTAGCGGCCACCCAAGGTCCCGGCCTTAGCGGCGCATTGCTGACAGGTCTGAATGCGGCTAAGGCGATGGCATGGCAGCGTGGGTTGCCGTTTGTGGCGGTCAATCATCTTGAAGCGCATCTGTACGCAGGCTGGCTGGGCAGCGATCCGCCGCCGCCGTTCCCGCTGGTGGCCCTGCTGGTCAGCGGCGGCCATACGCTACTGGCGCTCATTCGCGACCACGGCCAGTATGTATTGCTAGGGCAGACTCGTGATGACGCCGCCGGCGAAGCGTTCGACAAAGTTGCGCGCATTTTGGGGCTGGGCTATCCGGGTGGGCCGGCGATACAGGCTGCGGCAGCGCAGGCGACTTCCGGCGGGGTATTGCCACGGGCATGGCTGCGCGACAGCTACGACTTCTCGTTTAGCGGTCTCAAGACGGCGGTCTTGCACCGGGTGCAAGACCGGCTAGCGCAAGCGGCGCGACTCAGTGGGCGTAAAGGCGGCAACGAGCCGGCGCAACTCGATGCGCCATTTGTGGCTCAGATGGCCTACGCCTTCCAAGAGTCGGTAGTGGATGTATTGGTCAGCAAAACGGTTGACGCGGCCCGCCGGCACGGCGCGCAGGCGATACTGCTGGCCGGCGGGGTGGCGGCCAACCGGCGCTTGCGCGAAGAGCTGATCCGACGTGCGCATGTGCCGGTGCATCTCCCGGCGCTCGATCTTTGCACCGATAACGCGGCGATGGTAGCGGCAGCGGCGTTTTACCGCTTCCACACCGGGGTACAACACGGTTGGGATGTAGATGTGACGGCGAATTTGCCGTTAGCGTAAAGCATCGCGGCGTGATGCCCTACGCCAACGGCACCGCCAACATTTGATTTGCAATCCGGGCAATCGCCTCGCCGTAATTATGGCCGGGGCTGGCCCAACCAGCCCCCTGCGCCCCTAGCGGGTTGTGGACGCGGCCTAGTTGCTTGATCGTCTGGGCGCTGCCACGAAAAGCACGCGGGAAGGGCCGATAGCTCAACGCCTTGGCGATCAGTTCGCGCTGAGGCGGCGTTTCGCTTCCTTCGCGCAGCGCGTATGCCAGCAACCGCCCAATTTGGGCCGGGATCGCATCATCAGCCCACGTCGCAAAACTCACCCCCGCCTCCCAACGTTGGCGTTGGGGATTGTAGGCCCAGCCGCTCGGATTCGCCGGCTGGTGCGTCTGCCACTGGCCGGTCACCCCGATTCCGGCGGGATTCCGCCGGGGGCGCTGGCTCCAGAAACTGGTCAAATTGCCGGTTTCGTGGATCATCTGCGCCACTGCCAGTACCGGGTCAACCCCCACCGGCAAACAGATGCGCACATACGCCGGAATGATGACATCGGCAATATCCTTCTCGGTATACTCGCCGTGCGGGCGGCTGAGAATATAGCGACTCATCTGATCCATCGCGGCGGTCTGCGGCCCAAGGATGGGGCTATCGGCGGTATACATCACGGCAATGCTCCTTCAGACGCGAACGATTGGCGGCGCATAGTCAACCCGTGGGTGATAGATAGATTGTAACGTGTTGACAAATACCGTCTTAATTTGGCCCAACTCACGCATAGTCAACGGCGCATCGCTGAGTTCGCCTTCGCGCACGCGGGCATCAATGATTGACTGCACCAACTCATCGAGAGTAACAGCGCCATTCGCTGATCGTTCACCCGGCTCGCCGTTGCGTTTCGCGATCAATTTGCCGTGTTGCGCTTTCGAACGAACGGTTGCCTCAACCGAGTCGGCCAGCATCAAGATCGCCTGCTCGCGGGTATAGGGCCGGGGGCCGGGGTAGCGAAAATCGCGTTCATCGATATTGTCGTAGCGTTGGAGGGCCTGCTGATAGAAATGGCGCACTAAGCCGGTGCCATGATGGGTTGCGATAAAATCGACGATCTGCTCGGGCAAACCGGCAGCGCGGGCCATCTTGATCCCCTCGCGCACGTGGTCGATGATTATCTGCGCACTGATATAAGGATCGAGATCGTCATGCACATTCTCGCGCCCCATCTGGTTATCGGTAAAGAAAGCGGGGCGAATCGTCTTGCCAATATCGTGATAATAAGCGGCCACCCGCAACAAGAGCGCATCGGCGCCGATCGCCTCGGCAGCGGCCTCGGCCAGATTCCCAACCGCCACGCTATGGTAATACGTCCCCGGTGCTTCGCGGATCAACTTGCGCAACAGCGGGCGCGACGGATGGGCCAGCTCCATCAACTGCAACGCCGTCACCTGCCCGGCCAGCCGGCCAATCATGTTAAACAGACCAAATGAGAGAATCGTCGTCAGACCGCCATTGGCAATTGCGCTAAGAACCGTGGTAAGCATCCAGTCGCTAAAGCCAGAGAGGGTAAAGATCGCCTGTTGGCTGAGCCAGAAGGTGAGTTCCAGCGCCACAACGGTAGCCGTTACCCCCAGACCGGCGATCAAAAACGAACGCAACCGTTCAGCGGAGCGCACCAGCAAGATCGCGCTAGTAGAACTCGCAAACAGGGTCACGGCCAGCGTCAGATCATTCCCTTCCATCACGCTAATCACAATCGCGGCCAGCAAACTGGCGGCAAAACCGATCTGGCCGGTGAAGACCACCGTTACCACCACAGCCAGCATCGCCAGCGGGAAAAAGACTGGGCGCGCATCGTAGATCAGCAACCCAATACGGGCGAGGATCAACGTGACCAAAATGGTGCCCACCAAGACAAAGAGAGACCGAGCTTGTTCGGTGAGGTTGGGCTGAAAGACGCGCAAATAGCCAAACAGACCGGCGCTAAGCAGGGCAGCCAGCAACCCGAAGCCAAGCAATTCCGGCCAGCCGAGCGGGCGCGGCATTGCGCCGGTAGCCTGCAGCTTCTCAACATGGGCCGGGGTGACAATCTCACCAGCGCGAATGATCATCTCGCCGGCCAACACCTTCACCTCAACCGGCGCCACCTGCGCCGCCGCATTCGCCCGCCGTTCTTCGGTCGCAACCGTATCAAGGGTACGGTTCACCCGTAAAAAGGCAGCGATGATCGTTTGGGCCAACTCGCGTTGGGCAGGATCAAGGGTGGTTGTCGCCAGCCAAAAACTCAACCACCGATCGCGCAGTTGGTTAAGCGCCCGCTCGTCAACCGCATAATCATACCGTTCAATAGCGCGATCGTACAAACTCAAGATCGTGGTGCGCAACAGCGACCACGCTTCATCATCGAGTGAGAGTATCAACCGCGCCTGTTCGGCAGACAACTGCACATCGGCGCTGGGCAATTCGCGCAGCGCGCGCAACCGGCCCGCTTCATCGAGGGTCGGATCGCTGCGCACCCGCCCGATCAATTCGAGAAGGCTAAACAGATTGCGGCGCTGTTCGATCGGGATCTGCGGATCGTTGAAATAGACCAGATTATCAGGGTTATTAGCCGCCTGTTTGCGCCGTTCGGCTGTCAGCACCTCGCTGGTATAGATCACCTCGGTGGGTGCAGTAATACTGAGCGGGCTAGGCTGGCCGACCTGCAACCCACTGGCGCTGGGGAGACGAAAGGTGAGCACAGCCCAGATCCCAGCCCAGAGTAAGAGCACCGCCAGCACCAACCGCGCCTGTGCGCGCGACAGCGCCAACATTTGCGGTTGGACTAGCCAACGGGAGAGCCGGTGGCGCGAAAGGGCCTTCATAGGCGTCTCTGGATGCGAGAAGTTACGACGCGCTCAACAGGTCACGCGCGACCTGACTCAGGGTGCGATTGTCCGCTTTCCCCTTAAACCGTTCAAGCAAGACCGGCATCACTTTACCCATGGCAGCAGGGCCACTCACGCCAAGTTCGGCGATCACGGCAGCCACCAGCGGACGTACTTCTTCAGGGCTAAGCATCTTAGGCAAATATTCGCTCAACACTGCGATTTCAGCCTCTTCGGCTGCCGCCAAATCGGTTCGGCCAGCCTTATAATAAATATCCGCAGCATCACGCCGACGCTTAATTTCACGGGCAATGACAGCCTCTTGCTCTGCCTCGCTAAGCGCAGCGTGGCTATCAACCGAAATGGTGGCTTTGGCCGCCTCAATCGCCGCCGGATCGCCGGCGTGCTCAGCCTCGATCGCCGCAACGGCCGCGTCAAATCGCTGCTTTGCGGCCTCGAGTTGGGCCGCTTGCAGTGCAGCACGAGCGGCACGAATCGCATTCACGCGCACTTTGTCACCGGCGCGCATTGCTGCTTTCAGATCGTTGGCAAGACGTTCTTGGATGGTCATACGTTCTTCTCCCCCATGATTAGTGTACGGGCTACAGCGTCACCATGGTCCAACTACAGCCATAGCCCTGCTGTAGCCCTACAGGGTTACAAGGTTACCCGGCGCGGATAGACGCGAGCTTTTTCAGCGCTGATAATGGCCCGAATCTGGCCAACCGCTTCATCAAGCCGGTCGGCATGGTTGATCACCACGTAATCAAAGTTGGGCAACTGGGCCAACTCGTCGGCCACCATCGCCAACCGGCGCTCAACCTCGGCGGGTGATTCGGTGCGGCGCAGCATCAGCCGGTGGCGCAGCTCATCGAGCGAAGCCGGCGCAAGGAAGATAAACACCGCTTCAGGCGCGAGCCGCTTGATCGTCGCTGCGCCATCGACATTGATCCGTAAAATAACATCGCGCCCGCTGGCCATTGCCTGCCGGATCTCGAATTTAGGAATGCCCTTATACTGGCCGTATACTTCAGCCCATTCGAGCAGCTCGTCGTTATCGATCATCTCACGAAAGCGCTCGGTAGAAACAAAATGGTAATCAACGCCGTCGATCTCACCGGGCCGTTGTGGCCGGCTGTTCGCAGTCACGACAAAATGGAAGGGGAATCCCAACTCGCGCATCCGCATCAGCACCGAGTCTTTGCCGACGCCAGACGGGCCTGAGATCACTACGAGTAGCGGTTGCGGCGGCTTACCTTGCAACACTGGATTAAGAACCTGTTCCATGCCTACGCTCGTCTTGTGGTATCCTGCCGGCGATAGGGCTGACACCGTATGGTGCAACGATGTATTTTGATGCTCTAACGTTAACGGCTGTCGTCGAAGAACTGCGTGCAACGCTCCTCTTTGGGCGGATCCAGCGCGTGGTCTTGGTTAGGCCGCTCGTCATCGGCCTAGAGGTCTACGCCCATGGCCAGCGCCGTTATCTGTTAGCGTCGGCCGAAGCACAAGCAGCGCGGATTCATCTGGTGAGCCAGCGCCTCAGCCGGGGCGTTGACGGCGAACCGCCCTTTCTGCTCTTAATGCGTAAATATCTGCTCGGCGGTCGCATTGTAGGCATTGAGCAACCGCCATCCGAGCGGATCGTTTTGTTCAGTATAACGAAAGCGGCGGAGTCGTGCAAACCACCGGTGAGCGCCGATGAACTAGCCGATGACGAGCTAGATGATGATGAGACGGCGGATGAGGCGGCATTGTTGCGCTGCGATCTGATCGTCGAACCGCAAGATCGGCGCAGCAACATCATCTTGGTTGATGATAACAACTTGATTCTCGATGCGATCAAGCGGGTGACGCCGCGCATGAGCAGCCGGGTAATCATGCCGCGACGGGTGTATGAATTGCCGCCAACGCCAGCCAAGCGTGATCCATTGCGGGCTACTGCCGCCGAGATCGAAGTAATACTAGGGCCGGGTGATCCGGTCAAGGCATTGGTGAACGCTTACCGCGGCATCTCGCCACAGGCTGCGCGCGAAGTGTTGGCGCGGGCTTGCGGCGCAGTACCGGCGACCGGGCAAGGCTTACCGGCCTACACCATCGCAGCCCGGCTGCGTGAAATCGTGGCCGAGCCGCCGGCCCCGCATCTGGTGAGCGATGCGAACGGGCCGATCGCCTACGCGCCATACCGGCCATTACACCTGCCCGGTGCCGTGGCGATGCCGAGCATGAACGCGGCGCTAGAGGCATTTTACGCCACCCACCAGCAACCGTTGGGGCGCGACCAGCGCCGGGCCGACCTCGCGGCGCGCTTGCAAGCCAGCCGCGAGCAACTGGAGCGGCAACGCGAACAGATTGTGGCTGAACTTGCCCGCGCCAACGAGCTGGATCGGCTGCGCTGGGAAGGCGAGATGATCTTCGCCTTTCTACATCAATTGCCACGAGGCGCAACCGAGCTGGTGGTGGAAGGGGAGCGAATTGCGCTCGATCCCAACCGTCCGCCGGTCGAACAGGCGCAAGAGCGGTTCAAGGCGTATGACAAAGCCAAAAGTGCCTGTGCCATCTTGCCCGCACGATTAGCCGAGACCGAAGCGCGGTTAGCCGGATTAGATCAATTATTGGCGCTATTGGCAGTCGCCGATGACGCCACCCAAATCGACTTGATCGCCGCCGAAGCAGAAGAGGCCGGCTACCTGCGCCCGTCACCCACCCGGCGTCGCTCGCCGCGATCACGCCCGTTGCAGGTGCGTTCGAGCGATGGCTTGCCGATCTACATCGGGCGCACTGCCCGCCAGAACGAAGAAGTGACCTTTCGCATCGCCCGCCCCACCGATCTCTGGTTGCACGCGCGCAACATCCACGGCGCACACGTGATCATCCGGGCCGAACATCCTCCCGAACGGACGATTGCCGAGGCTGCGGCCCTAGCGGCCTATTACAGCCAAGCGCGCGACGATGCAGCGGTTGAGGTTGACCTCTGCCGGCGCCGGGCCGTGCGCAAAATTCCCGGCGGGCCAACCGGGTTGGTCAGCTACCACCCTGAACGGACATTGCGAGTGAAGCCACAACCTTGCGGCGAAGTGGTACAAAAGTGGTAGACAGCGGCCCATGGTCTGTAGTAGTCTGAACTCAAACAACCACCGCGCGGGAAACCGCAGTGCCGATAGGAAGGAGCTGTCTGTGCCATACGTTATCACAGAGCCGTGTATTGGAACGAAGGATGCCTCGTGCGTCGCCGTCTGCCCGGTCGATTGCATCTACGAGGGCGAAGATCAGTACTACATCAACCCGGATGAGTGTATCGACTGCGGCGCATGCGAGCCGGAGTGCCCGGTCGAAGCGATTTTCGCCGACGACTCGGTGCCCGAGCAGTGGAAGAGCTATATCGAGAAGAACCGCAAGTTCTTCGGCGCGTAAGCAAGGGAGGGCGAAGGGGCCGATCGGTGCTCGGCCCCTTCGCTACCGCTCGTAAACATACACACCAATGAACAAACCATCCGTTACTGGCGCCAGCCTACTCGACGCGCTGCGGCTACCGCTCCCACGCTTGAGGGCGAATCAACCACCGACGACGGCAACCACACCGGCGTGGCAGCGTCAATTGCAAGCCATCGCTGAGGTGCAACTCGCCCGCTTTCCGTTTTTGATCCAAATGCGGGCTATCTGGCGGCTGCTACGCGAAGAACGGCCAGATTGGGCGTGGCTATTGCCGCTACTGGTAATCGTCTTCGTCCGCACTTACCGCCGGGAACGAGAGCGGATGCAGCAGCGATAATCACTCTTCGTCATTGATCCATTCGGGGTCGGCAACCAAATCGAAGCGCGGGATGATCGCCGTGAAATAGGCATTGTCCATCGTGCGAAAATAGTACTCTCCTTCCATCCAGCCGCGCGGCGACTTGAGAACACAAAAGCTCTGGTATTCATGCACCTCGCCGGAGTTGAGTAGTGGTTGCAAGCCAACCACGCCATCCCCCACCACCTCCAGTTCCTCACCAATCGAATCGTAAATCGTCCAACGCCGGCTCATCAACTGAGCGGCGCGGCGACTGATATTCTCGATCCGCACATCGTAGGCGAAGACAAAGCGTTGCAGCGGCGGAAACGAATGGCCCGGCAGATAGTGCGGGCGCACGCTAATGCGCATGCCTTCACTGAGACGGTAGTAAAAGGGTCGTCGCATAAGCAAACTGCAATGATAGTATGGCAGCAGAGGAACGGGATTGAAACCCGTTCCTCTATCATAGATACGGCCTTACCTACTTCAAATGAGTACGGAACCAGCTAATCTGCTCTTGAGCGGCATAAAGCTGGTTTTCCTGCAACCCTAGACCGTGCCCCTCAAAAATAAAGCGTACCATGCGCGCCGGAACACCGCGATTGACTAGTTGCAGATGTAAGTTCTCATTCTGCACGATCGGCAAGAAATCTTCGGTGCCATGGAAGGTCAACACCGCAGCTTTGACCTTATCGGCGCCGTAGCTCGGTGAGTCTTTCACATACTCGTTGAGCGCTTTGAACGGCGGCAACCCTTCGAGATACGGAGGCAGAATGACCGAGCCGAGCTTCCATTCGCTGATCACATCAATAAATGCACACTGCGGATTCGCAGCGGCATAAAGGTCTGGATGGCGCACAACACTCTGCAACGTGAAGTAGCCGCCATACGAACAGCCGGTAATGCCCACCTTGCCTTTAGATGTCCAGCCTCGGCTTATCGCCTGTTGGACGATCTCGGCCTGCTCGTCAATGTCGATCTGACCGAAATTCGCACTATCAACCAGCGAATTGTAGACCGCTGGTGTATAGCCATGGCGTCCGGCAACGGGTGTAATGAGCAGCGCAAAGCCGAACGAAGGCAACAAGGCATACGGGTTCTCGACGTTGGTCATCCACTGATTGATCATCGGCACGTTCGGCCCACCTTCCTGCCAAACGATCATACGCACATTCTTGGGTGGGAAGGGAGCATCAGCCGCTTGGATGAGCGTACCAACCCGAACTTGCCCATTACGGAGCGTAAACGTCACCGGGTCTTGACGCAGGTTGGCCTCAACCCGCAATTCTTCGTTTTGCCATGTGAGCCGCGCCAGCGCAGTGCCGTCCCAGCGCAGGCGGTAGATGTCAGGCGGATCGGTATACGAGGTGTAGGTAAAGACGATTTGGCGGGTGCTGCTGCTGGTCGCAACCACGTTAAAGTACGAGCCAGCGCGGTCAGCGAGATTGCGCAACTCGCCTGAGACACGGTTGTAGTAATAGGGATGGCGGTTACTTCCAACAACGCCACGCACGATAAGCTCATCGGGGCTAACAAAATCGGCAATACTGCGATAAACAACATCACCACCTGAGAGCATTGGATGCTCAAAGGTTTTGCTGAGGCGGAACTGGCCACTATTATCGCGGTCGTAGAACCGGAAGCTGGTGCGCGAAGAGAAGCGCGGGAGATAGACTGGATGGGTACGTCCCTTGAGGTACGCTGGATGGTGAGCTTTGATCAGCAACGATTGCCCACCGGGCGCCCAGTCGTGCGCTTCGAGGATCGGCGCACCGACTGTAGCGTCAGGCCGAATCACCTGTGTCTGGCCGCTAGCGAAGTCGATCACATACGTATTGTTATTCTGGATAATCGGATTTTGGCGCGGCGGCAGATTGCCGGTTGAGTCGCGATAAATCTCTTCGGAGAAAAGAGCACCGACATAGGAGCTGCGTCCTTCGGCATCAGGCACACCGAAAAACGACACGGCGGCAAAGGCCGAATCGCTCGTCCACGTCGCATTCAGCAAAGCCGAGGCGTAAGGAATGCTCGTCACGTAGCGTTCTTCACCGGTTGTAGCGTCGTAGAGAAAGAGGTTATACGGCTCGCGCGTCGCTTCAATTGCAGTACCATCGTTCTGTTGCTGGAAGAGAAAGCGATTCAGCAGATCAGGCCGGCGCTGGCGCAACTGATCGACCCGACGCTGGAGACGAGCCGGCAGCGTGAACTGATGCTCGCGAGTGGCGAACGGGATCGGTAAACCTATTGTGTAGCGTTTGGTGAACGGCTTGAATTCTGCCGACGACGATTCCTCGGCTGTAGGCGGCTCGCGCACGATGAGCCAATTGGTAAGATTGGGCGCAATCGAGACAATGCCAAGGTTCTCATCAGGCAGACCGACTTGAAAGGCATTAACTTCACCGCTAAATCGGTTGATGAACAGAGCCACAAACGCATCTTCAAGGCCTGTGGCGAAAAAGTTAACCGCCAGCACACCAAGCGTGCTCTCATCTTGCCAACTGAAGCTACCAACCCCAAAGAAGGGAAGTGGGACGAAGAAATCGAATGCCTCAGCGGCAATCGGCACGGTGTCGCCGGTGGTAATATCAAGGAACGCGAACCCTTCGTTCGAACTGATCAACACAGCGGCATCGTCAGGACTGATATCGCTGCGTGGAACTGGATATGAGACGTCGTTTTGTAAGCGATCGATCTTCGCAATCTCATCATCGCTGAGCAAATTGGGCGGCAGGTCTTTCTCATCACCGAACTGATTAACATTGACAATGTTGTTACGAATAGGCGCCGCAGTCACAGGTGCAACGAGACCAACTAGAGCGACCAAAACACCGATCCACCAGAGCCAGCGCGACCGTCGCATAGACGTACTCCTTACCATTGCAAAAAGGTGAAGACGCTACGTTTTGTATCATAGCAGATGGAAAGCCAAAATGGTATACTACAAAGTACTATATTCTTGCTGTAATAGTCACTTTGCTCGCGGTTGTGGTCACTGGTGCAGGATTGCTGAACGTTCGTATAGCAACCCGCTTGCGATAGGATGCGACAAGACAATTGCCGCACTTCTGAGTCGGGGTTGCAACTCATGCCGCAATCTATTATGACCGGTGATCGAATGGCACTCGTATGAACTGTAGTGAAGCACGCGCGCTGCTTGCCGCCGGCATCCGGCCCGGTTCGGGGTCAACAACCCAAGCGCTTCTGCACGATCATCTAGCCCAGTGCGCCACTTGCCGCGCGCTGGCCGAAGGAAGCGATCAGGCACTATTAGCAGCATTGCTCGCGACGCCGCTACCAGAACGTCCTCCAACGCGCAACTGGTCGATCCACCATCTCCTCTTTCTCCTGCTCGCCTTGCTCGCCGGCTGGCTTGGCTTTCAAACTGGCAGAGTAGTATTAGCAGGAATCACAATTAGCCAGAACATGACTGCAATGCAATTGCCCTCGCCAGCTATCACGGTAACGCCAGCAATGATGGCCATCGCAACACCGCTGCCAACCCCCATTCCCTCACCCTTACTATCGCTAGATCAACCCACGACAACCAGCGAAGCGATCGCTGTGGACGCCTCACCAACGCCAGCAGCGTTGGAGATAGCCGTTGCCGCATCGATAACGCCAATCCGTTTGCCGGCAATTGATGGCCGCGTGCCGGTGCCGACGCTGATGCCAACCGTTGGCGTTCGTCTGCCGGAGGACGATGCGATTCACATTCTGTTGCTGGGCAGCGACCGACGACCCGGTGAGAGTTGGGCCACGCGATCTGACGCCGTGATGCTAGTGCGGATCGAGCCATCGCAGCGACGGGTAGCACTGCTTTCGTTACCGCGTGATCTGATGGTTGACATTCCGGGATACGGGTATGGGCGAATTAACAGCGCGACGGTCTATGGTGAAATGAACCCAGCCATTGGCGGGGCTGAACTCGCCCGGCGGACAGTAACGAATCTGCTCGGACTACCGATTGATCATATCGTGTGGGTTGATTTTACCGGCTTTACCGCGGCAGTTGACGCCATCGGTGGGATTGAGGTTGAGCTTGAGCAGGCGATCTACGATCCGGCCTACCCGACGATGGATTACGGGATTACAACGGTCTACTTCCCGGCGGGGAAACAATGGATCGATGGCGCACAGGCGTTGATCTTGAGCCGTACTCGCCACGCCGACAGTGCCTATGCTCGTGAAGAACGCCAGCAGATGATTGCGTTGGCGATTGCCCGTCGAATTCGCGAACACGATCCGGTAAGGCAGGTTGAGCTGGCCGCGCACGTGACCACTGCGCTGCGCCCGCACATCCGCACCGATCTGAGCGCCGACGAGCTGTTAGGGTTGGCATGGTCGTTGCGCGAGGTTGACTTAGGCGCAATCGAGCGATTCGCACTAGGGCCGGACGACGTGTACGAAGGATTGATTGAAGGCGATCCATACGCATTAACGCCTCGTCCCGGTGCGATTGCGGCGCTGGTGCGGGATTTTGTGAACGGGAAGTAGAGGTAGCGGCTGAGATTAAGAGCCACTAAAAGACACAAAAAGTGATAGCGAGATAACCCTCACCCCAGCCCCTCTCCCGCCACGCGGGAGAGGGATGCGGTTTGCAGCACCAACGCAACGCGGGAGCGATGACGGCGCATTGCTCTTAAACACAGCAGTGTAGCAGCGAAATAGCCGCATTCCCGAAGGGTCGGCAGCACCCACTACCCCGCTCTTGCAACACGGGAGCAGGGTGCGGTTTGAAACAACAGGGCATGGATTACGGCGCATTGCTCTTAAACACAGCAGTGCGGCAGTAGAACTGCCACATTCCCGAAGGTTTAGGCGATATGAGTGCCGCCGCCGGCCAGCGCGTGGCTAATGCACGATGGAATACGGGCATCGGCAAGAATGACGCGCTGCACTCCGCCGGCCAATGCCTCTTGCGCGCCGAGCAGTTTCTTCTTCATCCGCCCGGCGGCGTAGTCCATATTGGCTGCGAGTTCGGTGCGCGGGATGTTGGTAATCAGCGACGCCTCATCGGGAAAGTTGCGCAGCAAGCCGGGCACATTCGAGAGCAGGATCAGCGTCTGCGCGCCGAGCGCGGCGGCGATGGCGGCGGCAGCACGATCACCATCAACATTGACCGCTTCGCCAACTGTGGAACAGGCAATCGGCGCCACCACCGGCAAATAGCCGGCGTCGAGCAGCATGCGCAAGAGCGGCGCATTGACCTGCTCGATCGTACCAGTCCAATCATCGCGCAAGATCATCTGGCGACCCTGCTCGATCACTCTGATGGTCGATTTCCGTTTGCCCTCCAACAAACGGCCATCAAGGCCGCTCAGGCCCAACGCCATTACTCCGCGCATTTGCAACCGCTCAACCAATTGTTTGTTGATCAAGCCAGCAGTCGCCATCAGAAAGATTTCGAGCGTGCGCCGGTCGGTATAGCGGCTCGTATGGCCGCCCGGCGAGGTAACAAACCGGGGTGGATGGCCGAGCGCCTCGGCCAACCGATTGGTCTGATCCGAGCCGCCGTGAACGAGTACCAGCCGCTCGCCAGCTTGCCAGCGCGCAGCCACATCGTCACAGAGTGCGTCGTAGTCGTTGCCGGCGCTGCCACCCACCTTAACCACTAACATCGCAGCTTCCTCCTTATTGCCGCATGCAAAGACAGAATCTCGCGGATAGCCGCATTCTCCGATTTCTCAGCAATTTCTCTGACAACTATCGTCGCAGAAATGGTATGATGCGCCTATGCGATTGATAGCTTGCCTTATTCTACTTCACTTCTTCATCCTCGCTGCTTGTGCGCCCGCACCGGCAGCAACGCCGACAGGAATAGCGACGCGCGAGGTCGTTAGCGCGCCTACGACAACCCCGTTACCGCTGCCTTCACCGACCCTACCGCCAGTGCCAACGGTGACACCGGCGCGGGCGGCGCAAGCCGTGCCGCCACCGGTGAGTGATACTGTAGCGGAAGCAGCGCCGCCAGCGCCAACCGCGATCCCAAGCACGCCGTCAACCCCCACACCGCGCCCGACCGGCACACCGCTGCGGGTTGGCATTCAGATCGGGCACTTACGTTCACATGAATTGCCTGACGAACAGGCGCACTTGCGCACCTCAACCGGCGCGCGCTGGAATGGGATCACGGAAGCGCAGGTGAACGAAGCAATTGCAGTGCGTGTTCGTGACATACTGGTCGTGGCGGGGGTGGAAGTTGATCTGCTGCCAGCCACTATACCGCCGGCGTATGATGCTGATGCATTCGTGGCAATCCATGCCGATGGTTCAGCGGAAGGGGCGCGGGGATGGAAGATCGCTACGCCGTGGCGCGCATCGGCAGCGAGCCGTGCATTACTCGCAGCAGTCGCCGCAACCTATGGCGTCGTGACCGGACTACCGGAAGATCGCAATGGCATTACCGTCAATATGCGCGGGTACTACGCCTTTAATTATCGTCGTCACACCCACGCGATTGCACGCACCACCCCGGCCATCATTATTGAGACAGGATTTCTGACCAATGCCGCTGACCGCGAGATTATCGTGGCACGTCCTGAGGTGGCAGCGCGCGGGATTGCCGAAGGGATTTTGCAATATTTGAACCAGCGCGATCCTAACGATGGCGCAGCATTGCTACCACCCGAATGGCCGATCCTCTACACCAGCGCTGAGACGATGGTGCGCGCCGGGCCAGCTGATACAGCAAAGCTGGTAGCGCGCGTACCGGCTGATAGCCGCATCTTTGTCTTCAATCAGGCAGGCGAGTGGTATGAAGCAATGGTGCGCGCCGGAAACGCGCGATACGTAGGTTGGGTGCGGGTCGATCAGACCCGCCCGGCGACAGCCAACGACAACCCAGCGCCGCCGCCCGCCGAACCGCCAGCGACGAATCCCTAACGCACGCGCGTTACCGCTGTACGATTGGCACATTCACCTGATACAACGGGCGGGCAGCGACCGGCGTCAGCGGATCACCCAGCACAAGAAACGTCCGTAACGACTCAGGAGCTTCGCCACTGGCGGCGAGATTAGCATAGCCGGCAGCCACAAGGTGGCCAAGCGGAGGGTACGGTTCAGCCGCCCAAAGCGCCTTGATAAAGCCAAGCAGCAACTGGCGATGACCGTAAGCAACACCGAAGCCGCTCGAACTCCACGTGGCAATCGCACCGCCGGCTGGGTTCAACAGCAATGCTTCATCGATTGTCGTACCACGGAAGGACGGATGCTGAAACGCACCGGTCAAACACGTCATACTCAGCACCACCGGCAGCGCCGGCGCGTTGCGTAGATCAGTCGCCGTATCAACGTGCAAAAGAAACGGATCAGTTATGCCAATCTGGGTAAACGCCCACTGAAACTGCAAGCCATGCCCGGCATAGACGAGCAAACCGGCTCCTTGGTTAAAGGCAGCAAACGCCTGCTCACGTGCTGTCGCAGCATCAGCAATACGCCCTACTGACCCAGCCGGATCGTAATAGATGCGCGTCGCACTGGTTTGGGCAGGCTGGAGAGCAATCGCTTCGTTGAGCAGGGCAGCAAAATCACCACTAGCATCAGGATTATCGGCAAGATAGACCGCGTGGCGCTGCCAAAGACCGCCACTCTGCTCGTAGGCAAGCAATTTAGCCACCACATCGCGCAATTCTGACTCAGATTTCACCGGCAAGCGGCCGATCCACAGATCGGGTTGAAACAGGCTCTCAGTAAGGGGGTCATCACCATCGAGCTGAGCAAAACAGGTCTCGCAGGCCGTTTCACCCAACCACGGATCGACCACCGCCAAGTAGGGAGGGATATGGCTCGTCCAATCATACCCCAGATAATTGCGCGGATCGGAACTGCCATCACCGACTAAGATAACCGCTTGAGGCTGGGATGGCCATGTGGCAGTCGCATAACGCAAAAACTGACGAATCGCGGTAGGATCCGGCTCGCCGCCACTCCAGCCGGCATAAATATCTTCAACCGCGATTGCAACCGGCGACCAACCTTGCGCTTGCCGGCGGGTCAACAGTGGTTGGAGCGCATCGAGAAACGCACGTGGGGCAATATAGATTGCCCGCGCATGGCGCGGCGTCGTGAGATTGATCGGCTGATGACGGACCACTGCTGGGGTGTGAAGCGTATCAGTTCCGGTAACCAGATAACGGCGCGGCACTGGTGCGTCGTCAGCGAAGGCAGTACCGGTGAAGGACAGACGCACCGGTTGCTGCGGGTCACTAATGTCATAGACGGCTGCGTCGGCAGCAGCGCCAGCTAACGGATAGGTGAAACGACCGGCTTGACCGCGAAAGATCGCCCCCTGTATGGAAAAGATCGGCTGGGCCGGCGCGTCGAACATCACTCGATCGAGATAGACCCGATCAACGCCGACAAGCGGGTCAAGCGTGAGCGTCATCGCAGCGGTTGGCGTAGGCAGAACGACAGTCGCGCGATACATCCCCGCTCCACTCCACTCGATAACCGTACTCCAATCGCTCGCCGTAGTAAGCAGCAACCGGTGGTCACCGTTATGTTTGACCAGCGTCGCCAATTCGAGCGTGAGGCTCATGGGGCCGCTGGCAGCGAGCGGTAGGGAAGTAGATAAAGTCACCGTCGTACTAACCGGCGAACCGGCCACTGCATCAAGCCGGCGATGAAAGAAGCGATCGCCATCGAAACCGGCCAGTGTCGACTCGTAGATGGTTGGTGGATCGGATGGCCAGACACCGGCGACACGGATCGTAGCCGGCTGATCGCCAGCTTGCGGCTGCACAGCGCGCGTCGCCATCAACGTAGTAGCGGTTGGTTCGACCGTCAGCCAATAGCGGTCGGTGGCCGACCAGCGCTCAGCGGGGGAAGGCGCGTAGAAGCGGAGGGCAGTCACAGTTGCGCCAATCGTAACAGCCTCCAATGGAAAGGTCAAACCGGCCCGTTGGAGACGCAAGCGATTGGGTTTAACAACGTTCAGATCAAGACCAAGCGCGCGTAGATCATCGGCGCTGATCTGCTGGACGCCTTCAGTAGTGACATCGATCGTCCATGCATCGCGCGTAGCCAACGGATCAGGCGCGGGCACACTGGCAAGCTGGACCGAGGAGCCAGCCACCGGCTTAAGCGACGCACCGGTGATCAAGGCCGTGAGACTCAGGGCCAAACGCGGTTCATTACCGGCCAGATATTGAGGAGAAATCTCGTAGATCGCCGAGCGCACGCCGCGGAGGGAACCCTCACCAATCAGGCGGAGCGGAGCCGAAGGCGGAGCAGGCGCAAACTCCGGCAACGGCAAGCGGAGTTCACCATCAATTTCCAGCGCCGGCAGCGCCGGTGTTGGCAACGGTTCGGCCAACGGCTGATCGTGCAACGTGCGGATGACCGGCACTGCCGGCGCACCGTCAGCTAGGTAGAGCAGAAACCGCTGCGGTTCGCGAGGACTGGCCAATTGCCAGCGCACCTCAACCCCGCCGACAACTGGTTGCAACACCAAGCCAGCAACCGGCTGCGCCAGCGTCACTGGCGCAGCCGAGGCAAGCAAAGCGGCCAAGACAAGGAAGTAGAGCAGAAAGCGCCGCATTCGACCCCAATTCCTAATGATACGAGCGCCGTTGCAGTAGCGCACCGAGGCCAATTGCCACTAATGCCAACCCAATGAAGGCCAAGAATGGACGGACAGGATTGGCCGCAGTTTGCGGCAGGATAGACGGTGGCGGAACCGGTGGTGAATTAATAATTACGCTGCTCGTGTTGTTATCGGTCGTAATCTCGCTGCTACTCGTGCGAACAAGAGCAGTATTGACACTATTGGACGGATTAAGCGGTGCAACAAGCTGCGCCGTCACTTGTACTACAATCGTCTCGCCGGGAGCAAGCGACGGTGTAGAGACCGTCACCTGATTACCGTCAGTATTGATATTACCGGCAGTCGTCGTCACGCCGATTAGGCGCAATGACGGCGGCAGTGTATCGGTCAGTGTGACATCGGTTGCTGGCGCGTTGCCAATATTGCCAATGGTCAGCGTGTAAACCACCTGATCGCCAACCTGCGCGACAGATGGTGACACCGATTTGGCAAGCGTCAGATCGGGCAGTGGTGGTTGCACCGTCGCGCTGCTCGTGTTGTTATCGGTCGTAATTTCGCTGCTGCTCGTGCGCGCCATCGCCACGTTCCGGTGATCCGGCGGCAGGGGAAGTGTAACTACAACAGCGCGGATCGTGATCGTGATCGTCTCCCCCGGCGCCACCACCGGTACGGCAACGCTGACCCGATTTCCGTCAACCTGTGCGGTGCCGACCGAAGCACTCGCCGCAAGTACGCGCGCGAAGGCCGGTAACGGATCATCAACCGTCACGTCAACCGCTGGCGCATTGCCGATATTGCGTAACGTCAACGTATACACAATCTCATCACCAATCTGCGCGACAGAAGGAGTAACCACCTTATCTAGCACAAGGTCTGCTATGGCACTCGGCGA
>NZ_CALFBQ010000032.1 GCF_937951745.1 uncultured Chloroflexus sp.
GCTTCTGCCAATGGAACGTAAGAGATGTCGGTGCTAAAACTCCACTGCGCCCAAGAGAGGGCTAGAAACGCGCTACCGAGTGGCACACAGCTTGAAGACGCCGATCGTCGCCGCTGAGGTTGGAGTCTGCCGATTGCAGCAGCGGAGCCTGATAAGCTCCCCGCCAATCGTTAAACCGGACGCGCAGCACGTCGCGCCGCAGGTTGCGCCATGAGTAGCGCACCAGATCAACCTTCGTTTCGGTACCATCGTGCCACGAGACCGGCACTTCAGTGATGCGATAACCGCGCTGGTGCGCCAGAAAGAGGATTTGGCCATCGTAGGTGGTGATGACGGCTCCTTGTATAATCGGCGCATCATCACCGTATATGGTATATGCGCACGTGCCGGAAGAGATCGTGAGCTGCCAATAGCCGCAACGCTTTAAACCCGCATTGGGTGTCATGGATTACCGGCAGGGCGGTCATCTGGACTAGCAAGTTTTAAAGATGCGCCCCATCAGATACCGGTGAAATGGCTCATTGTACCGTTGCGCGCCGATTCTTTCCCGCGATCTGATCACGACATCGAATCCTGCGCTGAAATGTGGCCCTTGTTGTTCCCACTCCTCGATCGGTGTGGCCAAATCGGCATCGCACAACAGCACATCCTCGCTGCGGACAGGGAGTGCGCCGACACGCACGGCAACCCCTTTGCTGCGATGCTTGCAGCGGAGCATATAGACGCCGGCATAGCTTGCGGCGAGGCCGGCAGTGCCATCGGTGCTGCTATCGTCAACCACGATGATCACAGCGGGGAAGGATTGCTGGACGAGGGAGGCGCTGATCGTTGCTACAGTGGTTGGCAAGCGGTGGATGTCATTGTAGGTGGTGATGACGACCGATAGAAAAGGTGTTGCGGCCATTTCATCACTCCTGTGAGTGAACGGGAAGAGTGCTTGCGCCGTAGCCCAATGACCGTTGCCGCGCTGGGGCTTTACAATGCCTTCCGCCGCCGGCGATCGCGCGACGTAAACAAATTGCTATCTTCTTTGCACTTATTAATGAAGTTTTTGTCATTCGCTTGCGGTACGCTCAGATTATACTGATGGCAGTGTGGAATGAGTAGGTCACACTGTGGTGTTTAGTTATGCGTTTACCATCAGTCGATCAAGCTCTGCGATGCGGTGTTCGTAGTTTCAATCTGATGCAGCGAGTGGTTCGATCTGAACCACAAGGGGCAATGCTATGATTATCTCGCGCACGCCGTTGCGAATTAGTTTTGCCGGTGGCGGCAGTGATTTGCCGGCCTTCTACCGCCATGAACCGGGGGCGGTGGTGAGTACAGCGATCAACAAGTATATCTACATCACCGTCAACGAGAAGTTTGACCATCAGATCCGGGCCAGCTATTCAGTGACCGAAATTGTTGATCAGGTTGATGACCTCAAACATCAACTGATCCGGGAAGCGTTGCGTTTGGTGGGGCGGCATCATTCAATTGAGATCACCTCGATCTCGGATATTCCCTCGCAGGGCACTGGTCTCGGCTCATCGAGCACCTATACCGTGGGTCTTTTGAATGCGCTCTACGCCTTTATTGGCCGTTTTGCCGGCGCCGAACGGCTGGCCCGCGAGGCATGCATTATTGAGATTGAGCGTTGTGGCGCGCCGATCGGGAAGCAAGATCAATATATTGCTGCCTATGGCGGGTTGCAATTCATTCAATTTAACCCTGATGAGACGGTGTTTGTTGATCCGATCATCTGCCACACTGAAACGAAGCAACGCTTGCAGCAGCGATTGATGATGCTGTATACCGGCACTACCCGCAAGACGAGCGATGTGTTGCGCGAGCAGCGCGAGAATACGGAGCGTGATAAGTCGCGCCGCCAGCATTTGCGCCGCATGGTGGAGTTGGCGCATGATCTGCGCCTTGCGCTGCACCACAATGACCTCGATGCGTTCGGCGAGATTTTGCATGAAGGTTGGATGCGGAAGCGTGAGTTGGCGAGCGGCATTTCAACGCCGCAGATTGATGATTGGTACGAGCGGGCGCGGGCTGCCGGCGCGATCGGTGGCAAGATTCTCGGTGCTGGTGGGGGCGGCTTTTTGCTGGTCTATGCGCCCGAAGAGCGCCACGACGCCATCCGGGCGGCTTTGCCCGAATTACGTCATGTGCCCATGCAATTTGAGCCGCAAGGTAGTAAAATAATTTACGTGGAAGAGCGGTCGTTGGCTTCGTGATTCGTCACGTGACCAACCCTCACTTCTAATGACCGGGGGGGGCGAGAAGTGCGTTGAGCTTCTCGCTGGGCTTCTATACTCAGGAGGTACTCCCTTGGTTCATCGCTTCTTACGCTTCGGTCTGATTTCCCTCATCGTTCTGGCCCTCATTCTTCCTCTCGCTATCACCACCGCTAACAATCCACCCTTCCGTCAGTGGCTGCCGGCTGTCTTTGGCCCATCCGCCACCGCACAGTATCAGATCAACGCACCCTTCTTTTCGGTTACTGATGTCACCCGCGACCGATTCGACGAAATGGCGATCTTCTGGTTTGGGCAAGTCAGCCGTACTAGTAACTATACTGATGTGCGGGTGGGTTATAACAACGATGCCCTCTATCTCTATCTCGCCGTATTTGATCGGCAACTCTGGTATGATACTACGCCTTCTACTGCCGATCTCACTGCGTGGGATGCAGCGACGGTGTTGCTTGATACGAGCAATGGAACCCAACTTGGCGCTGCTAGCTATCGGCTGGTTGCGCAATTTCGTGGCCCGCCTGAGCCGGACTCGCGTTACCAGTTGAGCCAGCGCGCCACCGGTGGGAGCTGGGCTGCCGCTGATGTGCCGTTCACTACCATCCCCGGTTGGCGCGGCGATGCGCTTAACAACGATAACGATGAAGATCGGGGTTGGGCAATGACCTTCCGTATCCCCTTTACCAGTCTCGGCCTCGCTGGCCGGCCCGCTGATGGCACGCAATGGCGGTTGGGGGTGATCGTGCATGACCGTGATAACGCTGCCGGTACGCCGATCGCCGATCAGGTATGGCCGCCAAGCCTCAACCCGAATCAGCCGCGCACGTGGGGCGGTCTTCGCTTTAGCTTGCCGGTCTACACCCCGCCGCCGGTCAGCGCTACTCAAGAGTTCCGCCTCCGCCATGGTCTGAATGGCGTGACGGTGGCCGATGCCGGCGTTGGTGGTCAAGATAGCAATATGTGTAATGCCGACGGCAATTTCTGGGATCGCTGGGGTAATTGGTCGCAGCCAATTGACAAAGCCGACATCAGTGTCCAAAATCAGGCTGATATTGCCGACTGGCCGTGTTTTGCCAAGTATTACCTCACCTTCCCGCTAAACAGCTTGCCCGCTGGGCGAACCGTGGTTTCGGCGAAGCTGATTCTGAGCCAGATGGGTAATGCGCAACCCCAAGCCGCCAAGCCATCGCTGATCCAAGCAATGGTGGTGGGTGAAGATTGGAACCCCAATGCGCTGACATGGAATAATGCGCCGCTCGCGCGCGAGAATATCGGCAGCGGTTGGGTCGATGTGATGTTCGGGCCGCCCGATTGGAATAATCTCCCTAAGCGTGAAATTGACGTAACGCGCGGGGTTGTGCAGGCGTATGCCAATGGTCAGCCGCTGCGGTTGGCCCTTTACTCGGCGGATGGCGCTTACCACAGCGGCAAATATTTTGTTACCAGCCGCACCGGAGATTGGAATGCGCAGAATCGCCCGGTGTTGGTCGTGATGTTATCAAAGCCGTAACCCGGCGGTTATGGCATCGGATGCAAGACCAATGTTTCTCCGTCGATTGCGCTGCTGAAGCGCATCGGGATGTCTTCAACCTGCTGCCACCGGTCAAGGAAGTCGCTGTAGCGGCTGCTAAGCACGTTGCCTGATTGGCCGGTGGTGTGCATAAAGCGCGAGTTGTCGAGGTCGCTCAGATCGATGATCTGGCGGTACGAGGGCGCGTTGTATTGCAGGTACGGCTCGGTTATACGCACCGGTGCCACATTGATGGTGAAGGTATCGCCGCCGTTGGGGGTGCGTCGCTCAAACAGGCCGCGCAAAGCCCCCACTTGGCTAAACGGGTTGTGCGGGAAGACCGCTTGGTGGACGCGATCCCAGCGCCAGCGCGCTGGATCGCTCTCGCCTTGCACCGCCGCCATCGTGGTCAGGCCGTTGCTCAGCGCCTTGGCTAACGTCGCGGGACAATCCTCCTTTACCCCAATGGTTGTTACATCGTCGCACCATTCGCGCTGGCCATCGAGCAACACCGCCCGCAGCGCTAACGCTGGGAAGTCGCGCCGGTTGCGATAAGTGGTGGAAAAAAGGTCGCGCAGCTCGTCGGCGAAGATCGCTTCGAGGGCAGCGTAATAGTACCCTTGATAGACAGCAGCGGCGGCGCTGTCACCGTGCATTGCCCCATCCCAACTGCGCAGCAACTCCAGTGCAGCGGCTTCACGCTCGCCGGCAGGGGTCACGTTGCGGAAGATCGGCAACAGCTCGCGGGCTTGCGCCGAAACGACATCCCCCAACATTGCCCGCATATCATCCACCGTCAGCTTGTTGCCCTGCTCGATCAGCTCGATGATGCGTTGGGCGCGGAACGGGGCAGCCCACGATGTGCCGAGCAGGTAGGGGTAGTCGTCGCCAACCACCTTGTTGTTAGCGGTAGCGACATAATCTTTCGGCGGGTTGTAGATATGGGGCAACTCCTCGAACGGAATGTAGCCAATCCACTCGTACTCATCTGTCCACCCCGGCACCGGTGCTCTGCCGTCGCCGTTGCGCCGGATCGGTACTGCTCCCGGCGCGTAGTAGCCGATATTCCCGTCCACATCGGCATATACGAAATTCTGCATCGGCGTCTTGTAATCGCGTAACGCCGCAACAAACTCCTCCCAGTTCTGTGCGCGGTTGATGTTGAGAAACGCGCGCATGGTCGGATCATCATCGTCGAGTGCCGTCCACCGGAAGGCAAGCGTATCGGGCAGATCGCTTTGCACATCGCTGATGATCGGGCCATGGCGAGTGATGCGCACCGTGAGCGTGATCGGGTCAGCGCCTTTGACCCGAATCACTTCGTTGATCAATGTTGCCGGTTCGCGCTGTCCGTTATATTCGACATCATTTTGAGCGTCGATCCGCTCGATGTACAAATCTTGCACATCAGGGCCGGTGTTAGTCACGCCCCATGCGATCCGCTCATTGTGACCAATCACAATCGCCGGCAAGCCGGGGAAGGTCGCGCCGATCGCGTTGATCCGGCCACCCTGCATGTGGGCCAGATACCAAATCGAGGGGATACGGTTGCCGAGGTGGGGATCATTAACCAGCAGCGGCTTGCCGCTGGCCGTGCGCGAGCCGCCGATCACCCAATTGTTCGAGCCAGAAAGCAGATCGCCGAGACCGGTCGTTAGGTGAATGGTCTCCCACAGATCAAGCAGCGCCTGCGCGGTGGCGGGTTGGATCGGCGGATTTGGGTGGCCAGCCGTTTCAAGCGTCGACACCCCTTCGGGTAAGATCAGTGGCCCGTCAGCGGTATAGGTTTGCATCAGAACGTTGGCATCCTCGGGGCCGACCTTAGCGATCAGCAGGGCGCGCAGCACCTCATCGCTCCAGTTGCCGCCAAGATCCCATGCCATCATCTTAGCCCACACCAGTGAATCGATCGGCTGCCACGGTTCGGGTTGTACACCAAGGATCAAAAATTCGGGTGGCAACACCGGATTAGTGGCGAGAAACGCATTCACGCCAGCGGCATAGGCTTCAAGAATGGCGAGCGTCTCGTTATCGAACTTCGCCAGCGTGCTGCGGGCGGCGCGGGCCACGCCGAGCGTGCGCAAGAATTTATCGGTGCGCAGCGTTGTTTCGCCAAACACTTCAGACAGGCGGGCATGGCCGATCCGGCGCTGTACCTCCATTTGCCAGAGCCGTTCTTGGGCATGGACAAAGCCCAAGCCAAAGGCGACATCGGTTTCGGTTGTGCCACTAATGTGGGCCACGCCATCACTATCGCGCACAATCGTCACCGGCCCGCCGATCCCGCGCACCTGAATCTCGCCGGTGGTTTGCGGCAATGACCGCCGCAGCCAGAGATACCCGCCCCCACCGCCAACCACCACGACCAATAGCACTAGTGCTAACACCCAGCCGGCAATGCGCATCAGCAACCGCATTGTTGCCCCTCTTCACTTCAATGCACTTCAGTTGTGGCGGTGATTATAGCATAAGTGGAAAGTAGAATTACTTCAAAGAGTTTAACGATAGCTTCGGCTATGTTGCCGGCGATGAGACGTGGCGGATTGTGTGCAGGCGTTGAATGAAGGCAGCCGCAAGCACGACATGATTGCCTGCTATGGCGGTGAGGAGTTGGCCGTAATTCTCCCAGTCACCGGTAGCGACGGCGCCTATTGCTGGTCGAGCGGCTGCGCCGGCTGGTGCAGCAAGCGGCATAGCCGCTTCGTCCGGTGACGATCAGTGTGAGGATCGCAAGCCTAACAGATGATATGTGTCTGCGATCTGATCGATTGGATCCAAGCCTTGTATGCCGCAAAGCGGAGCGGGTGCAATATGCGCGTGGTACGGTAAAGGCGATGGGATTGAGGGCGGCAGGGCAACTGCCGCCCCTTTGGCTTACAGCACTACTGAAACCACTGCGCCAAAGTGCAACACACTGCCTAGCAACACAAAGCCATGCCAGATGTTGTGCATATAGCGACGTTGCGAGAGCATATAAAATGGTGTTCCGGCAGTGTACGCCACGCCGCCGGCAACCAGCAAACCGATGGTCGGTGGATTGAGCGCGGTGAAGACTTGATCGGCGGCAATCACCACCAGCCAGCCGAGCGCAACGTAGATCAGGGTCGAGAGCAAACGAAACCGTCCGGTCAGAAAGAGCTTCATCACCACCCCAGCTAACGCTAGCCCCCAAACGAGGCCAAAGATCGTCCAGCCCAACGTGCCGCGTAAGCTCACGAGCGTGAATGGGGTGTACGTGCCGGCAATCAGGAAAAAGATCGCGCTGTGGTCAAAGATTTCGAGGATTGCTCGCCGGCGTGGTTCGCGGCTAGCGTGATAGAGCGTAGAAGCGAGGTAGAGCAACGTCAACGTTACGCAAAAGATCGTCGCGCCGGCAATTTGCCAGCCGTCGCCGCGTTGCCAGACCGCGCCAAGCAAGATCGCGCCGGCCAGCGTACTGAGCGCCGCGCCAGCGCCGTGTGTGATCACGTTGATCAACTCTTCATGCGGTGAGAAGTGTTCGGTTGGTTGGAGTGTCGTCATAGAAGCACCTGTAATTATGAGATTTATGCAGTCAGTTTGTTGTTTGTCGTGCTCGACACTCGCTTGCTCCTAAGCAGGTGGGGAAATCGCTCAACGTTCATCTCTCTCTGTCCTTGCTTGCCCCTGTTCCCCGGTGTCATTACGCGCCGAGCGCAGCGAGGCAAAGCAATCCCCCGCGAGCGCGGAAAGAACGGTATACAAACAAAAATACACGATGAACTACTAAGCAATCCCCCGCGAGCGCGGGAAGAACCTTTCAATGCTCGCTCTCGCTCAAGCCGGCGATGGCTTCGGAGCTGCTCTCCCTCGCACTGACAACAGCGTACCTGTTATTGCGCACCACCGTTAGGCGGCGACGCCATCCCCTTACCCTTTTAAGTATGTAATGGTAGAGGGTTCTCGTCTAGTGCTGTGCGTCCTGAAGTGGTTATGACTGTAGTCACAGAGAGAATACAGAGTGCGGCAGTTGAACTGCCGCACTCCACAATGTTGCTCATCGTCCCTTACCCTACCTTCCTACCAACTCATTACCGAGCAAGCCCAGCAACACCTTCCCATCTGGATGCAGCTCGAAACGCGCCCGTTCAAACCACTGCACGATCACCACTGTTCCGGGCCGCGTCTCTTCAATCTGCGGCTTCGAGAGTGGCAAGCCAAACAGAGCCAGACTCTCGGCGTAGCTCTTGCCGGGCCGGCCATCGAATTCGAGGCCGTTGCGTTGCCAGTAGCTGAGGAAGGGTTCGCACAGCGCCTGATTCGTCTCGGCAAAATAGAGACAACCGGCAATCGGCCCGCTGCGCTCAAAAGTGTACCAATCACGCCCCTGCCGGCGCAGCAGATCGTCTCCCATCCGCGAGAGCAAGACATGGTAGGGCGGCGGGTTTTCCGGGCGCCACTCAAAGCGGTGGCGCTCGAAGTATTGCACCGTGACCGGGCGGCCATCGCTGCCAATTTCGGTAAACTCTTCGCTGATCGGAAAGCCGAAGATTGGCAGGCCGCCGTTTTGTTCCCAGTACGCGCGGAAGCCGCCACCGAGGGTGTGACCGGTTTCGGGGAAGAACAGCCGGCCATCGGACGGTGGATCAACGCGGTTGAAGGGGTCGAAGCCGGGGTTGGCAACCGGAGTCGGTGTACCCAATGGGCAGCCGCCGTAGGTGGTGGCCGTTTGCACTGCATTCAAAACGTTCAACCGGCCATACCCATACTCACCGTCGCGCCCCGGTGGGCCGCGATCTTCGGCGGAAATCACCAACACGCAGCGCACGTCATTGCTGCTCAGATCGGGTCGTATAGTCATTACCAGCGCCGCTGCGCCCGTCACAAAGGGGCTGGCGAACGAGGTACCAGTAGCAGTAGCGTAGCTATTGCCCGGCAGCGTGGTCGCAATATCAATCCCCGGCGCTACAAGATCGAGATAATCGCCAGTATTGGAAAAACCGGTGACTTCATCGCTGTAGCCGGTTGCCCCTACGGCGATCGTTTCCGGGTATGCAGCCGGATAGTTGGGCACATTGCCTTCAGCCCGTTCGTTGCCGCTAGCGGCAATGATCAACACCCCGCGTTCGGTGGCGTAACGCACGGCATCTTGTAACGCAGGAGAACTCATCGCCCCACCCAAGCTCAGGTTAATGATGCGCGCGCCATTGTCAGTGGCCCAGCGAATCGCGCTAATCACGCTCGAGTCGCGGCAGCGGCCATTGTTGAAACACGCTTTCACCGGCAAGATCTGGCATCCCCAGCAAATGCCGGCAATGCCTGTACCATTGTCGCCGGCGGCGGCGATCAAACCCGCTACTGCTGTACCATGGCCATTATCATCGCTCGTGTTCGTGCTGCCAGTTATCGTGTTGAGGCCGCTCAGCACTCTTCCGCTTAGATCAGGATGGCTAGCATCAACCCCGGTGTCAATTACTGCTACGATGATCGGCCCGCCGGTCGTGATATTCCAAGCGTCGTAAGCACCGATCGTGCCTAATGCCCATTGCTGTTGAATGAAGGGATCATTAGGTGTGCGGGTTATGGCCCGTTCGTAATCAGGCACGGCGTAAATGACCCCAGCGAGATTACGAATGCGTTCGTCGGCTATGATGTCCGGCATCCCGGCAGGTAAGCGAATGAGATAGGTTTGATCGCCGATCAGGGTCATATGTTGGATACGCAACCGCTGGCTGAGGGTAACGGCTTGCTGCGCATCGGCCAGTTTGATGATCCAATCAGTGGTAGGAGCGGCCTGTGCAGGTGGCGCCGGCACAAGACTGATCAGGAGGATCAGCAGGCCGCAGAGGGCAAAACGGGCAGGCATAAAGTTTCCTCACGTTGTAGATGCCATACCTGCCGGTATTGTACCTGATCGCTAAGTCTGCCGCTATAGGAGTCTAGTCCCCTTCATAGTTGACTTAGGTGATCTGTCATAAAAATGCCACCGGTACTGCTATGCTATAATTGAGCTGTTATGAAGCAATACAAACCGACAACCTCCCTACGCGCCGGGTTGCGCAAATCAATCCTCACCTCGCTCGTGATCGGTTTGGCGGTGGTGATTGTAATCAGCTTGTTCAGCGATCTCCGCGCCGTTGGCAACGATTTACGCACCTTCGATTGGTTGCTGCTGCCGCTCATCCTGATTGGCACCGTCATCAATTACTGGCTGCGCTGGCTCAAATGGGATTATTATCTGCGCTACCTGCGTCTTGACCGTAACATTGACTATCCAACAAGCGGCCTCATCTTTACCGCTGGATTAGTCATGTCGGTTACGCCGGGCAAGATGGGTGAAGTACTGAAGTCGTTTCTCTTGCGCCAACGCAATGGCGTGCCGATCAGCCGTTCGGCACCGATCGTGTTGGCCGAGCGGTTGACCGATGGCATTGCAATGCTGTTGCTGATGGGATTGGGCTTGACCCTTTACCCGCCGGCGCGCCCGTTGTTTGTGACGCTGGTCGTGGCGACGATCGCCGGGATTGTGGTGGTGCAACGGCAAGATCTAGCATTCGCCCTGCTCCGGCTTATCGCGCGCCTACCGTTTGGCAGGCGCATTGCGCCGCGACTCGAGACGGTGTATACCACGACCGCGCAATTGTTGCACTGGCGCATTTTGCTCGTCTCGACGCTGATCAGCGTGATTTCGTGGGGTTTTGAGTGTCTGGCCTTCTTCGTGGTGCTCATGGGGGTCGGCAGTGAGCCGTCATGGTTGTTGCTCTTGCAGGCGACGTTTATCTTCGCGGCAAGCACCCTGTTTGGCTTGGTCTCATTTTTGCCCGGCGGGCTAGGCGCTTCAGAAGTGAGTAGTGTCGGTTTGCTGATTGCGCTGGTTGGGGTGAGCGCCAGCGCGGCAACAACAGCGACGATCGTGATCCGTTTTTGCACGCTCTGGTTTGGTGTTTTGCTCGGGGTGATCGCGCTGGCGTGGCTTGGCCAGCGTACAGGGACAGAAGACGATCTAGCTGCGCTGGATACTTCGGAGGTGGTATGACGTCGGTGTTTACCCGAATTGTGCGTGGTGAGCTGCCCGCATTTAAGTTGTACGAAGACGATCTAACTCTTGCCTTTCTCGATATTAATCCGGCGGCACGTGGCCATACGCTGGTCATTGCCAAGCCAGAATTGCCCGGTTTGCTCGATCTGCCGCCCGAACTGGTTACAGCTACGGCGCTCACGACCCAGCGGGTGGCGCGGGCCATCGTCGCAGCGTTACAACCCGATGGCTTTAATATTATTCAGAACAACGGCGCCGCTGCTGGGCAAGTGGTGTTTCACTTCCACATCCATATTATTCCTCGTTGGGATGGTGATCGTTCAGTGAAGCTATGGCGCCCCGGTACTGCCACTACCGATGATTTGCGGGTGGTAGCAAGTGAGATTATCGCTCATATCTAGGAGCGGCCAATGAGCGGAACCGTCTCTTCCCCTTCTAGCCAACCACCACCAACTGTGCCATCAGGTCCGGATCAGGGTCGCCAATCGGTTCCGCCGGCCTCTGCCGAGACTCGCCCGATCCGCCAGCGTCCGGCGCGCAATAACCGTCTGCGGGTTGGGATGGTTGTGCTGATCGGGGTGTTGCTCTTGATTGTGCTGGCGCTCGTGATTGCCGGGATTGACGGGATGCGTTGGCCGGTCACGTCGCAAAACCGGGTGACGCCGCGTGAGCTTATTTTGCAGTCCCCTACCGTGGCTGCCGTTGCTGGCGGTCAGTCACCGGCTCCAGCCGTCAAGGTTGATATCGCGCCACGTTTTGCTGCTGCATACGAACAACTCGGCGGCTTGCGCCGGCTTGGTTTGCCAATTAGCCCGGCTTTGTTGCACAATGGCCGCGAGGTGCAGTGGTTTGAACGCGCGCGGGTTGAATATTGGCCGGAGCTTAGCGGGACGCCCTACGAATTTCAAATTGGGCTTGTCGGGGTAGAGTATGTCGCCGGGCGTACTTTTCTTCGCCCCGAACCATTCGCGTCACGCTCCGATCTCCGTTACTTCCCGGAAACCGGCTTTGGCGTCGGCGGTCTATTTTTGCAATATTGGGAAGAAAACGGTGGCTTGACATCGTTCGGCTATCCGATTAGCGCCGAATTTGATGAGGTGCAGCCTGATGGGCGAGCCTTCCGTGTGCAATATTTCGAGCGTGCCCGGTTTGAGTTGCACCCCGAAGCGGCGGGTACGCCGTATGTGGTGCAGTTGGGTTTGTTGGGATCAGCGCTCTACTTCGGTGAGCCACGCCCGCAAACTGTGCAACCCCGGCCAACGCCGGTGCCGTAGCATAACGTCGGGTAGAGGGGCTTGGTCGCTTGCAATAGGAAGACCGGAGATGCCTGCAACACACGATCCGCAGCCATAGGCGATGGGTATATGCGCGAAACGGAGTGGGTATGGCGGCAACGCAGGTTGATCTCGCAATCTTGGCCACAGCTGTGCGGCAGGCCGGCGGTGAACCGGCGCAAGTAGCGCATGTGCTAACATTGTTTCACCAGCGGCTCATTGCCGATGGTCAGCCTTCGCCCCGGACACTGTATGTCTATCGTACCGCTAGCACCGGTGCTAGCTCTGAACCGCCAGCGCCGGCGCCGTTCGTTCGTCCTCGCCTGTTACTCGCGTTTCTCAGCGCCGATGCTGCCGTGAGTTTCGCCCAACGCACCGGTTTGGCGCGCGTTCCGCGCTTGCAACCGCTCTCGCTGGCGCGCGCACTGGCGATCGTCTTGCAACAACCGGTGATGCGGGCGTTGCATATCGCGTATGATGACGTCCCGGCTGCCAACGGCTTACCGTCTGGTTGGCATTTGTCGCGCGCCGAGATGCTGGCGCTGTGTGCAATCGACTCAGGCGCTGTCTGAACTATGTCTCACTGGGTAAGGAGGAAAGAATGGGAAGCCGCTTCGACGAGATGCGGATCTTTGCCGGTAATGGGAACCCGATGCTTGCGCGGGCGATTAGCGAGCGTTTGGGCGTTCCGCTCGGTGATGTGACGATCGTGAAGTTTAGCAATGAGAATATCTTTGTTAAGCTCAATGAAAGTGTGCGCGAAAAAGATGTGTTTGTGATCCAGTCGCTGGCGATGCCCGATCTCAGTGATCGAATTATGGAGCTGTTGATTATGCTCGATGCCTGCAAACGGGCATCGGCAGGCCGGATCACTGCGGTGATTCCCTATTATGCCTATGGCCGCACCGACAAGAAGGATCAGCCGCGGGTGCCGATTACGGCTCGTCTGCTGGCCGATATGATCCAAGTGGCCGGCGCCCATCAGGTGATGACGATTGATCTGCACGCTGGGCAGATACAGGGCTTTTTCTCGATCCCGATGGATGAATTGACGGCAATGAACTTGCTGGTACGCTACTTTGCCGATAAAGGGTGGGACGATATGATCGTCGTGTCGCCCGATGTTGGCTTTGCTAAACGCGCGCGCAACTTTGCCGAGGCGTTGAATGCGCCATTGGCGATTGCCGAGAAGCGGCGCGTGCAGTACTTTGATCGCAAAGATGGCTCGCTCACTGTGCCCGAAGTCCTCAACCTGATTGGTGATGTGCGCGGCAAGCGTTGTATTGTGGTTGATGATGAAATCGCCACCGGCAGTTCCATCCTCGAAGTGGTGCAGTTGCTCGAACAGCAAGGGGCGCGTGAGATTTACGCCTGCTGCGTGCATCCGGTCTTCGCCGGCAATGCGGTTGAACGACTCCGCACCAGCTCGATTCGCGAGTTGGTCGTGACCGATACCCTTCCAATTCCTCCTGAACGGCGCTGGCCCGGTTTGACCATCCTCTCGGTCAGCACCTTGATCGCCGAAGTGATTCAGCGTATCCATAGTGGGGTCAGTGTAGATACCATCTTCCAACACCGCCGCCATCCGGCTCTCAGCTAGGGGCAACGGATGGGGGGAATCCGTTCCCCTAACACACCCCTCGCCTCGGCGTATACGCCACCCCGGCGTATGCGCCGCTTCGCAGGTTATTCAAACCCTAAGCCCCGTTCGCGCAGGCTGACATAATGCCCGCGCCCAATAATGAGGTGGTCGAGCACCTCGATATCGAGCAAGCGACCGGCCGCCACCAATTGGCGCGTGACTTGGATGTCTTCCGGCGAAGGGGTGGCTTCGCCCGATGGGTGGTTGTGGACGACGATGATCGCGGCGCTATTGCGCCGCACGGCCTCTTTGAAGACTTCGCCAATGCGGATGGTGGCCGCATTGAGACTGCCGATGTAGATCGTGCTGATCTGCTGCACCCGATTCTTGGTGTCGAGCAAAACGGTGCGGAGATGTTCTTGATCGAGGTGGCTCATTTCAACCATCAATAGGGCCGCGACATCAGCCGGTGAGCGGATCGGGAATCGTTCGTCAACGCTAATCCGCGCCAGCCGGCGGCCAATTTCTAGCGCCGCCTTGATGCTGGCAGCTTTGCTTGCTCCAATGCCGCTCCGCCGGCAGAGATCATTGTATTCGGCGCGTTGCAAGCCGATCCATCCGCCATAATCGCTGAGGAGTTGTTGGGATAGTTGCAAGACGTTGGTGCCACTGACGCCAACCCGTAGCAAGATGGCCAATAGCTCGGCATCGCTGAGTGCGCCAGCGCCAAGCCGGGCTAGCCGCTCACGGGGTTGGTCGTTGGTTGGCAGTTCGTTCATGCGTAGTGACAGCATACCTTCCTCGCGCTACAATTTCGGTTCCTATATAGATACCGCTTGAACGCGTAAAAAGATGCGCTGTTTGTGATTGAGAGGAGGGGAATTGCTAGGCGCATAGAGCCGTTGCACTGCAACGGCTCTACTGATACCGGCCCTCAAAACTCGCTGCACTCTTTGCGCTCTTCGCGCCTTTGCGTTACAACCTTTGCGCCTTGCGCATACCCCTGACCCTACTGGTAAATCAGCGTTGGCAAGCGACGGGTGCGCAACAACGCTTCGGTCGTTGAACCAATCACCAGATCACGGAGCGGGTCGCGGTGGCCGTAGCCGCCCATGACCAGCAGGTCAGAACGGGTCTGCTCGGCGGCGTGGATGATGGCCGGCGCTGGTTCACCGCGTTCAAGGATATAACCGGCGGCGATGTTGTAGCGTGCGAGGTAGCGGAAGGCGCGCATACGCACCACTTCGGCGCTGGCTTTGCCGTCGAGCACGGTGACAACGTTGAGCGCCAGTTGCCAGCGTGCAGCCAGATAGGCGGCGAGATAGAGCGCCTCTTCGGCTTTGCGGCTGCCGTCATAGGCCAGCAAGAGCCGTTCAATCCGTTCAACCGCATGTGGCACGGTCAAGACGGGTCGCACCGAACAGCGCAAAATCGTGCGCAAGCCGGAGGTGAGCCGGGCTAGTGGCGATGTTCCGGGAGGATGATTGATCTGGATTGCGACTAGATCGACGAGACGAGTGCGTTCGCGAATAGCGCGGTCGATCGAGCCTACCTCAATAGCGCACTCGCCGGTGATACCCGCTGCGGCGCAACGCTCGCCAAATTCGCGTACCACTGCCTGTGTCGCCGCCGAGTTGCGCTGGTGGGTGCTGCGCACGGCATGAAGGCCAAGCGGACGTACCGTTTCCCGTTTGGCCCATGCCAGCACTTGATCAAGCACCTGCCAGCCATCAGCCTTGCCATTTACCGGCACTAGCACCTCACGAAAAAGCCAATGCGCTGGATCGAGGGTACGGTTGCGCCGCCACACGCCAGCCGGCATAGCTGGTTCGAGATTGTCGGGAATGACCCGTTCGATCAACTGCTCAGCCCGGCTCGGCGTTTCAGCGACATCATCGATTGCTTGGGCAAGGCTGATGTCCCAGCCGAGATGCTTGCTCAACTCATTGCGATGGTTGCACAACCAGAGGTAGAGATCAGTTTCGGTGCGGTTGGGGAAGTCGCGCAGTAATCCGCGTTCGTGGATTAGGTCGGCGATCGGGCGATAGATGTGGTCATACCACAGCGCAGCCGCTTCCGGCAACGATGGTGTCTGATCAGTAGTGGCCAGCCGTTGCTGCATATGCTCGATCTGGTGGCGTAATTGCTCATACTGGCCGGCTACCGTGACCCGCAGATCGCAGCCGGGCCGTAATTCGTCGAGACGGGTGGCTTCGAGAAAAGCGGCGTATTCCCCGGCAATCACGATCTCTTCGAGAGTCATCGATGGATCGATCGGCGCGCGTGAGACGAGCGGTGTGACATACGCCTGAATATGATCCATTCCCAATTGGCGCGCAACCGATACCCGGTGGTTGCCATCAATGACAAAGTAGGCTTCACCAATTTGATACACCTCGATCGGTGGCCAGCCATGCATACTATCAACGGCGGCCATCACCCGTGACCAGCGTTGCCAGTCTTCATCGCGTCGGGGCAAGAAGCTGCGGTTAAAGTCGTGATAGCGGCCAACACTGCCCACAATCGCCGCCAGCGGGGTTTCACGTAACTGGCGCTCGCCAGCCATGCGTGCATTGACCCGTTGCCGCACCTCCTCAAACGGCAACAAATCATCAGACTGGCCGCGCAAACGGGCCAGCAGATGTTCCAGATCGGCGCGCCAACGCAGCCGTTGAAAGTCATGCAACGCCGCCACCATGCGGCCATCAGTTGGTTCATCCATCATGGAGATACTATATCATAATCGTAGGGGCGACAGTTGCTTCGCCCCTACGATGATCAGCGGTATCTCGGTTAAGAAGCAAACCTCATTTACCGCCATCCGTTCAACTGTGTCGCCGCCTGTACCGCCGGCGTGAGCGCATCGACCAAACCTTGCACCGAGCCAGTGGTGCCGCTCAGCAGCAGATTGGGGAACAGACCCAGCACAATCATCACCGCCGCCAGCGTGCCAAGCGCCAACAGTTCACGCCGCTTCAGATCGGGCAAATCGAGGTTCGCCGTATTCCGCACTTCACCCATAAAGCCCAAGTGGAACAGGCGCAACGCATACACGGCAGCCAGAATGATCCCGATAACCGCGCCCAAGGCGAAAGGCCAACCCAGCAACGGCGAGGTGAAGATGCCTTGTAACATCGTAAACTCACCGACGAAACCGCTCAGGCCGGGCAAACCCGCCAGCGCCAGCAAGGTCAGCAGCGTCAGTCCGGCGTACACCGGCGTCACGCTCCACAATCCGCCGAATGAGCCAAGCTCGCGACTCTCGCGACGCTCTTCGATGACAGCCACGATGAGCAGCAACGCTGCCATAATCACGCCGTGACCCACCATCTGCAACAACGCGCCATTGATACCCATCGTATTGAGGGTCATCACCCCGAGCGCAATAAAGTTCATGTGGCTGATCGAAGCATACGCGATCATGCGCTGCATATCTCGTTGGGTAAAGGCGATCAACGCACCGTAGATGATGCCGATCACGGCCAGCACAGCGATGGCCGGTGCAGCCCATGAGGCCACTTCGGGGAAGAGCGTCAGGTTGAAGCGGATCAGGCCATACACGCCAAATTTGGCCATCAACCCGGCTAGCACAATCGCGACCGGCGTGGGGGCGACGCTATAAGCATCAGGCAACCACGTGTGGAACGGCCAGAGCGCCAATTTGATCGCGAAGGCGGCGAAGAAAGCGCCGAACAGCAGACGGGCCACGAGCGGATCGAGCGTAAAGATGCCGGACCGCATATCGGCAACAATTTGATTGAGCGCAAAGGTCCCGACAAAGCCCGGCTCGATGGTGGCAACAGCATTACGGTGCAGAATATGCAGCCCGATCATGGCGAACAGCATTAACAGCGAACCGCCAAAAGTGTAGAGGAAGAGCTTCAAGGCTGCTGATGCACGCCCATGGCTGCCCCACATCCCGACGAGGAAGACCATCGGCAGCAACGCCAACTCGTAGAAGACGTAGAAGAGCAGCATGTCTTGGGCTAGAAAGACGCCGAGGAACGCTGTCTCGGCTAGCAGCAACAGCGCCAACAAGAGACGCGGATTGCGCGTCTGCCGCTGCCATGTCGCTGCAATGGCAAATGGAGCGAGAAATGTCGTCAAACCCACCAGCCACAAATTGATGCCATCAACGCCAATCAGGTAGCTAGCGCCAACAGCAGGCAACCACGCTCCTGAGTCGACAAATTGCAGCGGCGGGCCAATCACTAGTCCAGAAGTAGGGCCGTAGGGGCCTGTGTAGAACAGACCGATGACTGTTCCAGCAATGATTAATGTCGCCATCGCCACACCCATCGCCGTCCAGCGGTACAGCGCGGGGCGACCACGCGGCTGCAACAGAATAATGAGCGAGCCGAGCGCTGGCAGCCAGAGCATCAGTGAGAGGATGGGTAAGCCGAGCAGGTTCATGGCGCTAAACCTTCTTTCGTTTGCGGTAAAGACGACAACAGCCATCAACGTGACACATCGTGTCACTCGTTTCTAGCGAACGTGGCCTCGTTAACTCTGTGACGACTTTGTCAGGATAGATACTGGTATGGCCGGCGGCAAGGTGATACGTTGTTCTAAGCAGTGTTTATTGGCCTGTTCTGTGGGCTTGTTCTTGCCGGGCCATCACAGCGTTCGGTGAGCGCTTACCTTTGTGATAAAACTCACGTTTACATCACCCCTAATGTTATAGCCCGATCCCGTTTTCTTGTCAACTGCTAAATCTTCCAGTTTTTTACGGATGTTTGTGAAAAAAGTTACAAATCATCGCAAAAGGTTTCAACGGCTCAATCATTTGTGGGGTGTGTCACGCGATTTGTTGCGCTGTCATGCATGGTAGTCAAAGCCGGTGCTCTGCTCTGCGGTTCGGGCGAGGATATGCGTTGCGCCGGCATGCCGTATGTGCCGGCGTTTATTCTGTCAGCGCGGCTGATCTGGATTGTGATGCTTGCGCAGAGCGGGAATGTAAATGGCGCTCTTGTTTAGATTGGTTGATTGTCATCTTATGATTGACGTGGGTATAATACGCCTGACTCGATGAGGGCATCTGTGCTACAATGGGGTGGAATGCCTATGAATACTCCTGTTCGCCTAATTGATACTCATCTCCACCTCGCCTCGGTGCAATTCGATGGCGATCGCAGTGAAGTTGTTGCGCGTGCGTTTAATGCCGGAATTGTAGCGCTGATTGAAATTGGCTACGATTTGGCTTCCAGCCACGCTGCGGTCGCGTTAGCGAATGCCCATCCGGCCATCTTTGCGGTGGTTGGTATTCAGCCAAATCATTTGCACGATTTACCAGCCGATTGGATCGAACAGGTTCGCGCCTTAGCCTCCCATCCGAAGGTGGTGGCGATCGGCGAGATTGGGCTTGATTACTACTGGATGAAGTCACCGCCGAGCGAACAAGAAGCGGCGTTTCGCACCCAACTGGCGTTGGCCGATGAGCTTGGCTTGCCGGTAGTCATCCATTCCCGCGATGCGATGGCCGAGACGATTGCCGTGCTCCGTGATGCAGCGCGCAGGCCGGGAGTGATGCACTCGTTTTCCGCCGATTGGGCGGCAGCGCAGGCATGTCTTGAATTGGGATTTTACCTCTCGTTTTCAGGGCCGCTCACCTTTCCAAAATCCACTGCCTTACACGAGGTCGCCCGCAAAGCGCCGTCTGATCGCATCCTGATCGAGACCGACAGCCCATATCTCAGCCCGCATCCACACCGTGGCCAACGCAATGAACCAAGCCGTCTGATCTATATCGGGCAGAAGCTGGCCGAGTTGCGCGCGCAGTCATTGGCCGAGCTGGCCCCTCGGCTTTGGCAGAATGCGCTCAATGCCTTCCCTCGTTTAGCCGCGGCGCTAGGAGAAGGGAAATAAGCGTCTAATCGGGCAGCGCGAGGCTCTGTGGCTGGCGCGGGGGCGGGTTCGGCTCGCTGCTCTAACGCGGTAAGTATCTGACCGGGCAGCGCGAGGCTCTGCCCGTACATGGGGTAAAGGCTTGTTTATGGCCAAGTCTTCATTTGCAGAGTCGTCGTCTCGTTTCCCGAATCTTTGGTGGTTAGCGCCGGGGGTCATACTGGTCTTCCTGATGACCGGCGCGGTGGTCCGCAGCTTGGCCGAGTCGGGCTGGGCGAGCGGATTGTCGATCTTGCCGGCAGTGTCTGGTATGGCGATGGTAGTTGGCGTGGCGCTGGCCATTTGGCCACGTTTGAACCGTTGGGCGGCCCATGGGTTGTCGCTAGTGCTGGCGTGGGTATGGATCGTGCAGCAGATTGGGCCATTGCTGGACAACCGGCTGCTGAGCTGGCGCGATTGGGCGGTCGAGTTGACGATCCGCGCGCTCGCGTGGGTGCGGGTGCTGGCGAGCGGCGGGCGTGGTGAAGATATTGTGTTGTTTGTGTTGGCGTTGGCAGCCCTGTGTTGGTGGCTCGCTTATGCGACGGTATGGGCGGTGGTTCGCCAGCATCAGCCATGGCTGATGATGATTGCCAATGGCTCGGTCTTGCTGGTCAATTACACTTACGTCCTTCCCAAGCCTGATCTCGAAGCGATGGTGTTTATTGCCAGCGCCTTACTGTTGTTAGTCTATCATCACGTGATGCAACGCCGGGCAGCGTGGGAAACGCAGCAAATCAGTTACCCTGATCTTTTACCGTTGCGCGCAATGTGGGCCGCCACTGTGGTAGGGGTAGCGCTAATCGCGATTACAGCCTTCTTACCTGCACAGATAACCGCCGAACGCGCCTTGCAGACGTGGGAAGCGTTGCGGGCGCCGTTTCGGGCGGCGCGGGCAGCGTGGGAAGATGCCTTTAGTACGATTAATGCCCCTCCCGGTGCCGGCAGTATCTCGTTTACGGCACGGGTGGCACCCCTAGGCGGTTCGCGTTCGCTCGGTTTTGATGAGGTGATGAGGGTGCGTTCGGCGCATCTTGATTATTGGCGCGCTGTCGCTTTCGATCGCTATGATGGTTCTGGTTGGCTTAATACAACCGGTGAACTGGCACGGGCGGCGTTGGGGGTAGCAGTGGCCGAACAGGCACGTACTCCGCTGGCCGCCGGGGAAACGATCCCGCTGACCGACCGGCGGGCGCGGCAGGTGATGACTCAGACGATCACCTTAGCCCAAGATCGGAACGATAATCTGCTGATCGTGGGGGGGGCGCCAATCCAGTTTAGCCTCCCAGCTAATCTCGAACACGTTATGATCCGTGCTGACACTGGCGGTATTTTGCCGATCTACGATGATTTGGCGTTGGTCACTGCCACAACCCCATTATTAGCCGGCACGACCTATACAGTAACGGCATTAGTCTCGTTAGCTGATGTGCAGACATTGCGCAATGCCGGAACCGATTATCCGCAGTGGGTGCGCGAACGTTACCTGCAATTGCCGGCCAATCTACCGGCGCGAGTGCGGGCGGAAGCGGCGCGGGTGATCGCGGCTGCGAATGCTGAAACTCCGTACGATCAGGCGATTGCTATCCAAGAGTATCTCCGCCGGCTGACCTATAGTGAAGATATTCCGCCACCACCGAGCAATGCCGACCTAGTTGATTGGTTCTTGTTTGAACAACAAGCTGGTTATTGCGATTATTTCGCGTCAGCGATGGTTGTGATGCTGCGTTCGGTAGGGGTGCCGGCGCGGTGGGTGCGCGGTTATGCTAGCGGCGATTTCGATCCCGAAGAGGGTGTCTACGTCGTGCGTGAACATGTAGCCCATAGCTGGCCGGAAGTCTATTTTCCCGGCGTCGGCTGGGAACGGTTCGAGCCGACGGCGGCGAGTTATACGTCGGCACCGCAGCGGCCGTTGCAAGCGGTCTTCGGCGAAGAGTTAGAGGATGCTGCCAGTAGTGCGAGCGGCGGGGGTCTCAATCCCGGCCGGTTTGAAGAGCTAGAAGATGAGTTGTCGGCAAGTGGCGTCAGCAGCGGTGCGGCAAGCGTGCCATCAGCAGCGGTGCGTAATCCGGGGGGGAGCAGTGGTGAATGGTTCGGCTGGTTGCTGGCAGTGCTCGCCGTTCCGGCTAGTGTCGGGCTAGCGTTGCTCGGTGGCTATTGGTGGCTTGGGCGTGAATTGCGGGGGTTGCGATTGGCTGCGGCAGCGTATGCCGAAATGAGCTGGCTGGCGGCGCTCGCCGGTCTTGCCCAGCAGAGTTGGGAAACGCCGCTCGAATATGCCCATCGCTTGGTGGCGGCTTTGCCGGAGCATGCCGTAACGATTCACGGCATCACTGCGGCCTATGTTGGTGAACGCTACCGGCGTGGGGCAGTCGTGCGGGTACCGCCGGAAGCGGCGCGCCAATTGTTGCGGCGAGCATTGCTGCGCTATGCGGTGCGCCAAGCGGTACAGCGCGTATGGTCGCCAGTGCGAGTGCGCTAGGGTTGGCAGGTAGGGATGTATGAGTGGGTGAAGTTGCGCGCGATCCGTGTCTCATACCGAGCTGAGCGAAGCAATCCCCTGCTTCCCGATGTTCATTGTGAGTCGCCGGAAGCGGTGAAGTAAGCTCGCATGAGCGTAAGGAAATTGTTGCGGGCGGTTAAACTGCCAAACGTGGTGGTCGTCTGCGTTCTCGTAATAACAAACAGGCAACACCCCTTTTGCCCATTGCGTGAGGTGTTGCCTTTGCCATAATATCGGGTGCTACCCTCTCGGCTTAGCCTTCATCCCTACAGTTCGATCACCGCTTCCCCAACTCTCCCTGTTGCCAGCGAATATTCCCGCGCAAGAGCAGATTTGACGACCGCAGTTTATAGGCGAGATCAGCGGCCATATTCCGCATCACCAAATAGCCGATGCGCGGATTGCGATCGCATAAAGCGGCAAAATCGCGCTCACGGATCACAAGGAGCACGCACGGATCAACACAACTGACTGTCGCTGAACGGGTTGCGCCACCGAGCAGTACCATCTCACCAAAACTCTGCCCACTGTAAAGCATATTAATGGTCGATGGCGCGAAGGAGCCATCGGAAGTGCGGGTATTGATGGCAATCCGGACGCATCCTTCGTGGATAATAAACAACTCGTCGCCTTCATCACCTTCGTTAAAGACGATTTGGCCGGCTCCTAGCCGGCGCACTTTACAGATAGTAGCGATCTGTAATAGTTCCTCGTCACTTAGACCGCCAAGCAGCTCAACTCGCCGCAAATTCTCGACGACACTCTTGTTCATAAGCCCCCCCGATTGTGTCGCGATACCACGTTAATCATGCGACGGTGCTTCGATCGGCCCAGTGCGAATCTTGCTACTGACGAGGGGGGTAACGTGCTCGTGCATCAACCAATGGTAGCATACTGCCGCCACTGGTGCAGCCAACCAGTAATTGAAGAGCCGGAAGATAATAGCTGCCGGTACCGCTGCCGGCCCTACCCCCATTTGGCTCAAGACCGCCACCAGCGCCGCTTCAACGGTTCCCCCGCCGCCGGGCAAGACGTTGAAGGTTGATGTTACGAGCGCGACGCCAAATGCCGCCAACACCACCGCAAAGCTCACATCGGTTCCTAGCGCATGCAACACCAGCAACATTGCCAAGCTATGGCCGCTCAGCGCTGCCAACTGAATCAGCACCAACAAAATGACATCGCGCCGGCGATGGACTAACAGGCTACGACCGCGCGCTAAATCGGTAACAATGCGATCAATCCAAGCACTGCTTAATTGTCGCTTGAACAGACGGTTAGTAAAGCGATGGATCTTTCCCAGCCAGCGACGCAACGTCTCTTCGGGGCGGGTCAGTACAAAGATGGCAATGCCGATCACCGAAAGGCCAATCAATCCAGCAATATAGCTCGCGCCGGTTGCTTTCAACCCGTGCCAAGCAAAGTAGGCAAGGCTGAATGAGAATATGAGCAACATTGCCACAACATAACTCAGCGTTTCGAGTGAAGCGAGAAGCGCTGACTCGCCGGCGCGAATGCCACGGCGGTTGAAATTGCTCATCAGAAAGGCATAGCTCCCAACACCGCCGGCTGGCACCGATTGGCTAATAATAATCGCGGTGAGCGCAGTCGCCCACAGACGGAGAAGATTCATCCGGTAGCCAAGTGAATGGAGCACAACATTGAAGACCTGCGCGCTCGTCAGATAGCTGAGAGCAATCAGAGCCAACGCAGCCAATAACCAGCCCGGCTTGGCATCATTCAGTAGGCTGAATGCCTCAGCGATCCAATGTCGGTTGAGAATTGCCAATATGATAATACCGATACTGATGACAGCACTGGTGATCAGTTTCCAGCGTTTGACGCCCATAAACGTCCTCTCGCGACGAGGCGAATCGGTTGGCTGGCCAACAGAAGGTGAAGGGGGCGGTGGCAAGTAAGCGGGATGGTGCGATTTTTTCGTCGCAGATCCTCGCTTACTTGCGTGGTGGCGCTCTTTACCAGACAATAGAGAAGATCCCTTCTTTGCCGGTTGGTTCTTCCCAGTGAACCTCGACCCGTTCGACCTGCGCTTGGCTAGGGCCGCTGTAGCACCAACTGATAAGTTTTTGAACGGCTGGCCGACTCCCTTCAAAGACTGCCTCCACGCGACCGTCGTTCAGATTGCGTACCCACCCTTTAACTTGTGCTTCACGAGCTCGATCACGGGTGTAGGCGCGGAAGCTTACCCCCTGTACGCGACCCGAAATAAAGACATGAGCACGAACAAGATCCACACGCCACCTGTCTTTAGCATTATCTCTTATTATAGCATTGTCCTGAAGCTACTCTTTGAGTATAGCGCACGGATGCTGGCTCTGCAACCGCAGAACATAAAAGGTTTGTCAGAAAACCATGAGGGCTACATAGGCATGCAATAGAGTATAGGGCGGTGTTTTTCGCCAAGCGAGAGTGGGGTATCTGGCGTATCTGTTTCTCATAGCGGGTAAGTTGTGGTATGCTACACCCTTGGCGGCGCACGCCGACTTAGCGCGGAGCGGGTATGATTTCCGTGGCATCGAATCTCCGTCTTTCTCTGGCCCGGATCCCGGCGGCAGTCTGGCGTATTCTGGCTCATAGCTTTGTCTATGGCTTTGCACTGAGTATTGCCGATATTCTCTTCAATTTCTATCTGGTTAGCCAAGGGTATACCGTCAACGATGTCGGTTTGCTGTCGATGGTGAGCCGGGCAGCCGGGATGCTGATGGGGCTGCCGATTGGTTGGCTGATTGACCGGCAAGGGCCGCAGCGGGCAATGATCGCCGGCGTCATTGGTTATGCGTTGGGTTGGATGGCGTTGTTGCAGGCGCCGGCGCTGCCATGGCTGATCGCAGCTCAGTTCGTGGTTGGGGCTTGCTATCTGTTAGCATCAACTGCGGTGACGCCTTTGCTGGCGCTGGTGACAAAGGAGGAGCAGCGCCCGTTGGTGTTTGGCATGAATGCCTCAGCCACGCTGGTGGTTGGGTTGCTCGGCAGTGCCGTTGGCGGTGTTTTGCCGACGGTGGCCGCCAGTGTGATTGCAAGCGATCCACAATCAACCGCAGCGTACCGATTGGCGTTAACCACTGTGATCGGGCTGAGCATCATCGCTCTTTTGCCGGTGTTGGTGCGGTTGCCGGCAGTTGTTGAGGCGAGCGATAGCAGTGGGAGTAGTGCTGAGGCGCCGGCCCGGTGCTCGTGGCTGATGCTGATCTGGTTTGCGACGCCGTCGTTTTTGCTTGGCGTCGGCGGCGGCGCCATTCTTCCGTTCCAAAACCTATTCTTCCGTGATCAATTTGGCCTCAGTGATGCGAGCGTCGGTTTGGCGTTGGCGCTAGCTTCACTAGGAGCCGGCATCGGCGCGCTGGTTGGCGCGCCGGTGGTGCGCCGGATCGGTTTGCAACGCGGCGCAGCTTTGCTGCGGCTTGGTGCTACGCCGGCGATGCTGTTGATGCTATCGCCGTGGTTGCCGTTGGCCATCGTTGGCTTCTTTGCCCGCGGTTTCTTTATCGCCGCCAGTTATCCGATGAACGATGCGCTGGTGATGGGAGCCACGCCGCCGGTGCAACGCGGCTTGGCGATGAGCCTGATGAGTCTGCTGTGGGCTGGTGGTTGGGCGGTGTCGGCGGTGATTTGGGGGTGGGTGACGCCGGTGTTTGGCTATGGGCCGCAGATTGTAGCGGCTGCGGTTGCGTATGCCCTCTCGGCGCTGGTGATTTGGAGTTTGCGCCTACAACGACATGTAGGACAACCGACTGCATAGGAGCAGGGTATGGTCTGGGATCCGAACTGGCTCGAACGGCCAATTGCATTGATTGGTCTCAGCGGGTGCGGGAAATCGACGGTAGCGCGCCTCTTGGCACGCGCGTTGTGTTGGCCGTGGTACGACACTGATGCCGCAGTAGCAGCAGCGGCTGGGATGAGTGTGGCCGATCTGTTTCAGACCTACGGTGAGGAGGAGTTCCGCCTTCGTGAGTCGGCGGCGCTGACCGAGGCGCTGCGCGAGGCGCAGGTAATCGCAACCGGCGGTGGGATTGTGTTGCAGCCGGAAAACCGGCAGATGCTGCACGATCTGGCGACCGTGATCTGGCTCGATGCGAGCGATGCTACGATTCTGGCCCGTCTGGCCGCCGATGCCGAAGAACGTCCGTTGTTGCGCGGTGATGCTGCCTCGCGTTTAGCCGCATTGCGCGCGGCTCGCGCGCCGCTCTATGCCGAGTTAGCCGATCTGACCGTGCAGACGGATGGGTTGATGCCGATCGATCTGGTGCAGCAGATCATCACAGCGTTGCGAAAAGGAAAAAAGGAACGAGCAGGGTAGCTGTACTGTATGTCGCTCGGTTGGGCAAGCCGGCGAAACCACCACAGACGATCGAAATCGGTGTCGAAACTGGCAAGCGCCGTGATGTTTCGTTCGCGGCATGCTAGCGCGATCAGAATTCGCCGCCAGAATGGCGCATAAGGTCAATACTTTCCGGGTAGAGGCGCGGTATGTCGGGAAGATCCATGTGATGGTATGTACCCCAATCCGTTGTTCCAAGCGGTCAAACAATGAGATAATGCCGTCTACGCGATCCTTCTCGTGCAAGCGTCGGGTGGCCGTGCTGAGCGCCTCGCCTATCATCTAGTCAATTCATTCCACGCTGTTGTCGATTCAAGGCGCGCTAGAGTTGCTCGGCTTGCTAGTGCTAGGCATCAGTTGGATTAATCAACCCAACGAGCACCGCGACGTCAACGGCTGCGCTCATTGTTCATAATTCTCATCAAATACTGCTTCCGTATCGGCGAGTGCATCCCCTTCATACCCTTCGTCCAAGGCTTATGGCTAGCGCTGCAACCGTCAGATACCGCCACAGCGTGGGTTGGGCGAGTGCTGCTGCCTGTTGCGCTTGGACAAAACGGACGAACGCCTCAACGATTGGCAGGCTCTCGGCGGACAAGGTCTGCATGAGCGCGATAATCCGCTCGCGGGTTTCGTGACTGGCGAGGGTAGTTTCCACATCGCCTACAAACGTTGTTTCTCGCGTATGATACCCTACCGCAAACAGAAAAACCGGCACGACAGGGATGTGATCCCTGCCGCGCCGGTGGCAGGCGGCGTGAAGCTTAGCTGCGCCGGAAGACGAAGTTGCCGTTTTCGACATCGACAACGATCGTGCTTCCCTCTGGGAAGGCACCTTGCAGTAGTTGCAGCGCGAGCGGGTTTTGGATCCGTTGTTGGATCACCCGCTTGAGCGGGCGCGCACCGTAGACCGGGTCGTAACCCTCGGCAGCCAACTGCGCTCGCGCGGCAGCGGTCAGTTCGAGGTTGAGCTTGCGGTCGGCGAGCAGCTTGCGCAACCGGTTGAGTTGAATCTCGACGATCCGGTCAATGTGCTCGCGGGTGAGCGGTGCGAAGACGATCACTTCATCGATCCGGTTCAAGAACTCTGGCCGCAACGCGCTGCGCAGCTCTTCCATCACCGCGGCCCGGATCTCGCCTTGCGGCGCACCTTCACGGGCCAGCTCCTGAATCGTCGCGCTAGCGATGTTGCTGGTCATGATGATGACCGTGTTCTTGAAGTTGACCACCCGGCCTTGACCGTCGGTCAACCGCCCGTCGTCAAGCACTTGCAGTAAGACGTTGAAGACGTCGGGATGCGCCTTCTCGATCTCGTCGAACAGGACGACGCTGTAGGGCTTGCGCCGCACCGCTTCGGTCAACTGGCCGCCCTCATCGTAGCCGACGTAACCGGGAGGAGCACCGATTAGGCGAGCTACCGAGTGCTTCTCCATGTACTCCGACATGTCGATCCGCACCATAGCCTGCTCGTCGTCGAAGAGAAACTCGGCCAGTGCGCGAGCCAGCTCGGTCTTACCGACGCCGGTCGGGCCAAGGAACAGGAAGCTGCCCAAAGGCCGGTTGGGGTCTTGCAAGCCGGCGCGAGCGCGGCGCACCGCGTTCGATACCGCCGTGACCGCCTCGTCTTGGCCGACGACGCGCTGGTGCAGGCGCTCTTCCATATGGACAAGCTTCTCAAGTTCACCTTCGAGCAGCTTCGTCACCGGGATGCCCGTCCACTTCGAGATAATCTCGGCAATGTCGGTCTCGGTGACTTCTTGGCGCAACAGGCGGCTCTGGTTGCTCAGTTTCGCTTCTGCCTCTTGCAGCTCGCGCTCGAGACTAACCAGTGTACCGTACTGCAACTCCGCCGCCTTGTTATAGTCGTATTGGCGTTGGGCCTGCTCGATCGCGGCCCGGGTCTGCTCGATCTTCTCTTTCAGTTGCTGGATGCGCTCCAGCTCTTGCCGTTCGCGTTGGATTTGCGCTTCCAGCGCTGCCCGCTGCTCGCGCAGGTTGGCCAACTCTTGCTCGAGCTTCTCAAGCCGCTCTTTGCTGGCTTGATCCTTCTCTTTGCGCAACGCCTCGCGCTCGATCTCCAACTGCATCATCCGCCGCTTCAGATCGTCAAGCTCTTGCGGGTCGGAGGTAATCTCCATGCGCAAGCGCGCCGCCGCCTCGTCGATCAGGTCGATCGCCTTGTCGGGCAGGAAGCGGTCAGAGATGTAGCGATCCGAGAGCATTGCCGCCGCGATAATCGCGCCGTCAGTGATGCGCACACCGTGGTGAGTCTCGTAGCGCTCTTTGAGACCGCGCAAGATCGAGATCGTATCTTCAACCGACGGCGGATCAACCATCACCGGTTGGAAGCGCCGCTCAAGCGCGGCGTCCTTCTCGATATGCTTGCGGTATTCATCGAGCGTAGTCGCGCCGACCATGTGCAATTCGCCGCGAGCTAGCATCGGCTTGAGCATATTGCCGGCATCCATCGCACCTTCAGCCGCGCCAGCGCCGACGACGGTGTGCAGCTCGTCAACGAACAAGATCACGTCGTCGCGCTCTTGGATCTCTTTCAGCACCGCTTTCAGCCGCTCTTCAAACTCGCCGCGATACTTGGCGCCGGCAATCAGCGCGCCAAGGTCAAGCGCAATCACCCGCTTGTTCTTTAGCGCTTCGGGCACATCGCCGCGCACAATGCGCTGGGCCAAGCCTTCGACAATCGCCGTCTTACCGACACCCGGCTCACCGATCAGCACCGGGTTATTCTTGGTGCGGCGCGACAAAATCTGGATCACGCGCCGGATCTCTTCATCACGCCCGATCACCGGGTCGAGCTTATTACGCGCGGCTAGCTCGGTCAAATCACGGCCATACTGCTCAAGCGCGGCATAGGTGCCTTCGGGATTGGGGCTCGTCACCCGCTGCGCGCCGCGCACTTCGCGCAACGCCATCAGCAGCTTATCACGGGTCAAGCCGGCTTGCTTGAGCACGCGCTCGGCCCCACCGCCGGCATGGTCAAGGATCGCCAGCAGCAGGTGTTCGGTGCTGACGTACTCGTCGCCAAACTGGGCCAATTCATCGTGGGCCTTGACCAGCACCGTGCGCAAGCGCGCACCGAGCTGCACCTGCGCGCCGCCGCCGCTCATACGCGGGAAGCGGGCTATTTCGTTATTGATCTGTTGCTTAATCGCGCCGACCGGTAGATTCAGCTTGGCCAGCACCTGTGGCACCACGCCGTCGCTCTGATCGAGCAAAGCGTAAAGCAGGTGCTCCGGCTGCACCTCAGCGTTGCCTAGCCGTTCAGCCGCTGCCTGCGCCGCCGCGATCGCTTCGTATGATTTCTGCGTAAACCGATTGGTGTTGAAGGACATACGTCCACCTCCTTGTATCTGATGCTGCTTTTACTGTAGCAGAGCGGTATCTGTGACGCGATAGCGCAGTATTAACGTTGCGTTGGAAAATTGCGCGTTACTTTTGGCCGGTTGCTGCGGTTTCTTATATAGAGAGCGGAAATGAGGCGCAGCAGCACGGAGGCAAGCGATGGATATGGAAGGACAGCCGTGGTATCGGCGACCACAGCGAGTAGCGGCGGTGATCTGTGCGCTGATTGGTGGATTGCTGATCGCGTTTGGGCCGGAGGCACGGGCAATGTGGTGGCCGGAAGAGGCAGTGAAGGCGACGGAAGGGTTTGAGGTTGAGGCATTGCCAACACCTACGGTTGCGCCGCTGGTGGTGTATGTATCGGGTGCGGTGGTTGCGCCGGATGTCTACCGGTTAACGCCGGGGGCGCGGGTGGTTGACGCATTGCAAGCGGCTGGCGGCTTGGCCGAACTGGCTGATGTGAGTGGGATCAATCTGGCGGCGCAGGTGCGAGATGGCGAGCACATTCGTGTGCCATACGCAGGGGAAGCAATGGCGCAGGCGGCAACGAGCGATCAAGCTAGGTTAATCAACCTCAACCGCGCTAGCGCGGCTGAACTGGAAGAGTTGCCGGGGATTGGAGTAGCGCTGGCAGCGCGGATTGTCGAGCGGCGTGAAACAAAGGGGCCGTACCAAAGGGTCGAAGAGCTGCGTGAAGTGACAGGGATCGGCGAGAAATTGTTTAACCAGATTGCGCCGCTTGTCACGATTGGCCCATAAGCAACCATTGCGTCAACAACCTTGCACGAATCGTTGCTCTCGCATATACTCGCGGTAGCACTCCAGTGATAAGTGGCGAGCGCCACTGTCATAGCGAGGGTGCGGCGTGCCTGAAGCAATCTCCTACTGCAGCGAATGCGATCATGGAGCGGGTTGCTCCCGTGTTCGCGGGAGATTGCTTCGCCGCTTGCGGCGGCTCGCAATGACAATAGGGGGAGCGGGGATTGCTCTGCTGCGCGGGGACAGAGTGCCGCTTTGTCCCTCCTCGCAATGGAGGATCTCGATGTAGCGCCAGAGTGGAGTTTATGCGACGCACAAAAATTGTTGCAACCCTTGGGCCGGCGACGAGTACACCTGAACGGATCGCCGGATTGATCCGGGCCGGTATGAACGTAGCTCGGCTCAACTTCTCGCATGGGACCCATGCCGATCATGCGGCGCGGATTGCGATGGTACGACGGGCAGCGGCAGAAGCAGGCCGGCACGTCGCCATCTTGCAAGATTTACAGGGGCCGAAGATTCGCACCGGGCCGCTGGCCAACGGTCAGCCGGTTGAGTTGGTGGCGGGGCAGCGGTTTATTATCACCACCGAGCCAATAATCGGTGATGCTCATCGGGTGAGCACAACCTATCGCGCCTTGCCACTCGATGTGCGGCCACGTGATCGCATCTTGTTGTCAGATGGGCTTATCGAGCTGGTGGTCACCAGCCATACTGACACCGAAGTTGAAACCGAAGTCGTGCATGGCGGTCGTTTGCGCGAACACCAAGGCATCAACCTGCCGGGAGTGCGGGTGAGTGCGCCGGCGGCGACTGAGAAAGACCTCGTTGATCTTGCCTTTGGGCTTGAACAAGGCGTCGATTACGTTGCGCTCTCGTTTGTGCGCCGGGCAAGCGATGTGCGCGAAGTGAAGGAGTTTATTCGGCGGGCAGGTAAACAGACGCCGGTGATCGCCAAAATCGAACGGCCTGAAGCGCTCGATGTATTGCCGGAAATTCTGGCTGAGGCGGACGGGATCATGGTTGCGCGCGGCGATCTAGGGGTCGAGATGCCGCCAGAGCGGGTGCCGATCGTACAGAAGCAGATTATTGCGGCGGCCAATCAGGCATTGTTGCCGGTGATTACAGCCACGCAGATGCTTGAGTCGATGATCCATAACCCTCGACCAACCCGCGCCGAAGCGAGCGATGTCGCAAACGCCATCATTGACGGCACCGATGCCGTGATGCTCAGTGGCGAGACAGCCGCCGGCGCTTACCCCATTGAGGCTGTGCAGATGATGGCGCTGATTGCCGATGCGGTTGAGACATCGTTGAGCAGCAGCCAGCACCTAGCTACGCCGCGGTGGACGATTTCGCCGGCGCAATCGACGCCGCGTGCGATTGCGGCAGCGGCTTGCACGATTGCGAATACCTTGCCGGTGCGCTTTATTGCCGTCTTGACCCAGAGCGGGTCAAGCGCACGGCTTGTCTCACATTATCGGCCAGAAATCCCGGTGATTGCCTTCTGCCCAAGCGACGAGACCGCCCGTCGCACGAGCCTGTATTGGGGAGTGACGCCGATCGTGATCGAAGCTCGCGACCGGCTTGATGAACTTGAAGAGCAGATCGTTCGTCTGATGCGCGATGTGGGCTATGTCCGGCGTGGTGATCTGATCGTGTTAAGCGGCGGCCATCCGGTCTACCGCTATGGGCCGACGAACTTCTTGAAAGTTATCACAATCGAATAGGATTCTTGACACTAGCCCCATCGGATGCTACGCTGTAGTTAAGGGTAGGCCGTGGAGAGCAGGATGACCATGCGTATTGTCTCGCTGCTGCCGGGAACAACCGAAATCGTCTGTGCGCTTGGGCTTGGCGACCATTTGGTGGCAGTGACCCACGAGTGCGACTATCCGCCGGAAGTGCGCGGGTTGCCGGTAGTGACGCGCAGTATGCTGGAGCAGGAAGAAAGCTCGTCGGCTGAGATCGATGCGGTGATTCGCGCGCGCGCGCGCAACGATCTCTCGATCTACCAGCTTGATATGGCATTGATCGAGGCGCTCCAGCCCGATGTGATCTTGACGCAGGCGCTGTGCGATGTGTGCGCCGTGCCGTTACGGCAGGTGGAAGCGGCAGTCGCTAATGGGCCGGCTCAGGTGTTGTCGTTTGAACCGACGAGCTTGGCCGGCATCTTTGGCTCGATCAAGGCGATTGGGCGAGCGCTAGGGGTTCCGGAACGGGCTGATGCGTTAGTTGACGAGTTAGCAGCGCGGGTCGAGCGGGTGCGCGCGCGGGCTGCGCAAGCGACCTATCGGCCCCGCGTTGCCTGCCTCGAATGGCTCGATCCGGTGTTTGGGCCGGGCCACTGGACGCCGGAACTTGTATCAATTGCCGGTGGCCAGCCAGTATTAGGTGTGGCAGGTGAGCGATCGCAACGCGTATCGTGGACGGATGTGATCGCCTGTGCGCCAGAGGTGATCATTGCGATGCCTTGCGGGTTTACGCTCGAACGGGCCGTGGCTGAAGCAACTGCTCTTTTGCCGCAGCGGGCCGGTTGGTATGCCTTGCCGGCGGTACGGGCGGGTAATGTCTTTGCGGTTGATGGCAATGCCTATTTCAGCCGTCCCGGCCCGCGCGTGGTTGATAGCCTAGAGTTATTAGCCGAACTGATCCATCCCGATCTGTTTGCCGGATGGGGACCACAGCAGGCAGCTATTGTGCTGCGTTGATCGCGGACGCTTTTGTTGTTCAGCTCCAATTCGAGGGAGAATGTGCAGATGTCAAAGCCAGAGCTGACGATCCCCAAAGTATTGCAGGCGCTAGCTGCCGAGCTTGATCAGCCGGTAAGCATTGCTCAACTTTGCGATCTGATGAAAGCGCGCTGGTCGGTACACTACGCGGCGTCTTCAGTACGTAGCAGCCTGCGCTGGGAAAGTATCACGCTCGGTTGGGTGAAAATTAATCGCTCGCAATATCTCCCTCTGCGGTTAGTGCTTGATGGGTTGCGGTTTCGGTGCTGGCCCCGCCCGCAAGACATTGCTGAGGGTCGGTTGCCGATTGCTCATCTGCGTCCCTTTGCTGGCCTGCGCCGGCAGCCCTTGCCAGTCATCTATGACGAACAGGGTGCGATATTGGCCGTGAAAGAACCGAGGGGAAAAGAAATCGGCTTTGCTTCTCATACTGCGGTTGACATGCGAAAGTGGTTTCAACGCCATCACTTCGCCGCTGGTGACAGCATTCTGGTCGAAATGCGCTATCGGACGAGGCCAGAGTTGTATTTCACCTATGAGCCGGCAACCGCATTTCAGGCGAGCTGGGTCGATGAACAAGATCGCGCTCTGTTGCAGGCGATTGTTAAGCAGGTAGATGTGGGTTCAAAGCCGTGTGAAGAGGTGATCCTGCCGATTTTTGCCAGTGCGCCGTGGCGGACTGCATACCCCGGACGGCCATGGCAATATCTCGTTTTGAGTGATCCGCGCTTGCATCTGATTGAAGATTCGTTGATACAGGCATCCGATCCGTATTTTGATTTAGAACGATTGTTGTTGCAGAGAACACCGCGCGATGATGTAGTGTTCCATCCGTCATTGGTAGAGCAAGCGCAAAGGGCGCGGCTTCCGGTCAAGCAGTCGGTTATTGATGAGATTACGGCATTGCAGCAAGAGATGCAACGTTCGCGTACCCAAGATCGACAGGCCGGTCTCTGGAACGGCGATCTGTCGCGTGAATCGCGAGTCGCTGATGAAGAAGTGGATCATTTCTGGGAGACGATGGATGAAATTGTGGGTGTGGCCATCGATGTGTCTGATCAGATGACGCGGGCTGTGTTGCGAATGCAAGAAGTTTTGCCGCCGGAAGTTCAGCAGCAATTGTCTGAGGCAACCCCGGAAGAAGCTGAGGTTATTCTTAGCCGCTATCTGAACTATCTGTTAGTCAAAGCGCCCGACTTGTTCCCGCGGATTGATGTGCCGCCTACGTCATCGTCGAACGATTCGTGGATCGTTAAACGCAGCGTTGATAGCGATATTGAGCCGCTTGATGAGCTTGATGCGAGCGGATGGAACAATGACGACGACTGGGATGATGATGATGAATTTGGTGATGGAGACTGGGATGATGATGAGGAATCCGCCGCACTTGCCCAGAGTATCAATCTGATTAATCAGTATAGTGATTATTTATCTGAGATGGGGAAGAAGCGTTCGACTGCGCTCGTGCAGACCCGCCTTTTGAAGCCATACGCTCAGTTTTTGGCTTCGTTTTATCAACGATCGCTTCATAACGGTGACTATGCGACGCTTGACGAGTTTCTGTTTTATTATTACCCCAATCACAACGATGTCTCAGAAAGATATATCCGTGATATGTGCAGTGCGCTCAAGCAGTTTTACGCCTTCTTGCGCGAGCGAGGCGTGATCGAAGACGATCGATTTGCACAGGCGATCTGGAAACGGCGCGATCAGGCAGCACGTTTGATGACGCTGTGCCAGAAGATAGAGCGCGATTATCCCGATCAGCCGGATTTGCTCGCAATGCTGTTTAAGCCATACATGTCGTAGCGCCAATGATGTTGCTAGCCGCTAAATGCGCCTCTCTGGGCGCATTTTTCTTTACGGTGCATGCATCACTCTCATCCTCACCAACATTATCGCCGGAGTATTGGTTTGCGCGGATTTGGTAACACGCCGGAGGGTGCGCATTTGGTAACGATCATACCTCTCCATGGCGAACATTTGTTTGGAACGGTCGTCAATGGCGTGGTTCAGGTAAGTGAAATAAGAGCCATTGCTCATCGGGATTGGCTAGATATTCCAAAGCATTTCTCCCGTGCTGTGTGCGCATGGGTGATGATGCCCGATCATGTCCTCGGTATTCTTTTTCTGACCATTGATCCATCTGTAACAAGGCCGGCGAATGCGGGCGAACGGTTGGCGTCCCTGCCGCAGTCGGCGCTACGTGGCCCCCAACTCCATGACATCGGAGCCATTGTTGGTTCGTTCAAATTGGCCGTTACCCGCCGGATCAATGCGTTGAACCCTACCCCCGGCATCACGGTTTGGTAACAGAATGATGACAGGCGTATGATCCGCTCGGAACAGTTGCTCCCCAGCATCCGTAACGAACTCCATTGTGGCAAATCCGCGCTCTTGGCCATGCGATCGCCATCGATAACGACGCAGGAATGGTTCTGTTTTTGAGGAATGACCATGATTATTTACACCATCTCTATGCCGGCTCCTCATTCCCATCTCTTTCATGTACGTATCGAGATTATGCGTAATGAAACCGGCGATGTGCTGTTGTCCTTGCCGGCGTGGACGCCCGGTTCGTATATGATTCGTGAATTTGCTCGTCACGTGCAAGAATTTCAAGCCGCCGACAATGAGGGGCGACCGTTGCCGTGGCGTAAAGTTCGTAAAGATGGTTGGCTAGTGGCAGCAGGCACGGCGACGTGCGTGGTGGTGTGGTATAAGGTGTATGCGTTCGATCTGACGGTGCGCACCAGCCATCTTGATGGCACACATGGCTATTTCAACGGTGCGAACGTCTTTATGTACGTTCACGGCCATACCCGTGAATCGCTGACGTTGCACGTCGATCCGCCGTCCGGTTGGCGCGTGACGACCGGCTTGGCGCCGCTGCCAGCTGATCCGGCATACCCGCACCGCGCTTCGTTTCAGGCCGCCGATTACGATGAACTGGTGGATTGTCCGGTTGAATGCGGTACCCATCGAGTGCTAACCTTTTCGGTTGATGGCGTACTGCACCGGATTGCAATCTGGGGCTATGGTAACGAAGATGAGGCACGCCTGCTCGCCGATACCCAGCGCATCGTCGAAGTGCAGCGCAGGCTGTTTGGCGAGTTGCCGTACCGCGATTACACCTTCATTCTCCATCTGACCGATGGGCGCGGTGGTGGGCTTGAGCATCGCAATAGTGCCACCAATATGGTTGATCGTTGGACATTTACCGACCAATACGAACGCTACCTGAGCCTCACGTCACACGAGTTGTTCCATGCGTGGAATGTGAAGCGGCTCCGTCCGGCGGCACTTGGCCCGTTTGACTACCAAGCCGAGAATTATACCCGTCTACTCTGGTTCGTGGAAGGCGCAACCAGCTATTACGATGATCTCCTGTTGGTGCGCGCCGGTCTGATGAGCGAGGAGCGGTATCTACAAAAATTAGCTGATGAGATTGTTCAATTGCAGAGCCAACCCGGTCGCCGTCTGCAAAGCCTCGAGCAGAGTAGTTTTGATGCGTGGATCAAGTTCTACCGTCCTGATGAGAACAGCATCAATGCCAGCATCTCCTACTACCTGAAAGGTTCTCTCGTCTGCTGGATCTTTGACATGGCGATCCGCGCGCGCACCAATGGCGAGCGCAGTTTCGATGACGTGATGCGTTATCTCTATCAGCGTTATCCGGTTGAAGGGCCGGGCATTCCCGAAGAAGGGGCAGTTTTGGCGGCAATCGAAGCGATCGGCGGTAGTGATGGTGGGTTGCGCGAGCTGTATGAGCAGTATGTGGTTGGGGTCGAAGAACTCGATTATGCCGCTGCACTGGCAGTGGTCGGCCTTGAACCGCATTGGCAGTATCGCCGTCCACGTCATGACAGTCAGCCGCCAGCGTGGCTAGGCATCAATTGGCGTAAGCAGGGTGAACGCACAGTCGTGGCGTCGGTGCGGAGCGATGGCCCGGCGTATGTGGCGGGGGTGTACGCCGATGACGAGCTGATCGCGATTGATGGTTGGCGGGTCAATGAAGAACGTCTCAACCACCGCCTGCTCGAACGACGCCCCGGTGATACGGTGCGCTTGACCCTCTTCCGCGGCGATGCGTTGATCGAGGTGCCGGTGATATTGGCAGTTGCGCCGTATGATATGCTGTCGCTGGCACCGGTGGCGGCGCCAACGGCGCAGCAGGTGCAGATGCGGGCCGC
>NZ_CALFBQ010000033.1 GCF_937951745.1 uncultured Chloroflexus sp.
TTTGACGACAACAACGTCGGTGTGCCAATGGTGATCAAAGACGGCGCGATCTACCGGATGTGGTTCGAGGCTAACGGCTACGATACAGGTTACACGACTGGCTACCTCGTCTCAACTGATGGCCGCAACTGGACGCGCGCCGTACCGAACACGCCGGTGTGGAACGGTGCAATGGATACGATTAACGAAGGTTCGCCCGATGAAGTGTGGGCCGTGCGTGCGTTGAAAGAGGGGCCATCGTACCGGCTCTATTACACGACCAGCACGCGGCCTCATTCGCGTCGCTTCGCGCTGGCCGCTATGACTCCCGGCACACCGCTGAGCGTCAGCGTTGCGCAGACCGGTACCAGCTATACGCTGAACTTTACGACGGATGCGATTCCGGTAGGCGGAAGTGTGTTGATCACGCTGCCCCCGAGCGTCCCAACCAATGCCCTGAGCGCCGGCGCAGTGAGTGGCTTTGGCGGTGAGGCTAGCTTTGCGGTTGATCCCGCCGCCGTGACTGATGCACTCTCTGGCGGCGTTGCCCGTGGCGCATTGTTGTTGCGTCTCCCTACAGGAGCGCCAGCGGGGGCGAAGAGCATGACCTTTACCATCACCGGTCTCAGCACCGAGGTCAGTGCGCTGGTACAGGTGTTCAATGCGCGTGAAGTGATGGGATATGCGACTGTCACGTTAGCTGCCTCGACGGAGCCAACCGCAACCGCAACCAACGGCCCGTCGCCGACGCCGACCGCAACCGCAACCAACGGCCCTTCGCCGACGCCGACCGCAACGAATACGCCATCACCAACCGCGACGGCAACCAACACCCCCATGCCGAGCAGTAACTTCGCGCTCAGCTTCGTGAGCAACGACAGCGCACGCGGCACGGCGATCCCCGGCTTCAACGCCAGCCATACTCTCGAATTCTGGTTCCGCCCCAGCGCCACCGGTCAAACCGGCGTCATCGCCGCCAGCGATATTACTGGCAATGCCGGTTGGGCCTTGGAACTGGAGAATAACCGGGTGGTCTGGTGGGTCTTGCGCACCAATGGCCAATGGGTTGCGGTGTCTCACCCCACCACCCTGACAGCCAATAACTGGCATCACATCGCCGTCACCTACGATGCTGCCACCGGCACTGCCCGCGTCTTTGTCAACGGTGCACCCAGCACCACTGTCACCGTGGGGACAATAACCGCCGGCCCGGACTTTGTGCTCGGCGGTGTGCCCGGCTACGGCTTCATCACCGGCCAGTTCGATGAACTGCGCGTCTCGAACACGATTCGCTACCCGGCGGCCTTTACGCCACCCAGCGCCGCCTTCGCGACCGATGCCAATACACTGGCCTTGTTTAGCTTCGACGAAGGGAGCGGCCAAGTCACCACTGACCGTTCCGGCAACAATCGCACCGTGACCCTTGGCACGACCCCTAACGCTGATGCTGACGACCCCCTCTGGGTAACGTCAACTGCGCCAACAGCGCCGTAGAGGAGGGACATAAGGGATGCAGCTTCACTGCGGATACCAGCTCAACCAAGCTACATTCAAACTCACGTTGACGGGGCTGCTATTTATTACGATTTTATTTGACACGCCGAATCTGGTTAACCCCCTGCAAGCACAGGGAGGATCATCACTACGCTTCTATGGAAGTGGCGATACGGATGCTGATCGTGTTAAGATTCCGCTTGGTTTGATCGACAGCAGCGGACGTCTTACTATGTCGTATCCCGTCAATGTAAGCAGTGCGTTCACGATCGAGTTTTGGATGAAAGCCACTGCTGCCCACAACCCCGCCCCGGCCTGTCCCGGTGGTTGGTATACCGGCAACATCCTCATCGACCGAGATGTGTTTGGCGCTGGCGATTATGGCGATTATGGCGTCGCCATCTGCAATCAGCGGTTAGTGGTGGGGGTGAGTATCGGGAGCGATGAAGCCCTCTTGACCGGCGCTACGATTGTGACCGACGGGCAATGGCATCACATCGCGATTACCCGCGCTGAGAGCGGGCAGGTGCGCTTGTTTGTCAATGGCCAGCCTGACGGAGCTATCGCTGGCCCAGTCGGACGAATCGATTACCGGCTCAATCGCGCCACCGCGTACCCCACCAGCGACCCTTTCTTGGTACTGGGAGCCGAAAAGCACGACTACCCCGGCAGTCGGCATTACAACGGCTGGCTCGATGATCTCCGCATCTCGCGCGTCGTGCGCTACACCGACGCCTTTCTCCGTCCAACCGCGCCCCATCCGGTCGATGCGGATACTGTGGCCCTCTACCGATTTGATGAAGGTGCGAGAACGGTCATCACCGATAGCGCAACGGGTGGGATCAGCACTGGTGAACTCAAACCTCGTAATGGCAACCCGACCCAGCACTGGTCAACCGATACACCGTTTAGTGGTGGGATCACTCCTACATCCACCAGCACCCCCGTCCCCACCGCTACCCCGGTGCCCACCGCCACCGCTACCCCGGTGAGCACGCTCACGACAACACCAACCACTACACTAACAACAGTGATTGCGCCACCGGAAAACGATCAAAACATCCGTGTCTATATACCTCTGATCAGCCGTTTGCACCGCGTACAAGCATCGTCGACACAGGAGTAACCAGCGTATGACCAGCCTACCCGTTAGCCGAACAAACCTCGCCAATCTCGTCATCACAAGCTTGCGCGACGTGCTCGAACAGAGCGGACGCCCCTCGCCGGCAACGATTGACGAGAACACGCTCCTTTTCGGCAAGGGAGCACTGCTCGACTCTTTAGCACTCGTGACTATGGTGGTCGATCTTGAACAACGGCTCGAAGAAGAGCATGGGTTGACGTTGACGTTAGCCGATGATCGAGCGATGTCGCAGCGCAATAGCCCATTCCGCAGCGTTGGGGCATTGGTTGATTACCTCGAGCAATTGATCACCGAGGAGTACGGACGTGACTAAGCAGGAAGTGGTGCTGATTACCGGCAGCAGCCGTGGAATCGGGCGCTTTCTGGTTGAGCACTTTCTGCAACGCGGCGCCTTGGTTGAAGGATGTGCGCGTAGTGCAGTCGATTGGGAACTGCCCGGCTACACGCACCATCAAGTCGATGTCAGCAACGAAGGACAGGTCAAAGCGATGTTGAGCGCCATTCAGCGCCGGCATGGCCGGCTTGATATCGCGATCAACAATGCCGGGATTGCGGCAATGAACCACGCCCTGCTGACCCCGGGAGAAACGGCTAGTCGCATATTGAACATTAACGTGCTGGGCAGTTTTCTCGTTTGCCGAGAAGCGGCCAAACTGATGCGCCGGCGCAACTATGGCCGTATCGTCAACTTTAGCACCATCGCTGTGCCACTGCGGCTTGAGGGAGAGGCGCTCTACACCGCAGCGAAGAGCGCGGTCGAAATGCTGACGCGCGTTCTAGCGCGTGAATTTGCCCCCTTTGGGATCACGGTCAACGCGCTTGGGCCAACACCAATCGAGACCGATCTGATCCGGGGTGTGCCGCGCGAGAAGTTGCAGCATATCATTGACACGCTTGCGATCAGGCGCTTTGGCACCTTTGCCGACGTGGCCCATGTGATTGACTTTTTTACCAATCCGGCCAGTGATTATATCACCGGACAGGTGATCTATCTCGGCGGCGGCGGCTAATGCCGATTGTCGCATGGAGGCTGCTATGAGCATCGCATGGCTTCGTGAACGGATGGAACAGTGGGCCGATCACCCGGCCATTGTCTGGAATGACCATCCTTACCCATACCGTGACCTACTGACGCGCATGCAAGCGTGGCACACGGCGCTCGACCAACACGATGTCGGCCCCGGCCACGTCGTGACGATTGAAGGCGATTATTCGCCGAACGCAGTGAGTTTGCTCTTGACCCTGATCGAACGCAACACGATTGTGGTTCCGCTGACCCGTAGCGTTGCTGCGCAGCGCGACGAGTTTCTCGCTATCGCCGAAGTGCAGGTCGTGGTTAGTTTCGATGACAATGATCAGTGGCAGATCGAGCGCCGCACCGTTGCCGTGACCAATCCGCTCACCCGCCAGTTGATCGATCGCGGTCATCCGGGGTTGGTGCTCTTCTCGTCGGGTTCGACCGGCAAGAGCAAGGCAGCCCTGCACGATTTCATCCCGCTGTTAGAGAAGTTCCAAGTGCCGCGCCATCGCCGGGTGACACTGACCTTTTTGCTGCTCGACCACATCGGCGGGATCAATACGCTCTTCTACACGCTGGCCAACGGCGGCACGGTGGTAGCGGTGCAATCACGCGATCCCGATATCGTTTGCCGCGCTATCGAGACACACCGGGTGCAAACCCTACCAACCTCGCCAACCTTTCTCAATTTGTTGTTGATTTCGGAAGCCTACCGGCGCTATGATTTCTCGTCGCTTGAGCTGATCACCTACGGCACCGAGGTGATGCCAGAGAGCACCTTGCACCGGATTCACAACCTCTTCCCTAATGTGCAGCTCTTACAAACGTATGGCCTCTCAGAGCTTGGCATCTTGCGCTCGAAATCGCGCGACTCCAACTCGCTATGGGTCAAAGTCGGCGGCGAGGGCTTCGAGACCAAGATCGTCGATGGGGTGCTGTGGGTGCGGGCCAAATCGGCCATGCTCGGCTACCTTAACGCACCCAGCCCATTTGACGAAGAGGGTTGGATGAATACACAAGATGTGGTCGAAGTTGATGGCGAATACATCCGCATTTTGGGACGGCGGAGCGAAATCATCAACGTCGGCGGGCAGAAGGTCTACCCAGCAGAGGTAGAGAGCGTGCTGTTGCAGATGCCAAATGTGAAAGACGTGGCCGTAGTGGGTGAGAGCAATCCCATCACCGGCCAGATCGTCACTGCTCGCTTCAATCTGTTCGAGCCGGAAGACCCGAACGAGTTTAAGCGGCGGGTGCGTGCCTTCTGCCGCGAGCGGCTCGCGCCGTACAAGATTCCAGTCAAGATCATCATCACCGAGGACAAACAGCACAGCGCCCGGTTTAAGAAGATGCGGAAAGCGTAATCATACAACATCCATGATTCCAATTATCACGCTTGCCATTGACCCTGCGCTGGCGGCGCACCGCGCCGAGATCGGTTATATCTGGCGCACCCTGCTCACTGGAATGGGGTACGGTTGGTGTGAACAACCGTGGGACAGCGAGCGGGTAACGATTGCATACACCGCCGGGCAGGTCCAACCCCCACCGGCCCAGATCGTGATCCATGCGCGGCCCGAGCGGTGGGTCAACCCTGCCCAAGCGCGCCTGCTCGGCGCGAAACAGTGGAATGGGTATGATCTGCCGTTGCTGGCGGGTGATCAGGCTGACGCCCAACCTACGACCAGTGACAGCACGCTGCATATTCCCGATGACCCCATCTTTGCCGCGTTCTGGCTGCTCAGCGGTTACGAAGAGGAACAATACCCGACCGTTAAACACGGCTACCGCGACCTGACCGGCACGCCGATGCTCGAGCGTGGCCTGCTGCGCCGCGCATTGGCATCGGCGGTTGGTTGCTGGCTAGCCGATCTGCTCCGGCACTGCGGCTTGCCACCCGGCCTGCCGCGCTGGCCGAACGGCGCAGAACTAGCTGCTACCTGCGGCCACGATGTCGATTACCCGGAAGTGATACGCTGGCTCGAGCCGCTGCGCATCCTGCTGCGGCAGGGGAACGGCGGCCTCGGCGCGGCGATGGATATTATCAGCGGACGCCGCACGCACTGGCACTTTCGCTCGTGGATGGATCTCGAAGAGCGGATCGGGGCGCGCTCGGCGTTCTACTTCGTCGCCCGCCAAGGCTCGTTGTTGGAATACGCTACCGGCCTACCCGATCCCTTCTACGACGTGCAAGCGCCGCACTTTCGCACGCTGTTTCAAGAAATCAGCGCGGCAGGTTGGGAAATCGGGCTGCACGCGAGTTATCGCGCCTATACCGACCGCACGCTCTTTGCCGCCGAACGCGCCCGCCTTGCCGCAGCTAGCGGGCAACCGATCGACGGCAACCGCCACCACTACTGGCATCTCGACCCGCGCCAACCCGAACAGACCCTGCTGATGCATGAGCACGTCGGCTTTCGCTACGATGCCTCGCTGACCCACAACCGCTATCTTGGTTGGCGGCGCAGCAGCGTATGGCCCTTCTTCCCATGGCACCGTGGGTTACGCCGCGAGATTCGCACCCTGCAACTGCCTACCGGTTGGATGGATGACCATCTGTTTGGGCAGAAACAGTTTAATCCCGGTGATCGCCAGACCTTGCTCGCTGAGCTGCGCGAGACGGTGACCCGGCACGGCGGTTTACTGCTCGTTGACGTACATGATTATGTCTACGATGACCGGCTTTTTCCGGGATGGGCGGCAACCTACCGTGCGTTGTGGGAAGATCTGGCAGCGCGGGGAAGGGTCTGGTTCGCCACACCGGCAGCAATTGCCGAACATTGGCGGCAGCGCGCAGAGCAGATCGCGGCAGCGAGCGAGGGGTTAGGGCCGTGAACGCTCCAATGCAGGCGGAGCGCGAGCGGCGCGCCCGCCACCAGTGCGTACCAGCAACGGTTCCGCTCCAGCGGGAGATTGCTTCGGGAGCTGCACCACCGCGCCATGACAGACCAGCTCGGCATTGCGAGTCGAACGGAGGGGCAGCGCGGTGAAGCAATCCCCCGCGAGCGCGGGAGACAACCGCTCAGGTATACTTACCGCTCCAGCGGGAAATTGCTTCGGTCGGACAACCTCCCGCTGTGCGTGGTACCGCCGCTCCCTTGCAATGACATCTACGGTATCCTTATGAACCTGTATCGCACCATCATCTTCATCTTACTCTTCATCGCACCGCCAGCGACCAAGCCGGCGATCTTGCGCATCTGCTGCGGTGCACAGATCGGACGCGACGTTTCGATCGGCTGGTTCGCCACCGTCATGGGCCGGCATATCAGCATCGGCGACTACAGCGCTATCCGGGCGCTGACGGTGATCAACTGCGGCGGCGACATCAGCATTGGTCGCTATAGCATCATCAGCAGCTTCACGCTCGTGTACGGCGCTGATGGCTTACGCATCGGCGATCACAGCTACATCGGCCCGCAATCGCTGATCAACACCGAAGAAGAAGTCCGGATCGGTCACTGGAGCGCGCTCGGCGCGCGCTGTATGGTCTACACCCATGGTTCGTTCTTGCCGTACACTGAAGGCTACTGGGTACGATTCGCGCCGGTGGCGGTCGGCAACCGAGTCTGGTGCGCCGCCGGGGTCTTCCTCCATCCCGGCGCGACGGTCGGCGATAACAGTTTTGTGAACTCGCGCTCGGTGGTAAGTGGCGAGATTCCGCCCGACTCAATTGTGGAAGGCAACCCAGCGCGGGTGGTCAACGCGATGAGCCGCATGCAACGCGCCATCACTCCGCGCCGGCTCGACGCGATCGCTGAGCAGATGGTGCGCCACTTTGTGGCGCTAGCGGCTGCGCATGGCGATCTACGGGTGCTGGCCAAACAGCCCCACCTGCTCGTGCAGGCCGGACGGCAAACCTACCAGATCGCGATTGCGCCGGCAGCAAGTGACGTACCGGCAGTTGATCCCGCTCCCTCTACCATCTGGTTGATCTGCCGGCGCGACTGGCAGCCGTCGTCGGATCTATGGCTCGATTTGACCAATAACCGGCGCAGTCCACGCCATGCTGCGCCACTCGATGCGCTCTGCACCTTCTTGCAGCGATACTACGGCATTCAACTCGAATACGAAGCGAGGTAAGCTATGGCTCGTGTCCTCACCGTGCTCGGCACCCGACCTGAGATTATCAAACTCTCACCACTCATTCCACTACTGGAAGAGCGGTTCGAGCATATTTTGGTGCATTCTGGCCAGCACTATTCCTACGAAGTTGATGCTATCTTCTTCGAAGAGCTGAGTTTACCAGCGCCGCGTTACACCCTTGGCGTCGGTTCGGCCCAGCATGGTGAACAGACGGCGCGCATTCTGACCCGGCTCGAACCGATTTTGCTGCAAGAACGGCCCGATCTGGTGCTGGTGCAAGGCGACACCAACACGACCATGGCCGGCGCACTCTGCGCAGCGAAACTCGGCTTGCCGGTAGTACATCTGGAAGCGGGAGGACGGTCGTTCAACCGGGCTATGCCCGAAGAACTCAACCGGATCATTGTCGATCATATCGCCGAGGTTCTGCTGGCCGCCGATGAGATTGCCGCCAACAACCTGCGCGCTGAGGGGTTGCCGGAGGAGCGCATTCACGTGATCGGTTCGACCGCGATTGACGCAGCGCTGCTGCATCGTGAGCGGGCCAAACAGAGCGCGATCTTAACCCAATTGGAACTTCAGCCGGGTGAATACCTCGCGCTCACCCTGCACCGGGCCGAGAACACCGAACCGGCAGTGCTGCCCGGCATCGTGCGCGCGCTCAACGAACTCGCCGAAAGCTATCGGATCGTCTTCCCCGTACATCCGCGTACCGCCGCGGCGTTGGAACGGCAAGGGTTGCAGCTCTCGCCACGGATTCTGACCACACGCCCGCTTGGCTACCTCGACACGCTCTGCCTCGTGCAAGCGGCCCAAGCCCTGCTTACCGATTCAGGCGGGTTGCAAGAAGAGGCCGCCGTGCTCGGCACCCCCATCCTGCTGGTGCGCAACGAGACTGAATGGCGCTATCTGGTTGATGCAGGGGTTGCAGTGCTGATCGGCAACCGTTATGAGAGCATTCTTGCAGGAGCTGCGACGTGGCTCAGTCCCGCCGGACTCGCTCGCCTGCGCGCAGCGCGCTCGCCGATTGTCAGCGGAGCCGCCGAGCGGGCCGTGGCGATTATGGCCGCATACGCTCAGTAACTACTACGCTTGGCCGGCCCTTCCGAGCGACGTTGCAATGCAACGTCGCTCGGAGATTCCTTATTACGTTTTTGTCACGCTCACACCTACCGGTAGTTAGTTAAAGTTCAGACCTGCCAGTTATGCTGGCAACACCTAGAAAAAGATGTGTGGGTGGATGAGTACCAACCATGACCGATCGATTGCAGCTCTACCTCAACCGGCAAGCCAATTCTCTGCCACGGTACATTACCGAGCAGCTCATGCAAAGTTTGTTCGGTTGGATACCGAGCGTGATCGGGATTGGCATCCGCGCGATCGCCTACCGCGCCATGATGCACATGGACGGCATTGCTGCCATTGAAGACGGCGTGCGCATCCGCTTTGCCAGTAACGTGCGACTGGGGGCGGGAGTGTACCTCGATCACGGCGTCTACCTCCACGCTTGTCCGGGAGGCATCACCATCGGCGACGAAAGCATGGTGATGAAAAACGCCATTCTCCACGTTTACAACTTTCGCAATCTCCCCCATAGCCACATCACCATTGGCCAGCGATCGCTCATCGGCGAAAGCTGCATTCTGCGCGGTCAAGGCGGTATTACCATCGGCGATGATGTCTATTTGGGGACGCTCGTGCAAATACTGGCGGTCAATCACGTCTTTAGCGACACAACCCGCCCCATTAGCGCCCAAGGCATTACCGCACAGGGGATCAGCATCGGCGACGGCTCTTGGATCGGGAGCGGCGCTATCATTCTCGACGGTGTACGGATTGGGAAGAATGTCGTGATTGGTGCGGGCGCGGTAGTGACGAAAGACATTCCCGATTACTGCATTGCGGTGGGCAATCCCGCCCGTGTAGTGCGCAATCTGAGTACCGATCCGTTACCTATCGAACAATTGGCAATGCCAGTGTACTAAACGGCGAGGCGCACAACGGTGCGTCCGGTAGGGTTGCAACTGTGCAACCAAAGGGAGGGGGAAACATGACCACGCTTTCTGTTGTGATACCGGCCTACAATGAAGAGGACGGGATCGCAGCCATTATCGAACGAGTCTTGGCGATCCGGCCGGCATTGCAAGAGGTTGGCGTTGACGAACTTGAGTGCATTGTGGTTGACGATGGTTCGAAGGATCGCACCGCAGCAATTGTGCAGAGCTTTGGGGATCGGGTGCGGTTGATCCGGCAGCAGAATCGCGGCTATGGCGGCGCATTGAAAACCGGCTTCAGCCAAGCGCGCGGCGAGCTGATTGGCTTCCTCGATGCCGACAGCACCTACCCGCCCGAATACTTCCCGCAGATGTGCAAAATCGTGCTGGAAGGCGCCGACATCGTGATCGGCAGCCGCATGGCGGGTGCGCACAGCGAGATGCCGTTGGTGCGCCGGATCGGCAACACGATCTTCGCTACAATGCTCTCGCTAGTGGCTGGCGTGCGGATCAGCGACAGCGCCAGCGGCCAGCGCGTGTTGCGCCGCTCAATCTTGCCGGTCATCTACCCGCTGCCCAACACCCTCGATTTCACCCCTGCGATGAGCACCCGCGCCCTCCACGAAGGGCTACGGATGGTCGAAGTACCCATCCCGTACAAAGAACGGTCGGGTCGCAGCAAGCTCCACGTGATTCGCGACGGTCTGCGCTTTACTAAATCGATTGTCTGGACAGCATTGACCTATAACCCGGTGCGAATCTTTGGCGGAATCGGGCTAGCCTTGTTGGCATTAGCCTTGCTGATCACAGTGGGACAGAGCATCGGGATCGGACTAGGGCTATTGAGCGGCTGGTCGTTCCCGCAGCTCTTCGGCGCACTGGTACTCGCCGTCGCCGGTGTGACTCTCTACACCACCGGCACCTCGTTCAGCTATCTGGTCGCCCTCTTTCACAAGCGCGCCATCAGGCAAGGCTTGTTTGGCCGACGTGGCAACGGACGCCGGATCGAGCGCCATTACTGGTGGTTGGGATTACTGGCTATCTTTGGCGGAATTGTCACCTACATCGCCGCGGTCGCGTTTGACCTGACCAATCCGGCGCTAGCTAATTCGTGGTTCGCGCCTGTGCTGAGCGCGATGCTGGTATTGATGGGAGTGCAACTCGTCAGCGCATGGGGACTGGCGCGAGTCTTGGCCGAACTGAGCCGGCGCGAGAGCGAGCAAGTGGCCGATCTCAACTGGACATACACGCCGCTGACAACACCGGTCGAGCCGGCAGCGCAAACAGCCTAGCGCAAGGCAAGGATGTGGAGTCGTTTTACGTATGGAGTGAACAGAACCTCGGCCAGACTCACTATGTGATCGGCTATCTGATCATCTTAATCAGCCACAACTGGCCGATTATGGCTGCAATAGCAGCGGCGCTGTTCTTCAGCATCCAGCTCTACCAACAACCATCACGGGCCAATGCCGTCTGGCTATTTAGCGCGCTGCTCTTTGGGATGGGGTACGAATACGAAAAGCACGTGGCCGGCGAACTCCATCACGCGATCGATGTGCTGTTCGGCTTGGAAATCGTCCACTGGAACCGCCCACTGCACCTCATCGTCGGCCCATTGATCAATACGGGTTTCGTGCTGATAACTTTTCTGATCGTGTCTCACGGTCTATACCTTTCGTTCGGATCGTCTGTTATGAACGCATTCCGCCGCTTTTACCCTGCCCACATCGCTACGACAACCAGCGGCGCTACCGCATCACGTGATGCAGAACAACAAGAGGAGAACCATGAGCGAGCAGGAAACGACGCCAACTCAACGCAAACAAGCGCCGGGCGATAAACCGACCGGCATTAAGCTGGTCGCCCCGGCCCGACCCAACGAACGCGCCGGCGAGATCCGCTTTGTTGAAATGCCGCGCGAGAAGACGCCCCGGCTTGATGTGCTGGTGTTAAACCCGCCATCGCCCGACGGTGATCTCTTCTTGCGTGACATCGCCCGTGTTGGCCGGCGCACCCGCGACGGTATTATCTGGCCGCAAACCGCACTAGCCCAGATCGGCGCGGTGGTAAAAGAGGCCGGTTACACGGTCGAGGTGATCGATGCAATCGGCCTTATGATGGATTGGAAATCGTTCGAGAAATATATGTGGGAAAAGAAGCCGCGCTACATGATCATTCACGCGACGGCGCCCACCTTAACGAACGACATGCGGACGACGTTCATCGGTAAAGCGGTGGGTACCATCACGATGGCGATCGGCACCCACGTCACGCCGATGACCCGCGAGACGCTCGAATCGTACCCGACGCTCGACATCGTGGTGCGCGGGGAACCAGAGCTGACCATTGTCGATGTCATCCGCACGATTGACCGAGTGATTCAGCAAGAGCACGCCGACGAGACAGTGCCAGTCGGTAACCCTGATCTTACCGCACCATGGCGCAAATTGCCATTCCCTGACGCTTCGTACCTGACCACCCGCGGACGGTTTCTCGGTGTGCATCCCAAGATTATTGCCAAAGCCTTGCGCGAAACACTCGGCGTCGGCTACCGCGACGAGCACGGCGAGGTACGAATCAATCCTGACCGGCCATTTATTGAAGATCTTGACACCTTGCCTATCCCGTTGCACGACCAGTTGCCGTGGCAGCGCTACAAGGTACCGATTGTCGGCGGCCCCTACACCTTTGTGCTGACCAGCCGCGGCTGCCCAGCCGGATGCCGCTACTGCATCAAGCACGTGACGTATCAATCGAGCGTGCGCCACCGCAGCCCACACCACGTCTTGCAAGAGATGATTATGCTCAAAGAGATGGGCATGCATCACATCCACTTCGAGGCCGACCTGTTTACGGTCAAGAAGGAGTTTGTTTACGACCTCTGCCATACGATTATCAAAGAGGGCATCAAGTTGCGCTGGAGCTGCAACAGCCGGGTTGACTTTGTTGATGAGGATGAGTTGCGGTTAATGCGCAAGGCCGGCTGCTTTATGATCGCATGGGGTCTTGAGAGCGGCAGCGAAGAGGTGCTGAAGCGGGCACGTAAGGGCACCACCGTCAAGCGGATCGAAGAGACAATTACAGCCAGCCACCGGGCCGGGATCATGAACTGGGGCTATTTCATCATCGGCCTGCCGGGTGAGACGGTCGAAACGATTCAGCAGACGATCGCCCTCTCGAAGCGGTTGCCACTTGATATCGCCCTCTTCCATATCGCCACGCCCTACCCCGGCACGCCATTCTATTACGAAGCGGTAGCCAACGGCTGGATCAAAATGAACCAGTGGGAAGACTATGACATGTATTCCCACACGGTGTTGAACTACCCGCACCTCAGCTCGGCTGATCTGGAATACTGGGCCAAGCGGGCGGCACGCGAGTGGTCATTGCGGCCACGCCCAATCATGACCTTCCTTAAGGGCGCAGCCAACCCCGAGACGTGGGGCCAACTCTGGCAGATCGGCGTCAACCATCTGAAGTGGATCGGCGGCAGCGTGCGCAATGAGGGCCTGCGCCGCCTGAGTGGCAGCGGCACGATGTAGCTCTCAACCCCCGCCTCTCTCACGAAGTAAGGGCGGGATGATAACGCAACGGTATGTGCGGCATGCGCCGCAGCCCTCGTCCCTAGCCCCTCTCCCGCCTTGCGGGAGAGGGGAAATAGAGCACCGAAGCGCGCAGCGTTCTACCAACCACTACAGCCGCCAAGCCCAATTGCTGCCGGACACCACTGACGTTAGCAACGGGGAATTATGAATAAACCCATCGCCACCCAACCACGGAGTTCATTAACCACACTTATTCACAATGGCGAGCGCATTGCAGCGTTCATCTTAATCGCTCTCATCGTTATGCTCGCTTTGATTAACCTGCCCTACGCACCCCGCACGTGGTTCGATGAAGGATCGCACCTGCACGTGCCAGAGACGCTGGTGCGCTATGGCGTCTATGCCGACATCAGCAGCGAAGGGTTTCGTTACTTTGGGCCAACGATCGGGGTCGGGCCGACAGTGATGTTGCCGGTGGCGCTGGTCTTTGCGGTGGTGGGAGTCGATCTGCTGCCGGCGCGGCTAGTGATCGTAGCGTACCTCTTTGCCGCACTGCTGATCTTCTATCAATTGGCCCGCCGCTTGCATGGGGGGCGCTTAGCGCTGCTGACGATCTTGTTACTGCTCGCCTCACGCACCCGCGGCTTTGAAGGCATGGTCGAATATGGCCGGCAAGTGTTGGGCGAGGTGCCGGGACTAGCGTGGCTCGGTGCTGGTCTGCTGGCGTATACGGTAGCCATCTTTCAGCCGGCCCAACGCCGGCGCTATGCGCTACTCGCCGGGGTTGGCTTTGGCTTGGCCCTGATCACCAAAAACCAGTTTGCGTTGATCGTAGCGCCGGGTTTAGGATTGCTGGCCCTGCTCGACTGGCGTTACTTCCGGGTGGGTGACTGGTGGTTGCGCTTGGCGCCGCCCATCATTGCTGGCGGTATGTTTGCCGGCTGGTTATTGATCATGCTGGCCTTCCTCGGCCCGGCTGATTTCAGCGCCAATCTCGCCAAGACCCGGCAAGCAGCCGGCGGCGCTATCTTTGTGTTTGATCTGGAAGCGACCCTACGCGCAGGGCGTTATCTGGTGCAAGTGTATGGCGGTTTGCTCGTGCCGGCGCTGTTGTACAGCCTCTGGCGGTGCCGGCGTGGGGGTGCTGCTGCTTTCGCCGAACTAGCGCCAACCCTCTTGGCGGTGCTCTGGCTGGTTTGGTACCTTGTATCGCTCGGCTGGCCGCGCTACGCCTTCCCGGCGGTTGCCCTCGGCGCGCCGGCGGTGGCACGTATGATCGCTGACCTGATCGGTTGGTTCTGGCAACACCGGCAACCACTGCTGGCCGGAGTCGCCGGCGCGTATTTGGCGTTGGTGATCGGTTTCTCGCTGAGCCTGACTGCTCAGGTGGTGTTCACTCCCGATGACTCAGCTCACCGGATGGCAGCGTTCCTCAACCAGACCGTGCCTGCCGATCGCATCATCGAGACATGGGAACCAGAATTAGCTACTCTTACCGACCACACCTACCACTACGTGCCAACCGAACTCCTTGATCGGGCAGTGCGGCAGGCATGGTTGAACGGGCCGCCGGTGGCTTATGATGGCCTCGCTGCCCAGCCGCAATATGTGCTGACCGGGCCATTTAGCGCATATACCAGCATCTATTCCGTCGATGCTTTAGTGCGTGAGTACACCATCATCTATAGTGCCGGGCCGTACACCCTGTGGCAGCGACGGGAACAATAACTCGACGAAAGGATCGCTATGCGTCGTTTTTGGCTGATCGTCTTTCTGCTGTTGTGCAGTTATGCCTACGTCTTGCCGCGCTGGTCGGATTGGAACCAGAACTCGCGGTTAAATTTGGTGTTGGCGTTGGTTGACGATGGCACGCCAAAAATCGATCGCTACGTTGCAAATACCGGCGACTACGCGCTTTACAACGGCCATGCCTACACCGATAAACCGCCGGGTCTCTCATTTCTCGGTATCCCGATCTACGCTGCTATCCGGCCATTGCTTGACGCGCCACCAGTGCAAGCCCAATTCGAGCGGATCGGCAGTCGGTTTGAAGAGACGCTCAAGCCCGATGGCAGCGGCTTACAGGCTGACAAGATTCGGTTTGCGTTGGTGCAGTATCTGCTCACGCTAGTGGTAGTCGCGTGGCCGGCGGCGTTGTTTGGCGGCTTCTTCTTTCGGGTGCTGCAACGGCTCGGCGTAGCGCCAGCGCCGGCCAGTATCGGCGCACTAGGGTATGGTTTAGCTACCAGCGCCGCACCATACGCCGGCAACTTCTACGCTCACCAGTTGGTAGCAGTGCTCCTCTTTACCGCCTTCGCCTTCGCGTGGTCACCACCGGCGCGCTGGTCACCGTGGGCTAGCAGTGCGCTGGTTGGCCTGCTGCTTGGCTGGGCCGTGATCAGCGAATACCCGGCGGCGCCGGCAGCCACCATTATTGGGTTGTACGCGCTCTACCGGCGCGGTTGGCGCTGGCTGCCAGCGATGGCGGTGGGAGGAGTGTTGCCGGGAGCATTGTTGATCAGCTATGACCTTGCCGCCTTTGGCACGCCGTGGCCCATTGGCTACGCCTATTCCGCGCTTTGGCAAGAGCAGCACCACACTGGTTTTATGAGCCTCACGACCCCCCAGTGGGAGGCCATCTGGGGCTTGACATTCAGCGAGTTCCGCGGCCTCTTCTTCCGCGCACCATGGCTGCTGCTCGCATTGCCGGCCTATTGGATCGGCTGGCAACGGCGCGAGCAGCGGGCCGAGTGGTGGGTGCTAGTACTAGTACCACTAGCCTTTCTGCTCTTCTACGGGTCGTCGATTATGTGGTGGGGCGGATTTGCCGCCGGGCCGCGCTATATTGTGCCGCTGATCCCCTTCCTTGCCCTGCCAGCGGCGCTCTTGATCGGGCACTGCTGGGGCCGGATTGGGTGGCGCATTGGCGCCCTCGGCTTGCTCAGCGTCTCATGGATCCTCATTTGGATGGAGGCCACAGCAACCCAACTCTTCCCCAGCGACGCCATCCGGGCCACGTGGCGCGAGTATGTCATTCCAGCATGGCAACAGGGCGATATTGCCCGCAACGCCGGCATGGTCTTACAACTTGAGGGAGCGGCCAGCTTATTGCCGCTGATCGCCGTGTTGGTCGCCGGCATCATCCTCTTATTGCGCCCGCTCGAAGCGGCAGAGCGCGCGAGCGCGCGCCCAGCCGCTACTCCGCCCACCACACCCGTGGCGCCGCCTGCCCAGAGGTGAACTCATGCGTATTTTGATGCTGACACTGATCGCACCTTATCCGCCCGACAGCGGCCCCAAGATCAAGACCTACAACGTGTTGCAGTACCTATGTGAGCGACACGAGGTCACGCTAGTCTCGCTGGTGCGGAACGAGCAAGAGCGCGCGCATGCCGAATCGCTCCGCCGGATCTGCCGTGAAGTGTACACCGTGCCGTTCCAGCGTTCGCGCTGGAAAGATGCGCGCTTTTTGCTCAAGAGCGCCCTCACCGGTGAGTCGTTCATTCTCAGTCGCGACGCCTCGCCGGAACTGCACCAGTTGCTGCGCCAACTAACCGCGCGTGAGCATTTTGACATCATTCATGCCGACCAGCTCAATATGGCGTCGTTTGCGGTTGATTTACCGGGAGGGGCGCGGATCATCGACCAACACAATGCCGTGTGGACGATTGTCGCCCGCATGGCGGCCCGGTCTGATCTGATCCGACGAATCGGATTGCAGATCGAAGCTCGCCGGCTGCGGCGGGCCGAGGCGCGGTTGTGCGCGCGCTTTGATGGCATGCTGGTGGTAAGTGAACCAGATAATGCATTTCTCAAGCTCGCCGCCGCCGACGCTGGGGTCGAATTGCCGCCCACGGCGATCATTCCGATCGCGATTGATGCTCACAGCGAAGCGCCGGTGCAACGGCACAGCGCACCCAATACGATCCTCAGTATGGCGACGATGTTTTGGCCACCCAATGTCGATGGCGTGCTCTGGTTTGCCCGCGAAGTCTGGCCATTGGTACAACAAGCCGTGCCACAGGCGCGGGTCGCGTTGGTTGGTTCGCGCCCACCGGAGACGGTGCGCCAGTTAGCCGCCGATCCCGCGATTGAAGTGCCCGGCTACGTTGCCGATCCACGTCCATACCTCGAACGGACGGCAGCTTTGATCGTGCCGGTGCATGCCGGCGGCGGCATGCGGGTGAAGATCTTGGAAGCTTTAGCCCGTGGCCTGCCAATCGTCTCAACGACCATCGGGTACGAAGGGATTGACCTGACGCCGGGAGAGCACCTGCTAGTGGGTGACACGCCGCAGACGTTTGCCGAAGCGTTAATCCGGCTCCTGCGCGATCCGGAGCTAGGGCGACGATTAGCCGCGCAGGGGCGGCGCGTCGCCGAAGAGCGCTACGACTGGAGAGTAGTCTGCCCAGCTATCGATCACCTGTACGCCACTGCACTGCAACGAGTCAATTCTCTGCCAGCGGGTCAGCGATGATGAACATTTTGTTTGTTGCGCCCTACACCCCATCACCGATTCGCGTGCGTCCGTACCAATTCATCAGGCATTTAGCGCAGCGCGGGCATACGATCACGCTGGTGAGCGCCGCCGACAATGCGGCAGCGCTCACCGAACTGCGAACAATTTGCCGGCGGGTAGTCGCAGTGCCGGTGCGACGCACCGATCACCTGCTGGCCTACGCGCGCGCCGTACCGAGCGAACTGCCCCTGCAAGCGGCCCACTGCCTAACTCCCGCGATGGTCGCAGCGGTCACGCACGAAATCAAGCATGGTGAACATCACGTCATCCACATCGAACACCTCCGCGCGGCTGAGATCGTCCGCGTCGCCTTGCACCAATGCGGCGACGGCCCTCCTGCCGTGCTCGATGCCGTTGACAGTATCACCCTCTTATTCGAGCGCACACTGCGGCGCGGCGCCAACCTAAGCAGCCGGCTGCGCGCGCTGGCCGATCTGGCCCGCACCCGGCGTTACGAAGCCGCCTACCCGCACCGCTTCGCCGCAATCGCGGTGACCTCGCCCGAAGACCGCTGGGCATTGATGACACTCAACCGCGCCCTCGACCGTCCGGGAGGCAGCCCAATCATCGTCGCGCCGAACGGGGTCGATCTGACCTACTTTCAAGCCTATACCGGCCCGCGCCAACCGCACCATCTTGTCTTCACCGGCAAGATGAGCTACCACGCGAACGAGGCAGCCGCGCGCTACTTAATTGAAGAGATTATGCCGCGCGTATGGGCCAAACGGGCCGAAGTGACCGTCACCTTGGCCGGGGCCGAGCCGGGGCCGCGACTGCGCGGCTATGCCCGTGATCCGCGGATCACTGTGACCGGCGCCGTACCCGACCTACGCCCCTACCTCACCGAAGCCACACTGGCGGTCGCCCCCATCCGCTATGGCGTAGGGGTGCAGAATAAAGTGCTTGAAGCGATGGCCACCGCTACGCCCGTTATTACCACCCGACAAGCGACGGTTGCGCTCAGCGCGCAGCCCGGACACGATCTGGTGGTTGCTGAAGATGCCAACAACTTCGCCGATACCATCCTCACCTTGCTCGCCGATGATGAGCGTCGCGCTGCGATTGGGCAAGCGGGACGCATGTACGTCGAGCGCCATCACAACTGGCAGCAGAGTGTTAGCCGGCTGGAAGCCGTCTACGCTTCAGCCGGCACATCACTACCTTACCGCCAGTGATGAAGAAATCTTCATGTTTTCCACGCTAATCTTCAGAGCATCTTTAGCTCATACATCGATAATTTGACTGGCATTGGAGTAGCGCTTTCTATTCAACACCTTGCTCTCGCTCATCACCGGCGCCTGTTTACGAGGAGAAGGTCATGACCGGATACGACATATCGATTGTGATCCCCTGCTACAACGAAGCTGAAGGCATGGATGCAATGCACGAGCGGCTCACGCAGGCGTTGGCCACCCTCCGCGAGCGCGGACGGATTCAACTCGTGCTGGTCAATGATGGCAGCCGTGACGGCACTGGCGAATTGCTTGAGCAGACCTTTGGCGGCTGGCCCGATACAGTGATTGCGCATCACGCCACTAATCGCGGCTTAGGGGCCGCCTTGCGCACCGGCTTCGCACATGCCACGGGTGACGTGATTGTTACCTGCGATAGTGATGGCACCTACCCATTCAGCGAGATCCCGGCGCTGCTCAACCGGTTAACGCCCGATGTCGATCTGGTGACAGCGTCGCCGTATCACGCAGACGGCGGGATCGAGAACGTGCCAGCCTACCGGGTCTTCATCAGCAAATCTGCTTCGCTCTGTTATCGCGTGCTGGTCAATCCGCGCATCCACACCTACACCGCTCTCTTCCGCGCTTGCCGGCGTGAAGTCATCGAACGGGTCACCACGTATGCCGACGGATTTTTGATGGTGACTGAATGGTTGGTTGAAGCGATCCTCAGCGGTTATCGGGTCGCCGAATACCCAACCACGCTGCGGGTGCGGCAGTACGGGCAATCGAAAGCGCGGGTGTGGCAAATCACGAAAACCCACCTACGGTATATGGCCGGCATTCTGCGCCGCCGATTATGGGCGCAACCGCGAACCAAAGCGCTACCACGCAGCCACTAACCAATGGCTGCGAGATGATGGGAGAAACGCATGCAACAGGTGGAAGAACGCACGATTGCAACGACCGCACTAGCAGACGCCACAGAAACCGAGCAACCAACGCCACGAAAGGGCAAACTGGCTATGAGCACGATTATGCTGATTTTGATTGCCACTGCGCTAGGGGTGATCGGTCAGATGATGCTAAAGCAGGGGATGGGATCGATGGGGCCATTGGCGCTGACATTAGACACGACTCCCAGCATTGTTTGGCGAATCGTCACCTCGCCGATGGTGATTGGCGGTCTACTGATCTATGGCATCGGCACCTTCTTCTGGCTGATCACTCTCTCGCGAATCGAACTCAGCGTGGCCTACCCGTTCGTGAGTCTCAACCATATCATCATCTTCCTATTGGCATGGCTTGTGTTGCACGAACAGGTGAACCCGCTGCGCGCCGCCGGCGTGATAGTGATCTGCGCCGGTATGTTGATGGTTGCGCGCTCCTAGCTATCGTTCACATCACCGTATTGGGGGGAGGATCATGAACACACTCACGTCATACTTTGACCAAATTCGCCAGACGCTTGAGCAGTTGCCGCAGGCGTCGCTGCAACAGGTGGCTGATGCGCTGTGGGCAGCGTATAAACGCGATGCCACCATCTTTGTGTGCGGGAATGGCGGTAGCGCCGCGACTGCCTCGCATTTTGTCTGCGATTTGGCGAAGTGGACGATCAAACCATCAGTGCGCCGGGTGCGCGCGATCGCCCTCACCGACAATGTACCGCTCATTACCGCATGGTCGAACGATCAAAGCTATGCCGATGTCTTCGTCGAGCAATTAAAGGCGCTCTATCGCGATGGCGATATCATCGTCGCCATTTCGGGCAGCGGCAATTCGCCGAACGTGGTGCGCGCCATCGAGTGGGGTAATGTAGTTGGCGCTGTCACCATTGGCCTGACCGGCTTCAACGGCGGACGCCTGCACCAGATTGCGCAGATCGGTCTGCACATCAATAACCACGTGATGCCGCAAGTAGAAGATATTCACAGCACTATCTGCCACGCGCTAGCGGTCAACTTGGGCCAGCAGATTGAACTGTCGCTCCAGCCGGCAATCTTGCAGACAGTTGAAGTAGGAGGTTAGCGATGATCCCGGTTGCCCGTCCTCTGATTGGGCGCGAAGAAGAAGAGGCCGTCCTCGCCGTGTTGCGGTCGGGTATGATCGCGCAAGGGCCGGAAGTGGAGCGATTCGAGACCGAATTTGCCGCGTTATGCGGCACGCGCCATGCCGTTGCCGTGATGAACGGCACCGTCGCGCTGTACCTCGCGCTCTTGGCCCACAATATCGGGCCGGGTGATGAAGTGATCACGACACCATTCAGCTTCATCGCCACCGGCAACAGCATCCTGATGGCTGGCGCGACACCAGTGTTCGTTGATATCGATCCGCACACCTACAACATCAATCCCGATCTGATCCCCGCTGCGATCACCTCGCGGACGCGGGCGATTATGCCAGTGCATCTCTACGGGCAACCGGCTGATATGGCGCCGATAATGGAGTTAGCGCAGCGGTACCATCTGGCCGTGATCGAAGATGCCGCGCAAGCCATCGGCGCTACTTACCGCGGCAAACCAGTCGGCAGCTTTGGGGTTGGCTGTTTCTCGCTCTACGCCACGAAAAACGTGACTAGTGGTGAAGGCGGCATGATCACGACTAACGATCCGGCCATTGCCGAGCGGTTACGGTTGCTGCGCAACCATGGCAGCCGGGTGCGCTACTACCACGAACTGCTTGGTTATAACTTCCGGATGACCGACTTGCAGGCTGCGATTGGCCGGGCGCAATTGGCCAAGTGCGATCGCTTCAATTCAAAACGAATCGCGAACGCCGCGTTTCTAAGCGAACAGATTCGCCACTCCGCCGTGATTACGCCCTTTGTCCAGCCTGATGTGCGGCACGTCTTCCACCAGTACACCATCCGGGTATTAGGTGATCGCGACGCAGCGATCAAGCAATTGAATGCAGCCGGCGTCGGCACGGCCATCTTCTACCCGCTGCCGATCCCGCAACAACCGCTGTACCGCAAGTTGGGCATTGAAGCCGAAACCCCAGTAGCTGATCGGGTGGCGCGTGAAATTATCGCTTTGCCGGTGCATCCGGCATTGAGCGACGACGAGCTACACCAGATCGCAGCAGCGGTCAATGCATTGACTGTGAGCGATCCGGTGACTGCCTAGCGACGTTGTAAAACCAATACCTGCGATGACCGGCCTTGCCGCTGCTAGCGGCGGGAAATGGGCAACGGGGGTCAAGAAAGGGAGATGCAATCAATGGTCGATATTATCGGCGGCGGCATTCTCGGGCTAAGCCTTGCGTATGAGCTGCTCAAGCGCGGCACACCGGTACGGGTGTGGGAGCGCGCCAGCACGCTTGGCGGGCTCATGGGCCGCACGCGCTTTCCTGAGCTTGGCGGGATGGAGTGCGATCGCTACTATCACGCGATCCTCAGCAGTGATCGCACCCTGATGAACCTGTTTGATGAGCTTGGACTGCGCAGCCGCTTGCGCTATACCGCGACCAAGATGGGCTTTTACCACAACGGCAACATCTACCCGATGTCAACGCCGTTGGAGTTTCTGCGCTTTCCGCCACTGCGTATGATCGATCGTCTGCGCCTCGCTTACACCATTCTTGCCTGCCGCCAGATCAAAGACTGGCGCCGTCTCGAACAACTCCCGGTCGCCGAGTGGCTCACCCGTCTCAGTGGTGAACGCACGGTGCGTCATGTGTGGGCGCCACTGCTACGAGCCAAGTTCGACGGCGATTTTAGCCAAGTGCCGGCCACCTACATCTGGTCACGGCTAGTGCGCACGACCGATACCCGCACCAAAGGCGGCAGCCAAGAGTTGATGTGCTACCTGCCCAATGGCTATCAAGAATTGATTGATGCGCTGGCGGCGGCTATCCGGCAGCGCGGCGGCCAGATCGAACTGAACGCGACAATCGACACGATCAAAGTTGAGGATGGGCGCGTCAGCGGGCTGGTTGTCAATGGTCACGAAATCTCAGCCGACCATGTGGTGATTACGGCCCAAACCCCAATCGCCCGCCGGTTGTTGCCGCCGGAAGCGGCAGCCGTATCAGCACGGTGGGGCCAACTCGACGGCTTTTTGGGCATTGTTTGCATGCTGGTCGTGCTGCGCCGCCGGCTGACGCCCTACTACACACTCAATATCACCGACGAGCGCATTCCGTTCACCGGCGTCATCGAGACGACCAACTTGATCGATCCGCAGTACGTGGGCGGGTATCATCTCGTCTACCTGCCGAAATACGTCGCCGCCGACAGCCGGTTTGCCCGTATGCCTGATGATGAGTTGCGTCACGTCTTCCTTGGCTATCTGCGGCAGATGTTCCCCGATCTGCGCGACGATGAGATCGCTGCGATCCGGATCGGGCGGGAACGGTATGTGGAGCCAATCCACCCCATTGGCGCAACCGACTTGATCCCGCCGATCACCACTGACATTCACGGTCTTTTCCTTGCCAATACCGGCCAAATCTACCCGCAACTCACCAACGGCGAATCGGTTTGCGCCTTTGCGCGCTCGGTAGCAGGACAGATTCAGCCGATCGTTACCCAGCATCCATCGGCAGCCGCTTTATCACTTGCCTGAGGTGACGTATGAGCCTGACCAGTGTTGAGCTAACCAAAGTAGCTGCTACTCATTCCGACCGCGAGGCGATCTCGTACCGGAAGCTGGCTCTGATCGGCACGCTGATGGTAGGCGACGCAGCGGTGATTACCTTGAGCTTCCTACTCGCGTATGCGGTGCGCTTTTTCACCAACTTGCCCATCTTCGCCGAAGGCGCAATGCAACCAGAGTTTTATAGTCTCTTGATTGCAATGCTGGTGCCCGGCTGGATCGCGCTCTTTGCGATGCATGGACTGTACCAGCACACGGCGCTGTTCAACGGCACCCACGAATACAATCAGGTCTTCAATGCCGCCAGTAAGGGGATGTTGTTGGTCGTCATACTTACCTTCTTCTTGCCGGATATCGTCGTGGCTCGCGGCTGGCTGGTGATGAGCTGGATCCTCTCGTTTAGCTTAACGATCGCGTGGCGGTTCGGCTTTCGCCGCATCGTGTACTGGTTGCGGCGGCGTGGCCATTTGCTTGAGCGCGTATTGTTGGTCGGCGCTACTGAAGAGGGCCGGGCCATTGCCGAGCAGTTGCTGGCCGAACAACGGGCTGGCGCGCAGATTGTGGGCTTTATTGATGACCGGTTGCCGGTGGGAAGCGACGTGATCGCTGGCAAGGCGCGGATATTGGGGACAACACGTGATTTTGTGCAACTGGTCAAAGAACAAAACGTTGAGACGATTATTATTGCCGATACCAACTTGATCCGCGAACACCTGATCAACCTCAACGGCGCCATGGATCTGCTGAACCAACTCGAAGTGCGGCTAGCGCCGGGGCTGTTTGACCTGCTTACGATTGGCGTGCAGGTACGCGAGCAAGGGGCAGTACCGCTGTTAAGCCTCAACAAGACGCGCATTACCGGCTTGCATGCAATTGGCAAGACGATCATCGACCGGGTAGGAGCGCTGGTTGGCCTCATCTTGCTCGCACCGCTGTTTCTGATCGTTGCAATCGCGATTAAGCTTGATAGTCCCGGCCCGATCTTCCACCGCCGGCGCGTGATCGGAGTCGGCTACCGCGAGTTCGATGCGTTCAAGTTCCGCACAATGTACGTTGACGGCGACCAGCGCCTCACGCCGGAACAGCGGGAAGCATTACAAACCCACGGTAAGCTGAAGGACGATCCCCGGATTACGCCGATCGGTCGCTTTTTGCGCCGCACGAGCATCGATGAACTCCCACAACTCTTCAATGTGTTGCTGGGTCAGATGAGCTTGGTTGGGCCACGCATGATCACCACCAGCGAAATGCACCATTTTGGGCGCTGGCAGCATAACTTGTTGACTGTGCGACCGGGCTTAACTGGGTTGTGGCAGATCAGTGGGCGGAGCAATCTCGGTTATGAGCATCGCGTCCGGCTCGATATGCACTATATCCGCAACTATTCGATCTGGTTAGACCTGTTGATTATCTATCGCACTATCCCGGCGCTCTTGAAGGGTGAAGGAGCGTATTGATTATACGTCATAGGACGGGGAGGGGAGCAATGGAACAACGGACATTACGGGCAGCGGTGATCGGAGTCGGCAGTATGGGGCGCAACCATGCGCGCGTCTACGCGAGCCTACCGGGGGTCGAACTGGTAGCGGTCTGCGACACCAATATCGCCGCTGCGAACAGTCTGGCCAGCATCTACCGCTGTCACGTGTACACCGATTACCACGATATGTTGAGTAGCGAAGATCTCGATCTCGTGTCAGTAGTGGTGCCAACCAAATACCACTTTGCGGTGGCGAGCGCAGTGATTAGTCATGGTGTGCATGTGCTGATTGAGAAACCGATTGCTGCGACCGTCGAGCAGGGTTGGATGCTGATCGAGGCAGCGCAGCGGCAAGGCGTGATCCTCACCGTTGGTCACATCGAGCGATTTAACCCGGCGATCATCGCGCTGAAAGAGCAATTGAACAACCACGAGTTAGGCAATCTGTTCCAGATTATGTCACGCCGAGTCGGCCCCTTTCCAGCCCGGATTATGGATGTCGGCGTCGTGGTTGATCTCGCAACGCACGAGATCGATATTCTCAACTACCTGATCGGCTCGCCGATCATGCGGATGCATGTCGAGTTGCACCGCCACTTACATCAGAGCCATGAAGACATGCTCTCGGCGCTGCTGCGGTTTGAAAATGGTATGATCGGTGTGCTCGACATTAACTGGCTGACGCCAACCAAAATCCGCGAACTGAGCGTCATCGGCGAGCGGGGGATGTTCGTCGCCAACTACCTTACCCAAGACCTGACCTTCTACGAGAACGATTCGTGCCAAGGGCGGGCGTGGCCGGAATTGGCGTTGATTGGAGTCAGTGAGGGACGTAGTATCCGGCTGAAGGTGCCGCGACGCGAACCGCTGTATGAAGAGCTGCGCAGCTTCTGCGCAGCAGTGCGAAACGGCACCGAGCCGGCTATCAGCGGTGAGGCAGGTGTGGCGGCGCTGGCAATTGCCAATCAGATCGTCGAGGTTGGCTTGCGCGAACAACCGGCGGCAGGACTGATCGAGCGGGCGTTGGCCGTAGGGATATAGGGCGGGTCTGGTACGGGCGGGTTTCCAACCTGCCCGCACCCTATCTCACCGCGATCGCTTGATCCGGTAGCCAGCGGCTTCGCGATCCCATGCGTTACCAACCCCCTCAGCTTTAAGTTTGTACTTCTCAACCCGCTCGGTAGCCGTTTTGGGTAAGCTGTCGCGGAATTCGATGTAGCGCGGCACAGCAAAATAGGCCAGCCGTTCTTCGCACCAGCGCACCAACTCGAGCGGATCGAGCGTCGCGCCGGGGCGTAGCACCACCACCACCTTAACCTCTTCCTCACCCAATTCGCTCGGCACACCAACTGCGGCGCTCTCAAGCACGGCGGGATGCGTATTGACTGCTCGCTCAACTTCCCACGAGGAAATATTCTCGCCTCTCCGCCGGATTGACTGCTTGATCCGGTCGATGAAGATTGCGTAACCCGCCTCATCGAGCTGGCCAAGATCGCCGGTATGGAACCAGCCGCCGCGCATTGCCGTCGCCGTCTGCTCAGGCTGCCGGTAATACCCCATCATAATGAGGTTCTCGCGCTGCGGGCGAATCGCAATCTCACCGGGGACGCCGGGCGGGAGCGGGGTGTCATCGGGGCCAACGATCGCCAATTCAAATCCCGGCATAGCAACGCCGAAGGTTCCTACCCGCACCGCATCGCGTGGGTTAGCGACGCAAAAGCCGGCAGTCTCGGTCAGACCATAACCTTCGATGATCGTCAAACCAAACCGCTCTTCAAACGCACGCCACAGATCGGGTGGGGTTGCTGCGCAGGCCGCTATGCGCACCCGGTGGGCGAGGTCATCGGGAGAGGGCGGCTGTTTCATCAAGATCGGGATCATCGCGGCTAGCAGATTGCAGATGGTCGCCCCCAAATCGGCCAATTGCCGCCAATAACGTGAGGCGCTGAATTGTTCGAGCAGCGCGATGGTTGTGCCGCGATAGATCGCCGGCAACACGGTATGGGCCTGCGCATTGATATGAAAGAGCGGCAGACTAGTACCGAAAACATCATCCGCCGTCGCCCCAATCATCACATCAGCAAAGAGCGCTGCCGAGTGGAGATAGGCGTGATGGTTGAGCATGACCCCCTTGGGCGGGCCGGTGGTACCAGAGGTGTAGAGAATGCTGTGTAGATCAGTGGCATGGCCGGGGGTGGGATCGGCATGCCGCGCTGCGGCGAGCATTGTGTGCCATGCGAAACAATCCGGTGCGGTGACAGTACCTCGCACTAGCAGATGGCGCAGTTCGGGCAGTTGTTCGTGCAACGCCGTGATACGTTCAAGCAACGACTGCTCGATCACCAACACCTTTACGCCAGCATGTTCGAGAATGTAATGCAACACATCGCCTTTGAGGTGAATGTTGATCGGCACTGTCACCGCCCCAAGGCATGCACAACCAAACCATGCCCAGAGATAATCGGGCGTATTGCCAAGCATTAGCGCCACCCGATCACCGGAGCGTACACCGAGATCGGCCAAGACACCGGCGGCGCGCCGGGCCAGTTCGGCTGCCTCGGCGTAGCACCACTGCTGATCGGCAAAGCGGAGGAAGACGCGATCAGGCTGGCGTTCGGCCTGAGCCACCAGAGTATGCCAGAGTGTGTTCATAGACATATCGGTACAATTAAACGCGGCTTATACGGCTATTGTACCTCATGTGAGGCGAAAGGTGTCCCCCCACCCGGGGAGGGGAGATGGGCGGAATGTATTCCGCCCTACATTCAGGGCGGGTAATACTGGAAAGGTGCTATGGATTCCGCCCCCGTCGAGCCGTTGGACGAGGGAGATGTCCCCTCACCCCCGGCCCCTCCCCCACCCGGGGAGGGGAGATGGGCGGAATGTATTCGCCCGGCGATTCGGGGAACTTTGCCCCTCACCCTAGCCCTCTCCCTGTTGGGGAGAAGGGGAAGGGGATGGTGCTGCCTCCATCAACGCGCGTTCGCCCATAGCGGCCAGCAACTGCTCATCGCGGCAATCGCTACCGACGCTCAGAAACGCCAACCAACCCACACCAGCAACCACCAGCGCCAACGGCAGCCACGATGCGCCGAACGCCGGCCAGAACGCGCTGAGGGTAGCAACCGCACCGCTACCATGCAATTGATACCATTGCACGCCTAGGCCCATCAAGCCAAACGCGCTGACTTGCAACGGGCGTAGACGCGGACCATCGATCCGGCACGAGACAGCCTTCCGTTGGCGCCAATGGGCAATCACGCCGCCGCCGATCAAGCTCACGGCCACACCTATGCCCCCACCACCGGGGCCAAGCGCCAGCTCTAACCCGATCGCGACCAGCAACCCCGCTATGATGGCCATACTCCAACGCACCCACCGATAGACAAACATCGTATGCTACTCCAATTTCACCGGCCCCAACTCAGCCTCAAGCACATTGAGCGCAGTGCGCAACACCTTAATCCGAGCATACTTCTTATCTTCCGCCTCAACGATCGTCCACGGCGCAAACGGCGTGCTGGTGCGCAATAGCATCTCATCGGCTGCTTCGAGATAGAGCGGCCACTTTTCACGGTTGCGCCAGTCTTCATCGGTCAATTTCCATGCCTTATACGGCACATTTTGGCGCTCGGTAAAGCGGCGCAACTGCTCTTCGGGACTAATGTGCAGCCAGAACTTAGCAATAATTGCGCCGAAATCAACCAATTGGCGCTCGAACTGGTTAATCTCGGCATAGGCGCGCCGCCACTCATCGGGCCGGGCAAAGCCTTCGACTCGTTCGACCAGCACCCTCCCATACCACGAACGATCAAAGACGGCGAACTGGCCGCGGGGCGGTAATCGACGCCAAAAACGGTAGAGGTAGTGGCGTGCTTTGTCATCGCCAGCCGGCGCGGCAATTGCATGGACAGTATATGCCCGTGGATCGAGTTCGGCGGTTAGGCGTTGGATAGCACCACCTTTGCCGGCGGCATCCCAGCCTTCGAACACGAACACGACTGGCCGTTTCTGATGGTAGACTTGCAAACCGAGCAGATACAGTTTGGCCTGCAACTGTTTCAACTCGCGGTGATACACATCATCATCAAGGCGCAAACTCAGATCGACCCGCCGCAACGGCCCAGCAGCGCGCAGCAGTGGCGCAGCAGGAGTGGTAACAACTGGCGTTGGAGCCGGTTCGAGCTGGTGATTCGCTGTGGCAACAGGCATAGAAACCACGGCTGCCGGTTTGCCATCAGCCGCGCCTATCGCTGGCATCCGGATCGCCACATTATAGCGTCGCAACCCTACACCACTATCATCAATACTGGCACCGCGATTGGCGGCGGTAATACCCAACCGGCTTTCCAAGGCTCCCACAATAACTTGCAGCACGGTCAAGCGGGCATAGCGTTTATCAGCCGCCGGAACAATGTGCCACGGCGCAAAGGCGGTATCGGTGCGAGCCAGCATCTCTTCAACGGCGCGGTAGACCCGCTGGTAGTGCCGGTTCTGCCAGCGATCCTCTTCCGTCACCCGCCACGCATTGAGCGGATCAGTCAATAGCTTGGCAAACCGGCGTGACTGCTGTTTCTTGGTAATGTGCAGCCAAAATTTAAGAATGAGCGCGCCATCATCAGCCAATTGGCGCTCGAAGATTGCCGCATCTTCGCAGCGGGTGCGCCACTGATCGCGGTCGCCGTTGGTCGTGTAGGCGGCCAGTAACTCGCGATACCACGAACGATCAAAGAAGGTCATCTGGCCGTAGCTTGGCACCTTCAGCCAGAAACGGTACAACCACGGATACTGTTGCTCGTAGGTGCGCGGCGGTGTAATCGAGTGGACACGAAAGCCACGCGGATCGAGACGGCGGGTCAAGGTGGCGATTGTACGCGCTTTAGCGGTACCGGCCCAGCCTTCAAACACGAAGATGGTCGGGATGCGGGCATCAAGCAACATCTGCTCAAGATCAAAGAGTCGCGCCTGCAATTCGGGAGCAGTCTGCTGATATTCCTCTTTGCCGAGCGTCACATCAGTACTACAGCGATCAAGCATCGTTTAATTCCTCGCTGATAAACCCGTCCCACATATAACCATTCTCAGCATAGAGTGCTAAAAACACTTCAACCACTTGCGGATCGAAATGGCGGCCCGCCTGTTCGCGAATATAGGCCAGCGCGCATTCCGGCGGCCATGCCGCCCGATATGGCCGATTACTGGTCAGCGCATCATAAACATCAACGACAGCAAAGATGCGAGCTGCCAACGGTATCTCCTCGCCGCGCAAGCCGCGCGGATAGCCGGTACCGTCCCATTTCTCGTGGTGGCACCATGGAATTGCAAGAGCGGGGGCAAGAAAATTGATTGGGCGCAACAATTCAACAGCTAAGGCGGGATGGGTGCGCATAATCGCCCATTCCTGCTCGTCGAGCGGGCCGGGCTTATTCAAAATGGCATCAGGAATGCCCATCTTGCCAATATCATGCAACAATGCGCCCCACCGGATATGCACGATCTCTTCGTCCGAAAAGCCCATCCGCTCAGCAATACGCACTGTTAATTCGGTGACACGACGCGAATGGCCTTCGGTCTCGTGATCGCGTAAATCAAGGGCGCGCGCCCAGCCCTCGATAGTTGCATCATACGCAGCCCGCAATTTATCATGGGCATGTTGCACCTGTTCAAAGAGATCGATACGGCGCAGTGCATTACCCACCCGTTCGGCAGCGGCAGCCAAGAGATCAACGATGAATGCCGAAATCGAACGAGCGCAGATCAATGTTGCCACCGCATGGCAATGATGATGCGCACAATCAAAGCAACGGAACGAGACAACAACAATTTCACCAGTAGGTGCCAGCCCAGCAGGAGCCGGCTTGCGCCACACTGGACAATCTATCCATTGCTGCTCCCAGTGCGACAACCAATCAGCCAAGCCAGTAAACAGTGAGGGATCGCCAAATACTTGCTCGATCTGCCATGTCTCGTCCGTCTGCCGCCACAAGGCTACCGCATCAGCTTGGGTAATGGTGTGAAGCTGCTGTACCAACACCAAGGCCAACTCGGCCCAGTTTTGGGCCGCACGCATGACCTCGTTTAAAGCGTTTATAATCGTCTGCTTCTGCTCGCGTTGCACCCGCTCGGAAATATCTTGCTTCACGGCAATGAAATGTTCGATTACGCCATCGCGCTTGACCGGCGTAATCGTCATCTCTTCATGGTACAGCGAACCGTCTTTGCGACGATTGATCAACTCGCCACGCCATGACTGACCGCTCAGGATTTGCGCCCACATTGCGGCGTAAAACGCCCGATCCTGCTGCCCTGAACGCAATAAGCGGGTATGCTGGCCAAGCATCTCGGCCACCGAATAGCCGGTCAAGGTTGTAAACGCCGGGTTTGCCCATTCGATGGTGCCATTGGTATCGGTAATCACTATCGCCTGCGCCGACGCATTTAGCGCCGTTCGCAGCAAATCGAGCTCAGCTTGGGCTTTTCTACGTTCGCTTATATCGCGGATCACGCTCAACAACACTCGTTCGTTGCCAATATCGGCGCCGATCGAACTCACCTCAACCGGAAACACGCTGCCATCGCGACGCAGATGCAAAGTCTCAAACAAAATGCCTTGCATATTGGCCTGATTCATCTGATCACGCACGATCTGGCGCGTCTCAGGCGCGCGCAAGTCATAGATCGTCTGGGCGCAAAGTTCAGCCCGGCTATAGCCATATACGCGCTCGGCAGCAGCGTTGGCTTCAAGAATTCGACCATCGCTCGCCCGGATAAACAGCACAATATCGCGGGTATAGGCGCTCAGCAACTCATAACGCGCCAGCCGGGCCGCCGCTTCGACCTGCGCCGTCACATCGCGTGCAATCCCTTCGACGGCGCCATCAACCACCACAAAGCGCACATCAAGCCAAACATACCGCCCGTCGTTCCGGCGGGTGTATAGCTGGATCTGGCCGCGGCCTTGGGCGATCAGATGTTTCGCCTGCTCGATCTGCGATTGATCAATGAATGCACTAACCGCTGGCATCTGCGTGAGCAATTGTTCCGGCTCATACCCAAGAATGTCGCGCACTGCTGGATTAACCAAATCAAGCTGCGACTGCGGCGCGAGCGCATAGCGAAAGATAATATCCGGCGCTTGTTCGGCCAGACGGCGAAAACGAGCTTCGCTCTGCTGAAATGCTGCTTGCGCCGCGTCGCGTTCAGTTGCGCGTTTACGTGACTCGATAATGTGGGCTAGGTTGCCGGCCAATAGCATGCCAATATCGATCACCGTTTCACTGAAAAAGTCCGGCTGTTCAGCGTACAGATTCAGCGTTCCGATCACCCGACCATCAATATACAACGGCAACGCCGCCGACGATCGCAACCCGCGCGGCAAGGCAGCGTCACGCCAAGGTTTCATGCGCGGATCGGTCGCAATATCGGCGGCGACCACTGGCTGGCCGAACCGCAAACTCGTGCCGGTCGGCCCGCAACTCCGCTCGGCGTCATCTAACCGGATCTGCACCACATCCACGTAATCGCTGGCCGGCCCCCAGCGCGCGACCGGCACTACCTGCTGCGTTGCCGGATCAACTAGTCCGATCCATGCAAGGCGTAAGTCAACCTCTTCGACCGCCAACCGGCACACTTCCTGTTCGAAGAGTGGTGATGGCGGCGCATTGATGGACAGTTGATGCAAGCGGGTGGCTAAACGGCTCAGGCCGCGTTGCAAGTCGATTTGATGCCAAAGCTGGGTAATAAGGCTATAACCGAACAAGGCGCTGGCGGCGATAAAGCCAATATCGAGCGGCAATCGCGTCCAAGATAGTAGCGTTTGATCGTGCCGCATCCAGAGATGCATGATCAAGAGCCACATCGTCGCGAGCAGGATATAACCGCCGGTGAAGCGAACAAGGTATTGGGCTGAAAGCGATTTATTCTTCATAGCATCACCAGCGCAAGGTGGGTGCTTGCGTGATGGTATTGTAACAAATTGATGCAGCGAAAAACGTACCAATTAAGCTGTTATGAGCACAATTGTCGCAACTCGCCGTAGCTAAATAGAAATGTTATGGAAAGATTAGTGGCGTATAATACATCAAAGAGTCGCCACATCAGCTCGAGGAGTCGCGCTATGCCATCAATCACTGATCACACCGCCGATGAGATCGAACGGCTCGTCGAAATTGCCGAACACCTGCGCGATGGCGACTTCACGATTGACGTGCCGGCCGTGCAGAGTCACGACCAACGGATCAGCCGGCTAGCAGCCTCGCTCCGCGAACTGGCTGCTAGTCTTGCCCGCCGCCAGCGCGAGATCGAGACCCTACACCGCATTACCACCCGCATCAATGCCGGCCTCATGCTCGATGAAATCCTCGACGGCGTGTATAACGACTTTCGCGAGGTGATTCCTTATGAGCGGATTGGGTTTGCCCTGCTCGAAGACGGCGGTAAGGTGTTGCGCGCGCGTTGGGCTCGCACCAGCTTACCCGCAGTCCATTTGAAACGCGGTTACGCAGCACCGATGGCCGGCAGCAGCCTTGAGAAGATCATACAAACTGGTCAACCACGCATCATCAATGACCTCGTACAGTATTTGCGCCGCAAGCCCGAGTCAGAATCAACCCGCCTGATCGTCAACGAAGGGATTCGCTCTTCGCTGACCTGCCCACTGATCGCCAACGGCGTACCGGTCGGCTTTATCTTCTTTTCAAGCACCAAACCCAATACCTACACCAACGAGCATATCGAACGTTATATGCAGATTGCCGAGCAGTTGTCGGTCATTGTGGAAAAAGGCAACCTCGTCTCGCAACTCGCGGCTCAAAAAGAGCTGCTCGAAAAGCAAAACGCCGAACTCCGCCGCTTATCGGCGCTCAAGAACAACCTGCTCGGCATGGTAGCCCACGACTTGCGCAACCCAGTAGCGATTATCCAGATGATGACCGCTATTCTGCGCAACCAAGAATTGCAGCGCCCGCCGGAAGAGCGCCAGCGGATGCTCGATGACATCTATCGCCAGACCGAGCGCATGCTAGCAATGCTGAACGATCTCCTTGATCTGAGCCAGATCGAGAATGGCACGGTGACGATTTCACCCGAACCGGTGGCGATCAAGCCATTGCTGGAAGAGACGATCAACCGCCACCAGTTATTAGCCAATCCCAAACAAACCCGCATCGAACTGGCGAGGTCGATTGATGGCACGGTGTATGCCGATCCATTGCGTCTTCGCCAAGTGCTCGACAACCTGATCTCAAACGCGGTCAAATTCTCGCCTCCCGGCAGTACCATTACGGTGAGCGCCGAACGCGACGGCGACTGGTGGAAATTTGCGGTATCCGACCAAGGGCCGGGGATTAGCCCCGATGAACGCAGCCGGCTGTTTGAAGCGTTTAGCCGGCTATCCGCCCGGCCCACCGGCGGCGAAAAGAGCACTGGTCTTGGGCTTGCCATTGCTCGTAAAGTGGTGATGGCTCATGGTGGCGTGATCGATGTCTCGTCTACACCCGGAAAGGGCGCAACCTTCTGGTTCACCCTCCCTGCCGCCCTCCGTGAAGAGGCTTAACTATGCCGCGCATCTCACCGATCCAGCGACTAACACACACGTATATCATTGGCCTCATACTAATTGCCCTGCTGGCAGTTGGCGGTTACTCGCTGCTCGCGATCAATTCGCTGCGGCTATCACAATACGATTCAGTGCTTGACCTCACCTATCGCCAGCAGATCCGCGCCCAGCAAACGGCGCTGCTCGCCACCGAGCTAGCCCTCTTTGCCAATGCCTCGCAGGCCACCTCGATCCGGGCTGAACTGCGCACCCTCAGCTCTGAATTACAGCAAACACACCAACGGTTGCTGGCAGAAGCACCGATAGCCTATCTGACCCACATGACACCAGCCCTAGAGCGGTTTTTGTTTTATGTCAAAAACCTAGTTGAAGCGCCACCCGATCAACTGAGCCGGGATAATCCCGATCTGCGCGCCATTCAAACAAACCTGATCACGGTGCAAAGCGATCTCAGTGCAGCCAGCAGTCTCTTGCTGATGCAAAGTCAAGCCTTGCGTGATCAGGTTTCACTCATACAAGCTGGTGTGCTGGCGATGATTCTCTTCCTCTTGACGGCTGGCGGTCTGCTGGTCATCCGCCCTTTTGCCCGCAGCGCTCGCCGCGAAGCCGACCAACTGCGCATGCTATCGCTAGTCGCCCGTTATACCGACAACGCGGTGATTATCACCGACCGCACCGGCATAGTAGAGTGGGTCAACGAAGGCTTTACCCGCATTTCCGGCTATACTTTCGATGAAGTGCGCGGGCGGAAACCGGGCGAATTTTTGCAGGGACCGGCGACCGATCCGGCCACGGTAGCCGCGATCAGCCAAGCTCTACGCAACGGGGAGTCAATCAAAGCCGAGATCGTCAATTACACCAAGCAAGGCCGGCCCTACTGGCTCGCACTCGACATCTCGCCGGTCTACGACGAGCAGCACAAACTCACGCACTTTATCGCGATCGAGTCAGACATTACTCATCAAAAAGAGATGGAGCGCATGCTGCGCGCGGCGTTGAAAGAGAGCCGCGACGTGATGAATGCACTCGAACAATCAGCTATCCTGTCGATTGCCGATCCCGAAGGGCACATCCTCGAAGTGAACGAACGATTCTGCGCGATCACTGGCTACCGGCCCGATGAGCTAATCGGGAGAGATCATCGCATCTTCAAATCGGGCGTGCATCCGCCAGAGTTCTTTGCCGAGTTGTGGAACACGATCAAAGCTGGCCAGATCTGGCGCAACGAGATCTGTAACCGGGCCAAAGATGGTCACCTCTTCTGGGTTGATACAACCATTGTGCCGTTTATCGGCGAAAATGGCCAGCCCGAACGATACCTCGCGGTGCGCTTTGACATCACTGCGCGCAAGAAGAGCGAGGAAGAGCTACGTGCTAGCGAGACCCGCTATCGCTCGGTGATTACTGCGATGAGCGAGGGGATCGTGGTCATGAATAAAACTGGCGTGATCGAGACGTGCAACGCCAGCGCCGAACGGATTCTTGGCCTGACCCACGACCAACTGGTAGGCCGCACCAGCTTCGATCCGCGTTGGCAAGCGATTCACGAAGACGGCAGCCCCTTTCCCGGTGAAGAACACCCAATCATGGTTGCACTCACCACCGGACGTCCGCAGAGCGATGTCATCATGGGGATACGAAAACCAACCGGTGAATTGACATGGATATCGATCAACTCTCAGCCGCTGTGTGATGAGCATGGGCAAGTCTACGCCGCCGTCGCCAGTTTCCACGACATCACGGCTCGCCGCTTAGCCGAACAAGAGCTACGCTTCCAGAAGACGCTGCTCGAGTGCCAAACTGAAGCCTCACCTGATGGTGTGCTAGTCGTGTCACCCGAACGGCGCTGCCTCTACGCTAACCGGCGTTTCTGCGAGCTGTGGAAGCTCGATAACATTCCCGTCGAACAGGCAATCTGCGCGGCCAGTATGGAAGCCATGCTAGACCAAGTGTGCGATCCGGAGCGGATGCGCAACGAGATTGAGGAGCTTTACGCCAACCCGCACCTGACCAGTAAAGCCGAGATCGAGCTGAAAGATGGCCGCACCTTCGAGCGTTACAGCGCGCCGGTGATCAGTGCCGAAGGCGATTACTACGGCAGAGTGTGGTTCTTCCGCGACGTCACCGAACGGCGGGCGGTCGAGCGGATGAAGAACGAGTTTGTCGCGGTCGTCTCGCACGAATTGCGCACGCCACTGACCTCAATCCGCGGTTCGCTTGGCTTGTTGGCTGGCGGAGTGGCTGGCGAATTACCGCCCCGTGCCGCAGCTATGATCGACATTGCGCTGAAAAATAGCGAGCGGCTAGTGCGGCTGATCAACGACATTCTCGACATCGAGAAGATCGAGTCGGGCAAGATGGTGTTTCAGCTACAACCGGTCGTACTTGACGAACTCGTGCGGCAGACGATTGAAGCCAATCGCGGCTTCGGCCAGCAATACGATGTCAAGATTGAGTTGACCGCTACCTTGCCCAATGTGCAGGTGTACGTCGATCCCGACCGGATGACGCAAGTCATCACCAACCTGATCTCGAACGCGGTCAAATTCTCACCGGCGGGGGGCAAGGTGGAAGTAGCGATCGGGCGCGAGCCACAAGGACGGGTGCGGATTACCGTTACCGACCATGGGCCGGGGATTCCGGTAGAGTTTCGTGATCGGATCTTCCAAAAATTCGCGCAGGCCGATTCATCAAACACGCGCCAACAAGGCGGCACCGGCCTTGGCCTGAGCATCAGCCGGGCCATTGTTGAGCGGCACGGCGGCCAGATTGGCTTCGTCACCGCAACCGGCGTGGGCACAACCTTCTACGTCGATTTGATCGAATATCGGGCAAACACCACCTCTTTACCGATGCCGGCAGCGCCTCAGTATGCGCCGCGCATCTTGATCTGCGAAGACGATCCCGACATTGCTGCGCTGCTGTCACTGATGTTGCAGCAAGCCGGCTATGCCACCGACGTTGCCCACACATTGGCCAAAGCGCGCGAACTCTTGCAACAACACGACTACCGGGCAATGACGCTTGATCTGATGTGGCCGAACGAAGACGGCAGCACCTTTATCCGTGAAGTGCGCAACAAAGCGCGCACGCGCAATCTACCGATCGTCGTGGTATCGGCGCGGGCCGACGAAGAACAAACCATTGGCGGGGAAGGCGTTGATGTGATAGACTGGTTGCCAAAGCCGATCGATCAGCAACGGTTGCTCACCGCGCTGCGCCGGGCAGCACGGCGCGCCAGCGCGAGCCGGCCCCAAGTGCTGCATATCGAGGACGACAGTGATGTGGTTGCGGTCGTGCGGTTGTTATTAGCCGATATTGCCGAGGTGCAACAGGCAGCCACCATCGCTGAAGCGCAGCACTTGTTACGTACCCAAACGTTTGATCTGGTTATTCTCGATCAGAACTTGCCTGACGGCAACGGGATTGATCTCTTGCCACTGATCGAGAGCCAGCAACCGCCACTGCAAGTCATCCTCTTCTCTGTGCGCGATCTCGACCCGGAAATTGCCAATCGCGTCGCCGTTACGTTGGTCAAATCACGCACGACGAATGCCGAGCTCCTGACCGCCGTGACGCGCCTGCTCGATCAGGCTGCTCCCGCCTCAACATCGCCCACATCGACTAGGTAAAGGAGAACCGCGTATGGCATCGTTGCAGAAAATCCTCTTCGTCGAAGACGATCCTGATATTCAGATGGTGGCCCAACTGGCCTTAGAAGCGGTTGGCGGCTACACTGTGCAGATGTGCAGTTCAGGAGCTGAAGCATTGGCAGTGGCTGAACAATTTGCGCCTGATCTGATCCTGCTCGATGTGATGATGCCGGGGATGGACGGCCCGACGACGCTGGCCGAGTTGCGGAAGAAGCCGGCGCTGGCACAGACGCCAGTGATCTTTATGACGGCGCGGGTGCAGCGCCACGAAGTCGAGCAATACTTGGCGCTTGGGGCAGCCGATGTGATCTCGAAGCCATTTGATCCAATGACATTATCAGCGCAAGTGGCTGCAATCTGGATGAAAGCCTATGAAACCCGATCCTGCTGAACAGTTTGAAGCATTGCGCCGGCGCTACGCCTCGCAGATTGGCGACCGGGTCGAGGCGATTGTAACGGCTTGGCGCCAGCTCGAGCAGAGCCAGTGGGACAAGACGGTTGGGATGGAGGCCCGCCAACTTGCCCATAAACTGGCCGGCTCGGCAGCAATGTTCGGTTTTGCCGATTTGGGTGCGGTTGCCCGCGAGATTGACATCGGCCTGAAAGAGTGGCTCGAACATGATCAGCCCCTCGATGTCGCCGCTTACCACGCTTTGGCCCAGCAGGTCAGGCTGTTGCAGCGGATGGTAAAGGAAGGGAAAGTTACAACTGTCTTGCCGGAATCGGCATCTAAACCACCGCCAGTGCTAGCGCCAACACCCGCCGATCAACCATCTGAGCCACCGCCGCCATCGACGACCTTACCCCAACCACTAGCCCTCCACTCCTACGCATCATCGTCACGCGAACCGAACGGTCGTCCACATACGATTATCTTGGTAGAAGACGATCAAGATTTTGCCATCAATTTGAGTGAACAACTCCAGCTCTTCAACTACGATGTCCATCTCGTCAATGATCTCGAAGGATTGCCAACACTGGTGCGCGCGCTCAACCCAGCGGCGATTGTGATGGATGTCGTCTTTCCCAGCGGCGATCTCGCCGGCACCGAGTCCATTGCCGCCATCCAGCGCGAGCGCACAGTGCCGGTGCCGGTCATTTACATATCCCAACGGGATGACTTTACCGCCCGATTGGCGGCCGTGCGCAGCGGCGGGCATGCCTATTTTGCCAAGCCGGTCGATGCCGGACGGTTAATCGAAGCGCTTGATCGTCTGACCGGTGTGGAAGAGAACACGCCGTTGCGAGTGTTGATTGTTGATGATGACCCCGATTTTGGTCAGCGTTGCGTCCAGAGTCTGGAAACTGCCGGTATGTACGCGCGCGCCATTGCCGACCCGCGCGAGACGCTCGACCAGTTGCAGACCTTCCAGCCCGACTTGATCATTCTCGACATGTACATGCCGATTTGCAGCGGCAAAGAGCTAGCTAGCGTCATTCGCCAACAAGATCGCTACGTTGGCATGCCGATCGTTTTTCTGTCAGCCGAAACCAACCGCAGCCAACAGCAATCGGCCCTTTCGCTAGGGGCAGATGATTTTCTCGCAAAGCCCATTACGCCAGAGGATCTGGTCGCTGCCATTTCGGCTCGCGCCGGCAGGGCACGCTACATCCAGCGTTTTCTCTTGCGCGACAGTCTGACCGGCCTGCTCAACCATCAGGCTGTCGAGGAAGAATTGGCGCGCGAGTTTGCCCGCGCCGAACGGTTACAACAACCGCTGGCCATCGTGATGATCGATATCGATCATTTCAAGCGCGTGAACGACCGCTATGGCCATATCATCGGCGATCAGGTGTTGCGCAGCTTTGCCCGGCTCTTGCACCAACGGTTACGGAAGAGCGATCTGATCGGACGGCACGGCGGTGAAGAATTTCTGATCGCCCTGCCCAATACCTCGGTGATTGAGGCGCGCACGCTGATTGACGGCATTCGCGAGAGTTTTTCTGCCCTGCGCCACTACGGGCCGGCAGGTGTGTTCGGTGTCACCTTTAGCGCCGGTATTGCCGGCTATCCGCAGCATCGCAGCCAGATTGGGGCCATGCAGGCCGCCGATGCCGCCCTTTACCAAGCCAAACGGGCCGGACGCAACCGGGTGGTGGTTGACATGACCAGCAGTGAAGCTCCTTCGGCAATCACGATGGCCGCAATCGTCCCCTCGCCTGCCGGGCAGCAACTCAATTGGCGCGCGCTGATCATCAGCGCCAATGGCATTCAGCGCCGGTTGCTGCGCCAAGCACTGACCGAACACAACATTATGTACGATGTGGTCGACAATGTTGAACATGCGCTCACGTATGAGTCACCCATTCCTCCCAACTTGATTCTGGTCGATATGACGCAGATCGAGGGTGTACGAACCCCGCACTTGATGTCGCTGCGCGATCATTTTACTGCGGCGCGTATCGTGACGATTGCGCCGGCGGCTGCCGAACCTCGCGCTGCTGCCACCATCGCCTTCGGCACTGATGACTATCTTTTGCTCCCGCTTGCAGCGGGGGCTTTACCAGCCCTGCTCGACCGTCTGTCTGCATCCGAGAGGAACGCGCTATGAAACCGCCCACCCTGCTCATTGTTGATGACGACGATGTTGTCGCCGAGATGCTTGAGGTGATGTTGCGCAATGCCGGTTACGAGGTGCGGCGGGCCGCTAGTGGTGAAGAGGCCTTGCAGCAGATTTACAAAGCTCCGCCTGATGCCCTTATCTGTGATGTGCTGCTACCCGGCATCGATGGCTACACCCTTTGCAAGCGGGTACGCCAGCATCCATTGACCAAAACGCTGCCGATACTCATGTTGACGGCGCAAGGCGATATTAGCGCCAAGATCGCCGGCTTTGAAGCGGGAGCGAACGATTATCTCGCCAAGCCGTTTGAACCGCCAGAGCTGGTTTACCGGGTGAAAAACCTGCTCGCCCGCACTGTGAGCGCAGCACCGAGCGCACCGTTGCGGCGCGGTAACATTATCGCGGTGTTTGGCGCGAAAGGCGGTGTCGGCAAAACCACCATTGCGGTATCGTTGGCACTTGCCATTCGCTTACGCACCCGCCAGCGCGTCATCATCGTCGATGCCGATCTCACCTTCGGCGATATCGCCGTTCACCTCAATATTGCGCCAACCCGCAGCATCGTTGATATTGTGCGCAGCGGTGATGAGATCGAGCGTGAAATGGTCAATCAGGTGCTGCTAGCCCATCCTTCCGGCTTGCAGGCGCTGCTGGCGCCACCCCGCCCTGAAGAAGCGGAATTGGTCAGTCCTGACCATATCACTCGCATTCTTGATTTGCTCGCCGTCAGTGCCGACTATGTCGTGGTTGATTGCCAGACCAGCTATGACGATCGCACGCTGTCGGTATTTGATCGGGCCGATCACGTCTTGTTGGTGATTACGCCCGAAATTGGCCCGCTCAAGAACACCAGCCTGTTCCTCGGCTTAGCGAACCAGTTAGGCATCAATCCCAACGCTATCAGCATTGTCTTAAACCGGGCCAACTCTGGCGTTGGGATCGGTGTCGGCGAGATCGAGCGCGTCTTGCGGCGCAAGATCAACTTCCACATCGCTAGCGGCGGCCAACCGGTGGTGACATCCGTCAATCGAGGAATGCCACTGATCCTTGAGCAGCCGAAACATCCCTTTGTGCAGCAAATGTTGTACCTTGGCGACCAGTTGGTGAAGCAGTTGGGAACCGTACCAGCCCCCCAAGCCACTGCACTGGCGGCAGAGTAGAGGCGCAGGGCATGGCACATTGAGTGCGGAGTGCGGCAGTTGAACTGTCGCACTCCGAATTTATTATTTCTTACGGGGTCGCCGTAGGCGTCGGCACTTCCGTCGGCACTTCCGTCGGTAGCATCGTTGGTATCTCCGCCGGAGGTATATCTGGCGTGGCAGCCGGCAACTCGATCGGTGGTAATTCTGGCGATAGCGTCGGCGTGGCCGTGAAGAACACCGGCGGCGGTGGAATAATAATCGGAATCGTCGGCGTATTCGTCACCGGGATCAATTCGTAAGGCGTCGCTGTTGGTGAAAGGAGCAGCGGTGCGGTTGGCGAAGCAGCCACTGTGGACGACAATGTCGCCGTAGGCGAGGCAAACTCGGTCGCTGTCAGTGAAGGCATCGTCGTGGTCACCGTCGGTGGCAGCGCTAGCGTGGGGCCGGTTGCAGTCGGAGCTGCAGTCGGATTGAGCATTGCGCCAACAAAGGCAAGACCGCCTAGCGCATACCCAAACAAGGCCAACAGTAACACCGCCAGTAACACACTGTAGATCACACGATCGCGCGGCGCAAGATCAGCGAACCATGCGCGCAGACCACTTGCCGGGGAAACTGAGACCGGCGCTAGCGCAGCCGGCGCTGCCCCAGCCGGAGCAGTCGCCGCCAGCGGGGTTGACGTTGTAGGTAATGGCATCCCCATGTATAATGGGCAACGTACATGGGACGCCGACAAGCAATAGCGAACTTGATAGTCAGGTTCAATTTGAGGGATATCTTGCGCCTGCCCGGCCGCATAGCAGCGATGCTCTGGCGTCGGCGACGCAAACCGGATCGCTTGATTCTGTTTTAATCCAAGGTACGGGCAGTGTCCTGACGGTTCAACCATAACGGCGACGCTCCTGATAACCGGGTCGCTGCCAATTATACGATCTGGCTGCGAGCATCGTCAAAACGTAAAGATATGCGGATTCTGATCCTCTCTGATATTCATTCCAACATCGTTGCACTTGAAACAGTGCTAGCCGATGCCGGTTCGTTTGACGGGTTGTGGTGTCTCGGCGACACGATCGGCTACGGGCCGGCACCGAATGAGTGCATTGAATTGATGCAGCAACACGCCTCGGTCATCTTAACTGGCAACCACGATTTGGCCTGTCTGGGTAAGATTAGTCTCAACGACTTTAACCCCGATGCCCGGCGGGCTAATCTCTGGAACGGCGCTCAACTCAAACCGGCAAACCGTGAATGGATGTTGCCGCTCCAACCAGTCCATACAGTTAACAATCGCTATTATCTTGCGCACGGCAGCCCACGTGAACCGATCTGGGAATACCTGCTTATGCCATCACAGGCGCTCGCCAACCTCGAATGGTTTACCGAACCGGTCTGCTTCATTGGGCATTCACACGTCCAGTTTGCCTTTCGCTGCCCCAACGGCGAAGATCGGTGCGAGCGCATCATACCGGAAGGGAATAGCCAAATCACGCTCACCAGCGATGCGCGCTACTTCATCAATCCCGGCAGCGTCGGCCAGCCACGCGATCACGATCCACGCGCTGCATACGCCATCTTCGACACCGACAAGCAGATCCTTACCTTTAAGCGGGTAGCCTACGATGTGCAACGCACCCAAGAACAGATGCGCAGCTACGGCTTGCCGGCAGCACTGATCTATCGCCTCAGCGTAGGGATGTAATGCGTATGTCACTCGAACAACTCTACCGCCAACGATTTGCCGGCTCGGCTGTCTTGGCCGAACGCGCCTTGCAACGCTTTCCCGGCGGCGCGACTCACGATGGCCGCTACGCCGATCCCTTCCCTCTCTTCATGGAACGCGCCAACGGGCCGTATAAGTGGGATGTGGATGACAATCGGATGATCGACTATTGGTGTGGCCACGGTGCGCTCTTGCTCGGTCACGGCCACCCGGCGATTGTCGAGGCCATCGAACGGCAAGCGCCGGTCTCAACCCATCTTGGCGCCAGCCACCGGCTCGAGCTAGAGTGGGCCGATCTGATCGCCGAGCTTATTCCGGGAGTGGAGCGTATCCGATTTACCGCTTCGGGCAGCGAGGCAACAACCCTCGCCCTCCGCATTGCCCGTGCTGCAACCGGCAGGATGACACTCATCCGCTTTACCGGCCATTTTCACGGTTGGCACGACGCGCTCGCACCCGGCGCTGATCCCGATGACCCCAATCGCGGCGTGTTACCTGAAACACTAGCGAGTTTGATCATCTTACCAACCGACCTTGATCAGGTAGAAGCAACCCTTGCTGCACGCGATGATGTCGCTGCGGTGATCCTCGAACCAACCGGCGCATCGTATGGCTCGATCCCGTTGCCTACCGATTTTTTAGTCGGCCTGCGCGAGATAACCCAACGCCATGGCGTCTTGCTGATCGCCGATGAAATTGTGACCGGCTTTCGCGTCGCTCCCGGCGGAGCCTGCGCGCGGGCCGGCGTTGTTCCTGATCTGGTCTGTCTGGCTAAGATTGTGGCCGGCGGCTTGCCCGGCGGCGCATTGGCTGGCAGGACCGAATTGCTCGACCTACTGGCGCACGACGAGCATGGCCCCCGCGGGCGCATCCGCCAACAGGGAACGTTCAATGCCAACCCGCTCTCGGCGGCGGCAGGAATCGCGATGTTGCGCGCTGTCGCAACCGGTGAACCCGGCGCAATCGCAGCTCAACGCGGCGAACTGCTTGTCAAGATGCTCAACGAACTCTTTGCGAGTAAGGGCCTGCGCGGGTGGACGGCCTTCGGTGATGGGTCGATCTTCCACGTATTTGTCGATCCTGCCACTGATCTTGCCCCCGGCGACATCCCGCGCAATCTGCCATTGGCGACGCTCAAACGCGGTGGCGATGCCCAACTCTTGCGCCGGTTACGCATGGCGCTGCACCTCAACGGTGTGGATCTGATGCGCGGACGGAGCGGGTTTGTCTCGGCGGTGCATAGCGAGGCGGATATTCGCGCTACCGTTGCGGCAGTGGCGGAGTCAATTGAGATGGTGTTGAATGAGACATAATATTTGCGTTGAAACGGTTGCGCCGGGCGCAACCATGTGATGGAGTGCGGCAATGCAACTGTCGCACTCCATTGTAGAGCATCCTATCCGGCGGCAGACGCCCTCGCACATATTGAAAGTTACGCCCTGCCCGCACGGGTATCGAGCGGTCTGTCACGTAGCCAACAAGGTTTGAATTCCATCATGCAAACACAATCAATCTCGCTACCCCGTTCCAGCCTCTTTATCGGGTTTGCCGTCTTGCTCGCCTTCGCCTTGCTCATCACTGCACCTGTCAACCCCGATTGGTGGCAGATTGTGGTGTTGGGGATTGTGCAAGGCATCACCGAGTGGCTGCCGATCTCGTCGACTGCCCACCTCTTGCTGACCAGCCAATTGCTCAACTATCAAGGCAGCATCGGCGGCACCTTTGAGATCGCGATCCAGTTTGGCACCGTCTGCTCGGTGTTGCTCTTTTATTGGCGCGATCTGTTTGGTCAAGCCAACGCTCTGATCGGGCGCGGCGATCCGGCAGCGATCGCCACGGCACGCAAGCTTTGGCTCGGTGTGATCATCGCGTTTGTACCGGCGGCGGCGGTAGGCATTGTAGCCCGCGATTTTATCAAAGCGGTGCTGTTCGAGTCGCCACTGGTCATCGCGGCAGCGTTGATCAGCGGCGGGATCATCTTTCTTTGGATCGAACGGGGCAGCACCAAGCGCCGCACTAGCACTGCTGTTGATTTTGCCACTGTCTCGAACCGGCGAGCCTTGACAGTTGGTATTGCCCAAATCTTCGCGCTCGTGCCGGGGGTCTCGCGATCGGGCGCGTCAATCGTTGGCGGGTTGCTGGCCGGCTTCGACCGACCCACCGCGACGGCGTTTTCGTTTTATCTTGCTATCCCAACCCTTGGCGCAGCAACGTTGGTTGATTTAATCGGCAGCCTTGACCAGATTCAGACTGCCGATTGGGGCCGATTGTTGCTGGGCGCAACGGTGGCCATGATTGTCGGATATGGATGCATCGGCTGGTTGCTACGCTACATCGCGACCCATAACTTTACCGTGTTTGGGTATTACCGGATTTTGGCTGGGGTGCTGATTATTGGCGCAGTAGCGCTGGGGGTGTTGTAGGAATAGCCACGAAGAGACACAAAAGACATATATCCTGCTCAAGCCTTTGTGATTCTCGTGTCTTTTTGTGGCTATGCTCACATCGCCCCTCCCCCGCTGAGGAAGGGGCTAGGGTAAGGGCCACATGCCAAGCTACCGTGGAGGAAACGGAACAGCTACGAACACACACCCGCCACTCATATCCCTAAACCTTTGTGACTCTCGTGTTTTGGTGGCAATTCCATCTTGCGGCTATGCTACTTGTACCATTATGACCGATCTGGCTGAACAACCACTCACGCCCGACACGCCGATCGCCATCGCCGGCGCAATCTGGCTGGCGCGGCTATCCAGCGCCGGACTCGCCGAGGGCGATGATGACGACGAACTCGATGAAGATACCCGCGAGCGCCAACGCCACCATGCACGCCAGACCATCGCCAGCTACGAGACGGCGGTGCGCATCTTCACCCGCTGGGCCGAACGCAACGGGAAATACCGGCTGGGTGATTTGCAGATCGGCGATCTGGTGGCATACGCCCGCGCCCTGCGCAAACGCAGCTACGACCTCTCGCAGCGAGCGGCGACAGCGCGGGCCAGTGGCCAAAGCGAACGGCTCTCGGAGCGCACGGTGCATGCCTACGTGCGCCCGCTGTTCGGCTTGCTGGCACTGGCAGACTCGCAAGGGGCGATCCCGTTTCGGATCGCTGCGGCTCGCCCCGAAGTGAGCCGCGTCTTGCCGCGCCTGCCTACCCCGGTCGCGCCAACGCCACCCGACCTGCGCCGGCTGGTACGTTTTTATGACAAGTCTGCCGGCGAAGAGCGTGAGCGGCAGATGCTGACTCGCCTGCGCAACGCTGCGCTACTGCACCTGCTCTTTTCCAGTGGGGCGCGCATCTCCGAGGCGCTCAGTCTCGATGTCGGCGATGTCGCACGCGACCGACGTATCTTGGCGCGAGTAATTGTGCGCGGCAAAGGCCGACGAGAAGGCACCCTCTTCATCCGCAAACATGCCGAACAAGCCCTGCACCGCTACCTTGCCGCACGGAACTGGCCGCCGGCCCGCGAACCGCTGTTTGTCGCCCTCGACCCGCGCACCGGTGGCGGACGACTATCGCGGATCAGCGGCTGGCGGATTGTCACCAGTGCCGCCAATGCACTGGCTGATCGAATGGTGTTGGAGGGCAAAGCTGACGAGGCCGAATTGTTACGTCAAGTTACCCCGCATACCTTCCGCCACTTTGTCGGATATCATTTGTTGAATGAGGGGGTTGCGCTCGCCGAAGTATCGCAAATCTTACGCCATCGCAGCGTCGAAGTAACGCGCAGCTTCTACGCCAGCTACGCTGACGTGCAACTGCAAGAGGTGCATGACCAGTTTAGCGCCGATCCGTGGCCGATGGATGAATAGAACATGGATGTGACAGCTTGGCCATCCGCGCCGATCCATTTCTCATTTCTACGCATACCACTTATGCAAGAAAATTGTTGTATAATACCAACTATTCGCGTCCCTACTTGATCATCCCGGCATGCAGCAGAGCGGCTGCGTCCGGGCAGAGGAGTTGTTATGGCCGAGATCATTCCCCTGACGCCGGCCGGCGCCGAGGCCCCCGCCGAACCGTTTCGCGGCGGCGCGTGTAAGCTCCATCCGCAGACGATGTGCCCTGCCTTTGGCGCGTTGCGCGTGCTTACCCGGATCGAGGGCGCACAGCCGGCAATGGTGACCGATACCGGCTGCCTGTATGGGTTGACGTTTGTCACTCACTTTTACGCGGCGCGCAAGAGTATTGTCGCGCCGGCATTAGGTACGGCTGAGCTGTCGAGCGGTAAAGTGCAAGAGGCGGCCAACGCGGCGATTGCCGAAGCGGCGACGGCGGCCAATACGTCGTTTATCCCGGTAATTTCGCTCTGCGTAGCCGAAACGGCCGGGTTGGCCGAGGAGCTGCTGCCGCAAGAGGTAAACGGCAAACCGGTCATTTTGGTGCGGGTGCCGGCCTACGCCATCCATTCCCACCCCGAAGCAAAGGATGTGGCGCTAGCGGCGGTGATGCGGCGGTTTGTCGATACTAGCGACGAGCATGAGCCGGGGACGCTAGCGCTGATCGGCGAGGTCTTTCCGGCTGATCCGTTGTTGATCGATGGTGTCCTACGCAAAATGGGCGGACGGGTGGTGACAACGCTCCCCGGCCGGCACGTCGATGAGATTAAACAGGCTGGGCGGGCAGCGGTGGTGGCGGCGCTCCACCCCTTTTACCGCGAGACGATTGGCGTCTTGCGCGAGCGGGGGGTCGCCGTAGTCAGCGGCGCGCCGATCGGCGCTGAAGGCAGTGCAGCATGGCTGCGCGCTATCGGTGCGGCGCTCGACCTTGATGAAGACGCGGTTGAGCGCGTTGCCGCCGAAGAGGAAGCTGCCGCGCGTGGCTTTTTGGCCAGCAAACCGCTGCAAGGCGCGACGATTCTCGTTTCCGGCTACGAGGGCAACGAGATGCTCTATGCCCGCTTGCTGATCGAGGGTGGCGCACGCGTACCTTATGTGAGCACTAGCATTGGCCCCAGCGCCCTTACCGCTGCCGATGAAGCGTGGCTGAAGGCCCACGGCACCGAGGCGGTGATCTATCGCAAGACGCTCGAAGACGATCAGGCGGCAATGGCGCGCTGGTCGTTCGATCTCGTGATCGGCACCACCACGCTGGCTGCCTACGCCAAAGAGAAAGGCATTCCGTCGGTCTACTACACCAACATTCTCAGTGTGCGCCCGCTCTTTCTCGCTGGTGGCATGGTCGCTTCACTCAGCTTTGTGCGCGACCTGCTCAACCGCAAACCGATCTACGACCGCATGCTGGCGTTCTTCGAGGGTGATGAGGGCCGGGAGGCGAACCGATGAGTATTACCTTGATCCGCGATATTTCCGATACCAGCAGTTATTGGGGCGCGTCATGGGTGTTCGGCTGCTTCCCCGACGTGCATATTGTCTGTGACGCTCCAATCGGCTGTTACAACCTGCTTGGGATGGCGGTGACCGATTATACTGACGCGCTCCCACATATGGCGAATCTGACACCGACCTCCATCCGCGAAGAGGACGTGATTAACGGCACGGCAAAAGCGCTGATCCGCACGATTGACGATCTGCGCACGATGGGGATGCTGGAAGGCAAACGGCTGCTGGTGGTTTCGACCGCCGAGAGCGAGATGATTAGCGCCGATCACGCCCAACTGGTAGCGCAGATCGACCCTGAAGCGCGGTTCTTCTGGAGCCAGTCGCTCGAACAGGATGAGTGGACGGGGCGCGAGCGGGCGTTGCTGTTTGCGTGGGAACAGTACGGCAAGCCATTTGTGCCGGCGGATGTCAAACCCCGCCCGCGCACGGTCAATATCATCGGCCCTTCGTTAGGATGTTTCAACGCGCCTAGCGACCTCTTCGAACTCAAGCGGTTGATCACTGGCATTGGCGCCGAGATTAATCTCGTTTACCCCTACGAAGGCAGTATCGCCACTACTCCCAAGCTGGCGGAAGCAGCGATCAACGTGGTGATGTACCGCGAGTTTGGCCAAGGCTTAGCCGAAGCGTTGGGCCGTCCCTACCTCTTCGCACCGTTCGGCGTCTTTGGCACTACTGCCTTCTTGCGCGAACTCGGCCAACTGCTCGGCCTCGACCCGACGCAAGTCGAGGCGTTCATCGCGCATGAGAAGCGTACCACCCTGCAACCGGTGTGGGACCTGTGGCGTGGCCCGCAAAGCGACTGGTTTGCAACAGTGGATTGCGCTATTGTAGCTGCGCGCAGCTATGCCGATGGGTTGCGTAGCTTCCTTGGCGATGAGCTAGGGATGAAGATCGCGTGGGTATCGGGCCGACCGCGTCGAGACGACGAGCCGGACAACATCGAAATCCGCAAGCGACTGCATGCCAAAGCGCCGGCGTTCGTGTTCGGCAGCATCAACGAGAAGATTTATCTGGCTGAAGCTAACGCGCGTGGCACGCACTACATTCCGGCCACCTTCCCCGGCCCGGTCGTGCGCCGTACAACCGGTACGCCGTTTATGGGGTATGCTGGGGCGGCCAACCTCATGCAAGAGCTGGTCAACCGCTTCTATGAGACGGTAATCAACTTCTTACCGGTCGAGACAGTGACGCCAACCGCCGGCGGCCCGCCCAAGCCGAGCGGAGCCGAGACGATGCCGTGGACGAAGGAAGCAACCGACCGGCTGAACGCGGCACTTGACGCGGTGCCCTACCTTGCCCGTATCAGCGCCAGTCGTTCGCTGCGCGCCGCCGCCGAGCAAGCGGCCCGCGCACGCGGCCTGAAAGAAGTCACGCTCGACATCATCGAAACGGCAATTGCTCAGGGAGCCGCGTCGTGATATGCTGAAAGCGGAGCGCGGTGGCAGGCCGAATGCATCGGTGCGCGGATGCAGAGCGTTGGTGCGAAGATGTCTAGGCAACCGATGCTTTGCTGCCGCCTTGAGGCGCAGGCCGTTGGCCCGTCGGCAATGGTTCGTAGCTCTAAGCGGCAGTATGGTTGCACGCCGCCTTCCCTTAACAGGGGAGCGAAACGGATTTTCACCGGCACTAATGCTGTCGCGAGCCGACTAGCGCTCCGCTTGACGCCACCAATCACGAGCATTGCGGAGTCTCTGAATGCATATCTTAGTCACTAACGATGACGGTATCGACAGCCCCGGTCTCTGGGCACTAGCTGGGGCTATGCGAGCAGCCGGCGCGCAGGTCAGCGTCGTTGCTCCTGCCGAAGAGCAGAGCGCGATGAGCATGGCGCTGCCGCCGCAAGCGAATCGCGAACTGCGCGCCATTATCCCGCCTGCCGAATTTGATGGCATACTCGCCTTTGCCCACAACGGCTCACCGGTTGCGTGCGTGACGATCGCTATGCTGAGCGGCGTGCTGCCGCCGATCGACGCCGTAGTCTCGGGGATCAATCGCGGCCTCAACAGCGGCACCAACGTCATGCTCAGCGGCACCGTCGGCGCGGCGATGATCGGCGCAATGTGGGGACTACCAGCCATGGCGGTATCGCTACAGTATCGCGGCCCAGAACCGATGCCGTGGCACACGGCAGCTTATGCCGCCCAGCGCCTCTTACCGCTACTCGAACAGATTCGCGGGCATGCGCCGATCGTGCTCAACGTCAATGTTCCCCACGTCGCTTCACCATCCGAACTGCGCGGCTTTCGCCAGACCCGGCTGTCAGAATTCTTCTTTGGCCACTACATTGACATCGCCCTCACCCCACCCGGCCCCGTCGAGCGGGCGCAGATCGCGTTTCACTTTGCCCGCGAGCGCATCCCCGAATTTGCACTTGATACCGACGATGGTGCAGTACTGGCCGGCTATGTCTCGGTGACGCCGTTGCGACCGATGATTGACGGCAGCCCGGTACGGTTGGAATTACCGTAGGGGGGACGGGTTTTAACCCCGCCTCTACCTTTATCGAGGACACTCCCGGCCCCTCCGCTATAGGGGGATGGTCCCCTCTCCCCCCTTGCCCCCCTCTCCCACCCGGGGATGGTCCCCTCTCCCCCCTTGCCCCCCTCTCCCACAAGGGGAGAGGGGGGAATGCTCCCCTCCCCCCTTGTGGGGGAGGGGCCGGGGGTGGGGGCAACAGGGGCGGGGCCGGGGGTGAGGGCGCTCCCCTCCCCCCTTGTGGGGGAGGGGCTGGGGGTGGGGGCAGCAGGAGCAGGGCTGGGGGTGGGGGCAGCAAGAGCAGGGCCGGGGGTGGAGGCAACAGGAGCAGGGCCGGGGGTGGGAGCAACAGGGGCAGGGCCAGCGGTGAGGGGAATGCGCCCCTTGCCCCCCTCTCCCACACGGGGAGAGGGGGGAGGGCCTGATGTTGGGCGGAATATCTGCCGCCCCCGTTCATGCGCTGGCGGGGATAGGCCTATGGAGGGTGGAATGTCTGCCGCCCCTACCAATCTGCTAAGAGGAATGCCCCTATCCAACCCCATTACGGGGAGGGGGTGTTTCTCCTGTCATTGGGAGGGCGCGTAGCGCCTTAAGCTATTTCCTGCTTGCGCGCGGGTCACCTGCAAGTTGCTACCGTGACTCCAGCACGAACATCACACGTTATCTGGTCTGCCAGTATCCTGTATTCAGGATTTTCCAATCTTGTTGTTGATCGGTCTTTGAACCGGGCTGACAGAGCAAATCTCTGCTAGATTGCAGTTGTTTGCTGTAATCCCAACCTGCAATGACCTCATATTGCCCCTTGAAGTTATTGGACGATGCTGGCGGCAGGGCGTGGGCTAGAATGTGATCCGACTTCACTACGGGATCGTTCTGGTTGAGATCAACCTTGCACCCGAAAATATCGTTTGCATTTTGGCAATTTATGCGGAGGATTCTCCCTAGCCCATATTTTGTATCCCCACCGATGAGGAGCAGCTCCGGGGGTGGGGAACCGAGAAGCTGGCAGCATGTTCCTGTAGAACCCGAGCTGGATTGGACAAATACATACCCGACTAGCCCCACCACACTCTGGTTGCTCCGCCAGTATGGGCCGATCACCTCAAACTCGCGCAAGGTGGCTTCTTGAGCGGTGTCTGAATCAGGGGCAATGGCTGTGCCGGGCCGTGTGCTGAGGAGGCGTGTGCGGAAAGTGCGATCCGCTACATCGGCGGTTTGATCTTCGCGCCTCCACACCAACTCTGCTCCTGTCTTGTAATGCGGCAGCCATGCTTTCCACTCATTGCCCTCTTGCTCAGCAGGGAAGAGGTAGCTGAAGCGGATTCCTTCCTTGAGCTGATCACCCACCCTCTGATAGTCAGGAAAAGTGTTAACGCTCGCCATTGACTGTGCCAGTGCTTCGGTGAGGGTGCCCCACAGATTGCGGGCCGGCACGTACAGCCGAGTGCGGTTTAGGTTGCCGGCAGGCGCCATGCCGATATGAAGCGGCGACTCCAACCGCCAGACCCAGCGATAGAGCGACCAAGCCATC
>NZ_CALFBQ010000034.1 GCF_937951745.1 uncultured Chloroflexus sp.
ATTTCTAGTCACTGGAATATTGCTCCTCGCTGATCTCAAGTGTACTTGTTTCGAGTTCGGTACGCAAGCGTGTGTTCATCCCCCGATTACAGTGCGCCCGTTGCCCCCTCTCCCCCCTTGCCCTCCGTGCCCCTGCCCCTCTCCCCCCTTGCCCCCTCTCCCACGAGGGGAGAGGGGGGAATGCTCCCCTCCCCCCTTGTGGGGGCGGGGCTAGGGGTGGGGGCGCTCCCCTCCCCCCGTGTGGGGGAGGGGCTGGGGGTGGGGGCAACAGGGGCAGGGCTGGGGGTGGGGGCAACAGGGGCAGGGCCGGAGGTGGGAGCGACAGGGGGCAGGGCCGAGGGTGGGGGGTTACGCCCGTTGTCCCCTCTCTCACACGGGGAGAAGGGAGATGGCCCGATGGAGGGCGGCATTCATTCCGCCCCTGTCAATCCACTAGCAGGGTGGGTGCTAGTCATCTTCCAGCTGACTGTCATCTGTTGTATCCGCGATGAGGACCATTCACCATTTGCCCTACACGCTGCGCTGTCGTAGAATAGAAAGAGTAACCGCATTAAACGCCTGCGGGCAAGGATAGAAATGTTCTATGGCTATTCGACGCATTCTCCGCATTGATGACGCCGAGGATCGCAAGATTCTCAAGATGCAGTGCCGCCCGGTCAAGCTACCAGACCGCAATCTCAAGCAGTTAGTGGCCGATATGTTCGAGACGATGCATGCGGCCAATGGAGTTGGGCTGGCTGCGCCGCAAGTTGGCATTCCGATCCAGCTCTGCATTATTGAAATCCCCGCTGAATACGAAGAGCGCCCCGACGGGAGCGTGGTGGAAGTCGCACCTGCTGAACCGTATGTGCTGATCAATCCGCGTATTGTGAAGCTGAGCGACGAAGAAGTGATGCGCGATGAAGGCTGCCTCAGTTTACCCGGCTGGTATGGAATGGTTCCGCGCCAGACATGGGTCACAGTCGAGTTTCAGGATCTGAGCGGTAAGCATCACCGGCTACGCCGGGCTGATGGACTGTTGGGATGGGCTATTCAGCACGAGGTTGACCATCTGAACGGTATTCTCTTCACCGAACGGATCCGCGATCTGAGTACGCTGCGCGACATCACCAAGGAGCGCGAACCACAACCGGCGGAGACGGAAGGGTAGCGCGAACCCGTAATGGCAAGGTGCGTCTGCCATCGCTTTGAAGGTATACATCCTTGATCCTATTGGTCGCACGAGGCATGGCAGTAACACGCCCCTAAACTCACTTGTATGGAAACAACTGACCTCATTCAAGGAGCGCTCCTCTTCGCTGCCAGAGCACATAACGGCCAACTCCGCCCCGGCAGTGACATACCGTATCTCGTTCACCTTTGTGATGTGGCACTGGAAGTTGCGACGACACTTGCCATCGAGCCGGGTTACGATCACGAGCTTGCTCTGTGCTGTGCGCTGCTCCACGATGTGCTCGAAGATACGAGCATTGATGAGGCAACACTGGCAAGGCAGTTCGGGCCAACTATCACTGCCGGTGTACGTGCCTTGACCAAAGACCCTTCGTTACCTTCAGAGCAGCGTATGGCAGATAGTCTGCGCCGTATTCAAACGCAGCCACCTGAAGTGTGGCTGGTCAAGCTTGCCGACCGCATTAGCAACCTCTCTACACCACCCCCAGCGCATTGGTCAGCAGAACGTGTCGCAATGTATCGGGCCGAAAGCGAGTTCATCCTCGCCACCCTTGGCATTGCTAGCCCCCGCCTTGCTACTCGTCTGCGCGCAAAAATCGATCAGTATGGAGTACAATAATTCTGTACCGGTGCAGTCTGCCAAACTTGATCCGTAGGTGAGAGCGATCGGCGGTCGGCTGCATCGGCAGAGCCTTGGGGTTCCAATCCCCACCACCGGTCGGCGTGGCAGCGCCTGCCGGCCCGACGCAACGGCTATGCAGGTCAGACCTCCGCCAGCGTGCCGGTGTCACACCAACTTGACAGGTAGCATTTCTGTCCTCTCACGTCGAACAAAAGCAGGGTTAGGAAAGAGGCAAGAACTGTGCGCACAGGGTTGACCGACCAACGATGCCTCTGTCGAGTGCCACAAGAGCAAGATTATGGCCGAACAGGGTAGCCCACTGCTCATCATCGTTACCGCGCTGCTCATCATTGCCATTCTGCTGCGCTCGATCGCGCATGTGGCGAGCAGGCAGCGTTGCGCGTTCTCGCTAATGCTACCCGTATGCTCGACCAATATCCGCACCTGTTCCACTTGCGCGCCCCGCAGGCAATCGGTGAACACGGGAGTGTGGTTATCCATACCGGTCCCACCTCTGACAAGATTGATGGGCAAGCCATACCTGACGACCAAGCATAAGGAGGAGCTATGCGAATTGCGGTAGGCAGCGATGAAAAGAACTATCTCACCGATGCCTTGATCGCCGACCTCGAACGGCGTGGGCACGAGGTACTATTGTTTGGGCCGCTCATTGGCACTGATGATCAGTGGCCCGATGTCGGACGAGCAGTCGGGGAGGCGGTGGCCTCAGGACAGGCCGATCAAGGCATCGTCTGTTGCTACACCGGTACCGGCGTGAGCATTGCCGCTAACAAAGTGCCCGGCATTCGCGCCGCACTGTGTCACGATGCACAGACAGCAGCCGGAGCACGCAAGTGGAACGATGCTAATGTGCTGGCATTAAGCCTCCGTCTGACAACCCCCGAATTGGTGCGCGAGATACTCGATGCATGGTTCGCGACCGAATGCCCATCGGAGGAGCAGGCCACTATTGATCGACTCCGCGCATTTGAGCGAGGAGGAATGAGGGTTCAATCTGCGTGACAGGTCAGTTGGAAACCTTATCTAACGCATGGTATAGTACAAAGCGTAGTGCGTTATCACATGTGATGCCCCGGAACAGTAGCCGGGGCATTCTTGTGAGTGCTCGCGTTGTCAAATCCACATGCGCAAGCTACGGCTTTACCAGCCGTTCCTTTGCATCATCATAAGGAGGCACACCTATGCAAGGCAAAACGGTGATCGTCACCGGCGCTAATTCAGGAATCGGGTTCGTTACCGCACGTGAGCTGGCCAAGATGGGGGCACGGGTGATGATGGTATGCCGTTCGCAGAGCAAAGGCGAAGCGGCGCGCCAACAAATTATGAAAGAAGTGCCAAACGCACCGCCGCCAGAACTGGTGCTGGCCGATTTCGCCTCGCTGGCTTCGGTGCGCCGTGCAGCTAGCGAGCTGCTCGACCGCTGCCCGCGAATTGATGTCTTGGTCAACAATGCCGGCCTGTTCGTCTCCGAACCGCTAGCCAGCGCCGACGGCTACGAACTCACCTTTGCCGTCAACCATCTCGCGCCGTTCTTGCTCACCAACCTACTGTTGGAACGAATCATCGCGAGCGCGCCGGCCCGCATTGTCAATGTCTCATCGTATGCGCACGTCGCCGGTAACGTAAAAATTCCGCAGATCGCCTCGCCGCAACGCGGGAATATCTCGCAAGCATACGGCGACTCGAAATTGTGCAACATTCTCTTTACCAACGAACTGGCGCGTCGGCTACAAGGCACCGGCGTTACCGCGAATAGCCTACACCCGGGAGCCGTTGCCACGAACTTCGCCGCCGACTCCCGTGGTGCATTTGCCTTCTTCTTCCGCTTAGCCCGCCCGTTTATGCTCACGCCCGAACAAGGCGCAGCTACATCGATTTATCTCGCCTCGTCGCCGGAAGTGGAGGGGGTGAGCGGGTTGTACTTCGTGCGGAAAAAACCGGCCAAGACCTCGGCGCGCGCGCAAGATGCAGCACTGGCCCGTAAGTTGTGGGAATTCAGTGAGCAGTTGGTGCGCGAGAAGGTGGCGGTAGCGTAGGGGCAAAGAACCGCCAACGCAAAGACGCCAAGGCGCAAAGGGATGGTTGGTAAAGAGTATCTCAAGCGAGCCATCTACCTTGTTGTGACAAGATATCATCGCTCGTTTTCCAACAACCACCGTTTGTGCCTCGGCGTTTAGGTATCTCCGCGTGTCAGCGGCAACACAACCTCAACCGTCGTGCCACGGCCCGGCTCGCTCTGAAAATGCAGTTGCCCGCCGTGACGTGCCACAATCTCGCGCGAGATAGCCAACCCCAAGCCAGTGCCATGACCATCCGGCCACGTGGTAAAGAACGGCTCGCCGAGCCGAGCTACGGTTGCCGCATCCATACCAATACCGGTATCGCTGATTGTCACCGTGATGGAAACGCCATCACTCGCCGTCTGCGCCGTCACCGTACCGGCACTGCGGCAGGCATGGACAGCGTTCATAAGCAGATTGAGAAAGACCTGATTCAGTTCACCGGGATGGCAGAGCAACGGCGGCACATCACCATACTCTTCGCGAATCACGATCCGCGGCCCGCTCACGGCGCGCACCATACGCACCGTACTGGCGAGACCTTCGTTAATATCAGCCGGAACGAGCTGCGCTTCGTCGGGGCGCGCAAACGCGCGCAAGGCGCGCACGATCGCGGCAATGCGCTCGATCCCGATCTGGCTTTCATGGATGGCATCGGCCACATCGCGCCAGCCAAGCTCATCGGTGGGAGCAGTGCGCAGCGCGGGCAACCGTTCGGCCAGAAACGCAAGGTTGTTCGCAACATAGCCCAACGGCGTATTGATCTCGTGCGCAACGCCAGCCACTAACTGGCCAAGCGAACGCATCTTTTCAGATTGCACCAGTTGGGTTTGGGCCGCTTTCAGATCGGTGTGAGCGCGTTCCAGTTGCTTCAGGGCCGCCTCGAGTCGCTGATTCGTTTCAGCGAGCTGAGCGGTCAGCGTCACTGTCGGCCCAAGATCGAGACCGAGCGCGATAATACCGATGACCGCCCCTTGCGCGTCACGAATTGGCCATGTGGTATAGCCAAGCAACAGCGGCGCAGCGCCGCCACGCCGGTGAACGAGTTCCCAGTGCTGCAACCCGCCAGCTCGGATCGTCTGCGCGAGCATAGTTTGCGCTTTAGCGATACTGAACGGATCGAGCAACGAGACAAATTGCCGCCCGCACAGTTCGGCAGGCACCATCCCGAACAGCGCCGCTGCGGCTGCGTTGCAGTCGGCGATCCGCCCGTTTGGTTCCAACAAGAAAGCGGCATACGGCGCTTGCGTTATGGTTACTGGCAACCGATCATTCATGGCTCTGCGCGGCCAACCGGATGCGGTAGAAATTGACTAAATGGCCCATTAATTCGAGCAACATCAGCCGACCCTCTTCCATATACACCGCGATCCGCTGCGGCGTTTGGCCGCGGCAAAGCTGGCGCAGGGCTTGGGTGTGAATTTCGATCAGATCACGTGGGCCAGCCCACAACAAACCTAGCCGCTCGCTCAAGACCCGCAACCGGTCAGGCATTGAACGTTGATCGTACAAACCCCGCTGCTCGGCAGCCAAATCAAGCAGACTGCGATAAGCGGCCACCAAATCGTCGAACGTCTCCGGCGCACTCTGCGCCAGTGGACTGCCAATCGAGGAGGTGCTAATCGGTGGGACCTCGCTCTCCCAACTGACCAACTCGAGCGTTGTCAGGTAATCGGTTTGCAATTGGTCAAGCATCTGGCGCAACATCGCCATCTGCGCCTGCGCTTCGCGGACAGCGCGCCGCTCGTTTACCGCCGTCTGATACTCTTGCGCTAACTGCTCAAGCTTCCGGCGCAGGGCAGCAATATCCCACGGCTTGGTCATAAAGCCATGCACCGAACCGAGATTAAGGGCTGCGGCCAGCGCCGCCGGATCGGTGTAGCCTGAGATAATAAAACCACGCGCATCAGGTTGCAATTCCCGCGCCCGTGCTAGCAACTCGACGCCTGACATTGCGGGCATCCGCTGATCGGTGAGAATCACGGCAACAGGCTGCTGCTTAAGAATCTGCAAGGCTGTCTCAGCATCGGTTGCTGTGAAGACCGTGAAGCGATCGCGCAATGAACGGGCCAGTGAACTGGTCACATTCGGATCGTCATCGACAATGAGCACTACTGGGCGAGACTCGTCACTAGCTTCAGTCATAGCGCGGCTCCTTGTCTATCCGATCGCGTTATACCCTTGTTAATTGCGGTAAAACATTTCCCGATCAAACAGATGGTAATGCAATGGTAATCATAACGAAGTAAGACTAATAAGCGATCTGCATCATAAACGAACTATCATTAGCTTATGATGCGTAACCAAGAGCCTTGCCGCCAACCGCATTGATCATAATCCAGACGATGTTCATACTACAACCGAATCATAGCCCTCACCAGAGGAACGGTCAAGCGCATAGTTCCTGCGCCCAGCATCATCCTATGATAGAATACAGCAGTGCGGATGGTGAAACGCACCGGAAAGCCCGATCAATATGCAAAACCACCCATACAGCGTACTCGTCATTGATGATGACCCGAATGTTCGTGATATTCTCAGCGATCTCCTCAAACGCGAACGGTGTGTGGTACGTACCGCCGCTTCTGGTCTCAGTGGCATTGCTGCCGCCCATGAAGCTCTGCCTGATCTCATCCTGCTCGACGTGATGATGCCTGATCTTGATGGGTTTTCGGTCTGCCGGATGTTGCGTGACGATCCGCAAACCGCCGAGGTGCCGATCATTATGATTACCGCGCTTGACGATCGTGCCTCACGTTTGGAAGGGGTGAAAGCCGGCGCCGATGAATTCCTCTCGAAACCGGTCGAGCTGAGCGAGTTGCGCTTGCGGGTGCGCACCATGCAGCGTATCAACCGCTATCGCCGGTTGATTGAGGAGCGCGAACGGGCAGCAGCACACGAGCGCCAGCTTACCGAGCAAGCCAAGCAAGCGGCACAGGCAATCGCTGAAGCGTATGACCAAACCCTGATCGGCTGGTCGCGCGCACTCGATTTACGCGACAAAGAGACCGAAGGCCACTCACAACGAGTCGCGCAGGCGACCATCACGATTGCCAAGGCGCTGAACATTCCTCCTGAAGAGCAGATCAACATGTGGCGCGGCGCGATGCTGCACGATATTGGCAAGATTGGCGTACCCGATTCTATTTTGCATAAACCCGGCCCGCTGACCGAAGCGGAATGGGAGATTATGCGCCGCCATACGACATATGCCTACGAGTTACTCTCGCCGATTGCCTATCTGCGTCCGGCGATCGATATCCCGTACTGCCATCACGAGAAATGGGACGGCACCGGTTACCCGCGCGGTTTGCGCGGCGAGCAGATTCCGCTGGCGGCGCGAATTTTCGCGCTCGTCGATGTGTGGGATGCGTTAACCAATGATCGTCCGTATCGCAGAGCGTGGACGCGCGAACAAGCTTGTCAGTACATTCGTGAGCAGGCTGGCAAGCATTTCGATCCCAATTTGGTTGATCTCTTCCTATCGATAACCGCGCCTGACTTGGTTGCTACACACAAGCAGTAGAAGGCTGTTCCTACCGGTCTGGGGCAAGAAAATCAACCGCCACATACCCTTCTAGCCCATCAGGTGTGCGTACTGGTCGCCAGAGGCGGTCTTCGCCGGGTACATCATCACCAATCTGCTCGAGTCGCGTCCCATCAGGCAGGGTCGTAATCGGCTGGTTATTTCGGTTCGGCTGCGGACGCAAGAAGAGGCCTTGCCCACCGGTATTGACCACCACAAAGAAACGCGGCGCCGGCGTCGGCACGGATTGCGGCGCCGTGTCGACACCTTCGCTACCCAACAACAGATTTGCCTCTCCGGTCGGCAATGTCACTACCGTTGGTTGCGGTGCGCCTAACGACATCTCACGTCGATCACTACGCAACAGCCAGAGGGTTAACACAAAAATGAACAAAATGATGACTAAGAAAGTAATTAAATAGATCCAGCCACGCTCTTGTAACCAGCGCGGAAACACCTGCCAGAGATTACTGACGGTGAGAGTTGTATCTCGCACATGCGACGTGCTTGGCGGACGCCAACGCGGGTTAGCGGCAGTTGGATCTAGTCGTTCGGTACGCGGCGTTTCGCGTTGGCGCGGCATGACACCTGACCGACGCTCAGCGTTAGCCACACGCCGCTCTTGCTCTTCGCTCATGTGTTATCCCTCCCTTAACGCTGCGTTTGCCTTATGATAGCATATCTCTACGCATACCAATAGGAATGCGGCATGAGCATAGCACGACGGTCAATGTTCTATCTTGTGGTGTAGATACGCCAACAACGGTTGCAGGTAGGGTTTCACGCCTTTGTACTCAAGCATTTAAACTATCAAGCGTGCAGGGAGATGAGTATGAAGCGTTGCAGGTAGGGTTTCACGCCTTTGTACTCAAGCATTGCCGGCTCTAGCTCAGATAACAGATGTGCCAGCGCTGCTGCCCACTTCGGATCGGCAGCCAGCCGCGCTAACGGAGCAATATAGGTACGAACTGTAAATAACAATGCCGAGTGACGGTCAAGACGTACCAGTGTCTGCCGTTCGACCCGATAAAAGACGCGCTCGCCAGCGTTTTCGGCGGTAATGGCCGCCTTTTCGCGATCGAGCAGGCCAAGCCGCGGCGAGAGATCGAGATCTGGTACCACAACTAATGACCAGTTACGCCGCCAAACCGGGCGCGCCGGCTGCAAGCGGGCCACCAACTGATTGGTCGAATGCGCTATGTGCTCGCGAAATCCCGGCACTGGCCCATGAATTGCGGCAAGAGGTAACCCCATCTTCTCGTCCAAACACCAACGATTGGGGAAACAGAGCTGACCGGCAATCAGCGGATGGCCAGCGGCCTCATCAACCGCAATCAGCAAGAGATCTTCTTGCACCTGTCGGCCAAGCCAATCGATTGGCCAAAGTCCAAGATCACCACCGAGCCGGATCGTCGCCGTCTGCCCAAGGAGTCGGTTCTCCCAGTACACCTCGTTACCGTTGCGTCGCACAACGAACCAGTGCGGATAACTGCGCGCCAATTCAGCCACACCCCATTCCAGTAGTTCCCACTGCGCCGACAGACTGTCTGGATACGCTTGCACATAATAGCGATGATCGGCTTGCAACAATGCCTGCTTCAGCATCAACTCGGCGTGATAGTGGGCAGGATCGACATGAAACACCGGTGCGCCGTGCAGCGGGTACGCACCAACCCGCAACACCGGCGGCGTGGGGATAACAAACGGATCGAACGGCCATGTCTCAACCATGCAACACCTCACGCACGACCCATGCTGCCAATGCCCGAATGTGGTCGGGGGTTGTACGGCAACAACCGCCGATTAGTCGCGCTCCGGCGGTGTACCATAGGCGCGCTTGGTCAGCAAAATCGTCAATCTCGCCGGCACCGATCCAGCACTGCCCAACCGGATCATAGACCTCACCCGAATTGGGGTAGACCACAATCGGTTTGTCAGTGACAGCACGCATAGCACGGATCAGGTCAGGCAGAAAACGCGGTGCGGTGCAATTAACCCCAATCGCAGCCACCTGCGGATGAGGGGCAATCTCGGAGGTAACGTCGGCGATTGGCTCGCCTTGCGCAGTATGGCTGCCATCACGCGCACTAAAGCTGATCCACGCAGTCAGATGGGGAAACTCAGGCAGCAGTGCGACCAACGCCCGTGCTTCTTCACCGCAGGGGATCGTCTCGCAGGCGAAGAGATCGGGTTCAGCGTTAGCTAGTGCCGCCATCCGCGGACGATGAAAGTCGATCAGTTCGGCAATTGATAGCCCATAGTTGCCGCGGTATTCTGAACCATCGTGCAGATACGCGCCATACGGGCCGATCGACGCCGCTACCAGCGGGCGGATACGCCCCACCCGGTTGGCCGGTTCGGCCCAGAAGGCGTCGCGAGCGGCGCGGGCCAGCTCCACCGACCGCTGCAAGAGGGCTATCGCCTCAGCCTCACTCAGGCCACGCGCCATAAAGCCGGGGATTGTCGCCTGATAGCTAGCCGTAATCGCCACATCAGCGCCGGCGACGAAATAATCGGCATGCACGGCTTGGATCAAGGCTGGGTTCTCGATCAACACTTTCGCCGACCAAAGCGGATCGGCCAGATCGCAACCGCGCCGTTCGAGTTCGGTTGCCAGCGCACCGTCGAGAATCAGCAACGGGTGCTGCGCTAACGCATCAGCAATCGGGTTCATAACCGTATCCCTCGTTGGCTATAACACGCAAAGTCGCGGAGGCGCCAAGCTGTTGATACCGTCTGGCGATCCGAAACAGGTTGCGAATCTGCTCGTCTTTACCTCTATTCTCGACCCGTTACGTTTCAGCGCTTTGATGCTCCTGCAACCCGCGCAGCATACAGAACTTCACCACCTCGTGCCACGCCAGCGTCGCGCAGAGGAACAACCCCAGCCAACCATCGCGCCAGCCGCCAAGCTGAACATAGCGGCGGGTAAACTCACGCGCCGGCGCGCCGATTAAGTTACGCCACCGCATGCGCCTTCCCGACCGATAGAGCATGATGGCCTCGGCGAAGGCGTAGCGCGCCTGCTTCTGCCACAACTCATCAAGCCGCTCGATGTTGAGATGAAGCAGATGGCCTTGCAGATCAGCAGTTGCCCCTTGCAGGCTTGCCACCTCATGAACGGCAACCCCCTCATCGTAGCGGGCGGCGTCGCGACGGAGCAGGCGCAGTTGGTAGTCAGGGTACCAACCGCCACCCCGCAGGCGTTGGCCAAAGAAGAGGTTGTAACGCGGAATCCGATAGCCGGCAATGTGCGCCGGCGGGCCGTGCCGCAGCAACGTCGCCAGCTCGACAAACAGCTCTGGTGTCAGCCGCTCATCGGCGTCGATGAAGAGCACCCAGTCGCCACGACAGCGTTGGAGGGCGAAGTTGCGTTGGGCGCTAAAACCGCGCCACGGCTCAATCAGCACCTGCGCGCCGTGCTCGGCAGCGATGGTCGCGGTCGCATCGCGGGTCTGCGCATCGACAATGACCACCACGTCGTCGCTGAGACCGGCGATACTGCGCAGACAACCGGCGATGTGACGCGCTTCATCGCGGGCGATGATCGCAATTGATAGGCAAGCCATATCAGAACAACGTTCCCTGCTGCGGCCCGTTGTCATCATCGGGCGGCAGCGCACGTTCAGGGTATGGCACACCGAGATGTTCGTAGGCGCGACGGGTGGCAACGCGCCCGCGCGGCGTGCGCTGCAAGAAGCCGAGCTGTAACAAGAATGGCTCGTATACGTCTTCGATGGCGTCAACCTCTTCGGCCAGCGCCGCTGCCAGCGTGCTTAGGCCGACCGGCCCACCGTTGAACAGCTCGATAATAGCGCGCAACAGTCGGCGGTCATTCTCGTCTAACCCCAACTCGTCAATCTCAAGCTGGGCAAGTGCCGCGCGCGCCACCTCAAGCGTAATTACACCGCTGGCCACCACCTGTGCATAATCGCGCACCCGGCGTAAAATCCGGTTAGCGATACGCGGCGTCCCACGTGCCCGCCGGCCAATCTCGCGGGCGCCCTCGGCACTAATCGGCACCCCTAAAATCCGCGCCGAGCGATTGACAATCTCGGCCATTGCGTCGTCTGAATAGAACACGAGCCGGTGAACTGAACCAAAACGGTCACGCAGCGGCGAAGTCAGCAAAGCCAACCGGGTGGTCGCGCCAATGACGGTGAAGCGGGGCAAAGTGAGGCGCAGACTACGTGCACCCGGCCCCTTACCCACCACCAAATCGAGGGCGAAATCCTCCATCGCCGGGTAGAGCACTTCTTCGACCACACGGTTCAAACGATGCACTTCATCGATAAACAGTACATCGTTGGCCTGCAAGTTAGTCAAGATCGCCGCCAAATCGCCGGCCCGCTCGATCGCCGGCCCACTCGTGATTTTGATCTTGGCCCCCATCTCGTTAGCAACCACATTGGCCAGCGAAGTTTTACCCAACCCCGGCGGCCCGTAGAAGAGGGTATGATCGAGCGCCTCGTTACGGCCACGAGCGGCGGCAATCGCGATCCGCAACTGCTCGACGACCTTCTCTTGGCCGATAAACTCGCTCAGGGTGCGCGGGCGCAGGCTCTTCTCGACTTGCTGGTCGTCGCTGTCAGAATGAGGATTTACCAGCCGCTCAGCGCTCATGCCCATCCTTTCGCCACGTTGTCGCACAGGTGTACGTATCTGGGCTGATTATACCATTGATTGCAGCGGGTGCATGGGACACGGATAAACGCGATTGGAAGCCGATTGCAAACGGTCGCTCAGCGATCAGGAATTCTCGTATAATGAGAGTAGTTTGCATGGATCCAGCGCACGTTATCCTGTTAGCCTATGCTTATTCACTGGTTCCGGCGCGATCTGCGCCTGCGCGACAATACAGCTCTGCTAGCGGCGGCGGCGCAGTCCGGCGGCGCGGTGATCCCAGTTTTTATCTTTGACGACGCGATCATTCGCGGGCGCTTCGCCAGCCCGGCCCGCACCCAGTTCTTACTCGACAGCCTCGCTGCACTTGACGCCGAGTTGCGCGGGTTGGGGTTGCATCTGGTGCTGCGACGCGGTGAGCCATTGCCTACCTTGATGGCGCTCTTGCGCGAGAGCGGCGCGCGCGGGGTGACGTGGAACCGCGACTACACGCCTTACGCCGTCGAGCGGGATACAGCGATCAAGCGCGAGCTGCGCGCCGCCGGTTATCAGGCCGAGAGCTACAAGGACGCGGTGATCTTTGAGATGAACGAGGTGGTGACGGCTGCCGGCCAGCCGTACACCGTCTATACGCCTTACGCCAAACGCTGGCGCACCCGGCTTGAGAGTGAGCCGGTGGCAGTGCAAGGCATACCCACGCTTGCCGCCATCCCGTTGCCGGCAAGCGAGCCGCTACCTGCGCTTTCCGCACTCTTGCCCAACGCACCGGCTCGCGTGCCCCGCTTTGCTGCTGGCGAAACCGCAGCCCTCGCCGCCCTCGAACACTTCATCCAACACACCATTGCCAATTACGCCACCGCGCGCGACCTCGTGGCTGCTGCCGGCACCTCGCGCCTCTCACCCTACCTGCGTTTTGGCGTTCTCTCACCACGCCAATGTGTGGTTGCGGCGCGTACCGCGCCGCCCGGGCCCGGGCCAGAGAGTTGGATCGGCGAGTTGATCTGGCGCGATTTCTACGTGCAGGTGCTCTACCATTTTCCCCATGCGCTGCGCGGCAGTTTCAAACCGGTGTACGATAAGATCGCATGGCAGAACGATCCAGCCCTCTTTGCCGCTTGGCAAGCGGGCCAAACCGGTTACCCGATTGTTGATGCGGCGATGCGCCAACTACAACAAGAAGGCTGGATGCATAACCGTGCCCGCATGATTGTCGCCTCATTCCTTACCAAAGACCTCTTGATCGACTGGCGTTGGGGCGAACAGCACTTCATGCATCTGCTCATCGACGGCGACCCGGCGGCCAATAACGGAGGTTGGCAATGGGCTGCCGGTACCGGTACCGATGCACAACCCTACTTTCGTATCTTTAACCCGGTCAACCAAGGGCAAAAATTCGATCCTGACGGTGCGTATGTGCGACGGTACGTACCAGAGCTAGCTCGTGTACCAACCCGCTTCATCCACGAACCGCATAAACTGTCGGTTGCCGAACAAATACGGGCTGGCGTGCAAATTGGGCGTGACTACCCGGCCCCAATCGTTGATCACGCCACCCAGCGCATGCGCGCGCTCGAACTCTACCGCGCCGCTACCCGCGACGACACAACCACGGAACACTATGCTTGACGATCAGACCCAGCTCGAATTTCCGGCCAGCGGTCTGACCGAGACGCCGCTGATTTGGCAACCGCAGGTGGTGCGCTGTCAAGCCGCTGGCCCCGGCGGTCGCCCACTGATGGTTTTGATCGACACCGGCACCGACCCTTCGGCGATTGATCTGGCGCTGGCCCGTCGTCTCGACTTACGCATCGGCGATTTCGCACTTGGCTCTGACGCCGCCTCTGATGCCGTGCCCTTCACCGAGACGGTGCTGCCGTGGCTGCGGATTGGCGATCTTACCTTACGGCACTTCTACGCGATGGCAGTTGATCTAAGCCACGCTCCCTTTCCGGTAGACATTGTGCTGGGCTACAATGTGCTACACCGGCTTAACCTCACGATTGACTACGCTAAGCATACCATCCGCCTATGCCACCCCGACCTTGCTCCGCCACCACCCGGACCCAACGGCGCCACCCTACCACTGCGCTTCTTTGAGCACTTCCCGGCGGTAACCGCGCAGATCATTGCACCGCATCCAGTGGAAGTATTACTCACGATTGATACCGGCTCGAACGGCGCCCTTACCCTCAGTCCTGATCTCGCGGCAACGCTTGGCCTCGGTGAACATCCCACGCCAGCAGCAACCGGTCACGGTTTCGCGGCTGCGACGCCGGTTGTGCTTGGCATGACTGTGGCGATGCAGATCGGGCCATTTCGGTTTCCGGCGGTTGAGGTGGATGTGCCGGTGACAAACCACGGCGATTTGGGCCGACAGGGGCGGGCGAACGCCGGCAACCGGCTGCTTAGTCGCTTCCAGCGCCTCACGCTCGACTACCGGCGTGAAGTGTGCATTGTGGACTCCCAACACGGCACAAAGGGAGCGGAGGCGCAAAGCGATTCAACGCAAAGTCTGCCAAGTCTTCAAACGCAAAGGTGCACAGACACGAGGGATGAGTGGGGGAGTTAGCCCTTGCCCCCCAACACCCTCTCCCACCCGACGGTGCAGAGGGTGTTTGCCTTGGTTTCGCGAAAGACACTCCTTGAGCGGAACATAGCAGCGCCCCGCCACTGCTCCAGTGCGAGCTAGGACAGGGGTGAGGGCACAATAGTTACCCTAGAGAGGGCCGAGGGGGAAAGAGTCTCGAAACGACGCCAAAGATTGTATGTTCAGCTTTTCTACCCGGTGAGCAGTGGTATTCTACCATCGCGAGAGATTGCTTCGCTTCACGGCGGGCCGAGCGACGCTCGGCTCGCAATGACAACCAGAACGGTAGCTCTCCCCCTTTTGCGCTCTCTGCGCTCTTCGCACCTTTGCATTACGAATTTCTGCGCCTCTGCTCGTTTGGCACCTTGAGACTGGCCCTCATCCCCAACCCCCTCTCCTCCCCTAACTCAGCCCCCCTCCGGAAGGATAAGTAAGCCTCCTCTCCCCTGCTGGAAGTAGAGGCATACCGACAGCGGGAGTGGGAGCAAGCGGAAAGCACTAAAGAACATACTATGTACTTAGTATGTTTCGGACTAGAAAACCAGCTCGGGATTGAGAGAACGGTACCATTGACAGAGTACATCAGGAACAGTGATGATGACAAAAGAAACCTAAACCTTTATTTAAGCGTATCTAGTGCTGAGCATGATATGCCTCATGCCAAGCAATCTCTTTGCATAAAACGTACAGATCACACGGATAAACAAATGAGAGCAGGTACATTCCGTTCAATGTTCTTCCAACCCTCTTACGCATCCGTTGGCCGGTTGCTCTCACGCCCATCCAGCGAGACAGTTCATAGCTGGCGCGAAGAGGGTCATCTGAACACGGTGCTGGCCACTACAAGCACGCTGACGCCAACACTTGGCTCCTTCAGCTACGGGCCAGACACCATCGCGAGCTTTGATGTGCGGTTCGACAACGTGCGCATCCGCCCCTTTGCCTTCCCTGAGCCGCAGACAACCGTCGGACCAGAGCAGGTGATCGGTGTGCGTGTGTTGAATTGGTAATACCCCCTGCCCGAACACCGTGTCAGTTGATGAGACGCTGCTGTATTGCACGACCCCGTCGCATACACCGGGATGGGTAGACGTGACGGTGATCAACCCTGACGGCGAACACGATACGTTGGTTGATAGTTTTTGGTACGGCGACCAACCGCCTCCCGGCGTTCAACTGCTATACGTACCGGCAGTGCATCGGTAGGTCAGCGCCAACCCAACGCATACCACAGAGCTGCACGGTCGTGCAACGCCACCGCACATACGGAATAGCTACCAAACAGCCCTCCTCTGAGGGAAGGCGTTAGCCCCCTGCATGGAGGAGAGGCTGGGGAGAGAGGACTATCCCTCTCTCCCTAGTGGGGGTGACTGACACCCTGCTAGTGTAATCTCGTCCTTGTAAGCGACGCTTTTGAGGGGTACGCTGGTTGTAGCCGTGCGCTTAAGGAGGAGACACCACGCCGAGTGGGATTCAGTTATTCGCCGTTGATCCCACACCGCACGGAATGCCCGCAGCAATGCCTTTGGGGTATCGCTCCCGCTGCCCACACGGCGGGCCTCCGGTTCGGATTATCCAAGCGGCGTCAACCGCACTGACCAGACCCGGCGCATGCGCAGGCTAGCGGCACTGATGTGGGTGCTGGAACTACGTATGCGCGGGAGCGCTACCTTGGTCGTCTCCGGAGGGAACTCAGCCGACTGACAGTATGGTGCGACGGGCCGGAGCAGGCGGTGCTAGTGGTTCGGCGACAACACACCAGAACCGCGCGCGTGCTAAAGATGGATAGAGTGGAATGGGCAGCCGGTGGCGGTAGTAGTGCTGGACGAGCACAATGTGCAGGCAGTGAGCGCGTGGCGACAGCCGCTGGTCGCTTAGCTAGGCGTCTGGGTGGTGGTGACCGATGACGTGACCAGCGAGCGGGGGTGGCCACACAGAGCGGGGTGGTGCACCACGCGTGCCGGCGTCACGTGCAGCGCTGGGTGAGCCGACGGCTGCACGAGCTGCGGCAACAGATGCCTGAGCGATGGCGTAGTGCGGTGGAACAGACGCAACGTGCCGTTGATGAACTGGCTATGGAGACCAGCGACGGGTGTACAAGCTATGGCAGCAGCGTCCCGGACAGCAGCGTAGGCAGGGGAGTGAGGCCCTAGCGCGTCTGTGCGATATGGTGCGCCGCTTGGATGAGGATTAGGAAGGGTTTCGTGTCATTCAGTGATCCGAAGAGGTGCCGAAAACGAACACTCGGACGGCGCAGACGATTGGGCGGATGCACATGCACGTGCTGACGGAGCGTGGCTACCCATCGCCGCATGGGATGTGGGCCGGGATGATGCTGAGCAGTTGTGGGCGCGCATGGTGAGGTGGAGCAGCGCGAGGAGCATAGTACTCGCCCTGACCTGAGCAACTCGCCAACTGCTTAGGTGACAGACACCCTCCACCATGCTTGTTTGACATCACCTGCGGTTCGTGGTAAGATAACACGGCGTGAGCGGGGGTGTAGCTCAGTTGGTAGAGCGCGACAATCGCACTGTCGAGGTCAGGGGTTCGAATCCCCTCACCTCCACCACTCTCGGGGCCATAGCTCAGTTGGAAGAGCGCAACACTGGCAGTGTTGAGGTCAGGGGTTCGAATCCCCTTGGCTCCACCAGTAACCAGCCGCCGCCTTTGAGGCGGCGGTTTTGATTTTGTGTGGTGCAGAGGCGCGCAAAGGGGGAAACGCAAAGGTGCAGCGATGTGCGAAGATGCGCAAAGAGGTTTTAGGTGGGGCATACGCGATGCTGTGGCTTACCGCCAATCAGTGCGGCGCCTTTTCGGTATTGCGTCCGCTGCGCTCTCGGTGGTAAACATACCGCATGCCGGCTTGGCAACAACCGGACTCGTAGGCTTTTCATGGAAGGTGCATAGTGGCAACTGAGTCATTGATGGCGTTGATCGTTCACGGTGGGGCGTGGGCAATCCCTGATGATCAAGTGGCGGCGCATGTCGCTGGCTGTGAGGCGGCGCGAGAGGCGGGTTGGCAGTGTTTGCAATCCGGCGGCAACGCGCTCGATGCGGTCGAGGCGGCGGTACGAGTAATGGAAGATGACCCGATCTTCGATGCCGGTACCGGCTCGGTGTTGACAAGCGCTGGGATGGTTGAACTTGATGCGGCGTTGATGGATGGACGCACGCTGCGTTATGGCGCGGTCGCCGGATTGCGGCGCATTCGCAATCCGATTACACTGGCGCGCCATGTGTTGGCTGGCCCGGCGACGATGCTAGTCGGTGTTGGGGCAGAGGAGTTTGCCGCTGCGGTTGGAATGCCGTTCTGTGCTAACGATGACTTGATCGTCGAGCGTGAGCGGCAGTTGTGGCTAGAGTGGAAGGCTAAAGGTGCGGTGTCACCGCCTCCCGCGAGCGGCCACGATACTGTGGGGGCGATTGCGCTCGACCGGGCCGGCAATCTGGTAGCGGCAAATTCGACCGGCGGCACGCCGTTTAAATTACCGGGCCGGGTTGGCGATACACCACTGATCGGTTGTGGGTTGTACGCGACCCCACAGGGGGCGGCGGTCTGTACCGGTTGGGGCGAAGCGATTACGCGCGTGGCGTTGGCTCGGCGAGTGGTTGAGTTGCTTGAAGCGGGGCTTAGCCCACAAGTGGCGGCTGAACGTGGTGTGAGTCTACTCGGCGAGTTGGTGCCTGAGGGGCGCGGCGGAGTGATTGTGCTCACGCCGGACGGCGCGGTGGGGTTGGCGTGGAATACGCCACGGATGGCGTATGCGTACATTGATGGCGATGGTGTGACGCGGTCGGGGGTGTAGGGTCTTCTTGCACTTTATCTTAAGGAAGCACCCCCGCGCCCAAAGGGTTGCTAGGGGCGGAATGAATCTCACCCCCCATCGGGACCTTGCCCCCTCTCCCCGTGTGGGAGAGGGGGGCAAGGGGCGCATCCTCCCACCCCCAGCCCTGCCCCTGTTGCCCCCACCCCCGGCCCCTCCCCCACAAGGGGGGAGGGGAGCGCCCTCACTGCCGGCCCTG
>NZ_CALFBQ010000035.1 GCF_937951745.1 uncultured Chloroflexus sp.
ACTGTCGTCCACGATCATGACGCCTTCTTCGCTTTCCCTCTCACGAACGTGCGGCTTGACAACCCGCTACAAATCGGCTGATGTTTGTGCTTCGCTCGTCAGAAAGCGTTGGACTTGATCATGACTGACTTCTCCGTTCAAGAGAGAAGACAAGCCAGTCGCGGTAGTTTGCCCGAAGGCGCTAATCAGATAATCGCTGTACAGGTCAAGGAGTTTACTGTTTTTCATGCTTCAAGTTTACTCAAAACTGCGTAAGGTGAGTACCTAACCAAAGATCGTGATGTATACACTATTAGACATTCTGGTAATACTGTGGTAATGGGGTGAGGTAAAATGAAAACTATCGGTGTGTTTTTTTCAGGGCGAGTAGTAGCGTTAAACCAAACGGTGTTCGCTGCGGTCTTTTGTAACAAGCTTGTGGAGGTGAAACTATGGATCCGGTACTTACTGCGTTTCTAAAGACAGATACTACACCTGATCAGATAGAGCAAGCGCTCTATCCACTTAAGGATCAATTGTCTATTAATGATAAAGAAAAAATGGATCTGGGTTTTAGCTTGTTTTTGATGGTTATCGATGTTGACGAGCTTAACTATGACCAATTCGATAGTCTTAGACCTCTTCAAGCAACTCTGGCCAAATTCATAAAAGACAAAGCTGTAGTTGCAATGGCAGCTTATGCTGCGTTCGTGTTGATGCATGAGGAAGCTTTAGAGAAGGAACTCACTGAATTGCCTGTCAGCCCTGTTCTCGAACCATTCCGTGACTTCTTCCGCTCAAGCACTGTTCATCACTTACGTAACGCTATCAGAACTGGCTCGTTTCGGATTATTGGGAATGAGCTTCTGTTTAAAGATGGTGACTGGTCTGTTTCTATGGAGATCAACCAGTTTTTAAGATTGTGCAATCGCATCCGCCGATTTTACGAAAGAGTATGGAAATTAACGGTTTCATAGTAGTGCGCGATCTTATCCACTGATCCTACGGGGAGTGTAGGGTTATATTGACGTACCTCCACGCGGCTATGAGTGCATAGCCGCATCGCTGTGCGTCAGCAGTTGCCGGCTACTGTACATGATCACAGGAGTCATCACCATGCCAACCTTCTTTCGTTATGTCACACTGCTCACCATTTTGACGCTGGTATTGGCCGGCGCGGTTGTCGCGACGCCGGCTGCGATGCCGGTCGCTGCCGCCATGCTGCCGGTGGCGCCGTTACTGACTGCTGATGGCACGCTGCGCACCGATGGCCTCGCCGCCGGCGCGCTTGACCTCAGGGGGTGGGATGTGAACCTTGACCCGACCCGCGGGCCACTGTTCCGTCCGGCGACGCAGGCGAGCTCGGCGGAGTGGGAGCATTTGGGGCAGCGGACGATAGCGGCGATTTCATCGGTTGTGACGTCGATTGTCTTTGACGGGAATGGCAATCTCTATATCGGCGGCACGTTTCAGAATGCAGCCGGCATTCCTGCCGCTGACTATCTGGTGATGTGGAATCCGGTGACGCAGCAATGGTCGGCGCTGGGCAGTGATAGCGCCTTGAACGGCTATGTTGAAGCGCTTTACATTGATGAGAATGGTCACTTGTATGTAGGGGGCCGGTTTACAAATGCAGCCGGTATCGCCGAAGCTGATTATATCGCACGTTGGGATGGAACCAACTGGTCGGCGTTGGGCAGTAGTAGCGCTTTGAACGATTATGTTGGAGAGCTTTACATTGATGAGAATGGTCACTTGTATGTAGGGGGGGGTTTACAAATGCAGCCGGTATCGCCGAAGCTGATTATATCGCACGTTGGGATGGAACCAACTGGTCGGCGCTGGGCAGCAATGGCAGCGGCGATGGCGCGCTCAATGGCGCGGTGAATGCAATTGTGGCGCAGGGAAGCTATCTGTACATTGGCGGCAATTTTACGGATGCAGCCGGTATCGCCGAAGCTGATCATATCGCACGTTGGGATGGAACCAACTGGTCGGCGCTGGGCAGCAATGGCAGCGGCGATGGCGCAGTGGTCTCTTTTGTGCATACGGTGCTCGCTACCGCTGATAAAGTCTACGTGGGCGGAATGTTTACTGATGTTGCCGGAATCAATACCGCTGATTATGTGGCGGTGTGGAACCCGGCGACGGGGCAGTGGAGCGGGCTGGGCAGCAATGGCAGCGGCGATGGCGCGCTGAATGATAGTGTCCTCGCACTGGCTGTTGCTCCCGATGGCGAGGTGTATGTGGGCGGCGGATTTACCAATGCCGGTAACAATCCGCTGGCCAGTTATGTGGCCTCATATCGGATTGCAAGTGTGTTCCGGGTGTTTGTGCCGGCAATCAACCGGTAACTGATGAACCAGCGGCGCGGTACTCGGCCGCGCCGCTGTCCTATGCACTTACGACCCCACAATTACGGTTGTCCGCGCAACACCGGCCCGCTGCGAACGAGCAGTGACGGTGATGCTGCTCCCCGCTGGGGCGCGGATCGTCCACGTTAGGCGTCGCAGGTGATCGGTGGGGAAACTACCTCCCCACAAGACGCGCTTGTTCGCCCGCCCTTCGAGCTGACCGATTTCTTGCCGTTGTTCGCCGCTGATAATCGCGCCACCCTCCGGTAGGCTCACTTCGACCTCGATCGGTTGCACAGCTTTGACTTCTTGCGCTTTTCGGCTGCCATACGTTGGTAGGTAGCCGCTGTTGGCGACCACTGCTTGCAAGCGATAGAGGTCGTCGCCGAGCGGTTCGGCCTGCACGTGGCGTAGCTCGAGGCGCGGCCCGGTTTGAGCAAGGGCCAACACGAAGCGCGTGTTCGGTTCGAGGGTGCGCAGCAAGAACTTCTCTGGCGGGTTGCCAAAGGTGCGTCGTTCGATCCAACCTCCAATCTCGACTGGCCCGAGTTGAGGGTGCTCAAAGGGCCGCCAGTTGACAAAGCCGGTCCCACCGAGTTGCTCGTCGTTCCAGCGCAGTAGTTTCAGATCGTCCTCTTCGGGATGGTCGCGGAACCACTCAATAAAGTCGCGCTCTTTGATGCCCGCCTCGCCGATCATGTCCCACAATTCTACCGTAAAGGCGTAGATACCGAGCTGTTCGTAGGCCCAGTCGTCAAATGCGCCGCGCATGACCTCACGCGGGTGGTAACGGAAGCCGTGATAGACTGAAACATACTTATAGCCAGTGATCTCCTCGCCGCGCCGGCCTAGCTCTTTGTAGGTCCAAAGATCGTCAATCGGCATCTGATCGTCAGGTTTATCAGAGTAGGGCCGCAAAATAGCACCCGAATAGGTATGGTACGAGATGGCGGTACTGACATTGAGGTGCGACGTGAGAAACTCGACCGCTGCTCGAATCTCTGGTTCGGAGGTTGGGTAGGGGCCGGCGCCGCGCTGTACTCCCTCCGGCGCCCAGATGTACGGAAAGTTGCGGTTGAAGTCAAGCCCTTGAGTTGGCGGGGCAATCTTGACTTCGTAGCCGTTGTAGTTGCGAATATACCCCTCGGTGTAAACCCGGTAGTACGTACCACCACGCTCATCAGGCGCGCGCGGACGCAGCAGGCGCGGATCGCGCTCGCTTACTTTCCAGCCGCCGTCAGGGTCAACTATGCGCATTTGCAAGATCAAGCCGTCGCCGTCGATGTCGGCAGGGTACAACCCGTCACGATCGTCGGTGAAAGGATAGCGGCGGGTACCTGACCGCACATAGACCGGTGAAGTCAGCGCTTGTTCCATGCCGTCGGGATTGAGGCAGGGTACAATGTAGAGCGCGCGCTCGTCGAGCAGCACGGTAAGGTTGGGATCGCGTCCGTATTGCTCCAACGCGGTCTGGATGACGTGCAACGCTCCCATACAGCCGGTGACTTCGGTCGCGTGGATGTTGGCATCAAGCCAGAATGCTGGCTTCTCGTGATCGGGGCCGGTAGCTTGATTGGTGAGGATCATTAACCAGATTGGACGGCCTTCATAGCTCGTACCAATGCTGCGCAGCGCACAGAGCTGCGGGTATGCTTCGGCCCATGCTTTCAATGCGGCTTCGACTTCGTGTGGGCGGTAGTAGCGGGTGAAATCGATCGTTGGCATCGCACAAATCCTTGCTTAATCAAGCATTCGGTCTTGTAATGGTACCATAAATTCTTACACCGATCCACCGAGGGTGTAGAGGGGGTAGGTGTTGGGTGGCCTGCCGGGCGTCTCCAACGCCGGGCGCTCGGTTGGGCGCCCCTCCAACGTTCATCTGCTTTGCGCCTCTGCGTCTTACAGGTTCGCGTTATGGTATACTGCTGACAATTCGACAAACAGGCAACAGGATCGCCTATGCGCGTGCGGTACAGTGCCCGGACAGATACCGGCAAGCGGCGCGAGATTAATCAGGATGCGTATGGCAGCGCGGAGGTGGGGCAGGGAACGCTGCTTGTCGTTTGTGATGGAATGGGTGGACACCTAGCTGGCGAAGTCGCGAGCAAGCTGGCGGTCGAGACGATCATCACTACCTTCCAACCCGGCGATGATCCAGCGGCAGGCTTGCGTCACGCCTTTGTTACCGCTAACCAGCGCGTGTACGACGAAGGGCGTGGCAGTATGGGCACCACCGCTGTCGCTGCCTTCTTTTGGCACAATACGCTCTATGTAGCTAACGTCGGCGACAGCCGGGCCTACCTCGTGCGTGAAGGCCAGATCCGTCAAATTACCCAAGATCACTCATTGATCGGCGATCAGGTAGCTGCTGGCCTTCTGACCGCTGAAGAGGCTCGTGCTTCCACCATCCGCAACATTATCACCCGCGCCATCGGCCATCTGGGGCACGTTGAGGTCGATCTCTTCCGTGAGCCGCTCTTGCCCGGCGATACCATTGTGCTCTCAACCGATGGGATGCATGGCTTACTGACCGATGACGAAATCGCCGCGATCGCCAGCATGCATCCGCTCGATGTGGCGACGCGCCGGTTGGTAGATGAAGCGAATGCGCGCGGCGGGCCGGATAATATTACCGTGGTGATCGCGCAGGTTGATGGCCTCGACCCAACTGTCAGAGAGAGCGCTCCTGTCGCAGTCGCGGCCTCACCAGCGCCAACCGTGGCTGCGCCGCCGGCAGCCAAGCCGCTGTCACGGGTTGGTCTGACCCTGTCGATCCTTATGCTCGTAATGTTAATTGGCTTGAGCTTGTTTGTTACGCTGACCGATCGGCGTACCCCGCCGCCGTTGTTGAGTTCGCCGACGATTGTGGTGACCGCAACGGTGGTGAATACGGCGACGCCATTGCCAACGAGTACGCCATGACGGGGCGATGCCTATGCCCATCCGTTTGCTCGATGAAACCATTGCTGCTCAAATCGCCGCCGGCGAAGTGGTCGAACGCCCGGCGTCGGTGGTGAAGGAGCTGGTCGAGAACGCGCTCGATGCCGGCGCGCGCCGGATCGTGGTTGAGGTGCGCGGTGGTGGGTTGCGTGAGATTCGAGTGCAAGATGACGGCTGCGGCATTCCGGCCGATGAAGTGGAGTTGGCGTTTGCCCGCCATGCCACCAGTAAGCTCCAATCTGCCGAGGATTTGTGGGCGATTCGCACGCTGGGTTTTCGCGGCGAAGCCTTGCCCAGCATCGCCAGCGTGGCACAGGTGATCTGCATCACCCGCGTGGCCGAGGCCGAGGTGGGAGTTGAGCTGCGCATTGCCGGCGGTGAGGTGCAATCGCGTTTGCCCTGCGGTTGTCCGGTGGGCACGACGATCACGGTGCGCAATCTCTTTTACAACACCCCCGTGCGCCGCGAGTACCTCCGTTCTGAGGCGACCGAAACTGGCGCGATTAGCGCGATTGTTCAGCAGTACGCCCTTGCCTACCCTGAAGTGAGCTTTAGCCTCGTGGTTGATGGCCGGGTGATGTTCCAAACCGCCGGTGATGGCGATCTGCGCGCAGTAGCAGTGGAGTTGTACGGTCTTGAAGTGGGACGATCTTTGCTGCCGGTGCAGGCTGAAGCCGGTGCCGATGAGTTGTGGGTGTCAGTGCGTGGCTTGATCTCGCCGCCCGAACTGACCCGTAGTTCGCGCAGTTATCTCGCGCTCTTCGCCAACCGGCGTGCGTTGCAGCCGCGTGGCGCACTGGCGGCTGTGGTCGAGAATGCCTACCATACGATGTTGATGAAGGGACGTTTTCCTATTGCAATTATCGACCTGCGCGTGCATCCAGCCGCGATTGACGTGAATGTTCATCCCACGAAAAGTGAGGTAAAGTTTCGCTATGCCGCTCATGTTCACAGCGTACTGGGCCGCGCTATCCGCGATGCGTTGATCAGCGGGGCCGATGTTCCGGTCTGGGATGCGCCCGATCCGGCGACGGCCCAGCGCCGGTTCGAGTTGCGCCGGCTCGGCCAAGAGCCGCCGTTGCCGCCACCATCGGCGTGGGGAGTGGGTGCAGCGGCGTGGGATCGCGCTCGTTCGCGCTGGGATGCCGGTTCGCCGGCGGCACATCTGACGACGCCATTGCCGCTGCCGCCGTCCGATACGCCGGTTGCGCCTGAATCGTCTGTGCCGATTGCGCCGCCAACGGCTGAGCCTGCCCCAGTACCAGCCCCCTCACCCTCATCGCTGCCGCCGCTGCGGGTGGTGGGGCAGGTTGGCTTGACCTATATCGTCGCTGAAGCGCCGGAAGGGATGTATCTGATTGACCAGCACGCCGCCCACGAGCGGATTACTTATGAGAAGCTGATGAACCAATACGCCCAGCGGGCAGTCGAGTCGCAGCAGTTACTGATGCCACAGGCGGTTGAGTTAAGCCCGGAAGCTAGCGCACTGCTGTTGGGCAATGCCGAGAAGCTGACCGAGTGGGGATTCGTGCTTGAGTCATGGGGCACTGGCGTGCTGGTGCGCGCGATGCCGGCCACCCTCCCGCTCGACGAATTGGCGCAGGCGTTGCACGAGATGGCTGAGCGGCTGGCCGGACGCGGCGGCAGCAGTCCACTCGAGTGGCGCGAGGCAATGCTGATCACGCTCGCCTGCCATACCTCGGTGCGCGCCGGTCAGCCGCTCTCACACGAGGAGATGCGCCAACTGATCCGCCAGCTCGAACAGTGCGTTAGCCCGCGTACCTGCCCTCACGGCCGCCCGACCATGATCCTGATGACACCATCGCAGCTCGAACGACAATTTGGCCGCCGCGGGTAATGTAGAGATGGACGGCTGTCCGTTTTCATAAACGCAAAGGCGCAATGATCGCAGAGGACGCAAAGGTTTTTTATGTGGGAAGTGTTACGATGTTTGGTGTCGTTTCTGAATGTCCACCGCGTTCTTCGTATCTTTGCATTAAACAAAAGATGTGAATAGGCCTAAAACTGCAAAGAACGCAAAGAAAACTTGGTCACAACCTCAACCCTACTCATACCCCATCCAAAAATCTCTGCGTCCTTCGCGCCTTTGCGTTAAAACCCTCTGCCCCCGCTGCGCTTTTAGATTGGTACCGGCACGAACGGCGTTGTACACGGCACATGCGCCGCGACGTGCATCGTCTGCGCCGCCAGATCGATAATCACGCCACACACACTCTCGGTGCGGTCAACCGCCGCAATTCGCGGATCGGGATGGCGGCAGATACAGCGCGGCGCACCCTCGTGGTCGCGCAGAATGTTCTCTAACACCGTGCGATCTATCTGACCAGCCGCAGCCTGTAGCAGTTCCCATGCCCGTCCATATCGCTCGCGACTTGTAGACGTTGGCTCTAAGGCGCACTCGCCAGCCGCTGTACCGGCATCGAGACAGTGATTGGCATGGGCCAGTAGCCCTGCGCGTGCCAGTATCTCAGCGACTCCCTCTGGGGTGATTTCCAGCGCCAACAGTTCGCCGCCGGCGCCGGCCAGTGTAATGCACGACGAACCGCTAGCCGGAATGTGCTCGGCTAGTTGGCGGGCCGCCGCGACACTGGTCGTTTGCAACATCTGGCGCAACAACACATGCACTGGCATCCCCTGCCGCTGGCCGTCGGCCCGCGAACGCAACAGATTCAAGCCCACCGCAACGCCGGCTCCATTCAACCCGATCTTCGCCACCATCCCTGCTTCGGTCAAGGTCAAGATCGGCGGCTGATCGGGGCTGATGATTCGCAACAGTATGCACGCCGCCCGCTGATCACCCTGCCAATCCCACGTCTGTGCCAGCCATACCCCGCCGTTCGCAGTAGCCGGCGGTGCAGCAGCGGCAGTCGTACATTCGCCGTCATCCCCGGCTGCGTCGCGTGTCATCGCCGGTTGTTCAATGTGTTGCGGCACGCCAGCAGCCCGATTACGGGCGAGTGCTGCTGCCGCAGCAGGATGATGCACCCCGACCCCCACCCCGGCCAGCAACTCGGTGCGTACATTGAGGGCAATAATTTCAGCGAGGGTACGCCCGGCACCGACGGCAATGCCGCGCATCTCGTCGAGCAGATCAGGGGCATGCTCGCGCAGAAGTGGTTCGTAAGCCAACGCCTCACTTTGGGCCGCCTCCCAATCTAACCCGCGACGGTAGGCAAACAGGCGGGCATAGCTGGCAATGCTATGCCGAATCTGTGCAGCAGTGACAGCGCCGTACTGCCGACCACGCTCAAACGGCTCGCCGGTGATGGTGATGGATGGGAACACGTTAATCCTTCCTTTGCCTCAGACATCGGCAGCAAATTGTTGCCCGTTGCAAATATTCTCGATTGTTACGTGATGGGTAGCAAGCGCTGCTTGATACCTTACCCAGTCACTATCTACTGCATTGATTATCGGTGGATGATCGGGATGCGCAATAGCTACTGCCACATACTTGTGATCTGACCGATCAAATTGGGCAAGATCCGGGTCATCGGGGAATTCGGCGAATTCGCGACCGTTATTGCTCGGTGTGATCGAAACGATGGTGCATATCTCAGGGTTGAAAGCGTTACTCCAAAGCCACTTAAAAAAGGCGTCGCCGACACCGGGCTGACCTCTCGCCGACAGGTGCCTGCGATATTCTTGCAATATGGACTGTAACGTATCAAGGGCAACCCGCTGTTTTGCTTGAATGAGCCGTAATCTGGTAATACAAGCCAATTGGCACGCTTGACTTGCCTGTGCAGCCCTGCCGTTTGCTGTGATGGCAACGTTCACATCAACAATGACAGTTTGCTGTCTCATGCACTACCTAGTTGTCGTGTCAGCATAGCTTCCTGCATTGCCGCAATGTCGCCAAACTCATCGCCAAAAAAGTTTTCCGGCCAGTTGGTGATGTTTCCGTACTGGTCAAGCTGCAACGGTTGCAACTGTGAGATACCTGACTTATCGGTGGTACAGAAATAGAGCGCTGCCTCACTTGAGTCTAATGTTCCCTCAGCAATTCGGCGCTGAAGACGGCGCAAGAGATGTTCACTGTGGCTTTCGAGAATGATCTGAATCTGACGAGTACGAATGGCATCAATTAAGACATCGGCTAATCCCGCTTGCACACTGGGGTGCAGATGCGTTTCAGGCTGTTCAAGAATGATGGTTGCACCTTTCGGTGCGTAGTAGCATAACACGATCACCGGTAGAATCTGCGAAATACCAAAACCGACATCAGTTATCAGAACATCGGGGCTGCCCGGTGTTAGTTTGACTGATACTTCATACATCTCGTTGCGAGGATAGGGGAAAGGATGGATTGAAAAATGATGTGCGAGACCTAGCTCTTTTAGCCATTGTGCTACCTTTTCTTCAAGACTTTCGCCTGAATAATGCTCCGCCTTACTCTTCCGAGCTGCAAGCAATGCGGCAATAGCTAATTCGCCACGCTGACCAACATCTTGTGGCCGTTGACCACTCCATACGTAAGTGCGCTTGGGGTACTCGCGTAGTGGGCCAAGGTACCAGATATGTTGGCCCAACTTCTCAAATGCAAGCACGAACTCTTTTAGAAAGTTGGCATTCTGATAGGACGCAAACACCTCACTGGGAAAGCCATAACATTTTATCGGGGCAGGAAAGGTAGTAGAACGGTTGTGAATAGGCTTGAGATCGTATCCTTTAATAAGCAGGTTGTACTTTTGCTCTGCTTCTTGCTCCATGCCAAACTGGTACTGGTGCGATCCAATAGAGAATGAATATGTAAACCGCTTAACAGTAATGCTGTCTCTTAGGTCTTGTATAGTAGTTGAAAAGTTCAATTTTTTGATCGAGCGCTGTGGATGGGATGTTTGATCGGGTTCTGGGATGTACACCTCTTGGATCGGGTGCCATTCGATAGATATTGTGATTCCGCTAGATATACGATGTGCGTGAATGATATCGAAAAATGTACCTAGATTGACATAGGTGTGTTCATGACCTGTTTGCAATACCTGTTGTTGATCGGAGGATTCGACTGTCTGTTTGAGGAGCAGCAAGAGCTGAAGGATCGCTGTCTTGCCAGAACTGTTGGGGCCGAACAGACCGGTGATCGGTGCCATTCGGATTGGCCCAGTATCCCGCCAAGATTTGAAATTCTCAGCCGCTACCTCTGTGATCATCGCTGCACCTCCGACGTAGCAGTGTACCAGTCCCCCCTCCAATGTCACCCACACGGCGTCAACGTCCGCAGTTGACCGACCAGATCGGGCAGAACGTCAAGCAGCGTATCGATCTGCGCCTCGGTTGTCTGTCGTCCAAGCGAAAAGCGGATCGAGCCGTTGGCTTCGTGAGGTGCGAGGCCCATGGCAAGCAAGACGTGTGATGGTTCGAGCGAGCCGGAGGTGCAGGCGCTGCCTGAACTGGCGCAGATGCCGCGCTGGTCGAGCAAGAGCAGCAGGCTTTCGGTTTCGATGCCAGCAAAGCCAAGATTAACGATGCTCGGCAGGCGGTACACCCGGTCGCCGTTGAGCCACGAGTGGGGAATTCGGGTTAGCACGCCGTCGATCAAGCGGTCGCTGAGTGCGCGCAGCCGCGTGAAATAATCTCCACGCTCGCATTCAGCGATCTCGAGCGCCTTTGCCAATCCAACGATCCCAGCAACGTTTTCAGTGCCGGCGCGCCGCCGTCGCTCTTGGGCGCCGCCGTTGATCTGTGGTACCAACGGTGTGCCGCGGCGCAGGTACAATACACCGACACCTTGCGGCCCGTAAAACTTGTGCGCCGTGAGACTAAGCAAATCGACCCCGAGCGCTTGCACGTCAAGCGGTAATTGACCGGGTGCTTGCACTGCATCGGTATGGAATAGCACTCCTCGTTCGCGGCAGATAGCGGCTAGCTCGGCAATTGGCTGGATAATGCCGGTTTCGTTGTTGGCATACATCACCGAAACGAGCGCCGTTTCAGGTCGGATTGCCGTTGCGAGATCGGCGGGATTCACCCGTCCGCTACGATCAACTGGTAGTAACGTGACGGTAAATCCTTCGTACTCGACCAGATAATCAAGCGCGTGTAGTACGGCGTGATGCTCAATTGCACTGCCGATCAGGTGCGTTTTTCCTTGCGCCCGCAACGCCATTGCCACACCCTTGATCGCGAGATTGATACTCTCGCTGCCGCCGCTGGTAAAGACAATCTCTTTCGGCTGACACCCAAGCACTTGCGCCACCTGTTCACGCGCATCATCAAGCGCTTGGAGCGCTGCACGTCCGACATAGTGAATGCTCGATGCGTTGCCGCTCATACCGGTCAGGAAGGGCATCATCGCCGCTAGCACTCGCTGATCGAGTGGTGTCGTGGCGGCGTGATCGAGATAGATCAGGCGATCAATCATACGTAGTGCTCTACTGAGCGCGGCGAGTGCGGGCTTCGTCGCGCAATACTTGTAGATTAAGGATTTCAGCTACTTCATACCGCGGCGGCAGAGCGCCAGCTACGGGCCGTAAGCGCAGCACCGGCGGAAAATAGCCCATCCGTCCGTGGAGTTCTGCCAAGAGAGCGGCGGCGCTAAAATTCAGCGCCGGCAAATTGACGAGGATGGCTTCGCTTTGCCACTGCGCGGCTGATAAGCCGGCCGCATCGGCGAGCGCGACGATCTGTGGGCCGAGTGGTTGTTGTTGGTCGATTTGGCTGTTAATATCGATGACTCGTTCGATGGCTTGTCCGGTTAGGGCCACAATCTGTTCGCGTTGAGTTTCGAGAATGGGGTGGGAATAGTTCAAAATGATCATACAAGCGCAACCTTTCCTTCGTCGGTAATCCGTCTATATTGTAACGCAGAGTGCATCGGCGCGGCGCTGGGGTATGCCGGAACTTTCTTACACTGAATACCGTCTTCTTTGCGGTATGAAGGCCCTATTGCAATAAGGAATGATACGTATGATGTTCATCCGTGCCATCATTGTTCTGCTCGTTGCGTTTCTGTTCGTTGCCTGTAGCAGTGCTGCTCCATCAGCTCTGATCAATCGCCAATGGCAACTGATCGAGATCCTTGGCCAACCACCGATCGCTGCTGGTCAGTCAGTAACGATCCAGTTTAACCCAACCGATCGGGTCAGTGGTTTTGCCGGCTGTAATGGCTTTAGCGGTCAGTACCGCGTTGCCGGTGCCACTATCACGGTGAGCAAGGTGACCAGCACGATGATGGCATGCGCCGATGATGCCGTCACTGCCCAAGAAATGGCCTTCCACCAAGCATTGTCGGACGCAACTCGGTATGAACTAACCGCTGGAATTCTTTCCCTTCTTGATAGGAATGGCGTCGTTGTGTTACGGTTTCAAGCCGCATAAGCGTGACCGATGCAATCACCTTCAAAGGTGATTGCATCGTACCATTCAGCAGTATTACCCTATGAGTAACTCATTCGTAAACAGTTCACGGTAGGTATCTGGCGCCAACGGTATCGGTTGTCCTCGCCGATCAACTACCATCCCTCGTCGCTCGATCCACTCCACAAAAGCCCACCAGCGCTGACTCTTCATCACCCCCCACCGTCCATCGTCAGTCAGCAGCGCGGGCGCCAGTTCGTGCCAACTCTCGGCGACGAACGCCGGATCCGACAGATCAGGATGGTTGGCCGTCGCGATCAGCAGCTCCACTGCCTCGGTGGGATGTTCGACCGCAAAACGGTACCCTTCAGCAGTTGCAGCAAGGAACGCGCGCAAGCTATCGGCGTATTTCCGCACTGCTAGCGGGTGGGCCAGCAGCACCGGTGTGTACCCGTAAGGAATGCCGTAGTCGTCGAGGCGAAAGGCATTGAGTGTAATGCCGGCCCGCCGTGCTTGTACCCCTTCCCACGGCAAAAACACCCACGTCGCATCAGCATTGCCGGTGAGCAGGGTGTTCCAAATGCCGAGTTTGGGCGGGAAGATTTCGTCAAATTCGCCCTTGCCGCCATCGTTGCGGATCATCTGTGCCACGATCGCGCGCTCGAAACGGGCATTGTACGAAGCGTACCGGCGGCCATCCAACTTCGCCGGTCGGTCGATACCACTGCTCGCCAAAGTCACTATCGCACTAGTGTCACGCTGCGCAAGCGCTGCAATCGCCACTAGCGACGGCTTCGTTGGGTGCAGGTAATAGCTCAACGCACTTTCAGACGGCGCAATTGCCAGCATGGCTGTGCCTTGCACCACCTTTGCCGCTGGCGTTGTCTGGTAGTTGTCTTCTTCCGGCGAACGTAGAACAACTTCAAGACCGGCAGCCTGATACCATCCCTTGCCGATAGCAACGTAAAAGCCAATATGGTTGGTATTTGGTGTCCAATCTAACGCCAGTGTTATCTGCTGTGTCATACGCCTTTCCTGTCAACGTTACGACTCTTCGAGCACTGTTTTCCCTAATCCGCTCAAACGGGCAATCAGCCAGCCGATGGTAAAGACCGGGATCGGCTGGGTGAACGGGATCAGCGCCTCAACGACAGCCTTGTTACGCAACCCGCGCAATCCTAACCGGTCGAGGAGTACCCAACTGATCGGAGCGGCCAGTACATCCAACCCTAGGTCGAGCAGGTCGAGTGCGATTGGTAATGCGATCGGTAGATAATGCATCGTCTCGAAAAAGCCGGCATCAGGGGGGACATTCAGGCTGCGGATGCGCTGCCAGATGAGCCAGAGCGTGATCGCTGCCAGCGTAACGCCAATCAGCATGAAGAAGATAAGCCAAGAGAGTATGGTTAGGAGTTGGTCGGTCACGGTTGCCGTCTCCTTCCCAACCAGACCCAACTCAGTGCGGTGACGCTGATCACCACAATCAGAGTGGCTACCGTCGCGAACTCTACCACGGCGCCAAAGCGCGGTTGATCGCGGTCGATTATTGCCAGCGGCGTAACCAACGGTGCAGTCAGGGTGTAGAGCCACGAAACTGTAGGGCTATCAGGTCGCGCCGCCAGCACCTTGAGCACGAGCCGCGCGATGAGCAACCCGCTGATCGCACCACCAAGGAGGGCGATGCCGTTGCGCAATCTAGCTACGTTCCAAACCTGCATGGTCACTCCTTGAAACTTTTTGCCGAACCTGTTCGTCTGTTGTATGTAAGCGTAATGTAAATGCAATGTGGTGTCTCGCCGTGTTTATCTGCGCTTGCAGCGTTTCTCAGTGGTAGGGTGATTTGGCTCCTGCGGCCGACAACTTCTCAGATACGTTGATATTTCTCAGCGAAATATGACCAGCGACCTATGGCATTGGTAACAGTAGTTTGCTAAACTACCAATACCTACGCTCTCTTCTTCATCGCAGCCACTGGTGACAATTTGGCAGCAACTACGTTGGAGAATTGGTATGATCAAGCCGATGGTGTCGGTTAGCGCAGAGCAGCGTATCACAATCAAGCGGTTTCTCGGCACACAGCGGTTCAACCTCTTTCTGTTGATGGTTGGCATCGAGCTGTGTTTGCTCGTTAGCGTGCTAGGTTGGTTGCTGAGTGCTGCGCCATCACGCACCCCGTTGGCTGCCACACCAGATTTAACGCCGCTAACCCATGAAATCAAGGGCCGGCTCAGTGGTGCGATCCTCGACCCGTTGATTGAAATAAAGCCGGGTGTAGCAATCCGGGCTAGCAACATCCGCGGTTTTCGCTACGAGGGTAGCATCTACTACTATTACGTTGAAGGTGCTGCAAACTACGATCCCCTCTCACGCGGTATTGTCCGGCCCGATCAAGTCGAAATCATGCTGCGCGATGAAAGCGGCGCACAGACGATCGTGCTGTATCGCGTGCATTGAGATTAGCGGCGACGACCTTCTTGCCAATCACCCCAATCGCGTTCTTCAGCCGCCCGGATCGCGCGCCGCTTCAATGCCCGCCGCGATATCGGGATGACATCGTTGAAGATAGCCCAGAGCTGTTCTTCAAGGTGCGGCTGTTTCGCCAAGGCCGCCTCAATTGCGCTCATATCAAGCCCTCGCGCGTGTAATTCGCGGGCAATGGTCTTCGCCCGCTCCTTGTCATCGTTCGCTAAGGCCGCGATCAATTCTTCTTCCGGAGTCATATTCGCTCCTCTGGTAGAGATGCAACGTGAGCAAAGCTGCAAAGGTTGGTGAACGCAAAGCCGCCAAGGATGTTTGGAAACGATCCAAAGCGGTCTTCTACCCCGCCGACAAGATCCTTTGCGTGCTCTGCGACCGTCGTGCCTTTACGTTGAACATCCCTTAGGCTACGCGGTGAGAATGATTGGCCCCTCGTCAGAGATTGCCAACGTATGCTCAAACTGGGCCGAACGCTTGCCATCGGCGGTGCGTACCGTCCAGCCGTCCCGATCGATCTTGGTCGTTGCTGTACCGGCATTAATCATCGGCTCGATGGTAAAGACCATTCCTGCGACAATCTTCCGCGTCTGGTTGGGATCATCGTAATGCAAAATCGTCGGCTCTTCGTGCAAATTACGGCCCAACCCGTGCCCGGTATACTCGCGCACGACTGAAAAACCATTGGCTTCAGCGTAACGCTGGATCGCCGCTCCAATCGCGCGCAGCGGATTACCTACTCGTGCCTGCTCGATACCTAGTTCGAGACAGCGGCGCGTGACATCGAGTAACCGCTGCGTCTCGTCATCGACCTCGCCGACGGCAAAGGTTTCGCAGGCGTCGCCGATCCAGCCGTTTAGGCGCAGGCCAATGTCAATTCCGACAATGTCGCCTTGGCGTAAGCGGTCGCGCTTGCTGGGAATGCCGTGGCAGATCACATCGTTAATCGAGGCGCAGATCGTGCCGGGGAAGGGTGGGATATAGTTACGCCGTCCGGCAGGGACGTACCCTTTGTACACCGGCTCAGCCCCGTGAGAACGGATAAACTCTTCAGCAATCGCATCGAGTTCAGCCGTGGTCACGCCGGGTCGGATATGCTCACGCAATACGTTGAACGTCTGCCGCACCAGTTGGCCGGCGGCACGCAAGAGTTCTATCTGCGCTGGAGATTTGAGAATGATAGCCATTGATTTGCTCGCTTATCTTCAGACACTAAGGACGATGCAACGCATCGTCCCTCCCATATGTTATAGCACATTCTCTGCAATCGCCGGCGCCGGCGGCCGCGGCAACAAACCGGCCTGCTCGACCACCCGTGGGATTGCTCGAGTCCAATCAACCGACATAATATGGACACCAGCCACCCCTTCGATACTCAGTAATTCATTGACCAGTTCGGCCGCTAGTGCAATGCCTTCAGCTTCGCTGTCAGTGGCGCGCTGCATCCGCTCGATCACTGTATCGGGCATGAGTGTACCGGGCAAGTTATCGCGCAAATAGACTGCCGACTGCGGACGGCGCAAGATCATCACTCCGGCTAGGATGTACGCCTGCTGATGCAGACCAGCGGCGCGCACATCGGCCATCCAGTGTCGAAACCGTGCTACATCAAAGATTAACTGGGTCTGAACAAATTCAGCGCCGGCTTCAATCTTCTTCTCTAGTCGTGCTGCTCGCTCGACGTTAGGGTTAGCGACGCTGCCGATAAAAAAGTGGGGGGCTTCTTTGAGTGGTGTACCCGATTGAAACGTAGCCTGATCGCGCAGGGTCCGCAGCATACGGATCAGTTGAAACGAATTCAGGTCGAGCACATTCTTGGCGTCGGGATGGTCACCGATGCGCGGATGATCGCCGGTCATTGCTAACAGGTTCCGCACCCCAAGCGCCGAAGCGCTCAAGGCATCAGCTTGTAATGCAATCCGGTTGCGGTGCTGGCAGGTCATCTGCATGATCGGCTCAATGCCGAGCTGCTGTAAGATCACGCTGCCCCCCAACGACGACATGCGGGCAATGCCACGCTGGTTGTCGGTCAGATTGACCGCATCAACATAATCGCGAATGTTCGTGGCGAGGGTCTCAAGGTGCGCGCGGGCCGCCCCCTTGGGCGGCGCAATCTCGCCGGTGACCACAATCTGGCCGGCGGCTAGCCGGCGTTGCAGGGTGGAGTGCATAAGCTATTCGTCGGCAAGGGCTTGTTGCAGATCGGCGATCAGGTCGCTCGCATCTTCGATCCCGCACGAGAGCCGGATCAGATTGTCGCGGATGCCCACCGCCAGCCGTTCTTCACTACTCAATTCATAGTAACTCATAAGCGCCGGTTGTTCAACCAGACTTTCCACACCGCCAAAGCTTGGGGCAATGTAAGGCAAGCGCAATCGGTCAACGACCGTCATTGCACTGTGCAGATCGCCGACCACCTCGAATGAGACCACGCCGCCAAACCCGCGCATTTGGGCGCGAGCAATGGCGTGATCGGGGTGATCGGGCAAGCCGGGATAATGCACTTTGGTCACGCGCGGGTGGCGGGCGAGAAATTCGGCCACCGCCTGCCCATTCTGATTGTGCCGCTCCATCCGTAAGGCGAGCGTTTTCAGGCCGCGGCCCAGCAAATAGGCCGCGTGTGGATCGCAGATTCCACCGAGAATGCCTTGCGTCTCGCGCAAGGCGCTGATGATCGACGGACGGCCAATGATAACGCCGGCGAGCAGATCGTTATGACCGGCAAGATATTTGCTACAGCTATGTACGACGAGATCGATGCCGTATGCGAGGGGGTGCATGTTGTAGGGGGTGGCGAAGGTCGCATCGATCACCGTCTTGATCCGGTGTTCGCGGGCAATTGCCGCCACTGCGGCCAGATCGATCACCCGCAGATAGGGGTTGGTCGGCGCTTCGGTAACGATCAAGCGCGTGCGGCCCGGCTCAATCGCGGCGGCGATGGCTGCCGGATCGGCTGCTGCCACCACCGTATGCCTTACCCCGAGGCGGGCTAACATCGTGCTGATAAACTGACGAGTACGGCGATAGCCGTCGTCAGTCAAGATGACATGGCTGCCAGCAGGGAGCATCGCCAACATCACGGTGGTCAACGCATTCATCCCGGAAGCGCAGAGCAATGCTGCTGCCGGAGCATCCGGTGACTCGAGCGCTGCGAGGCGAGCTTCAACGGCGCGCACGGTCGGGTTGCTATACCGGCCATACTCGTCGCGCTCTCGTTCACCCGCCTGAAAGGCGATCAACTCGGCGCTATCGCGGAAGGTATAGGTGGCACTCTGCACAATAGGTGGCGTGATCGCGTCGAACGCGCGCTGACGCGGTTCGCCAGCGTGGACGGCGGCCGTACTGAGGCCGGGAGACTGGTTAGTGGGCATAAAAAAACCTCTCATCGGGGCGACGAGAGATCAGATGACGCGCTTCTGCCGAGGGCGAGAAGACGCCGCTCTCCTCTCATCTGCCAGCTTCGTGCTGCCGGAGTTGCCACCCGTCAGGCGTTGATCCGCCGGGTTGGCGCGGTTTCATCGGGCCGGTCCCTCCACCGCTCTGGATGAGTGCAGCGTTCTGCAATTGAAGCAAGTATAGCAGGAAAGAATGCGGGTTGTCAATTCACAGGAGTGGGATACCGTCCCGCTCTTAGCGCGTGCAATAGTAAATCTCGCCGCTCTCGGCGGTCAACCCCATCCGCAGCGCCGCCTCGTGATCGGGAACCATATCAGTTACTGTTGTGACCGATACGGTAAACCCGGCTTCGCGTAACCGATCGATATAATCGCGGCCATACTTACGCACATGATCTTCTTGCCCAAACGCAATCAGTCGTTCCTTTGGTTCAACGATCGTGGGATCTTCAAAGGTTGTTTCAGCCATAATCGGTACCAACAAGATCGCCCAACCGGTTGGCTTGAGTGTGCGCCAAAACTCGCGTATTGCTTTGCGATCATCAGGCACGTGTTCGAGCACATGGCTGCATAAAATAACATCAAAATATTCATCAGGATATTGAATATTGGTAATATCCATTTTGACCATGACGTGGGGATCGAGTAAATCCGCAGTGAGGTAGCCTGCGCCTAACCGGCGCCGGAAGATCGGCTCAAAGCATGGTTCAGGAGCGACATGCAGAACGTTCTTGGGTTGTGCGTCAAAAAGATTGGTTCGTTTGGTGAGGTATAACCATAATAAGCGGTGGCGTTCTAACGAACCGCAATAAATGCACATCGCGCCTTTGCGCTTCGATCTTCCGTAAGGAGCAAATGCACGCGACTCGCGTTGGCAAACGGGGCAGAAGCGACCTGTGCCACGATAACGAGGTTTCTAATCTGCTGGACTCGATTGCGCACACTGCGTAGCGGTCGCTTGATTTCTTCGGGGAGATGGCGTAGCGGGTTCGGCATAACGTATTTCAAGAATATATTGATTGGGGCGAGACGTGATAGAGTCCCGCCCCCTTATATCACTATCACACGCGCAGGAAGGCTGACATAATCACCACATCATGCAACTCGCCGTTGCGATCAATAGCGTGGCGTGCCAATTGCCCTTCGACAGCGAACCCTAAGCGTGAAAAGATTGCTTGCCCAGCCTTCAGAGCGGCTAGCATTGCTACTGTTACCTTCTGAGCACCTAATTCACGCGCCGCTTCCACAATGGCTTGCGCCATCTGCGTTCCCAACCCGCTCCGACGCCACCCCGGTTTCACGATCAGGCGTAATTCGGCAACGTGGTTTGACCAACCGGGCACACGCCGTGCTGAGGTGTAGGCCACGATCGAACCATCATCGGCCAGTGCAATGATTTGCCGCCAATTCTCGGCGTGCGAGGCGTTAGCCAAGCGAGCAATAATTTCGGGATTGGTGAAATCTTCTTCGAGGTAGAGGAGATCGTCTTTGGGTAAACTTACCCCAAAATCGGCGAGTGCCGCTCGATCGCTTTCGACTAACGGGCGAATTGTCACCTGCCGACCATCTTTTAGTGCTGCATTGCTTATCGCTTCGCTGCGTAGGGCCATGCCCAGCCTCCTGCTGTGTGCTGATAAGGGACAGTTTCATATCGAAGTGCGTGAAATATACCACATGAAGTTACAGCCGGGTTACGCCATGCAACATCTCTTTGAAATGGTCAATTCTTTTCCCTGATTGTGTTATCGAAACTGGTATAATTGTAGCTGTTCCTTGGATTAGTAGCAACCGGCGGAGTCGCCCGGCGATCCGTCGCAAGGAGGTCGTCATGAGCGAAAAGCGCGAGGTCGTTGTGCTCAGTGGCGTGCGCACGGCCATTGGCACATTCGGCGGCAGTCTCAAAGACCATCCCCCGACTGAATTGGCGGCGTTGGTAACTCGCGAGGCAGTGGCGCGGGCTGGCGTACAGCCTGAGGAAATTGGGCATGTTGTCTTTGGCCACGTGATTAATACCGAGCCGCACGATATGTATATGGCTCGCTATGCAGCGGTACGCGGTGGTTTACCGGTCGAAGTGCCGGCGCTGACTCTCAATCGGCTGTGCGGAAGCGGTCTGCAAGCGATTGTTTCGGCGGCGCAGTATATTTTGCTCGGCGATATTGATGCAGCCGTTGCCGGTGGTTCCGAGTGTATGAGTCGCAGTCCGTATAGCCTGCCGGCGATGCGCTTCGGCGCCCGAATGAACGACGCGAAGGCTGTCGATATGATGGTCGGCGCGCTGAACGATCCGTTCGATGATTGCCATATGGGAGTGACTGCCGAGAATGTGGCAGCGAAGTGGGGCATTAGTCGCGAAGATCAAGATCAATTGGCCTACGAGAGTCATATGCGCGCGGCCCGCGCGATCGAAGAGGGGCGCTTTACTGAGCAGATCGTGCCGGTCGAGGTTAAGGTCAAAGGCGGTACTGCGCAGTTCACTATTGATGAAGGCGTGCGCCGCGATACCAGTCTCGATAAGTTAGCCAAGCTGCGCCCAGTGTTCCTCAAGGATGGCACAGTTACCGCTGGCAATGCCTCTAGCATTAATGATGCCGCTGCCGCCGTGGTGTTGATGGATCGGGCCACCGCCGAACAGCGTGGCTATAAGCCAATGGCACGCTTGGTGGGCTACAGCAACGTCGCGGTTGATCCGAAGTATATGGGGATTGGCCCGGTGCCGGCGGTGCGCCGTCTGCTCGAGCGGACTGGTCTGCGGATTGATGATATCGATGTCTTTGAGGTGAACGAAGCCTTCGCCGCCCAAGCCTTGGCCGTGATTCGCGATCTGGGTCTGCCTATGGATCGTACCAATCCTAACGGGAGTGGTATCTCGTTGGGCCATCCGATCGGCGCGACCGGCTGTATCCTGACGGTGAAAGCCATCTATGAGTTGCATCGTGTCGGTGGACGCTATGCGTTGGTGACGATGTGTATCGGTGGTGGACAGGGGATTGCGGCGATCTTCGAGCGTATGTAACTGCGTTACAATTAGGTGCGTTGCGAGCAGACGCCATAGTGTGGGCCGTGGCGTCTGCTCAAGGAACAAAGTGTAAGGTTGGTAGGAGAGAACAATGGGCAAGTTAGCTGGCCGGGTCGCGATTGTGACCGGCGCTTCGCGCGGGATTGGGCGGGCTATTGCGCTGGCATTGGCCGCCGAGGGCGCTAAGGTGGCGGTTAATTACAATAGTAGCGCTGCCGCAGCGCAGGAAGTGGTGGATACGATTCGATCATCTGGTGGTGACGCGATGCCGGTGCAGGCTAATGTGAGCCGAGCTGATGAGGCGCGTATGATGGTGCAGCAGGTGCTCGATCAGTGGGGCCACGTTGATATTTTAGTCAATAATGCCGGTATCACTCGCGACCGCACCTTACGCAAGCTCACCGATGAGGATTGGAGCACCGTGATCCAGAATAACCTCAATAGTGTGTACTACTGCACCACCGCCGTGATGCCGCACATGATCGAGCGCAAATACGGGCGGATCATTAATATCAGCTCGTTTGTCGGGCAAGCCGGTAATTTCGGCCAAGCCAACTACGCCGCGTCAAAGGGCGGTATTATTGCCTTCACCAAGACCGCAGCACTTGAATTAGCGAAACATAATATTACGGTCAACGCGCTGGCACCCGGCTTTACCATCACTGATATGCTGGCCAAAGTGCCCGAACAGGTGCAAGAACAGATCAAAGCCCGCATTCCAATGGGGCGCTTTGGCTTGCCCGAAGAGATTGCTAAGGCCGTCGTGTTCTTGGCTGCCGATGGCGACTACATCACCGGCCAGCAGATTAACGTTAACGGCGGTGTGTATATGTAGCCATCACCTGCGCAAGAACTACGATTTGCGCATGCGTTCGATGATCGATTGAATGTCGCCGACGTAGCCCTGCCACGCCTGCATCATCTCTTGACTCAAGCGTTGTTGGGTGCGAATTGCGTCGGCGACTGCTTGCTCGGTCGAATGGCGCAAACTACGACTGTAGTCCCAGTTTTTCAAGACGATGTCGAAGGCCATGTCTGTACTGGCGGCGAGGAGTTCGTTCCACGCTCGCAACGACTGGAACATTGGATCGGTCAAATCCGGCAGCATTGGCTGGTTGGACGTGGGTTGCTCGCGTTCTTCGTTCGTTGGCATTGTATCTGGCCCTGTGTACAATAGGCAATGTTGAATCTGTCGGTTATGGAAGTGGCAATGCTGTCCATTGCCTAATGATGATCACGGCAATGCAAGGCATTGCACTAACGATCCCTGCCATCCTCATGGTATCACCAGCGGTTACAGATGAGTATAACGAATACCTGTTACGGCCTCGGCTCCTGCCGCCGCCAGCCCCGTTGTACCGTGTCCGTCGGGTACGGGTTGAGCAGCGGCTGGCGGTAGCCCTTGATGCGCCGTTGACTATTGTGGTTGCGCCGCCCGGCAGTGGCAAGACGGTCGCGCTAGCGGCACTCGCTGTTCACGGTGGCTGGCCAGCAGCGTGGTGCCGTGCCGATGCCGCTGATGATCCTCCGCGCCTTTTGCGCCATCTCGCGGCAGCCCTAAGTCGTGTGACTCCCCTTGATACTCAGCGCTCGCCGACAACAATCGATGCGTTGATTAATGCCTTGACTAGCGATCTCGATGATGAAACCTTGCTGATTATCGATGATGCGCATCTGATCGATGAACACCCTGATTTGCGTGCGCTGATCGAACGCTTGATCGTTGCCCAACCGCCACGGTTGCATCTTGTCTTGGCCGGACGGCGTGAACCCGATTCGCCTCTGATCGCCACCGCTCGTCTCCGTGGTGAGGCGGTGCTCGTCGAGCCAGATGCATTGGCATTTACGTCTGATGAGGCTGCTGCCCTCTGGCAACAGGCTGGACGGACGCTGCCAGCCGATTTCGATGAGTTGCTTGCATTTAGTGCTGGCTGGGCGCTGGCACTACGGATTGCGCTCGATGCTACTGATTGGCGCAGTTCGTTGGGTTTGCGCGAACACGTCACGCCAGCACTTGACGAATATCTGGAACGTGAGGTGTTGGCGCCGCTGCCCGCACCGTTGCGCCGCTGCCTCCAACGTAGCGCCGGTCTGCGTTGGCTCGAACCCGGTATTTGCTCGGCGCTTGATCCAGCGCTCAATGCCCCAGCCTTGATTGCTGAATTGCGCCGACGCCGGCTTTTTGTCGAACCTTTCGGCGATCATGGGGTGCGCTTTCAACCAATTATTGCCGCTTGGCTGGCTCGCCGCGCCGCGGCTGATCCGGAGTGGCCTACGCTGCACCGGCAAGCGGCAGCCTATTTTCAACGCACTGGCGATCGAGAGAGTGCGCTGTACCATCAGATTGCTGCCGGTGATCCGGCTGCTGTGTCCACGTTCCTCCCTCTTGCGCGGACATTGCTCGCCGAGCGGCGGGCGGAGGCGGTGTTGGATTGGATGCGCCGGCTTGCGCTGTCGAGCGATGAAGCGCCGGAATTGGTTGAGATACAGGCCGCTGCGCTCCATCAACTTAACCGCCTCGAGGCGGCGCTCGCCGCCTATCGGCGCGCGGAACGCGCCTTTGCCGCCCAGAACGATCGTCTTGGCCAATCACGCTGTCTGCGTGGCCAAGCGTCGATCTACCTCGATACCGTCCAACCCGCGCCGGCGACCGATTTGCTCCGCCGCGCGCTTAAACTGCTTCCCCGCCATTGCGGTGAAGAACGGATCGAGCTGCTGTTGATGCAGGCCGAGAATTGGGCGAATCGTGGTCGAGCTGATATTGGGCTGCGGCTTGAACAGACGGCGCGTAAGCTGGCAATGGCGCATGGTCTGGAGCATCTGTACGCTGCGCACGCTGAAACGTTGCGGCCACGCCTGTTGCTGCGCGCTGGCCGGTTGCGGGAAGCGCGCCAATTGCTCGAAGAACGGCTCTGGTCAGAACACCCGTTTACCCGCGCTACCGCTCATCGTGAACCGCTCTTATTGCTGGCGCTGATCAATGCGATGCTTGGCGTCGGCCCGCAGGCGCTAGCATTCGCCCACCGTATGTTGCTCGAAGCTCAGCAGAGCAGCAACCTTGTGACCGAAGCGCTAGCAGAACTGCGCCTTGGCCATGCCTATCAATTGATCGCTCGCGGCGACGATAACGCTGCGCGCCAACATTACAGCCGCGGCTTGCGTTTGCTGCAACAGGTGACAGTGCCTCGCACCCGCGCTGAAGGCTACCTTGGCTTGACCTTGCTCCACGGCCATGCCGGCGATTTGGCGCGGGCCGAAGCCGATGCTCGCGAAGGATTGTTACTGGCCGCTTCATCGGGCGATGAATGGGTGGCGGCGTTGATGCTGCTTGCGTTGGGGAGTGTGACGCTGGTTGCAGATGATCCGCGCGGTTACGAATGGCTTGATCAGGCCGAGCAACGCTTTCAAGCCGGCCACGATACCTTCGGTCTGTTCCTCGTCCATCTGTGGCGTGCGTTGGCTGCGTTGCGCGCTGGCCGGGGTGCGAGCGTTGATCCGCTGATAGATCAGGTGATGCGCGAGGCGGTGGAACATGGGTATGAGAATGTGTTGATCGGCCCGAGTCTGTTTGGCCCGCGTGATATTGCTGCATTGGTGCCGTTGCTGTTGCGCGCGCGTACAATGCCGGCTCATCGCGAGACTGCAATGCGCTTGCTCCGGCAGGGTTTCCCCTCAATCGCCGCCGATGATACGGTTGATGATTATCATCCCGGCTTTACCCTGCGCGTGCAGATGCTGGGTGCGTTTCGGGTGTGGCGCGGTAATCAAGAGATTCAAGCCCGCGAGTGGCAACGCGAAAAGGCCCGCCAGCTCTTTCAGTTACTGTTGACGATGCGTGGGAATTGGGTGCAGCGTGAGCAGATTTGCGCATGGCTGTGGCCTGATGCCGATCTCGAAGCCGCTGAGCGCCAGTTTAAAGTGACGCTGAATACGCTCAATGCGGCCCTCGAACCCCATCGCCCGCCGCGGGTGCCGCCGTTCTTCATTCGCCGGCAAGGGTTGGCCTATAGCTTTGCCCCCTCGTTCGGTGCATGGATCGATGTTGATGAGTTTGAATTGCGCGCCAGCGGCGCCCAAACCACAACCGATCCCGATTTTGCTCGCCGCAGCGCACAGGCTGCGCTTCAACTCTACCGTGGCGATTACCTTGCCGAATCGCTTTACGATTCGTGGACGATTGAAGAGCGTGAGCGCTTGTTGGCGCGTTATTTGGCGACGGCTGTTTCCTACGCCGAACAACTGAGCGCCGAAGGTCGCCACAACGAGGCGATCCAGATTGCCGAGCAGGTGTTGCGCCGCGACCGTTGCTACGAAGAGGCTTACCAGTTGCTGATGCGTGCTCACGCCCGCGCCGGTAGCCGTTCGCAGGCGATGCGTTCGTATACCCGCTGTGTGCAGGCGTTGCGCGAAGAGTTGGGGATAGAACCGCTGCCCGAAACTGAGGCCCTCTACCGCCGCATTCGTCAGAATGAGCCGATTTGACAGCTCTTGTGAAAATTTGTACGATGAACGTAGTGAACCAAGGTGTTCAGTTCTTAGCAGCGGATTGTGCCGCTGCGCTGGTTGGTTTGTCGTGGCTATCGCTGTTTAATGATAAGGGAGCCGCATCATGGATCCAATCTTCATTACAATTCGTAACGTTCACGCTATCTTTGGCCGTGAGGTGTTGTCGGTCTTGATCGTTGCTGCTGCCTTCTACCTTGCCTTTACCTACCGGCCTAACGCGCCGCGTAGCCCGGTGGCGCGGATCTTTCCCGTCTTGATCGACATCCAAGCCACGCTAGGGTTAATCTATTGGCTTGTTGGTATCTTTACCGGTATCTCGTATTTTCTCAGCTTTCCATTTATCTTGCATCCATTCCTTGGGCTGGTGACAGCCGTAGTGACACACCTTCTCTTCGGAGCACGTAATCCCTTTGCTCGCCTCAATCGCTGGGCAGGGCCGGCTGCATCGGCTGTCGTGTTAGTGCTGGTGCTGAGCAATGCAATGATTGCGATAATGGCGTGACCGGTCTACCCGATTGCGCCGGCTTGGGCCAACAGCTCGCCGCTCTCGTCATCCTCCGGGCCGGTGGCAAGCCATGCCGCCTGCTCGGCTAGCGCCGCGTGTGCTGTTGCTAGATCAGTGGCAACAAATGCGAGCCGGTCGCCGGGCAAGAGTTGGGCCGCTAGTGGCAGATCGGCCCCGATCACGACGGCAATCACCGGGTAGCCGCCAGTGGTTTGGGCGTCAGCCAGCAACAGAATCGGCTGGCCATCGGGCGGTATTTGGATCGCACCCGGTACGACGCCAAACGACGGTAGCGAGAGCTGATGAGTGGGCAACGTTGCCCCGGCCAAGCGATACCCCTGCCGGCTGGCCGCCTGATCGACCTGAAACGTCGTCTTCAGCAACTGTTCCCATGCCTCCGGCAGCATGGTATGCTGCGGGACGGGTAAGACGCGCAAGTGCGGCTGCGCGCAGTATGCTGGTCTGCGTTCGACTGGCCACCACCGCATGCCATCGGCGGCGGTGAATGAGCGAGGCTCCACGGTAATCCGGTCGCCGGCTCGCAATGCGCGCCCCTGATAACCGCCGAAACCGCCGGCCAGACATGTGCCCGCGCCGCCAACTGCCCATTCTGCTGTTAATTCGCCAGCGATCGCCAGATACGTCCGCCCGCCCCAATTGTCCCGTCGTCCGTGCAGCCGTAACACACTGCCTGCCGGCGCGATCGCGCTGCACCACGGGGCGAGCGGCGCATCATCGAGATAAGCTTGGAGATCGGCACCGGCTAGCCCGATCAGCATTGGCGCGCCAAACCGGATCTGCACGCCGCCGGCTGTTAGTTCCAGCGCCGGCGCGTCTGGTCGGTTCCCCGCCAAACGGTTGGCCACCGCTAGCGCAAACCGATCCATCGCTCCTCCCGCTGGCACCCCGTACCGCCGCGCGGCAGGCCGGCCTCCGTCTTGAATGGTCATGAGTGGCCCGGGGGCAATGATGTCGAGAAAGGTAGCCACATGAGTGTCCGGTTCGGATAAAACGTATCAACACAGGTTGAGACGGAATGTTCGCAGATCAGAAACATCTATATCTATCCGCTCCCCCAAATTTGGCGCCCTTTGCGCCGTTGTATTTATCGCCGTTGCGTCTCTGCGTTCACAAACCGCACCCGATCACCCGGCTGCAACAAGGCTGGCGGATCTGCCGCCGGATCAAACAGTGTAACGTCGGTGCGACCGATCACATGCCAGCCGCCGGGCAAGGTTGTTGGGTAGATACCGGTCATCCCGGCGGCAATTGCCACCGAACCGGCCGGTACTGCGACTCGTGGTGTGGCCCGGCGAGGAAGGTGTAGCACCAGCGGTAACCAGCCAAGATACGGGAAGCCCGGCGCAAAGCCGATCATCAACACCTGCTGCTCAGTTGCGGTGTGAAGGTCAATCACTTCCTGCGGCGACAGCCCAACCTGTGCGGCCACTTCATCCAAATCGGGACCATCGATACCGCCGTAATGCACCGAGATCACCAATTCGCGTCCTGTTGGCAATGCAGTGAGTGGTGGATGCGTTGCAAGCGTATGTAAACGATCCGTGAGCTGGGTGCGATCGATTGTGAGCGGATCAAAACACACCAGCAGCGAATCGATCGCCGGCACTAGATCGATTACCCCCGGCAGCGGATCGCGTTGCAGGTCAGTCATTGCCGCTAGTGGTGCGCCTGCCGCAGCTAGCTCTGCCGGCCAGCGCACCAGCAGCGCCGCTTCGCCCATCAAGTCAATCCGCCCGCTCATCGCTCCGGCGCCCGCACCGTAATTCCTGCCGCTGCCAATCCTTGTCGCAACACTGCCGCTCGCGTTGCCGCTCCCGGCGTATCGCCGTGGATACAAATGGTGTCAGCGCGTAACCGAACCGGCGTGCCATCGACCGCGAGCACGATACCATCGCGGACAATCCTGAGGGTCTGGGCCACACACGCTGCCGGATCGACGATCAGCGCATCGGGGTGTCGCCGGTCACGCAGTTGGCCATCAGCTTCGTAGGCTCGATCGGCAAAGGCTTCGGCCAGTACTGGCAGCCCAGCCTCAACCCCAGCTGCGATCAGTGCCGATCCGGCTAAGCCCACCAGCGCCACCTCGCGGCTAAACGCGGCGACAGCGCGGGCAATGGCCGCGGCGACGGCGTGATCACGCACGGCGACATTATAGAGCGCGCCATGTGGTTTGACATGGCGCAATTCGACCCCCTCGGCGCGGGCAATCGCGGCCAGCGCGCCGATTTGAGCTAGTATCCAATCCTCGATTTCGTCTGGCGATAGCGGTAATACGCGTCGGCCAAACCCGTACAGATCGGGATAGCTAGGGTGTGCGCCGACTGCTACTCCCAACTCGCGACAGCGCCGCACTGTGTGGCGCATCACGACGGGATCGCCAGCATGTCCGCCGCACGCCACGTTTGCCGAACTGACAAAGGGCAGAATCCCTTCGTCATCACCCACCTGAAACGCGCCGTAACTCTCGCCGCAATCGCAATTTAGATCGATGGCAATCATGGTCTTGACACTGTTCGTGAGGCGCCCATCTGTGCGCCGCTCCCCTATGCCATCAGGCCGGCGATTTGGCCATCGCTGGCGGACGGCTCATCCCATGCCGGGCCACCACCAACATGACCACCATCAACGTCGCGTCAATCACGACCAGCAGCGCCCCGACCGGCGGGCCAAACCAGCCGATCAGCAACCCAAACAGCGCCGGCAGAAACAAACCACCACCGGTGCCGATCGTCAACGCTACGCTCAACGCTGCACCGCTCCGTCCGGCTGCTCGCGTGATCATTAACATGGTGGTCGGGAAGATGGGACCGCAGGCCATACCCATGAGCGCCACTGCTGCCAGTGCTAGCTCAGGTTGGGCTGTGCCAATGAACAACAATGCACCACCCAGCCCCAGCCCGCTCAAGCAGAGCAAAAGCAAGCGCAATGGCCCCAACCGGTCGCCCCAAATCGTCGCCACCAAGCGGCCACCGGTCAACATGCCCCAAAACAGGCTAGTGCTCAATGCCGCGATTGGTGCTGCTAAGCCGGCACCACGCTCGAGGATCAACGCGATCCAACCGCCGATCCCGATCTCGGTGCCGATATAGGTAAACATCAGGATACCAAACATCACTGCCGCCAACCAACGGGGGGCGCCATTCATCTGCGCTGCCGGCGCTTGCGTTGGTTCTTGCAGCGACAACGCGGGCCATACCAACACACCCATCAACAACGCCCCGATCCAGATCGCCGCTTGTGGTCGGTCAAAGAAGGTAATCATTGCCGCCACAATCAACGGCCCGCCGATTGAGCCAACGCTGAAAAAGAGGTTCAGCGCATTGAGTGCGCTAGCGCCGCCTTGGTACAAGCGGGCAACCAGCAGGTTGCCCCCGGCCAGCATCCCGCCATACCCGAAACCGGCAATCAGCGTGCCGGCGAGCATCCCAAACAGGAATGGGCTTAATCCGGCAATGAGCATTCCGCCGCTCATACAGGCTGCGCCCAACGCAATCACTGCGCGCATGCCCCACCGCCCGATAGCCGCTCCTACGCCAACTGACGCCAGCACGCCACCGAGCGAAAAGGCGGTAAACACCGCTCCAAGATCGGTCACTGCCCGTCCAACTTGTGTTGCCAAGCCGGGTAGACTCGGTCCAATTGCCGACAAGATCCACCCGACACCCAAGTAGAGCAGACCGACAATGATCAATGCCCGTGTTCGATTCACGATACTCGCACCAATCGCTGAGCCGACCAGATCGCCGCATGTGCCAGCATCAGCTCATCGTAGAGCGCAGTAATACGCCGAGCAATTGTCGGCCAGCCATACTCAGCCGCGCGTTGCACCGCCGCCGCACGTAGTTGCGCGGCCAATGCTGAGTCCGTTAAGATGCGCTCGATCTGTGCGGCTAGTGCCGCATCATCATCAGGTGGTACCAGTAAGCCGCTGCGTCGATCCTCGATCGTGAGCGCCAACCCGCCGACATTGGAGGCGACTACTGCCGCACCGCAAGCTAGCGCTTCCAGTGCTGCTAGCCCAAACGACTCGTAGTGTGAAGGGGCGGCCACCACATCAGCAGCGGCATAGTACAACGGCAACTGCTCTTGTGGTTGCGCGCCGACAAAGCGCACCTGCCTCACTATGCCCAGCTCGCGGCGCAAGGCATCAAGCCGGCGCTGTTCACTGTTCCAACGTTCTGTTTGCGTCTCGCTATCGCCGCCCACCAACACCACCTGCAAGCGCTCGCGCCAGTCGGGATGGCGGGTACTCAACCGAGCTGCTGCTCGGATGAGTGCATCCATACCTTTCAATGGCTCCATCCTTCCGACACAAACCAGTATGATTGCGTCGTGGGCCATCCCCAGCTCGGTGCGCGCCGTTGTGCGGTCGCCCGGTTGGAACCGACGTAGATCTACACCGCACGGAATCACTCGGATTCGGCTTGCATCGGCGCCATAATGCCACACCATCTGCGCTCGATCAAGCGGGGTAGCGGCGACCACTGCATCGACTTCTCGCAGCAACCGACGCTCGATCGCGATCCGCCGGTTCGTTTCAACCTCTTCATCCGAGCGGGCTACCCGGTTCTTCATTGCACCTAGCGTATGGAACATCTGGACCACTGGTGCGCGCCAGACCCGCCGTAAGCGGAGCGCTGCTTCCCCTGACAACCAATAGTGACTATGGATCAGATCGTAGCTTAGATCTTCACCATCGGCAAAACACCGCACGCGGTTGACGAACTCTGGTAAGTAGGTCAAGAGCAGATTCTTGTCGTAAGGCGCTGCTGGGCCGGCGTGTAGACTAATCACGCGCACTCCTCGGCCGATCGGCGTAACGGTTGGCATCGTGTGATCTTGGCTGCGGGTAAAGATATCGACAAATATCCCGCGTTGGCCCAGTTCACGGGCCAATTCACGCACATACACATTCATCCCGCCCGCCTCTTTGCCGCCCAATCGGGCCAGCGGGCTACTATGGACACTCAGCATCGCAACTCGCATGCGCTCCTCGTGGCGAACGAAAAGCGAGCGTGCCGGGAACTTCCCGCGCCGCCCGCCCCTCCGCGGAATGGCAGCAGGCCCAACGCCTGCCTTCTCTGAGTGTTGTATCACAAATTATCTGATTGCACAAGTATTACCGCAGTGATGACCCAATGTCGCCTGCTGCTCAAGCCCACAACCGATATTTCAACAGGGCAAAGATGGCGTAAAACCCTTGAATCGGCTTCATTTTCTTGCCTTCTTCGTAAGTGCGGCCCAGATAACTCACCGGCACTTCGTAAATCCGGTAGCCGCGCCGCAACACCTTGGCGGCAATTTCCGGCTCGATGCGAAAATCGTTGCTCTCAAGCCGTAAATCACGCAAAATGTCGGTGCGCACCACCTTATAGCAGGTCTCCATGTCAGAGATCCAGCAGTTGAAGAGAAAATTCGTCAAAAAGGTGAGGAACTTGTTGCCGATCGCATTCCAAAAATACATTCCGGTGTGGCGGCCAAGAAATCGGCTGCCGAAGACGACATCAACGCGCCGGTTCGCGATCGGTTTCACCAGTTCGTAGTAGTCTTGCGGGTCATATTCCAGATCGGCATCCTGAATAATCGTAATCTCGCCGCGGGCATGGGCTAAGCCGCTGCGTACCGCTGCCCCCTTGCCACGGTTCTGTGGGTGGCGAATGACCGTGAGGTATGGACGGTTGCGGGCTAGCTCAGCAAGGATCGTTGGCGTGTCATCGGTCGAATGGTCATCGACCACAATAATCTCTTTGTCGAGTTCAACGGCTTCGACTTGGGCCAGAATGGCTGGCAGCGTGGCAGCTTCGTTATAACAGGGAATGATAACGGAAATGAGCGGTTGTTTCATCAGAAGATACTATTCGTTACATTCGTTACGTCGCAGCACGATTGCTGGTTGGCTCGCTTCAGCGTACCGTGTGCTTAATCACCGGTGGGTTTCAGTTGCGGAGATTTCTCACGCCGAGCCAGTGCCATCGCTTCCATTGCCACAATGACCGCCGCCGCCAGCACCACTCCGGCCAGCGCGGCAACTGCGGCTTGGGTCAGTGCTTGCCGGCCAATTGTCACTCCCGGATTGGTGATGGTACCTAGATAACGTACCGTCACTTGCGGTGCGGCATCGGCAACCCGTAGCTCGTCAATCCGCCGCATTAAAATTTCGACCAGATTGAACGCCTGATCACGCGTACGGGTCAATTCACGTTGGCGAGCGGCCAATTGCTCATAACGGGCCTGTGCCGCATTGAACCGTTCGATGAGGAGTTTGCTTGCGGCTGGACTGAGTTCTTCAAGTGCTACCTTGCTCAAGCGTTCTGCTTCAAGCCGTACAGCACGTTGTTCCGCTTCAAGCGCAGCAATCAACCGGTCAAGCTCTAGTGCCGTCACGGTCGTGTTGTTCGTCAGCGAACTATCGAGTTGTAAGATTGGTCGGTCACCGCTCCGATCACTCAAATTACGAATTCTCAGTAACAGTGCGGCGATAGCATCAGCAGTATCGGCTTCATCACCCGCTTGCCCGTTCAGTCGTTCGCGCAGCAAGCGGGCATCACGCAGGATCTGCTCTAAATCATTGCTCCGCCGTAAATACTCGGCAAACCGATTGGTCCCTGCCGAGCGAGTGCTATTGACCAAATCACTCAGTCGCCGTACTTCTTGATCGGCTGTGGTGATCTCGCCTTGGGCAATAAATGCTTCCAGCGCTGCTTGGGCCGCTTGATACCGCATCTGTGCTTCGGCTAACTGCTGTTCAACCAGCGCGAGCGATGCTGTATCACGGGTGTACGTTTCGGTAACCAGTCGGGCGTATTCTTTTGCCCATGCCGTTGCCAACCGCTCCGCTTCGGCGCTCGTCTCAGCGCGAGCTGTGATCCGCACCAGATCACCGTTCGTATCAATCGCGATTCGGTTCACTAACTCGCCGGGTCGATAGTCAATCGCCAACGTGGTTGCTACCTGTTCTTCAAGGGTTGCATCACGCGTCAGAGCGAGCAACGCTTCACGCTGGTTCACCGTGGTGGTAAACAGCATTGAGTCGTGGCTGGTAAAACGAGAATCAAGCGTCACTTGCGCGCTGGCCGGCACAATCAACAGTGAGGAGCTAGCGGTATAGGGATAGGGCGGTTTCCGCAGAATTGCCGTTACAGCCACAATGATCGCTAACCCCACTGCTACGCCGATAATGATCCACCAACGGCGTCAAAGCGCTCGTAGATATGGTTTCAGATCGATTTCGTCTTCCATCGAGTCGCCTGTTGAACTTGCTTGAGATACCAAAGTGATTGTAGCAGACAGTGACTTTATTCGTCAATTGTAGTAGAAGAATATGATCGCAATCAGCGCCGCTCCATCGCAGATAGCCACAATGGCCAGCAAGATATAGGGCGTGTATGGGCGCCACCGTTCCGGCCAGAGCTGTTGCCATCCTAACCCGACCAACCAGATGGTTGGTACGATCGCCCAATACAAGTACCGACCACGCGGAATATGCGGCCGGCCTTCTATCGGTAACGGATGCAACCGGCCAAACAGCGCCACCCATGCCACGATGACGGCGATGAGACAGAGCCACATCCAGCGCTGTTGCCAGCGTGATAGGGTTGCCGGCCACGTACACGCGCCGCGCAGCAGGCCAATGATGGCTGCAATGCTCAAGCCGGCAA
>NZ_CALFBQ010000036.1 GCF_937951745.1 uncultured Chloroflexus sp.
ACCTCGGTGGCGATTGACCCGGAACGCGGCGCCGCCGAAGATAAGGCGCTCTTCACCTACGAGGCGCTGCCACGCGCGACGTTTCTGACCGCTGATGTGGTGCTGGATGATTATCGCGGCGGCTTTTCAGTCGTGCAGCAGACGAAGCACGGCGAACCGCTGCCGGGTGGCGCCTGGTCAGGCCCGGTGGATGTCGTCAAGGCTGGCTTGCGCATGATCGAATGGCTGGGCGTTGGCGGTATGGGCACGCGCGGTTTTGGCCGCATGGCGCTCGTGGGCGAGCCGATCACGTACGAGTTTGGCAAGGAGCAGACCAATGCATAATCTTGATCGACTGGCGGCGCACCATGCCCAGCGCATCATCGAGGCTACCAAATCGAAAAAGTCCAGCGAGGTCGATAATACGATCACCAAGGCATTGGGCATCCTTCAGGAAGACGGGGTCTATGCCTGTTTCCTCTATTTGCTGGCGAAGGAGAAAGAAAATGGTAAGGCTGTTGTCAAAGAGATGCTCGGTCTCCTCGATGGTCTCGGCTTTGATTGGGGGCAACCGGCTGACGATAACGCTGAAACGATTTTGAAGCACGTCAGTGACACGGTAACAGTCGATCTGGAACGCTTGCTGCTGGCAAAGGAAACGCTGGAGCAGATGCTGATCTACGCTCGCTATGGCGCCAAAGCGCGCGATTGAGGATGTGTGCATGGCATGGCATTGTTATCAGGTTGTCTTTCGCCTGCGCGCGCCTGTCCATATGGGTTGGAACAAGGTAGGTAATGTGCAGCGCACGCGGCCCTACATTACCGGGCGGGTGTTCTGGGGCGCTGTGACGATGCGCTTGACGCGCGATTGGGCAAGCCAACACGGAACGGTTGCTCAGGCGCAGACGTACCGTGACGTTGGTGAGCAGGTTCACCAGCACCTTGCCTACAGCTATTTCTATCCCGCAACCAAGACCGGTGATGCGTATCAGGTAGTCTGGCCGTGGGAAGATCCGTCGCGCTTTCGCTACCGCTTCTCAGGCAGCTACAACAGTACGGCGCTCAACTACCCACAACAGTCGGCGGAAAGCGGTCTGTTGCACGAAGTGGAGTTTCTTGCACCGTATACCATCGATACTGGCGAACCCGTCTTTGTTGTCGGCTATGTCTTCGCCTCCGACACCTGTACCCTCCCCTGGCAGACTGCCTGTCAACGGCTACAGGTTGGGGGCGAACGTGGTTATGGCTGGGGTGATCTGGCGCTAATCCATTGTCAACCAGTCGCTGATGATGCCCGCCTGTTTGGACAGATCGGTTTTGATGGCCGGAACGAGCGTCCCGTCCTCCAGATCGAAGCGGGTCAGGTCTTGCTGGCGCACACGCTTGCCGATGGTGTCAGTGCTGATGGTGCGATCGAGCCACTAGTCGGGCGCGAATGGCAGGACTACCCCGGGCAACAGGTAGCGCATACCGGGATCTGCTTTGTCCCCGGCAGCAAGCTGAAACAAAAGGTGTCTTTTGTGATCAAGCGTTTTGGGATCTGGGAACAGCCCAGCAGCGGATAAGTGGGTCATCGGGAACTTTTCTGGTAGAAATGGTCTTTGCTATGCCCACCCGCAAACTCATCGAAGTTGCTTTTCCGTCAGAAGTGATCAATGCAGCCTCAGCACGCGAGAGGTCGATTTGCTACGGCTTGCTACGGCCATCCAAGCACACTGCATCTCTGGTAGGCACTAGGCGATCATTTGCCTGATCCAGCTCACCAGTCGTGTGAACCGTATCGGCCAGCGGTCACCGACGGCGTTATCTGCTATACGTTTCTCCTTGCCGACGGGATCGAAGCGATCCATCCGCCTACGTGCTCGGATGCACCATCGTCTGTAAGAGAACGGCGAGGTTGGCGGCAGCGATGAGCAGTTCAGCGGGGTGTGCGGCGGTTGTGGGACACGGGCCGAGGCGTGAATCTTTAAAGTGGCTGGCCCACGAATGATTACCCTTGGTGAACGGGTTGGAAGCTAAGCGACGCGCGTGGCGTTCGGAAGGTGCGACGTGGTCTTCGGATTGCAGCGAATACAGCACCGCTCGAAGGAGAAAGAAATGCAAAAGCAGTGAAACATATCGGATGCTATGTTTCACTAAAGGTTTTGCACCACAGAGGGCGAGGATGATGCTAGCTGATCCACGATCAGCAAAAAATCCCCATCGCTGCACACGGCTACCGAAGAGCAGGATGCGCTGTATGCCAACGCCATATCGTCGCGCTTCTTCGCACATGATCGTTTTAGCCCTTTGCGTTACCCCCTTGGCGCCCTTTGCGTGCTTAGCGCCTTTCCTATGCTACGCCTGTAACGCTGCTTCGAGCTGCGGCACGATCTTTGACCAGTCATAGCCGGCGCAGACGAAGGCCCGGCCTGCTTGGCCAAGCCGTTGCGCAAAGGGCCGGTCGTTGACCAACCGATTTACCGCCACTGCCATCGTTTCTGGCGTATCGGCTAGCAACAGATGTTCGCCATCACGTAAGCCGGGAATCCCCTCTGCCCCCATAGTGGTGCTCACCACCGGCGCGGCCATCGCCAGCGCTTCGAGCAACTTCAACCGCGAACCACCCCCAATCCGCATTGGGATGACGACTGCAGCAGCGCTAGCCAACGCCGGACGAGTGTCGGCGACTTCACCAGTGACGATGATAGTCTGGTTGTCGTGAAGCGCGATCAGGCTCGGATGGGGCCGGCGCCCGATGAGCCGCAAACGTAGAGCTGGATGGTGCTGGTGGATACGCGGCAACACCTCATGGGTAAACCAAAGGACGGCATCGACGTTGGGTCGGTAGTCGAGCGTGCCAATGAAGATGAGATCGTTGGTGGGCAGCGCAGCCAACGGCGCGAAATGGCTGCAATCGACGCCGTTGGGAACAAGGTGCAACTGGGCATTTGGCGCTAACCGGCGCAATGCTGCGGCATCTTCCGCCGAAACCACCAGAGCGCGATCGATGGTCTGCAACACGTGCCGCTCGAAGGCAGCTAGCTTGAACCACTGGATCAACGAGTAGCCGCCGCCAATTATCGCTTTAGGACGCGGCGCACGACGTAGGTCGTTGAGCGCGGCGCGGCGTTGGAGCAGGTACTCAGCGTTAAATTCGTCGAGCACTAGACGCGCGCCGCTATGGCGCGCCTGCAACAGGTACGGTGCCATTTCGATGCTCTCGGCTAGCACTACCTCAAATTGCTCATTCGCCAATAATTCAGCCAAGGTGGCCGAATAGGCCGTGCTCGCGTTGCGTAGCGCCATATCGGGCCAAGGGCTTACCAATGTTGTCAGTGCGCGCTGGCTCAACGAGCGGGCCAGCGGCCCGATCACGATCCGCACATCGGCGAGATCGCGCAACGGCTGCATCGCTTGTGCCGCCGCTTCGTCGGGGGCGAAAGAGAGCAGTGTGACCGTATGGCGAGCCGCTAACCCGCGCAGCAGATGGTAGATCCGCAACGCACCGCCGCCGCGCGGCGGATACGGCGGATAGGGCGAGAGCATCAGAATATGCATAACGTCTCATAAGGGCATAACGGCGCTATGCCCACATGGTGAAGAGGTCTAGACCCACGCATCGTCTGGCCCGGGTGCAGGATGCGGCCAATCGGGCGGATAGATCAGATAAACCGTCCCGCTTGAATTGGCCTGCCACGCCGCCGCTAGTTGGTCTTGCGGGTACGCGCGTAGCAGCCGGTCGCGCCCGGCTGGTTCAGCGATCAGCGCGTGCGTATCGGTAAAGCCGCGCACCACCGTCAGATGACCGCTGGTGCGGCTCGGCGCATCGTCGATCTGGCCCGCTTCCCACGCCAAACTGATAATCACCGGCACGCCGGCTGCGGTCCAGCGCCCGATTTGTTCGAGCGTATCGAAACGGGTGACGTAAGCGCGCATGCCAAAGCGCGCCGCGAATGCCGTATTGAACGACCAGTTGCCGGTGCCTTCCCAACCCGGATCGAAGATGCCAGCCGCAGTGAGATCAGGCAACGTCGCGCCATCGGCGAAGGGGGCAAGACGCGGATCGGCCAATTGCGCCTGCCAATAGGCCAACACCATGTGAACCGCCGTTGGGCTGCACCAGCCTTCGCCGCCGGGATAGTCGTACTGACAGAGCAAGAGTGGCAGCGCAATGGCTGAACGGGCTGACGGCTGGGAAGGTGGGGCAGGCGACTCGGTCGTGGTGATACAGAGAAAGAGATCGCTCAATGCAGGCATATCGGCGCCGGGCAAGCCACAGAGCAACACCCGCGCCTGCACTGCTTGCGCTGGCGTCACCAGTTGCAAGGTATCGATGGCGACAAAACCACGTTCATTCCGTTGCGCGTCAAAACTGGTACGCCGCGCGCCGGTATCGTCCCACGCCGCCAAGCGGTACCAACCACTCCACTGACTGTCCTGCTGCACGCGTAGTTGCAATTCGATCCAGCTCTCAGATGGGGTATCGGCGGCCCAGCTCGGAATGATGGCAACCGCCTCAGCCACTGCGAGCGGTGGACTGATCAGCGCAATCCGCGCGTGCGGATCATCGGCGGGTAACGGTGCAGCCCGTTCCCACGCATCAAGTGCCGGTTCGTCCCAATGGTGGAGAAGATGGTGTGGCATTGCAAATCTATCCTTCGGCGCTATCAAGCACCCATTCAACGGGACCAAGCACGTCGAGATCGGGATGGGCAGCGACCTCCGGTAGCAAAGCTGCGCTGACCAGCAACTCTTCCAAATGTAATGTATCAGGAATGCGCACTAACCGTACCGCCGCCGGATCAGGCTGGCCGCACGTCTTGATTGCCATCGCTACCGCATCGCGCTCAGTCGGCAAGGTAATCGGTAAGCTGCCTTTACACAGACCGACTAGCCCAGCAGTCAAGACATTAACATAGGTGGCATGAAAATCGATGTTCGCGGCAAGACGCGCGGTGGTAATATCGGCCAACCCGATCCCATTGGCATTGCCGTGCGTTTCAGGGGTTAGATCAAGCACTACGATCACATGAATGACAGGGCGTTCCGGCGGCGGTTCGCCGGGGATGGGCAACCGCCCGATCACGTTGGTATCCATGCCGGTGCCACTAATATTCTTCCCAATCCGGTCAACAACCAGCACATCCAGCCGGTCGAACGGCAAGCGCGCCACCATCTCTTTGCTGCGCGCAAGCAGCGCCGCTTCGCCAGCACCGCCAATCTCGGCGGGAGGGAGCGCGACAATGGCCGCCGTCTGATCGCGTGCATCCTCGAGAATCGCCAGACCAGCCAGCACTTTGCCACGCTCAACCACCACGCGCGCCATCGGCACAAGTTGCTCTTTCAGACCATAGACCGCCGTGCGATGGACAATCTCGGCTCCTTGGCGTTTGCCTAAGCCAACGGCGCACATCTTGGCCAATCCGCTCTCAATTGGCGCTCTGAATGAGGTATGGGGCTTGATGCGATTAATCACCAACACGCCATCTGCTTCGGCGGCAAAACGATCCATATAGACCGGCGTGCCATCGGCGATCCGTCCTAACTCAACCACCTCCATCGTGGCCCGAATCGGGCAACCGATCGATTGCTCGGTCATGCCGAGTGCGGCGAGCAGCGCCGTTTGACCCTCAGCCGTCGCACCACCGTGACTGCCCATAGCCGGCACGACAAACGGCTCAGCACCGTGGTCGCGCAACCAGCGCACCGCAGCAGCGGTTATTGGCACAATGTTGGCGATGCCGCGGCTACCGGCAGTGACGGCAACGCGCATACCGGATCGAAGCTGCGCCGCTAGTCCTAGCCGGTCGAGCTCGGCGCGCACCGCTGCCGCCACATCGGCCAGCGGCGTTGTCTGCCAACGCTGGCGCACGCGCCAGAGCGACGGCAGTGGCGTATCGGCGTGAATGCCTTCGATGTTGAGTGTGATTTGCATCGGCCAACCATTGTGCAGTAACGAACCCTCGCCCGATTGTACCACACCGGCCATTGGCTCGTCCGGCGCAATCGTCGTTGGAGAGACGCACGGGTCATTATCGGTGATACCGATGCACACGTCCGTGCGTAGCTACGGTCTTTGATTTCCCAACCGGCCGGCCGGTAGACAAGGAGCGGCGTCTATGCTATATTACTTACCGACCGGTCGGTCGGTTCTTTTCATGGAACAAAGGTGGAACAAAGGAGTATGTTCACGTATGGCAAACGAACGCCAACGCAACCAAATCCTCGGTTTGCTCTTCTTCGGCGTATTGATGGCAGCACTCGACATTGCCATCGTTGGGCCGGCCTTGCCATCAATTCAAACGGTCTTTAGCGCCGATGAGCGGGCATTGTCGTGGGTCTTCTCGATCTATGTATTGGGGAACTTGATCGGCACACCGCCGATTGCTGCCCTCTCAGACCGGTTTGGCCGGCGAGCGCTGTACATTGCCAGTCTGAGCGGTTTTGCGCTTGGTTCGCTCCTCGTGGCGCTTGCGCCATCCTTTCCCATCCTGCTAGTTGGGCGTCTCGTCCAAGGGTTTAGTGCCGGTGGCATCTTTCCAGTCGCTAGCGCAGTGATCGGCGATACCTTTCCGCCCGAACGGCGCGGTTCGGCGCTCGGTCTGATCGGTGCGGTATTCGGGATCGCATTCCTCATTGGGCCGATCCTTGGCGGCTTGCTATTGCTGCTCGGTTGGCAGTGGCTCTTCTTAATCAACTTACCGATCGCAGCCATACTCATCGCCTTCAGCGCTAAGCTGCTGCCGGGACGGACACGTGACACCACTGCGCCCTTTGACGTGGCCGGGTTGGCGACGCTGGCGGTCATGCTCACCGGTTTAGCTTACGGCTTAACCGAACTCGATCCGGCGTTATTGCGGGCAGGCGAATTGCCGTGGCTGGCAATCGGCGCATTGATCATCGCCATTGTGTTTGTGCCACTCTTTATCGCGGTTGAACGGCGAGCAGCAGAACCGATTCTGCAACCAACGATCTTCCGTTCACGCCAAATCTGGCTGACGGCAGCATTAGCGATCGGGGCCGGCATCGCCGAGTCGGCGATTGTCTTCGTGCCGGCGCTGGTAACCGCAGCTTACGGTGTGAGCAGCTCCACTGCCAGTTTCATGCTCCTGCCGGTGGTGTTAGCGATGGCGGTTGGTTCACCAGTATCGGGACGGATGCTTGATCAATTCGGCTCGCGGATCGTTGTTACCATTGGCGTCGTCTTTAGTGGGATTGGACTCATTATTCTCGGCGGCTGGCCGGCCAGCATCATCGCCTTCTACCTTGCCTCGGTCGTGATGGGGATTGGGCTTGCGATCTTGCTTGGAGCGGCATTACGGTATATTCTGTTAAATGAGGTACCGGCCAACGAACGGGCCGCGGCACAAGGGTTGCTAACCGTCACGATGGGCAGCGGCCAGCTTTTAGGAGCGGTGTTGGTCGGTCTGATCGCAGCCGCTGGCGGCGGCGCGGTAGGGGGATACGGGTTAGCATTCTTCTCGATCGGAATCGTTATGCTCCTACTTACCTTGGCCGCCTTAGGTCTCAAGAGCCGGGCTGCCGAGCGTGCTAGTGCACTGGCCCATGCGCATTCATAAAGAGCTGTACGGGCGCAGCGCTGCTGTGCCCAACCATAAACTTCTATGAACCGGCAACATAACTCTGAGCAAATCCGCAACCGGATTATTGACGAAGCAGCGCGATTAATCGTCACGTATGGCTACGAAGGCATCGCTATGCGTGAAATTGCCGAAGCGGCAGGCTTATCGAAAGCTGGTCTCTACCATCACTTTCGTGATAAAGAAGACCTGCTGGTGGCGGTGTTGACCAATTGGGCCGATGAGATGGCAGCGCTCGTCGCCACTGCTGAATGCAAACCAGATACTCGATCGCAATTGACGGCGCTCGTGCGTGGACTCTTTGCCCAAGCGCCGGCCCAGCGCGCGTTGGTACGGCTGAGCAACCACGATCTGCCGCGCCTAAGCGAAACTGCGCGCACCAGTGTCGAACGCTGCTACGCCAACGGTCTGATTGCGCCGATTACGGCGATGATCCGGGCCGGCATCGACCGCGGTGAATTGCGTCCGGTTGACCCCCATGTAGCCACGTGGTTGTTGATGGGTATGCTCTACCCCTTCTTCCACACCGAGCAGGCGAGGATTGGCGAGCAGGGGGAGGCGATTGCCGATCTGATCATCACCACGTTTTTTGACGGCCTCGCCCAATCTACAGACCCTACGACTGCAGCGGGCAAGTGATTGCTCACCCGCTGCGGTTATGCGCGATCAGAAAATAGCCAAGTACCGGTCAATTTCCCATTGCGACACGTAAGCACGGTAACTCTCCCACTCCTGTTGTTTGGCATCGAGGAAACGCTCGGCGACCGAGGGGCCAATCGCTTCGAGAATGACCTCATCTTCGCGAAGGGCATCAAGCGCCGCGCCGAGCGAGGTTGGCAATGTCGCCAACCCGCGCGCACGCGGATCAACGTGGAAGAGATCTTCTTCGGCAGCGTCGCGCAGCGGCAATTTACGCTTGATACCATCGAGGCCGGCGGCCAGCATCGCTGCGTATGCAAGGTAAGGATTGCAGGCCGGATCAGGACAACGCAGCTCGATTCGCGTCGCTTGATAGCGACCGGCGGTGATGCGCGGCACGCGCACCAATGCCGAGCGATTGGTGCGGCCCCACGAAATATGCACCGGCGCCTCGAATCCGGGCACAAGCCGTTTGTAGGAATTGACCAGCGGTGCGAGCAAGACGCACATCCCGCGAGCGTGGGCCAGCAGGCCGGCAATGAAATGACGGGCAAGCGGCGACAAACCGTAGGGATCATCGGGATCGGCAAAGAGATTTTTACCGCTCTCGACATCCAGTAGGCTCTGGTGAACATGCATGCCGCTACCGTTAACGCTGGCCATCGGTTTTGGCATAAACGTCGCGTGCAGACCGTTGAGCTGCGCTACCGCCTTGAGCGCCACTCGTGCCGTCACCAGATGATCTGCCGAACGCAGCGCATCGGCATACCGCAAGTCGATCTCGTGCTGGCCGGGGGCGACTTCGTGATGCACCGCTTCGACCGTAATCCCCATCGCTTGCAAGGTGCGAGCCATCTGGCGACGGATATGGGTTGCTAGATCGGTTGAGACATCAAAATAACCCGCTTTATCGTGCGGCTCTAGAATACGCCCGTTGGGATCGGTCTTGAACAAGAAAAACTCAAGCTCCGGCGCTACCATGAAGCGGTAGCCGGCTGCCGCCGCTTGGTCAAGCATCCGGCTCAACACATTGCGCGGATCACCGGCGAATGGTTTGCCGTCGGGAGTATAGACCGAACAGATCAAGCGCGCCGTAATCATACCTTCATGCCGATCCCACGGCACTACGGCATAGGTCGAGCGATCAGGCACGAGATACATATCGCTCTCGACCATTCGGGCGAACCCCTCGATCGACGAGCCATCGAACCAGACACCGTGGTCGAGGGCATCGGGCAATTCTTCAACCGGGATGGTTACGGTCTTGCCGATGCCCAACACATCGGTGAACTGCAAATTCACAAAAGCGACATTATCAGCAGCGACGCGGCGCAGCAGCATGTCGCGCGGATCATCGCTCATGGGCTGCGCTCCTCCTTACTAGGGTAGGCGGATAAGCGGATAACACGTTTCTTGTACTATACCACACTAGAAAAAGGACGGCATAGAGGCATAGCGTCGCTATGCCCCTACGCCGCCCCTACGTCGCTCCTGCCCCACCCCTATGCCGCGACCGGCGTTTCATCGGCCAAGGTCGCGCGGATGCGCTGGCCGCGCAAGCTTGTGCGGTTAAGGGCCTGCAATACTTGCCGGGCGGTGCGGCGGGGAACTTCGACAAAGCTCACACGCGCGCGCACCTCGATCGCGCCGATACTGCGACCGGGCACACCCGCCTCGTTCGCAATCGCGCCGACAATATCGGCAGGGCGCACCTGATCATTACGACCAAGGTTGATCTGAATGCGCGCCATTCCCGTCTCACTACGGTGAGACCGCTCAGCGGTATCGCCTCGCTTGGCCCGCGACGCGCGTTCGGCCCGTCCGGCGCGTTCGGCAGGCGCAGGGTCTAAGCGCGTAATCGTATCAACCTGCTCGGTCTCAGCTTCGTTGAGCAGCAATTTGATTGCAGCCGCAGCCAAGGTGCGCAGATCGTGGGTGGCGGCCAGCTCATCAACCAGCGCCGTATAGCTGTCAAGATCGGAGGTTGCCACCACCTCGCGCAACTGATCGCGGAGAGCGGCGCGACGGCGGGCAGCCACATCGGCCAGTGTCGGCATTGCACGCCGTTCGATCCGAGTGCGGGTCACCCGTTCAATCGTTTGCAGCATCCGGCGCTCACGCGGCGTAATAAAGGTAATCGCCACTCCATCACGCCCAGCCCGGCCAGTGCGGCCAATCCGATGCACGTAACTTTCGGGATCGGTTGGCACATCGTAATTAATGACATGGCTCACTTCGGCGATGTCAAGCCCACGCGCAGCGACATCGGTAGCGACCAGCACATCGAGCTGACCATCGCGAAACCGGCGCATCACCCGGTCGCGCACCGCTTGACTCAGATCGCCGTGGAGCGACTCGGCGGCATAGCCGCGCCCTTGCAGCCGTTCGCCAATATCGTCGGCCTCTTGGCGGGTGCGGCAGAAGACAATCGCCAACTGCGGCATCTCGGCGTCGAGCACCCGGCACAGTGCATCGAGCTTATCGCGGGCCAACACCTCGTAGTAGATCTGGCGAATACGCGGCGCCGCCAACTGCTCGCCAGCAATGCTTACCCGCACCGGCTGGCGCGTATAACGCAAGGTCAGATTCTGCACAGCGGGGGGCAAAGTCGCCGAGAAGAGCGCCGTCTGCCGCTCGGCGGGAACCAGTTGCAGGATTGCCTCTAACTCCTCGGCGAAGCCCATATCGAGCATCTCGTCAGCCTCGTCGAGCACGACCATCCGCAAATGATCGAAGCGGAGCGAACCACGGCGGAGATGATCGAGCACCCGGCCCGGCGTACCGACTACCACTTGCACCCCTTGCGCCAGCCCGCGCAATTGCCGTTCGATCGGCTGGCCGCCGTAAATCGGCAACACTCGCAGCGCCCGATGGCGGCCGTAGCGATGGATCGCCTCAGCCACCTGTATGGCCAGCTCGCGCGTCGGCGCAAGCACCAATGCCTGCACCGTCAAGTCATCCGTAACCCGTTCAATTATGGGCAGCGCAAACGCTGCCGTCTTCCCGGTGCCGGTCTGGGCCTGAGCGATCACATCGCGACCGGCAAGAAGCAGTGGAATGGTCTGTGCCTGAATAGGGGTTGGTTCGTCATAGCCCAACCCGCTCAAAGTAGCGATCAGCGCATCGCTCAGGCCCAACTCAGCAAACGTCGTCATGGTATTCCGTTTCACAAATACAATCATGTTGTGGCATTAAATACGCCACGCAAGATTAATATTATAGCATAAATCTCGTTCTTGAGAAGCCCTTTCAGCGCAAGATAAGGCATGCATCACAAAAATAAGGTCTTCACGGCGCTCGTCTGAGTATGGTATGCTATAAACGCTGAACGAGGAATTAATAATATAAACATCTGTCAGTTGATGCTTTTTCGAGTGATCTAGTGGGAGCGTGACATGACAGCACCGGCCCGAATTCTCGTCGCCGAAGACGAATCGGATGTAGGCATGCTTCTGCAAGAGATACTGACCAGCGAGGGCTATGATGTGCAGCTTGTCAGGAACGGCGACGAATTGGTGCGGCGCGCGCAGGAGCAACCGCCGGATCTGATCATCGCCGACTTGCTCATGCCCTTGATGGATGGGCTGGAAGCGATTCGCCAGTTGCGTAACGACACGCGCACCGCCCACCTGCCGATGCTGATCTTGACTGCTGTTGGCGAATCGGCGCGTGTGGTAGAGGGGTTGGAAACCGGTGCTGACGATTATATCGTCAAACCGTACGATCGGGAAGTGTTGCTGGCTCGAGTGCGCTCTCACTTGCGCCGGGCAGCGCAATTGCCGACCCGTAATCCGCTGACCGGTCTGCCCGGCAATGTCGCGATTCAGGCTGAGATCAGCCGCCAGCTCGAACAGCAGGGCGCATTTGCCTTAATGTATGTCGATCTCGACAATTTTAAAGCGTTCAACGATGTCTACGGGTTTGCCCGCGGTGATCGGGCGATCCATCTGTTAGCCAGCGTCTTGCAAGAGCAGATCGATCCCGGTGACTTCCTTGGTCACATTGGCGGCGATGATTTTGTTATTCTCCATTTTGGCACAGACCCAGAAGCGTTGTGTCAACGCATCATTCGGGTATTTGATGAGCGGATCCGTTCCCTCTACGACGAAGCCGACTTGCAGCGCGGGTATCTGCTCGCGACCGATCGCTATGGCGTGCCACGTCAGTTTGGCATTATTAGCCTGTCAATTGCAGTTGTAACGACGTACCTGCGTTCGTTTGCCAATGTTGATGAGATGAGCCGGGTTGCGGCTGAACTCAAACGGGCGGCCAAGCAGGTCTCTGGCAGCAGTTACAAGATTGACCGGCGGAGCGACGGCACCCCAACCAGCCCGCTCACCGATCGGCGTGGCGGTCATTCGCCGGATGCTCTGATTGTTTGCCGGAATGAAGTTGCGCGCCCTGCTATTGTCGCCACGCTGAATGTGCGCGGCTACCGGTTGCTGATCGCCGACACTGAGGTTGCGGCGCAAGGCTTGCTGGCGCACCATCCGCATCCGTGTCTTGTGGTGGCTGAAGTGATTGATGCGGCCTCCCTCTCCCTATGGCAACAACTCAACCATAGCGCCTCGCTGATCGCACTTGTTCACGATCAAGCTACCGCTATGGCCGCTTCTGCCGCCGGCGCAGTGGCCGTCATATGGTTGGGCAATAATCCACTTGACCTCTCCGATCAGTTACAAACCGCATTGGCAGCATTAGCCAGCTATCCGGAATGACGCGCTTGACACCAGTCCGCTCGCCTGTTAGCATGCACGGCGTTTGAAGCGACTGGAAGCGCGTATCGTTGTATATCTGCCTCGTAGCGACGTTGCAGGGCAATGTCGCTGCCATTGGGAGCGTTGAGCATGGATGTGTCCGAACTGCTGAGTCGCGGCGTTGCCGAAGTCATTGTCGAAAGCGAATTACGCACCCGCCTGCAAAGCGGGACGCCGCTGCGCCTGAAACAAGGGTTCGATCCGACGAAGCCCGATATGCATATCGGGCACGCGGTGGGTCTGCGTAAATTGCGCGCGTTTCAAGAATTGGGCCATCAGGTTGTGCTGATCGTCGGCGACTGGACGGCGCAGATTGGTGATCCGAGCGGGCGCGATGAAACGCGCACCCGCTTGTCGGCTGCTGAGGTACGCGCCAACGCCGAGACCTACATGGAGCAGTTTTTCCGGGTGGTTGACCGTCAACGCACCGAGGTGCGCTGGCAGAGCGAGTGGTTTGGCCAATTTACGCTGGAACATGCGCTTGATTTGGCCGGACGCTTCACGCTGGCCCAAATGCTGTCACACGAGACCTTCCGCAAACGCTACGAGACCGGCGCGCCGCTGACGATTCTCGAACTGATGTACCCGATGCTGCAAGCCTACGATTCGGTCGCCATCAAGGCCGATGTCGAGTTTGGCGGCACCGACCAAAAGTTTAACATTCTGGCCGGGCGCGAACTGATGGCGCAGTTGGGCATGACACCGCAGCAAGTCTTCCTCGTACCGCTCATTCCCGGTACTGACGGGCGCAAGATGTCGAAGACGTTTAACAATACGGTCGATATTCGCATGCCGCCTGCCGAGATGTACGGTCGTATTATGTCAATGAGCGACGAGGTGTTGCCCCTTTACTTTGAAGTGCTGACTGACGTGCCGATGGTCGAGGTTCACGAGATGAAGATGGCAATGGCCGCCGGGCAGGTCAATCCTCGCGATCTCAAGATGCGACTGGCGCGCGAGATTGTGGCCCAGTTCCACGACCAAGCGGCGGCGGCGGCAGCCGAAGCGGCCTTCGTCCGTCAGTTTGTCGAACGTGAGCTGCCGGAAGACATTCCGAACTTTGCCATCAAAGCGCCTGCCGGCATCGTTGAGGTGTTGGTCGCCGCCGGCCTTGCACCGAGCAAGAGCGAAGCGCGCCGCTTGATCGACGGCGGCGGCGTGCGGGTCGATGGCGAGCGGGTCGAAGGGTATACCCTGACCCTCAACCCCGGCGCGAATGTCGTGGTGCAGGTGGGCCGGCGCAAGTTTGTGCGTGTCGTGTAGGAGGCCACACCGCCGTGTGGCCCCTTCCCTCTGCCCAATCGTGCATCCTCACGGCGCGCGCGCTGTCCACACGATCAGCAAGCTGCCATCGCGCACCTGCACCCGCGCCGGCGTTGCCGTGATGACATTGCTCACGCCGCGCGCCCGATCATGCAGCAACGAACCATTGCGCAAAGAGTACGCTAAGCCTTCGGTGGTGATGCCGTGTGCATCGCCGCCGAATGGCAGCAGCGAGACGGTATCGCCCACTGCACCGGGGATCACACTCTCGTCACGCACGAGCCAAATTTGTTGCGACTGATCGATCAGCCGCACCTGCCGCTCACGCAGCTCAGCCATGCCTAACAACGACACATTGGCCAGCGACTGATCCCACCTCCCGCCGAGCGCGCCGAGTATATCGATCTGGCTTGCTCCAAGCTTCACCGCTGCTAGTAATGCCAATTCTAAATCAGTCTCGTCTTTGTCGGGACGGTGGCGTTCAATCGCCACCCCCTGCGCTTGATAGGCGGCTAATACTTCAGGAGTAATCGAATCAAGATCGCCGATCAGCAGATGCGGCGTATAGCCGTGGGCAAAGAGCGCCGTTCCGCCACCATCAGCAGCGATCAGCCGCTCGGCAGCCGCTAGCTGATGCCGGTATGGCGATAGATCAAGCCCCGGCGCATTGGCTACGATCACAACGTACATCATGCTCAACCTTACATCGTCCGGGTGTAGCGGCGCTGCGCCCCCC
>NZ_CALFBQ010000037.1 GCF_937951745.1 uncultured Chloroflexus sp.
GACGCGAACAGAGCGCATTATCGAACAAAGCGACGATCATCCTGAACAGCGCCGGCATGGACGCCACTGGCGCCGACTGTTGATTATACTGGCCTTGATTGGCATCGCGGTAAGCATCTTTTTGCTCCTTCGCCCCTCTGATCCGCGCTTTGTGATTGTAATTACTCCCTTTGCCGATCACGATAACCGCACCGGCTCCCAGATCGCCGGCGCGCTGGCGCGCCAACTCCGCGCCCAAGGGGGGAACCTCGTCCAAGTCATTACCAGCGCCACCCGCCCGACCAATAGCGCCGAAGCGTTGGCGCTGGCCCAGCAAAACAATGCCGATGTGTTAGTCTGGGGCACTGTCGAACCCGGCGGAATGATCGATAGTCCCAGCTTGCGGCCAGAATTGATCTATCTCCCCCACAATATTGATGTTTCGCAAGCATGGCAGAGCTTTGCCATTCGCTTCGCGCTCCCTAACCGATTTTCCTTGAGCACCGCGCCTATTAGTGGTCAAGCCGCCCTCGCGCCTTACCTGCTCGCCTTAGCTGCCTATCACCACGGTGAAGCTGATCTGGCAATCGATCAGCTTCACCGCTTGCTTGACCTTCATCCGCAGTTGTCGCCACTCTTGCCCCAATTGCTGCGCGGTAATCTGCTATGGGCTCGTGGCTGGTACACCGCCGCCGCGACTGAGTATCAGACCGCGCTTACGCTCGCAGATGGCGAGCGGGCGTTGGTTGCCAACAATCTCGGCGCTATTTTGTTCGACACCCGCCATCCCGATGCGCCACGTTATTTCGCCGAAGCAATCGATCTGCTCGATGGCCGCGATCTCGGCCAATTGCGCGTCAATCTGGCGCTTTGGGCGTTGCGCGAACAGCGCGCGCGCGACGCCGTCTCTGACCTCGAACAAGCGCGCAATCTACTGCCGGCGCATCCCGATTTAGAACTTCTCATTGCTACTGCCTACCGCGAAAGTGGCCAACTCGACGATGCAGCAATGGCGCTCAACCAGCTTGCACCGGCCAAAACGGTGCTGCTGGCGCGCACACCCATCGCTATCCGCGCATCGGTTGAGACGCGACTCAACGCGACCCTCACCGAAGAGCGCGCACTGATTCATCTGGAACGCTTGCTGCCGCTGGCTGGCCCGCTCTACTGGGCGCTGGAAACCGCCGATCCGTTGCCGCCTGCCGCCGAGCTGCGCAGTGTCCGTGACCAACTGCGCACCGCAACTGAGCTTAGCAACCGCTCGGTGAGTCTGTGGCGCCAACGAGCCGCCAGCGAAGCGGCCATCTTTCCCGGTACCGGCTTGATGGCCACCGGCCAAGCTGAGCAGAGTGAAGCAACCGCGCGCCGCCAGCGCTTTGCCCTTGCGTTGATTGATGCAGCGTTACAAGCGGTCGAAGGCCGCAATGCGCCCAACCCTGCCAGCCAGTTGATCGGAGCGCTCTTTGGTGCGGCAAGCCCGGCTAATCCAACCATTGAAACGCTCAGCCAACTGCGCGATCAACAACCTGATAATGTCGCGATCTTGCTCGCACTCGGTTTTGCCTTGCGGATTGATAAGCAGTTTGACCAAGCTGCGCAGACCTATCAACAGGTCATTGATCTCGCACCGCAGTTGCCTGATGGGTATGCCGGCATTGGCAAGGTAGCGTTGGCGCGCAACGACCGGGCCGGCGCCTTGGCGTTGTTTCGCGCTGCGTTGGAACGCAACAACCGTTTCTTTCCGGCCCATCTAGCGCTTGCCCGCCTCGCCGAAGGCGATGGCGATTGGCCGGCGGCGATCGACCATTGGCGCGCCCTTGTCGCTTGGCAAGAATCGCCGTACACGATCATTAATCTGAGTCGGACACTCCGGCGCAGCGGTGCAAGCGGATTCGCCGAAGCTGAACGCCTCCTCGTCCCTCTCGCTACGACCAACGCCGAGGCCGCCATCGAGCTGGCCCGGCTCTATAACGATGCCGGTCTGCCGGCTGAAGCCGCTGCGGTCTACCGCGACGCACTGATCCTCGAACCACGTTCGACCGTCGCCGCATTCGAGTTGGGCGAAACGTATATCAGATTGGGTGATCTGAATTCGGCTGAACGCATGCTGCGCAATGCGATTGAGTTTGATGATCGAAATCTCGATGCGCGCCTGAAGCTGGCCGAGTTGTACGAAGGCCCGCTTAACCAACCGAATCGCGCGATCGAGCAGTACCGGATTGCGCTGACCCAAGGCATCAATGACCTCAACCGGTTGATTGCTATTGGTCAAGCGGCCCTAGCCAGCAACACCGCGACAGTCGCGATTCAAGCGCTTGAGCGTGCGCTTACCCTGCAACCCGACTCGGTGACAGCCCGCCAATTGATCGCCCGCGCCTACTTTGCCGGCAACCGGCTTGATGCGGCGACGCAAGCAGCCCGTCGCACGCTTGAACAAACAGCGAATCGCGCTGATCCTGAAGCGATTGCTGCGCGCGCGAACGCTTGGCTGACGCTGGCCGATGTCGCGCGTCGCCGAAATGATCCGGCTGCAGCCGAAGAGGCCTATCGGCAGACGCTGGCGATTGATCCGCAATCGATCGCTGCTCATATCGGGTTAGGCGAACTGGCCGGCGGGCAAGGCAATTGGGGTGTTGCCCTTGCGTACTTTGAAACGGCGGCCAATTTGCCGGGTGGCGATACTAACGCAACGGCCCAGTTTTGGCTCGGCGAGGCGCTGCTGCGCAACGGTCAATTGGCCCGCGCCCTTGCTGCATACCAGCGCGCATTGGCCCTACAACCACAGTATCCGGAGGCGTTGCTGGGTATGGCCCAAACCCAATACGCGCTGGGCCACGCTGATGAAGCATTGCAAACGGTTGAACAGGCGATCCGGCAGCAGAGCAACTACGCTGAAGCCCACCTCTTTCGGGGCAAACTTCTGCAAGAGGCAGGCCGGTTCAGCGAAGCCCGCGCCGCTTACGATGCTTCCATCAGCGCCAACGATCGCATTGCCGAGAGTTTTTACCGGCGCGCACTCTTAGCCATTCGCGCCAACGATTACGACCAAGCTGTCCGTGATCTCAATCGGGCGGTGGCTCTCCAACCCAACTTTCCCGAAGCGCATTATTGGTTGGGCCGCGCCTACTATGCCCAAGGTCGCAATGCGAGTGCGCTGCAAGCCATCCAGCAGGCGATTACGTTGAATCCCGATTACAGCGAAGCCATGTTCTACAGCGGTCTGATCGCTGAAGATCAGGCCAATTTCACTGCCGCCCGCGCCGCGTACCAGACCCTGATCGCTCGCGAACCAACTAGCGAATGGGGCCAACGCGCCCGCGCCCAACTCGAACGCCTGCCATGAATACGCTGCGCCAGTATCGGATTGCGTTGCAAATCTTCCAGTCGAATCGCCTCCGTCGCGATTACCGCGATCTGTCGGAAGTGCCGGAGTATGAGCCGCTCGGCGAGTTTTTCTTCAACGAAATGTACGGCCCGCGCGATTTTAGCCAACGCGACCAAGAGGGACGCCGGCTGCACCATTTTCTCGGCATCCTGCCCGGCGTCCGCCTCCGCGATCTGGAAGAGGTGCTAGAATTGCTCGAACTCACCTATCAGCTTGATGAGGATCTGGCCCAGTGGATGCTGGCCGCCGATATCGGCACCGACTTTGATGAGCTTACCTATGAATACTTTTACCGGCTGGCCGATAAGTATGACGAGCGCTTCCGCCAATTAACCCTCGTCAGAAGTTCGTTGTACAATGTCTTCCAGTTGTCGCGCTCACCTATCCTCGGCTTGGCCCTCCGCCGTTCCCACTTCGTCGCCCGCCTCGCCGGGATCGGTACCGTTCACACCTTCCTGTTGCGCGGTTACGAAGCGCTACAAAACGTTACCGCCATTGAACATTTCGCCGAGACGATCTACCAGCGCGAATTGGATCGGCTCAATCGTATTTATCAACGATGAATCCATTGTCTGAATTCTTGCCGGTGATGATCGTCGTACCCGGCCAAACCTTTCCGATGGGCACGCCGGCCCGTGAAACCAGCGAGCTTGCCCGGCGCTACGGCGGTACCCGCGAGAGTTACCACGAAGAGACGCCACAACACGACGTGACGCTGCCGGCATTTGCTATCGCTCAAACCCCGGTCAGCACCACACTCTACGCCTTCGCTGTCACCGCCGGCGTTGTACCACCACCACCGATCTGGCGCGGCCCGATTCCGCCGCCAATGATGACCGATTTGCCGGTCACCGATATTAACTGGCACGAAGCGCAGGCGTTTTGCGTATGGCTGAATCGCCAAAACGATCTGGCTGTGCGCTTCATTGATGCCAGTGGTCAGCCGCTTCCATCGCCCTCCCTCCAATTTCGCCTTCCCACCGAAGCTGAATGGGAACACGCAGCACGCGGGACCGATGGTCGCCGCTTTCCATGGGGCGACGAGTTTTATCCCCATCTCGCAAACACCCGCGAGAGTGGACGTGCTGCACCCAATCCACCCGGTGCTTACCCTGATGGACGCAGCCCCTACGGGATTGAAGACATGGCTGGGAATGTTTGGGAGTGGACAGCTTCACTCGATCTGCCGTACCCCTACCGGCCTGATGACGGACGCGAAGACCTTCGTGCGCCGGGACGGCGGATTTTACGCGGCGGTTGTTATGCGAACCCACAGGGCTACGCACGCTGCGCGTGTCGTTTTCGCCTACAACCGACTATGCGCAACCAGTTTTTGGGGATGCGACTAGCGATGAGTATCGCGTGAAAACGCAAATGCGCACCGATGCCAAGGTATGGACGGCCTAACATGCTCGTGCCAATATTACTCTTTGCGTTCTTTGTACCTTTGCGTTGGCCCTCTTTGCATCTTTGCGTGTAACAAAGGAGAGACATCCAATGAGCCGACCCAGAGCACTCAAACTTGGCCGCAACGATCCTTGCTACTGTGGCAGTGGCCGTAAATACAAAGACTGTCATTTACGTAAAGAAGAAGAATGGCGCAGCCAGCAGTTGCGCTTGCGCAACGCCCAAGACAATTTGCTCCAGCGTATTTTGACCCTCGCAACCGAGGCAGACGCCGCCGATCTCCGCGCTGCGTTTGATCGCTATTGGAACGGACGTTATCAGTTTGAGCAGTTGGCCGAATTAAACGAACGCGAAGGGTACGGCGCCGACCGGTTTATGGTCTGGTTTGCGTTTGATTACCGCCAAGCCGATGGGCACACGTTGGTCGCGCGGCTAGCGGCGAATCTAGATCAGAGCAATCTCGGCGATCTTGAACGCCAATTATTGCCAGCGTGGGTTGATGTGCGGTTACGGCCCTATCGCGTCGAACGACTGCGGCCTAACGCCGGCGCCAATCTGCGCGACCTCTTAACCGGCGATCTTGTCATCTTGGCTGACAGCCACGCCTCGCTGCGCCTCGAACTCGATGAGGTGATCGTTGGCCATCTGGTGCCGGTTGATACGCCGATCGGCAGTAGCCAACCTAACTACTACCTCGCCGGCCCAGCCGCCCACCTCACGCCCGACACCGCCGAACCGCTGCGCGCGTTTGCCAATGTCCATCTAGAAGCGTTCCGCCAAGAATACCCCGAAGCTGACTGGCTCGATCTGCTACGGGATCGCTCAGAGATCTTTAGTCACTTTATCTTGATCTTACCGACCGATAAACCCGATCCTGAACGCCTGCAACGGTTCGTTGCCGAAACGCGGCAACAACTGCTCGGCGCCTAATACGCTACTCACCACTAATCTCGGCCAGCGGCAGCGTGACATGAAACGCGCTGCCGCGATCAAGTTCACTCTCCACCCAAATCGTTCCTTGATGCGCCAAGACCGCCAACCGGCAGAACGCTAATCCCAATCCGCTGCCTTCACTCCGCTGCCGGCCAGCTTGGCGAAACCGATCAAAGATATGGATCTGATCTTCCGACGGAATTCCCTGCCCTTGATCACGCACGACAATATGCGCTACCCGATCACCGGGGATGGTTACGATCAATTCATCTGAAACGATGATCTTCTGATCGGAGCCGTGGGCCGGTGCAACCTCTACCTCAATCGTGATGGTAGTTCTAGGTGGGCTGAATTTCAGTGCATTATCAAGCAGATTCTGCAATACTCGTGCAACAATAACACTGTCAGCATACAACATCGGCATTTGCGGATCGACTCGATGCAATACCTGCACTCCCTTCAACTGGGCTTGGATAGCAAACGGATCAATCACGCGCTCGATTAGAGTTTCAACCGGTACCGGCCCGCGATCAAGCGGCATTTGGCCGCTCTCAAGCCGCCCAATGTCGAGCATCGTATTCACCAAATTGAGCAATTGTCGGGCGCTGTTCTGACCAATGCGCACCGCCTGTTGCTGGCGTTCCGTCAACAGTTCGCCCAATTCACTCATCAACTGTTCGAAGGCCAGCATAATGCTGCTCAATGGCTGGCGCAGATCGTGAATCACCATGTGCGTTAAATCCGCCCGCAACAGCTCAGCTTTCTTGGCCGCCGTAATATCACGAATGGTCAGCAAGAACATCTGGGTATGGTCAGACGATAGATCACCCGCCTGAGTCAGTGTCCATGCGAAGATACCATCACTGCTCGCCAACTCACCCTGTGCATTAGCCATGGTGAGCGATCGTTGTAGCCGCATGATCGCAGCTTGATCGATCGAGCGCTGCGCCGCCCACTGCATCAACAGCTCGTCAAGCAACGTACCGCTGATGTGCTGCAACGGCGGTTCCCACGCTGTTGTGTGCGCTAACCGACAAAACGCCTCATTAGCGATAATCACCGATCCATCCGCAGCAAAGAGCAGTAAGCCATCTTCCACTGCTGCCATAGCTCGCGCCAGATTATCACGTCCGCGTCGCACCTCTTCCAACAAGCGCATACTCTCGATAGCAACCGCCGTTTGGCTAGCGTACAACAGCAATATTTCAACATCGGTCGAGTCGAGCGAGTGATCCCCACCAACGACAATCACTCCAATCATGCGCTGCGTGCCACGCAATGGGACCGCAATCGTCGTTGCCGAACGGAAGACAGGCTGCCGGTTGATAATTGCGCGCCGGGCGAGCGTGATCACGACATCGCGGTTCAATAAGCAGACGCCGATCGTGCGCTCGATCCGCAGCTCATCACGGTCTGCGTCAAATAGCACGATCTGCGCCCACTTGGCGCCCACAATCTCGATCATGCCCCGTGCCGTCATTTCCAATATTTGCGGCTGCGGTAGTGACTGAGAATGGATCACCATTCCCAAGCCATTCAATGCAGTTAGGCGGGCAAGGCTCTGCTGTTGGCGATCCCGCAACAGTGCCATATCAATCGCTGCCCCGGCAATACTCGCGTAAATGCTCAAGACTTGGAGATCGGCGATCTCAGGCCGCTGCCCGCTCACCGGTTGATCAAGCAGCAACACTGCCCGCACTTCACGATTGGCAGCGCGCAAAAACGTGACGAGCAGATCATCAGCAGTCCACCTCGTCGCACCAAAATCGAGCCATTGCTCACCTGACGGTAACGGTAGATCAAACAACCTAGCAAATGTCTGGCTCCGGCGATTGAGCAAGAAACAATGCTCGCCAAATGACCACTCGTTTGCTAACACATCTAACCGGCTTGCCGAAAGATAGGAGCCGATCGAGAATTCATTAGCCAGCGCGCCGGTTGTCGCCACACACTCCAGCATCGCGTGGCTACTGTGCTCACGACGGTTTACAAAGAGTGCCGCACCGAGAAACTGCATTCGCTGACTGATGGTATCAACGATCAACTGGAAGAGTTGTTCTTGCGATGATGCACTGAGCAATTCACGATTGAGCGCCAGTACTGAAAGCAGATCGGCATTTCGTCGATCAAGATCGCGCACGTGTTGGATAATACTGGTCTCAACCTGTGCTAGTTGCTGTGAGCGATCGAGAACGAGACCGATCAGAGCCGTAACTGCCCTAATTTGCTCGATATCCTCTTCATTAAATGGCGCACCTCGCCGACGGTTGATGTACTGCAATGCAGCCCGCACCCCAGCAGGTGTCGTAAACGGTACGACGATCAGGTTATAACACGAGACACCAATAGTCTGATCAAGCGTATAACTACGGCGCGGATCTTGCACCGCATCGTTCACAATGATCGGTTGGCCAGAGGCAAATGATTGACCAATGAGGCCATGGGTAAGCGGTAGCCGAAATCCCAACAATTTGTGCGGTTGGGGGCCAGAGGCGTACTGAAAAACGAGCACTTGCTGCTGTTCATCAAACAGAAACAGACCTCCGCCAAGCACATCAAGTAAGCGACAACTCGTATCGAGAATGGCCTGCAACGTCCGATCTAGATCTACCACGTGCACGCTAGCGGCCACAATGTCTGCCCACGCTTCACGCCGCTCTTGCTCCTCCTGCACTGCGCGCCGCAGCAGGATCGGTCGCAGCAAGTAGCCAGCATAGTATGCTGCTTCATCTGCTAATTGCCGCTGCGCTTCACTGATCGCTTCGATTGCATTACTACACAGGTATACTGCACCTAGGGTTTCGCCGGCAAAGCGAATCGGGGAACCAACCCAGTACGTCGGCGCTGTTTCGGCAGTATTGTGATCAGGATGGGGGCGAACATTATAGTGTATACAATCGGTAAGATACGCCACCGAACTAATCGGCACACCACGCTTGATCACGACACTGCTGAGATCGGTATCAACCGACCAAAACCGCTGCTTGTCTGACATGGGCTGAGCACGATATTGTGCGATTAACTCAAGCCATGTACTACGCTTGAACGGAACGACTACCCCAAGATCGACCGGCGAACCCATCAGTTCACCGATTACTTGGCTAAGCTGTCGGCAAATCAGATCAGGATCGTCGCAGTCGCGCAGTACCTCTACCTCGAAACGCAAGCGTTGCCGCCAATGTTGGCGTTTAGAATGCTGTAATACTCGTTCATACCCAACACTGATCAATCGTTCAACCGCCTGCACCACCGCAGTTTCGGTGGCTGTTAGCTCAGCCGGTTGATGGATGAGCCAACCATACTGTTCGGTATTCCCTAACACTCGCACCGCCACTTCTGGATTACACGCCGGTTCACCTTGGCCGATCCACATTACCGACACCCGGTGCCGAGGCAACGCGATCTTGCAGACGGCGAGCGCCACGCGTTCCAGTTCGTCCAGTTGCTGTGCATTGGTAATCGCCGTGACAAGATGAAGCCACGTGGCGATATCAATCTGCGCAGGCTGCTCAATAAGCGAGTCTTCCTGATTAATCATAAACTCATTGTACCGCGTTCTGGCAATGAGAGGGGTGGATTGGGAAACTGCTATGTTCCCTCAGACGCTCCCTCCCGGTTCACTTGCGTGAGCAGGAGGGATGGCGTCTCAACTGTTCACAGACTCGGACAAAACGGTAGAGCAGGGGAGAAGCTACGCGCCTTCTGCAATGGAAACATGAGTAACGGGTAGGGTGATCCAGCTCACACCATCACTGGCGGCAGACTTTCCATTATCGCGTATTCACGCAAGATCGCAGCAACGTGCTCCAAATCTTCCAGAATAAAGTAGGTTTCATGCATTGCATACGCTGCGCCGGGTGTGTTAGCCACCCGCCGGATATCGAAAGGAACCCGCGGCGTATCCGGTGCAAATGCATGATCGAGTTCACCAATTGACGAAAGCAAACCGGCGCCAAACGCGCGCAGTTCGCCATCTTCACGAATGAAGCCGAACTCGATGCTATACCACCACAGCCGGGCAATCTCTAGTCGCTGCCGTTCGTCGCCGGCAAAGTAGAGCGGGCCAAACGCCTGCGCAATTTCGGCAAAGCGCTGATCGGTGAAGAAGGCCAGATGACCGATATACTCGTGAAACAAGTCTGGCATCGGCGTGAAATCCAGTTCATCCATGCGTCGAATGTAGTTGGTCACCGGGAAACGCCGCTCGGCAATATGCTCGAACCACTCGGTTGGATTGAGATACTCGTTCTGAGCATCGCACAACGTCCAACCGGTAAAGCTGGCTAACCGCTCGCTCACCTGCGCCGGATCGGGCAGACGTTCGAGATCGAGGTTGAGCTGGCGGAATCCTTCGCGGAACAGGCGGCAGGCGTACCGTTCAAGCCGGGGAACTTGGCGGGCACAGAGCGCTGCCCAGACCGCATGATCTTCTTCGGTATAGGCCGGCAAAGCGGGTGGGGCGATAGTTGACATTACAATACCTCCTTGTATTGCATGCTGTCTATAATGGAACGAATGGCCGGCGCCACTAAAACCGGCCATTCGCTATACCCGCTAGAAGAAGCCCAACTCTTCACGCGCCTCTTCTGACATCATTGATGGATTCCAGAAGGGCGTCCAGACAAGGTTAATCTTGACATTTTCCAGCTCTTTGTAGACCTCGCTCAACGCCATAACCTCCCGCTGCGCCTGTTGCAGAATTTGCGGCCCAGCCGGGCAGGCTGGCGTCGTCAGCGTCATATCGATATCGACCGTCTTCCCGCCGTCGAGAATATCGATCCGGTAGACCAAACCGAGATTCACCACATCAAGGCCAATCTCAGGATCAACAACATTCTTCAGTGCAGCACGCACCATCTCTTCAGTAATCATACGATCCCTCTTTCTTAACTGTGCGTTGATACTTGCATGATACCATACACGGCGGGATGTGACGAGTTTATCACCCGCGTGATCCCAGTCTGATCACGCTTCACTAAGCGAGCAACCGTATGATTGACATTCTGGCAGGCAACCCGCTCCTTCTCCTCTTTACCGTATCGGCGATCGGCTACCTCATCGGGCGCATCCGCATCGGCGGCGTAAGTCTCGGTGTGGCTGCCGTACTCTTCGTTGGGCTAGCTTTCGGCGCCATCGACCAACGGCTACGGCTGCCCGATATTATCTACTTGCTGGGCCTTGTCATCTTTGTCTACACCGTCGGTCTTAGCAGTGGCCCCGGTTTCATCAATTCGCTCCGCCGACGTGGGTTGCGCAACAACCTGTTTATTGGCGGTGTACTCCTCGCAGCCGCTGGGATTGCCCTCGCGATCCGCACCATCCTTGGTCTCAATGGCGCTCAAACTGCCGGTTTGTTCGCTGGCAGCTTAACGAACACCCCGGCGCTAGCGGCGGTGATTGAACAGCTTACCCAACTCGGCGCCGACGAAGCGCTTCGCGCCGAGCCAGTCGTTGGCTATTCAGTGGCCTACCCGATTGGTGTGCTCGGCATGATTCTCGCTGTCTATCTCACCCGCCGGCTCTGGCAGGTTGATTTCGAGCGCGAAGCCCAACAATTGCGCGAACTCGGCACCGTCGGTGAGCATTTGGTTAACCGCACCATCCGCGTGACTAACCCAGCAGTGGCTGGTCAGACGATCGCCGAATTGGTGCAGCAGAACAAGTGGAATGTGATCTTTAGCCGGTGGCAACACAATGGTCAGACCGAACTTGCTACCAGCACGACCCAATTGCATCCCGGCGATCTCATCAATATTGTCGGCTCACCTGAAGCGGTTGAGCGGGTTACCACAGTTTTGGGCGAACCGAATCCTGAACAGCTCGAACTCGACCGGCATACCCTTGACTTCCGCCGCATCTTTGTCTCAAACCCAGAGGTGGTAGGCGTACCATTGCGTGACTTGCACCTCCCTTCCACAATGGGAGCAGTCATTACGCGCATTCGCCGAGGTGATGCTGAACTCTTGCCGCACGGTGACACGACGCTTGAACTTGGCGACCGCGTGCGCGTCGTTACCCAGCGCGACAATATGGAGCGCGTGACCCATTTCTTCGGCGACTCGTACCGCTCGCTGGCTGAGGTTGACGTGGTCTCGCTAGGGCTAGGTATGGCGCTCGGCATGCTGGTTGGCCTGATTCCCTTCCCACTGCCCGGCGGCGGCAGCTTCTCGCTTGGGTTGGCCGGCGGGCCGCTGATTGTCGCTCTCTTTTTGGGTTGGCGCGGACGCACCGGCCCGATCGTCTGGAGCCTTCCGTATAGCGCTAATTTGACTTTACGTCAAGTTGGCATGACCCTCTTCCTCGCCGGTGTTGGTACCCGCTCCGGCTACAGCTTTGTCACGACCCTCACTCAAGGCAACGGCCTCTTGCTCTTCCTCGGCGGCGCGCTCATCACTATTCCAGTGGCATTTGCCACTCTCTTTATCGGCTACAAGCTGCTCAACATCCCATTTAGCCTGCTGGCCGGCATGCTCGCCGGCTTGCAAACCCAACCGGCGGTGCTCGCCTTTGCCAACGAACAAACCGGGAACGAAGCGCCTAATATTGGCTACGCGATGGTCTATCCTACCGCGACCATTGCCAAGATCATTCTGGCCCAGCTTTTGGTTGGCGTTGGGTGATCGGGTTAGGGGCCGTGGTAAAATAACGGTAATTCTTCTTCCAAAGCTGCCCTCGCTGCGGTAGCCTAAGGACGGCGAGGACAGCTTTTGTCATTGTGAGAGTGTGGCTGGACAATGGGACATTGCCTAGTCCACCCGCAGCAATCTCCATTGAGTGCGCCAACCATCTTCCTCAAAAGTGTCTTGTCCGCAATCGCGCTTGCTTGACAACTTTCTTGATATAAGGTATCATTTTGACGCTGTCGCCTATAGCGGCATTTCTTTTCGCCCGAAATAATTAATACCTTGTATCACTATGAGCCAACACCAGTCCCCATCTCGACCCTTACCAGTGACGGTGCTCTCTGGCTTTCTCGGTAGCGGCAAGACCACCCTGCTTAATCACGTACTCGCTAATCGCGCCGGCCTGCGCGTTGCAGTCATTGTCAATGATATGAGCGAAGTCAACATCGACGCACAGTTGGTGCGCACCGGCGCAGCAACCCTGAGCCGTACCGAAGAGCGGCTCGTCGAGCTGACCAATGGCTGTATCTGCTGCACCCTACGCGAAGACCTCTTAGTTGAAGTAGCCCGACTAGCGCGGGAAGGTCGTTTCGACTATCTGTTGATCGAGTCAACCGGCATTGCTGAACCGCTGCCGATCGCCGAGACCTTCACCTTTCCCAGCCCTGATGGTACGTCACTCGGCGAGATGGCCCGTCTCGATACGATGGTAACGGTCGTCGATGCCTACAATTTTCCCCGCGATCTGCTTTCACTCGATGAATTGCGTGATCGTGACCTAGCGAGTGGTGACGAAGATGATCGCACTGTCGTCGATCTGCTGATCGAACAGGTTGAATTCGCCGACGTGATTGTACTCAACAAGATCGATCTGGTCGCTGCCGACGATCTCGACCGGCTGGAAGCGCTCTTGCACAAACTCAACCCGGAAGCGCGCATTATTCGTAGCACGTTCGGCCAAGTACCGCTCGATCAGATTCTCAACACCGGTCTCTTCAGCTTCGAGCGAGCAGCGCAGATGCCGGGTTGGTTGAAAGAACTGCGCGGCGAGCATACCCCCGAGACGGAAGAATACGGTATCAGTAGCTTTGTTTTTCGCGCTCGTCGCCCTTTCCATCCCCAACGTCTCTGGGATCTCTTGCACGACGAATGGCCCGGTGTGTTGCGCTCGAAAGGCATCTTTTGGCTGGCAACCCGGATGAACCAGTGCGGCCTTTGGTCACAGGCCGGCGCTGCCTGCCGGATCGAGCCGGGTGGCTGGTGGTGGGCAGCGAGCGATGAGCAGCCGGATGATCCGACCGAGCAGGCAGCACTTGCTGCGATTTGGGACGAGCAATGGGGTGATCGTCGCCAAGAGCTGGTTGTGATTGGGCAAGAGATGGATGAAGCCGCCTTGCGCGCACGACTCGCAGCCTGCTTACTCACCGACGAGGAAATGGCGCTTGGCCCGGCTGGTTGGGTGGCTTTCCCGGACCCGTTTGGTAGTTGGGACGTTACGTTTGCGTTCGATGACGAAATGGCATAATACACTCCAATGGTTGTTGCCGTTTTTGCACGTTTTCTCTATCGAAAGGAAGGGCACTAGCGTATGAAAGTCGCCTATATCTTCGCTACATCCGGCCACACTGCTAGTTACAAACTTGGCAAGATGATCCTGCCGCAGCTTGAAGCCGGCACCCATGGTGCGCAGGTCATTGGTATGTTTTTCTTTGATGACAACACGTATCTGCTTCGGGCGGGCGACCCGATGGGTGAGCGGTTGGCAAAAGTGGCTGCCGAGCAAGGCATCTTGCTGATGATGTGCGATCAGTGTGCGCTCGAGCGCGGGCTTGCGGTCGGTGAGCCGGGCAATTGTCAAACGACCGGTACAGTGGCCGGTGTGCAAGTTGGTTGCTTCCCCGATCTTTATGCAGCACTGGCCGGTAATCCGCCCGATCAGGTGATCACGTTATAGGAAAGGCGTAGAGCGAGCAAAGGTGCGACAATAGTTGAACGTAAAGGCGCCAAGAACGCCAAGAGTGCGAAGATTTTGCGGTGGCCCCGCCAAGCGCGCTTGAGCCACCTCTTACCCAACTCGCTGCGCCCGTTGCGTTCTTTGTGCCTTTACCCTTCGCTACGGAGGTTTTATGTCACGTCGCTGCGATCTGACTGGTCGAGCACCTTCATTTGGTCACAATGTCTCCTTCTCGAAACGCCGCACCAATCGGCGCTGGCTACCCAACGTTCAAGAGCACCGGATTTGGGTACCAGAAGAACAGCGCTTTGTGCGTCTCAAATTGTCGGCGGCTGCCTTGCGTGAAATCGAGCGCAAAGGTCTCCTTCAGGCCCTTCGCGATCGCGGGCTGACCCTCCGCGACGTTGAACGTCGTAAATAATATGGCTCTCGACTGGCTTATTATCGGTGGCGGCATCCATGGCGTTCACCTTGCGCTTGTCCTGCGCGAACGGTGCGGGGTTGCCGCCGAACGCATCAGGATCGTTGATCCGCACGATCGACTGCTAGCACGTTGGGAAGCCTGCACAGCCGCGTGTGGCATGCAATATCTGCGCTCGACGATGGTGCATCACCTTGCGCCCGACCCCTACGATCTGCTCCGCTTTGCCCAGCGTAGTAACGCCGAACCGCACCATTTTCATGGTCGTTACCAGCGACCTTCGCTTGCCATCTTCAACGCCCACAGCCAAACCCTCATCGAGCAGCACCGTCTCGCCGACATCACCCTACGTGGCCGCGTATGCGGATTACGCCGGCATGCCAACGACTGGCAGGTTGAAACCGATCACGGTACGCTTGTAGCGCACAACGTTATCCTAGCCTTGAGTATCGGCGAACAACTACGCTGGCCAGCATGGGCGCACACGGCCCGCGCTACCGGTGCGCCGATCTATCACCTCTACGAACCTAGCTTCGACCGTCGTTGCATCACTCCGGGAAGCACGGTTGCGATTATTGGTGGCGGTATCAGCGCTGGTCATGCGGCACTCACCTTCAGCCAAACCGCCAACGTTACGCTTGTGATGCGCCGACCAATTCAGATTGCACCTTTCGATAGCCCACCGGGCTGGATGGGGCCAAAAGAGTTGCGTCGGTTCCATGCCGAACCTGACCCTAGCCGACGCCGGGCAATGATTGCCGGCGCCCGTTTGCCGGGCACAATGCCGGTAGAGTTGGCACAAGCCGTAACGAGCGCTGCACAGCAACAGCGGTTACGGATCATGATCGACGAGGTATCCGCAGTGATATACCGCGATGGTGCGTTCACACTCTCGCTTAACCAGCAATCACTGACGGTAGATACGATCATTCTCGCCACCGGCTTCCTTCCCCAACGGCCCGGCCAGCCGTGGCTCGACGAAACGATTGCGACAGTCGGGCTACCAATTGCTGCGTGCGGCTACCCGATCGTTGGTCCCGATCTGCAGTGGGCGCCGGGCTTGTACGTCACCGGCCCCCTTGCCGAACTAGAGATTGGCCCGGTAGCGCGTAACATTATTGGTGCGCGTCACGCTGGTGAACGTTTAGCTCGTGGGGTGCGGTAGCGTAACGGCATATGAGAAGGAAACGCTATGATGCGTAGATGCAAGGATAGACGGTGAAAAAACATATCAGTGTTTTTGCGTCTCAGTATCTTTGCGTTTATTATCCTTTCTGTCGTTGCCATCGCTGTGGCACGTAAATACCATTGTGCAGCACAAACTCGCCATCGGCCACTGCTCTAGCTTGCAGCTCCCTGATACGCATTTCAAGCAACTCGATCACAATATCAAGTACACGCAAGGTGACCAGTATGCGAAAAAAGTAGTATAGTGGAAAGATAGCGATCCCCAAAAGAAACAATGTAGCTATACCAATCATCAAACCCCTGAATTCATCACCAAGCATCTGCTCAGCAAGACCAAGCAGAGCACGTACCTCTTCTTGGGTAAAGAGCAGTGCTACCAATCCAAATAGGCTGAACGTAGCGACAATCGAAGCCACAGTTTGCGATTGCACGCCAAGACTGGCCTGCTTGCGTTGAGCCATTCCTTGTAGATAGTTGATCTGATCAAGCCGCAGATCGCTAATCCTATCCTTGACTTGTTCAATAACTCGAAACACGATCTGATCAAATGAAGGAACGAAAGTTTCTCGCTCTCTATTAACTGGCCAATCGAGTACAAAGAAAAAAATATATGATCTTAGCGAGGAAAGCCAAACTATGATAGTTGTGATAGACAAACTAATCGTATTGGATAGCACTATCCACGAAATAACCAATCTCATTATATCTAGCTGTTCAAAAAACAAACTGTTTATGAACCACTGAGCAGTACCAAATCCACTTGGATACAAACTGATTAGACAAATTTGTCTCAAACGCACTCGTATTTTTGCTGATTTTACACAATCAATCAAGAGTGCAGGCAAGATTATGACGATACTTAATGACACAAAGAAAGCGATTACAACAAGCAAAAAATTCCGTAATTTATTCGGATATATTGCCAGAAAAGGAAAGTCTATCTGTAATGGCCACAGCAATACTATCAAGGAAAGCAAAAAAAAGACAATCATTCCAACCACCATCACTTGCTCAAACACATGCCACCAATAAGCGGGTTTACGTATTAGCGAGAATTGCGCCTCACTGTAAATCTGCTGGACAGCGCGTAACACATCGGCTTGCAGCTTTTCAAAGATCTGTTCCATATAAAGACCTAGACTTCGTATCAGTTTGACGACCTGATATTATAACACCAAATAACCTGTCATCTCACTCCTGATCTTGGTAATTTTTAAACCATCTGTGATATAACAAGCAGCGTTTCTTCCTGAGAGATATAGATATGCGAAAGGATATGCCATGCGTCGCCTTGCACCCATCGTATTCCTGATTGCGATGCTGATCAGCGCATGTGGCAACTAAGCCACTTCCACTTCGCAAACGTTTCAGTATCCAACGCAGTCAATCAACATTACGGCACCAGCGTCACCCGGCGGCGGCTGGGATAGCACGGCCCGCGCAATGCAAGCTGCGCTGTCAGCCACTACTGGTCAGACGGTGCAGGTTTACAATGTCAGTGGCGCTGGCGGCACCATCGGTCTCGCCCAATTCGTCAACGAGGCAAAGGGTAAGCCGCACGAGCTGATGGTTGGCGGATTGGTGATGGTTGGTGCAATTCAAACCAACAAAGCACCGGTTAGCTTGTCACAGGTGACACCAATTGCCCTCCTAACCGCCGAAGCTGAAGCGATCGTCGTGCCTGCCGACTCGAAATATCAAACGCTCCAAGAACTGATCACCGACTTTAAGGCTAACCCGACTGCTATCGTATGGGGCGGTGGTTCAGCCGGTGGCACCGATCATATTTTGGTAGGCCTCATTGCGAAAACTGTTGGCGTTGCTCCGAACCAAGTCAACTATATTGCCTATTCGGGTGGTGGTGAGGCAACCGCAGCGATCCTCTCTGGTGCAGTGACGGCAGGCGTCTCTGGAGTGTCCGAGTTCGCCGAGCAGGTGGCCGCTGGCACGATGCGCATGCTGGCTGTTTCGAGTGAACAGCGCATAGAAGGCGTTGGTGCGCCAACCTTGAAAGAAGCCGGCGTCGATGTGGCGCTGATGAATTGGCGCGCTGTCTTTGGCGCACCTGACCTCACAGCCGAACAACGTGCCGCCATCATCGCTACATTTGCAAAGATGCATGCCAGCAAAGAGTGGCAAGATGCGCTCGCCAAAAATGGCTGGAGCGATTTCTTCCGCACCGGTGATGAGTTCAATTCGTTTTTAAATAACGAGATGACGCGCATTGGCGGAGTGTTGCGCGATCTCGGATTAGTGCAATGAATCATCGAGCACGTACTTTGCTCACCCTGCGGTTAGCAGCATTAGCAATACTGGGTCTGGGAGGGATGATCCTTGCTCAGACCCCATCTATTAGTCAAAGCGCCGGTTTTACAGTGGTCGGGCCGCGTGTCTTCCCGATCATCGTTGGTACCGGCTGTCTCTTCTTCGGCACACTGTTTTTTCTGCGTGCCACTGTGATCCCAGATCGGGCATTGATTGAAGACATCATTGCCGAAGAACAGCGCACCGACTGGTCAACAACTCTGTTGTTGTTGGGTATACTCATCACCTATGCAGCAATACTGTCGCCGTTGGGCTATGTGATCGCGACTACTCTCTTTTTCCCCTTAAGTAGCCGTGTGCTCGGTAGTCCACGACTGCGTCGCGATACACTGGTCGGGTTAGTCATCAGTGTCGTGATCTATGTAACCTTCACCCGTCTGCTTGGAGTTCGCTTGCCTGCCGGTCTGCTAGGCGCTCTATTGTAGGGACGGATAGTGGATGTTATCAGCCATTTCCGGTTTTGCCAACGTATTAACGCCACAGTACCTTCTGTTGGCTGCAATTGGCGTAACTATCGGTACTGCGATTGGGGTCTTGCCCGGCATTGGCCCGGTATTGACCGTCGCATTGCTGCTGCCGCTCACCTATAACTTTGATCCAACCGGCGCTCTCATTATGTTTGCTGGGATTTACTACGGCGGCATGGACGGTGGCTCAACAACATCGATTTTGTTGAACACGCCGGGCGAATCGGCATCAGTAGCAACCACCTTCGAAGGCTTCGCAATGGCAAAATCAGGCCGAGCTGGTGCAGCATTGGCTACTGCGGCCGTTGGTTCGTTTGTCGCCGGCACTCTCTCGCCAATCCTGTTGACGTTTGTCGCACCACTGTTGGCCCGAGTTGCACTCCTCTTCCAACCTGCTGATTACTTTGCGCTGACCGTCTTGGCATTTGTTAGTGTCACTGCGCTGGTCGGATCATCGGTGATCCGCGGTATGATCAGTCTCTTCATCGGCCTCTTCTTTGGACTGATTGGAATCGATATCTTGTCTGGACAGGTACGGATGACCTTCGGGATCGTCGAACTACTCGATGGCATTGATGTCGTGGTTGTGGCGGTTGGATTGTTTGCCGTCGGTGAGGCGCTATATGTCGCGTCCCAACTACGTCATTCTAAAGAAGAGATTCTTAGTGTGCGCTCATCGATCTGGATGAACTGTGAAGAGTGGCAGCGTTCGTGGCCGGCATGGCTGCGTGGCGCATTGATCGGTTTCTCACTAGGAGCCTTGCCGGCAGGCGGTGCTGAAATCCCAACGTTTCTCAGTTATACCATAGAAAAGCGCCTCTCAAAGCACAAAGAAGAGTGGGGACATGGCGCTATTGAAGGTGTTGCTGGCCCTGAAGCCGCCAATAATGCTGCTTTTTCTGGTGTATTAGTACCACTTCTTACCCTTAGTCTACCTACTTCAGCTACGGCAGCTATCTTACTCGCAGCTTTTCAGATCTACAACTTGCAACCGGGTCCATTGCTGTTTCAAAAAGCGCCTGATCTTGTATGGACACTTGTCGCCAGCTTGTATATTGGGAATATGATGCTGTTGATCCTTAACTTACCGTTGATCCGGATATGGGTTAAGATACTAACCATCCCGCGTCCACTGCTCTACAGCGGGATTCTGGTATTTGGCACGCTAGGCGTCTATAGCATGGCCAATAGCTTTATCGATGTGTTGCTGATGTACGCAATTGGTGTCATCGGTTTCTTCATGCGTCGTTTCCAATTACCGGTAGGGCCGGCCATTCTCGGCTTGATTTTGCTGCCGTTAGCTGAAGCCCAATTCCGCCGCGCACTTGCGATTAGCCAAGGCGATCTGAGTGTATTTGTGCCCCGACCGCTCTCGCTGGGATTGTTATTGGCAGCGCTTGCCGCACTCGTGCTGCCCTATCTGCCCGCGCTGGCAGCCCGGCTCACGGGCAAGCAAACTGGCCCCAGACGGCTTGTGTTTGGTAAAGGCGACGAGGACTGAAACGCAAAGACGGAGAGACTGCACAGGCGCGACGATGGTTGAACGCAAACGCGCAGAGAGCGCCAAGATTTTGAGGTGGCCCGGCTAAGCGCGCTTGAGCCACCCCTTACCCAACCCTCTACGCCTGTTGGGTTCTTCGCGTCTTTGCGTTGACATATTTACCCTGTCGTGCGCAAACCGGCAGCAATCGCGTTCACCAACAAGAGCAGATCGGTCAGCGTCTCTGCGGCAGCCGGATCACCAGCCGCCTGCTGCGCCCGCCATTCCCTAAGCAACGCAATCTGACGCCGATGCAATGGCGCCAGACCAATCTGGCGACGAGCCAGAGTCGCTGCCACCTGCGGACGCCGCTGGGCAAGCGGCATGCCGAAGATCGCCGTTAGTGTTGACTCGGTTCGCTCAAACTCAGCATCGATCAGATCGAGAAAACGCTGGCGGATATGCACATCTTCAACTAACTCGGCATAGGCATACATTGTCTCGCGGTGCGCCGTCTGCAAACTGGTGGCCACATTCGCCAAGAGATACCGCAATGGCGGCCAATTCCATTGCTCGGCGCAGAGCTGTTGCCACGCAGTGGGATCGGTTTGCTGCAACGCAATAAGAGCGCTGCCCACACCATACCAACCCGGGAGATAAAAACGGGCTTGATTCCAGCTAAAGACCCACGGTATTGCGCGCAGATCGGCTAGCGTCGCTTGTCCAGTTCGCCGGGTCGGACGCGAACCGATCCGACCTTGCTCGATCACGTCAATCGGAGTGGCTTGTCGGTAAAAGGTCATGAAATCATCGCATTCGATCAGATTGCGATAGGCAAGCCGCGCCTGTTGCGCCAACCAATCCATCACCGGCTCAAGCGGATGTGGCGTAGTGCTTTGTCGGCGATGCAGGAGAGTATGCGTCGTGGTGCCGGCGATCAGCAACTCTAGATTGTAGGCGGCAGTCAAGCGATTCGCATACTTTTGCGCAATCACTTCACCCTGCTCGGTTAAGCGCAGCTCACCGTCGAGAGCGCCCGGCGGCAGCATCGCGATAAACCGGTTTGTTGGCCCAGCGCCCCGGCTGATAGTACCGCCGCGACCATGGAAGAAGCGGATGCGCACCCCACGCGCGCGCCCCACTTCGGCCATGGCCCGTTGGGCACGGTATAGGGTCCACTGACTCGCCAGAATCCCGCCATCTTTGTTGCTGTCGCTGTAGCCGATCATCACTTGTTGTACAAGCTCGCCACCGTTCGCCTGAGCGATCAAGCTTCGGCGTGTCACCGGATGATCGAGAATGTCAGCCAAGATATGAGGGCTTCGCTCAAGGTCTTCAATCGTCTCGAAGAGGGGAACGACCGGCAAGCGACAAACCAACCCTTCTGGCGTAGCATAGGCTAACCCAGCCTCGCGCGCTAGGAGATAGACGACCAGCACATCAGTTACATCGCGGGTCATACTGATAATCAGCGGGCCAATTCCAGCCGTTCCGTGGCGGGCAATATGCGCCGCCAACACGCGATAGCACCCAACTACTGCCTCTGCTTCCGGGCCAAGCGGCGTGTCAGGATGAGCAAATGGTCGTGGCGATGACACTTCACGTTCGAGCATCGCCCGCCGCCGTTCAGGATCGCCGCCTAACAGATCATCAGTTGACAAGCCTGCCACTTCCATTAATTGGGCTAATGCCCGATCGTGAAACTGACTGTTCTGACGAATATCAAGTGTAGCCAGATGAAAGCCAAACGTCTGCACCAATTGCATCAACGGTCGAACCTCAGCATCGGCTAACCGATCAGCACCAATCTCACGCAGATACCCCGTCAACTCACGCAGATCACATAACAATTCAGCAGCATCGCGGTACCGATCAGGTTCATCTACTAATTGCGCAGCCTCAGCCGGAGCATCATCAATCGGTAGGCGGGCTATCATCAAATTGAGCACCTGCCGCCACGGTTCATTAGGATTACGGTCAATCGCACGCTGACCACGTTCGCCCAAAACGGCCGCTAGGCGATTGATCTGAGTGACGAGACCAGACGGCACCGGGAAGAGCAGGTCAGAAATACTGAGATGGCTGGCCGCTAACCGTAACCGGCGACGTACCAACCGCAACGCTTGCAAACGCATCTCGCGCAGCGTCTGGGCAGTAATCTCAGCCGTCACCAAGGGGTGACCATCGCGATCACCGCCAACCCATGAGCCAAAGCTCAGCCGAGGCCAGCGATCGGCCAACAACTCCGGATCAAAGCCAGCCATTGCCCAAGCATAGCGCAACTGGGTATCAAGCACCGGTAACACATCGGGGAAGACATTTACTAAGTAATGTAACACATTGCGCACTTCAGACGGCACCGCCGGTTTGTTCAGAAAGATATCACCAGTGCGCCACAACCGTTCAAGCGTTGTCTCAATCTCGGCCTCAATCTCCGCCTGTTCAGCCGGTGACCAGCGTTGACTTTCGTGACGCACCATCAGCAGGTATAAATCACGATTATGCGACAACACCGTCGCCCGTTTCACTTCAGTCGGATGCGCGGTCAATACCGGTTCAACCCAGATCGAAGGCAACGCATCAGCGATCTCAGCCGCACGTAAGCCAGCCCAACGTAATTTCTGCAACGCATCACGCCAGCGCCCCGTCTCAGGTCGGCGATCCGGATCGCGATCGGCCACGCGACGCTGCTGCACGGCTGCATTCTCTTCGGCAATATTCAACAACTGAAAGGCAATCCCCAACGCTCGCACCAACGATCGCGTTGAGATCGTCGAGTCATCAGGCGCAGCACGGAGCCACGGCAACGCCTCAGCTACGTGATGTTCGCCGACGTGTTTCAACACGGCACGAAAATGCTTCAACAAAAAGCCGAAATCCTGATCGACCTTCGTCTGATCAAATGGTTGCATCGGCTATAACCTTTCGTTATCACCCATACCAAAACTGGCCGGACTTTTTGATAGATGGGGTTTGGATTAACCATATCATACCACGAGCGCATAGCTATCGCGCTAACGTTCTACCTACAAATTGGGACAGCCGCGTTGGCTGCCCCGACGAGTAAGTTCATATTCACTGTGACTGATACAGTTAGCGGAACACCACCGGTACAAAGACCTTCGGATTCTTTGGCTCTGGAGGACTCGGCGGCGCAATGATCGTCACCGTGCGAATGATACCATTGGGCGGCGAAACGTTCTCACCACGATTGTTGCTGCGACCTTCGGCATCTTCACCAGCCATCACGTTATAATCAACGACGATCCCAATGTCATACGTGCCCGGCTCACCAAAGATCGTACTCCAATCAGCGGACTGATTCGTTTGCGAGTTCACCCACGCACTTAGCAGAATAGTATATGTTGCACCCGGCACCAATGTATGCTTCGGCACCTGTGCTGATACCGTTGCACACGAGGGGGTTGCGCTCGAACCAGCGCTTGGATTCGGCGCCGGTACCGCCGTCAACTCCGGTGTCGATGGATTCGTGCGCCGCTTAATACAGAGATCAACGAAGAAGCTACCACCACCGCTAGCAGCCTCCACACTGCGTGTAGCAGCGAGACTATTCCGGCGCAGATTACGTAGCGTCAGGCTAATGTTTGCAAAGCTACCGCTGTTAGTAGTAACGTCAAAGGTGTCGATTAAAATGTCAGGCTTTGCCGCTACCACCTTCTCGACTGCAACATAGTACAGCTTTGGCGAGAATGTTCTATCACCGGGGTCTTGAATGAACTGCGCTCGGTACTGCATACAGGTCGCCTGTATCTCTTCGGTCGGGAAGGCATCGATCAGGCGAATGATATTGAGACCGTGCTGTGAGCGCAGCTGCGAACTAGTATCACTGTCTAGATCGCGCCAGCGTGAGGGATTGGTTGGCGCCATTGAAGGATCGAAGTCGCTCTCACGACACGTGCCGCTCGTGACCACAGCTCGGAACTGCAACCGAATGTCGGCTTCGGGGTTTGATGGTGGACGATTCAGATCAGTCAGCCATTTGATGGCGAGCAACCGTGAAGTTTCGCCACTTGTAAGCACCTCGAACGGTTGCGAGTAGTACCAACCCTCTGAAGCTCGGTTTGTACCGGTTGACTCATTAGCACCACCTACCCCACCAAAGAAAATGGTGTCGGTCGGTTGATTGGTCTCATTTGACCCGCCAACCACGTACACCCACGCTGCATTGACTTGAGTCGTAGCATTATCCGGCGGCACCGCCGGTACAATTGCAACCGCAGCGTTGAGGCGCTTATTCGGCAATGGCAAAACGTAATCACTTACTTCATTGGTACCGACAACATAGGTACCACTGCCGGTCAAATCCTCGAGCAGGAAATCATCACCATATATCGCAACCGGAATGGTTGCAGTGGCACCGGACGCACCGGGCGAGCCGGTTGCGGTTGAACCGGTGACATAGTATAGCCGGTTGTTGAAACTGAGACCGGTTACCCCCTGCCGTCCTTGAATGTTGATTACCTGTGTACTGTTGCCCACACGCGCCACTTGATTTGTCCATGTTAGCGCACCGGTAGTCGGATTGACGTCAGCTCGGTAAACTGAGGTATTCAAGGTATTGCATTCAACATCGGTACAGCCACCAAGCAAAAAGATCGCTGCGTTTTGGCTCGAACCACTGGTGGCGTACGCAGCGATAGCCGTACCGGAGTGCAAAGGAAACGGCAAATTGGCTAACTTTTGCCAGACCGTCTGTGTCGACGCACCGGTCGGATGGACGAGATTGCCGTTAGCGCCAACCTTGGTGTAGAAGACATGCGGATAGACATCTTCCCGCAAAAACTGGCTAGGCGCAATGCTCAATCCGCCAATCGCATAGATATAATCATTGCCGGTGCTGGTACGGATATGTACGAGTTGGACGTTCTGAACACCGCGTAGGTCAGGTGAGTCGGTAGCCGTAATGATATTGCCGCTATCATCTAGAGTAGGAAAACGCCAACTCGATGGGGCACTCCAGCCAGAAGATATAATATTCCCGTTGGCATCGACCGTAGCTCGCTGCACGATATTGGTCGAAAAGTCGTAGGTAGCGCAGTCTTGGTCATACATACTGCCGCCAACAATAAACAAGTATCCAAGGTTTGTACCAGTCGTTGCTGGCACTGCAACCGCACCAGCCCGTGAACGTGCAGCCAGCGGTGTATCACATTCAGAGCCGGGATCAACAGCCGGAATGGAAATGGCAGTAAACGAGTCATTGCCGGGAGCAACCGGCGCATGTGTCTCAAACCCACCGGTAGCTTGATTGACAACACCACGATAGATGTAAGAAGAACGGTTCTCTTCATTGGCAATCGGACTAGTCGCGCCACCGATCACAAATAAGTATCGCCCTAACGCCACCACCGGCGCATCACTCAGTGCTTGAGGCAATGCTGCTGCAGAAGTGGTCCAGTTGTTTCGGTTCAGCGCACCCACCGGCGCTAACTCAATCGCACCAACCACGTCTGGATTAGTCGGCGACGATGGTGCCGCCGATACCACCGTGCGCTGGAAGACACCACTGGCGAAGTCAGCTTGTGAGTTGTCTATGACTTGGTCAGTACCAGTTTCATCGTCAAGCGCGCGGGCTGGCGATGGCAGCCACGTCGGCACAATGAGCGCAATCAGGGCTAAAGCTGCCAACAGCATAGAGGGGCGGAACAAGCGCGGACTAAACATCATTGGAAACCTCCCCGCGAGCATTGTGGAAGCGTGACGTCGACTGCACGTCAGCGTAGGAGAGACAGAGGGAACGGGGTTCGGGAGCAGGAGCATGCTGCCGTTCCCGAACCCTCTTCAATTAATTCACCGCTAATTCACCGCACAAACATTACCGTTGAGACGCAAGCGCAGGTTCTGTTCGATAGTGGTAATAAAGCCGGCGCCTTGACCATTCGGCTCAAGCACAACCACCATATCCGACTGGCTCGAAACGCTATTAAAGATTTGGCTGTACATTCGCGGGCCGGCGGTCGGCGGATCGAGCGGGTGGCGGTAGAAGAGATAGGCTTGCAAGCGATAGGTACCGCGCGGGATCGACTCGAAGGTATAGCGTACCCGTCCATCAGTACTGGCAACAATCGGCGCCCGATACACACTGTTAGTTGAAATATCTTGCAAGATCACCTCACCAACGTTCGGGTAGCTCAGACCACCAACCGATTGGAAGTGATAAACCGGAATAATACCACGCCACTCGCCGTCTTGACCGCTGATACACGGCCCATGCTCAACCTCGGCATTGATCGCCAACATAATGCGGTCAACGTTGTTCAGACCGTCTGGCCCGCGTTCAAGTGTCTCGGCAGTGTAGAAGTGACGGTGCGTGGTCGCCACACCATCTTTCAACCCAGTCGGTGGAGTAACCGAGATCGCCAGCACATAAATGTCGGTCTGAACCGATTGATCGGCCTTGATCGCCTCTGCCTGCTGCACCATCTGGGTAATGGGGCGATCCATGTTATTGTACTTGCCGCCAATTCTGGTTGTTTGGCATTCTGCGTCATCAAGAACTTT
>NZ_CALFBQ010000038.1 GCF_937951745.1 uncultured Chloroflexus sp.
CCATCAGCAGCGATCAGCCGCTCGGCAGCCGCTAGCTGATGCCGGTATGGCGATAGATCAAGCCCCGGCGCATTGGCTACGATCACAACGTACATCATGCTCAACCTTACATCGTCCGGGTGTAGCGGCGCTGCGCCCCCCGCATGATGCGAAGTGTACAATACAGTACTGCTGTGCCCCCTTATTTGACAAGCAAAGCTGCCACCCCAAACCCGCCAATCACCACTCCCGATACCACATTGATCACCCGCAACATCGGTGGCGTAACACGTCCACGCACCAAACCTACCCCGCCGCTCAGGATCGTCCACCAGAGCGCAGAGCCAAGCGCAACCCCTGCCACCAACGCCCATCCGGCCAAGCCGCCGGCGCCGGTGCTCAGACCGAGACCAGCGAAGATCACCGTAAAAATCAAGATCGTCGCCGGGTTGGTAAGGGTCAAGCAGAGGGTAGACACATACGCACCAAGGAGTCCACGGCGCGACGGTTCCGGTTGGGCAACGATCGGCTGCGGTCGCGCCAGCATCGTGCTCAGACCGATCCAGAGCAACACCACACCACCTACCATACGTAGGATTGGACTAATGCCGAGTAACCACAGACTGAGCGCCTGCAACCCCAACGCCGCGATCGAACCATAGAGGGCATCAGCCGTTGCTGCACCCAACCCGCTGACAAAGCCGGCGACTCGACCATCAGCAATCGTCCGTCGAATGCACAGTACGCCAATGGGGCCAACCGGCGCTGCAATCGTCAACCCAAACAGCACACCGCGAATGAACAGCTCGATCATCATCTTCCCTTCTTTTCGGCGCATTATACGCGATCTCGTCTGATTTGCGCTCGACAAAAGGATGTATACTGAAGATATTGGTTCACCGTTGCACTAGTTCAAGAGGCTCACTATGCCTGAACTACGCCGCGTGGCGATCTTTACCAACGAATACCCGCCGTACATCTACGGCGGGGCCGGAGTGCATGTCGAATATCTGAGCCGAGCGCTCTCACGGATTGTACCTGTCGAAGTACGTTGTTTTGGCGATCAGCGGGTTGATGATCCGAATCTGACCGTACACGGCTATCCGCGTTGGGAAGAGGCGGGCCAGAACACAGACCCGCGTTTTGCCAGTGCGGTTGATGCGGTGGCCCGCTCGTTGGCGATGGCGAAAGACAATCTCGATGCTAGTGTGGTGCATTGCCACACGTGGTACACCGATCTGGCCGGTCTCTTCGCCAGCAAGCTGTGGGGTATTCCGTATGTGTTGACGATTCACTCGCTCGAACCATTGCGACCGTGGAAGATTGAGCAATTGGGCAACGCCTACCACCTCAGCTCGTGGATCGAACGCACTGCAATCGAGCAGGCCAACGCGGTGGTGGCCGTCTCGCAAGAGACGCGGAATGATATTCTGCGGCTGTTTAACATCGATCCGGCCCGCGTACATGTCATCTACAACGGGATTGATCTGAACGAATACCGTAAAACGAGCGCGACCGATGCGCTCGAACGGTACGGAGTTGATCCTAGTCGGCCCTTTGTGTTGTTTGTCGGGCGGATTACCCGTCAAAAGGGAATTATCCATCTGGTCAATGCCATTCCACAGATCGATCCATCAGCGCAGGTGGTGCTCTGTGCCGGTGCTCCCGACACGAAAGAGATTGGCATCGAGATGGAAGATCGAGTGGCGGCAGTGAGCGCGCAGCGGTCCGGCGTGATCTGGATTCGTGAGATGCTACCGCGCCAAGACGTGATCCAGTTCTATTCGCACGCCGCCGTCTTCTGCTGCCCCAGCGTGTACGAGCCGTTTGGCATTATCAATCTGGAAGCGATGGCCTGCGAGACGGCAGTGGTCGCTTCAGCGGTGGGCGGGATCAAAGAGGTCGTCGTGCCTGAAGAGACCGGTCTCCTAGTTGATCCCAACCTCAAACCGGGCAGTTTCGATCCGGTCGATCCGGCAGCGTTTTCGGCAGAATTAGCCGCGGCGATCAACCGGTTGCTGGCCGATCCCGCGCTGCGCGAACGATTCGGCCAAGCGGGCCGGCGGCGGGTCGAGCAGGTGTTCAGTTGGGATGCCATTGCACAACAGACGGTAGCCCTGTACCGGTCGTTGTTATCGTAGAGCCGTGCTAAAGGGCACAGCGGTGCTGTGCCCGTACTTTTATGGCCGTTCGAATGGCTGACCGAGGGCGGCGGGTGCGGTGGCGCGCAGGCGGTTAATCGCGCCGAGCAACGGCCGTTGCCAAATCTGCGGCAACGTTGCCGCCCGGCGCATTGCCGCCGGTGATGAAGCCAAATTGACCAAAGCCAGCACAAAGATCATCAGTACAAATGGAGCAACCTGTATGATCTGGGTAGGAAAGTTCGGTAATGCGCTCTGCGAGCGGGTGGCGACAATCTCGAGCACAGCGAAGAGATAGCATCCCAACGCAACCCGCCACGGTCGCCAGCCGCCAAAGATCACGATCGCCAGCACAATCCAGCCGGCACCGAAGGTATGGCGATAGCTCCAGCCTTGCTTGAGATCGAGCGAAAAAGCGGCGCCGGCAATGCCAACCAATGCGCCACCGGTGATCAGCATCGCGTAACGCCAGCGGATGACATCAATGCCACGGGCATACACCGCCGCCGGACGCTCGCCGAGCGCACGCACAATCAAGCCAAGCCGGGTACCGTAGAGCAGATACGCCGTAGCCGGAATGATCAGAAAACTCGCGTAGATCACCGGGTCGTGACGAAAAAAGAGCGTCCCCAACACCGGCACATCGGCCAGCGCGGGAATCGGCGTAAAGGGTACCGCCGGGCCGGGCACCCGCACAAAGGGCGCGCCAAGAAACGACGAGAGATCGGTGCAGAGCAGCGCCAACACAAAACCAACTGCGGTCTGTGATTGGCCGAGGGTGAGGCTGAATAGGCCGAGCACCGCAGCAATCGCTGCGCCGACCAGCGCTGCCGCAGCAAAACCCAACAGCAGATTGCCGGTGGTCAACGCCACTGCAAAGCCAGTCATCGCCGCTAACAGCATCGTCCCATCGAGCGAAAGGTTAATCACGCCAGCCCGCTCGCTGAGCGTCTCACCCATCGCGGCGATCACCAGCGGCGCAGCAGCGGCCAGCACAGCGGCGAGATCGATCCAGAGTTGATCCATAGCAAACTCACGATGATGTGACGGCTAACGCACCCGCGCGCGAGCGACCAACGCAAACAGCACCAGCGCCCCCTGTAAGACCCCGGCAATTGCGCTATCGATCCCCAACGTCAACGGTAATTGAATACTGCCAACGGTAAAGGAAGCAAATGCTACCGCAATCGGCAATAGCCAGCGCGGATCGGCCCGCGCCAACAACGCCACCAGCAATCCCAACAACCCAATCCCGCTCGAAATATTGGGGATCAACGCGTGATGCACTGCCACCACCTGCAACATCCCAGCAATACCGGCCAACGCGCCGCATGCTGCGAGCGTTTCAGCCATCCGGCGCGCGGCAGCCACGCCCAACCTCCCAGCCGCCGCCGGATTGAGACCAACTGCGCGCACCTCTAACCCCCAGCGCGTTTTGGTCAATGCCCACCAAACAACTGCTAATGCAAGCAACGCGATCAACGGCGCGGCGGGAGCCAAGCGCAGCCGGTCGATCGTCGGCAGCCAGAGATCGCGCGGCAACAGATCGGTGCCCGATAGCGAAGCCGAAGTCTGCCGCCGCCACGGTCCCAGCACCATATAGAGCGCCAGTCCGCTGGCGAGAAAATTCATGCCCAAGCCGGCGAAGATCTCGCTGACGTTGGCATACTGACGTAAAGCGCCGATCAGCAAGGCCCACACCACGCCACCGGTAGCACCGCTCAGTCCAGACAGCAGCCAAAGCAGGAGCGGCGGCCAATCTGGCCAGAGGCGCAACGGCACCATCGCCGCAATCGCGCCGGCGATCATCTGGCCCTCGACGCCGAGATTGTACAGCCCGCCGGCAAAGGTAATACTCAAGCCTACCGCGCACAACAACAGCGGCGCGGCCAGCATAATCATATCGCTCAACCGCACCGGGGTGCTGAACGCGCCGAACAGCACGAGACGGTATGCCTCCAATGGCGAGACACCGGTGCTGAGCAGGGCCAGCGTGGTGAGCGCAAAAGCGGCAACCAAAGCTAACACGGGCCGAGTGAGGCTGGCCACTAATTTCAACCGATCTGTACGCATCCCATCCATCCGTGGCAACTATCCGTGACCGCCATTATCGCGCCACATTAACCAGCGCATCAAAGCCAACCCCGCCGATCAACTCGGCCAAGCGGCTAGCCGAGAGCAATGCGCGCGGTATCGGCGGCCCGATCCGTCCGGCAAAACAGACGATTACCTCGTCGCTGTATTCCATGATTTCATCGAGATCGGGCGAGGAGAAGATAATACAACACCCATCATCACGGCGCGCTTGCAACCGGCTCCAGATCGCGCGCGCCGAGGCGACATCAAGACCACGGGTCGGTTGTTCGGCCAAAATGCCGCACGCAGTAGGTGGAATGAGGGCGAGCATCGCTCGCTGCTGATTGCCGCCAGAGAGTGAGGCAATCGGTGTCACCGGCGTTGCCTTGATCTGATAATCGGCAATCGCCTGCCGGGCTAGCTCTTCGGCGCGGCGGCGATCGACCAACAACCCATCGCGTTGGAGCAACGCAAAGTGATCGGCCAACGACAACGCGCCAATCATGCCATCGTGCAATCGGTCAGCCGGCAGATATTCCACCCCGGCTTGGCGAAACGCAAGCGCTCCTGCGCCGGTCAAATCACGTCCATTCACCAACACCTGCCCGCGATCAGGCGCTTGCTGGCCGGCGAGCAGGCGCAACAAGACTTGCTGGCCGCTACCATCGAGGCCGGCTAAGCCGATAATCCGCCCAGCAGGAAAGCGGTGGTTCAGCTCAACCAAGTGCAATGCCCCACTGCGCACGGTAATATTGCGCAGTTCCCAGACTGGCGGCGCATCAATAGCCGGCAAGGGGCGATAGATCGGCGGCGCAGCGCCGGACTCGCCAAACATCAATACCAGCAGATACTCTTGGGGTTGCGGCATAGGCAACTGGCCGGGAGGCACGACTTGGCCGTTGCGCAAAACGGTCACGGTATGGCAGAGCTCAGCTACCTCTTCCAGCTTATGCGACACAAACAGCACGGTGCGGCCTTCGGCGGCAATCTGGCGCAACGCCGCAAACAAAGCCCGCGCCTGTGCGGCAGTAATGCCAGTCGTTGGTTCGTCGAGGATGAGTACCTGCGCGCCGCACAATAGCAGGCGCATAATCTCAACTTGTTGGCGCTGTCCAATGGTCAACTGGTCGAGCCGCGCCGCCGGATCAACCGGAAAACCCAACCGTCCGGCCAGCTCAAGCAGCGCCGTCTGTGCGGCACGGCGCGAACGAAATATCCCCGGTGGGGCCGCGCAAAGCAGATTTTCCAGCACGGTAAACGCCGGAATATCGAGTGGCTCTTGCTGCACCATTCCCACGCCAGCAGCCAACGCATCACCCGGCCCGCGCAGACGACGGGGCATATCATTAAACACAATCCGCCCTTCGTCAGGCTGAATGTAGCCGGACAACAGCTTCATCAGCGTGCTCTTGCCGGCGCCATTCTCGCCCAGCACGCCGTGGATTTGGCCGGCGGCAAAGGAAACCGTCAACCGGTCGTTTGCGCAAACCGAGCCAAACCGTTTGGTCAGATGTTCAACCGCGATGTGCATGATTCCATAAAAAATTAAGAATGTAGAGACGGACGAACGTCCGTCTCTACATTATTTTATTGATTACGGTGCGCTTTGGCCCTCGATGCCGGCCAACAACTGCTGGGTATACCAAATCGTCTTGTCGTCGGCAACCTGCCCTTCCGGCACGAACACGGTGCCGTCCTGATAAAACAGTGGACCGGTGAACAGGTTCAGGCTGCCGTCGGCCAGCTTGGCGATAAACTCATCAAGCTTGGCCGCATTCTCGGCGCTGAGGGCAGGGCCTTTGACAAAACCGATCATGCTGGTGTCAGGATCGTTGAGATTGCTCCAATTCGGCCCCGTCCACTCCCATGCCGGTTCCCACTTGCCGGCGCGGGCCAGCTCCACCAGCCGCTTGTAGTCAGGCCCCCAGTTGAAGTAAGGCACACCGAGACACACTGCCTCACCCTGCGCGCACGCACCCTTAAAATCGTAAGGCACGGCAAATACCCGCTTGCCAGCTTGGGTTGCCTTATTCGCTTCAACAATCCCCTCGGTAGTGTCAATGCCAGAGAGAATCACATTGTACCCCTCATTGATGAAGTCGTTCGCCACCTTAGTCGGGTCGAGGGTCACGCCGGGAATGTTGAACCAGAAACCGATCCACGTCACCTTAAAAGCTAGCTCGCTGGCTGGGCGGCCACGGTAGGTTTCCCAGCAATAGCGCGCGCCGAGGTAGGTTGAGTTGACCAAGCGGCGAGTTTCGGGGTCGATCAAGGGACCGAGGTAGGCCAGCTTGCCGGCTTCGGTAGTCAAGGCAGCCGCGCAACCGGCAATCATCTTGCCGTACTCCATGCGGCCCATCAGATTGCGCACGTTCGGCGGCGCTTCGCCGGTCAGCACCTTATCGCCGGAGGCGTGGATAGAGAACACATCAGGATGCGCCGCCGCCGCGATATTCGTGCCATCAGCAAACTCAGCCGAGTTGGTGATGATCAAACGCGCCCCTTGGCCAATCAGTTCTTCGATCGCCTGTTCAACCTTCACATTCGGACGATCGGCAGGATTGACCTTGTCGATGTAGATGAACTTGACGCCGGGTACTTTTTCGACCACATATTGGGCGCCTTCGTAGTGAGCCTGATTCCAACCACCATCATTGATCGGCCCCACTAGCACCATGCCGAAGGTAAACGCTTCGGCAGGCGCAGCCGGAGTAGCGGTTGGCTCGGCAGCTGGCTGCGTGCCACATGCCGTCAGGATCAGGCTGAGCAGCGTGAGGGCCAACACCAGCCAACGAACAGAACGGTTTCTCATCGGTCGTCTCCTTGGTAGCATCTGCAAACCTTGCACCATAACAACGAAGCGGCGCAACCGATGACGACAATGGTCATCGCTGCGCCGAGACGGTTTTGCGCAGATTCGCACCTCTGACGGGGAGGGCTCCCTGCCGGCTACATTGCCGATCAGGACGCTATCTGGAGCGCCCGATTACGGGTCGAGTATAGCCGAGATAGAAGTGACTGTCAATTGCGCAGGGAGGGCGGGGAAGGGAAGTGCCAGCCGGGCATCTTTAGGCGAACCGTTAAGCCTGTGCTATACTAGCGGTGCGACTTCAACCGGAAAGGGCCGCTTATGAATAGTCACTTGTTGCCTCTTGCGGTCCTGCTGTGCATCTTTCTCGCCCCCTCAACTCTATACATACAGCCGGTCCAATTTGTTTCGAGGACGTTGCGGAGTGTGTCGACGCATCCTTTGCCGATTTTTGGCAGCGCACCGACCGCGACGCGATCGGTGGCAGAGTGGGAACGCCCTTCGTCTCTTTGGCTACCCGGGTCGGCGCGGAGCGAGACAGTTGGTGGTACCGCCGTCTTGACCCAACCCTTCGAGCGCGTCATGATGCAGCAGCCGTTAGGCAACACCGATCCGGCCAACATCACACTCCAAATGACCGGCTGGGAACGGCTCACCCAGCTTAACCGCACCCTCACCCTGCCAGCTAAGCCGCCGGCGAGCGTACCGCCGGATTGCCGGCTCTTTGCTGAGACCGGTTTCACCCTCTGCGGCGAGTTTCGGAATTTTTGGGAAAGCAATGGTCTTAACCTCGACAACGAACGTGAATACACTGATGCCGAGCGGATTGCATTCTTCGGGTTGCCAATCAGCGCTGTTAGTCGTGAGCAGGTAGCTGAAGGCAGCAATAACTGCTACCTTACCCAGTGGTTCGAGCGCGCCCGCTTGTAGATCGCCGGTATGACCAGACAAATCGTTGTGACGCTATTAGACCGTGATGTGACGAGTAATCGCGCCAACCCGCCACCGTTGCCGCGCAATATGGGGGTGATGGTCATCAATCCTACCACGCTCACCGCCGGAAGCGCGCTTGCTGCGCGCGGTAGCGGCTACAGCCACGACCGCTAAGTCAGCCTCACTACGTTTCGAGCTGACGGCAGTAGGGTGCCGGTTGCTAAGCGGGTTAATCTGACGAGCGGCAGCTTTACCGAGACCTACTGTCACCTCATACCAGCCGATGCACTTCCCGCCACTTGGGCGATTACCTTTGACAGCGTTGATAGCGGGCAGCGCACGATAGGCTTTTTCCGCGTGGTGGCAACCGGTGAACCAAACCGCGCCTGCCTTAAGATCATCGCGCCCTTGCCGCGGAGCCGGTGATATTGATTGCATCTGCAACGGTATGCTACAATACCGGCTAGTTCGTTCTTTAGGCATTGGGGTACCGTTATGCAACTGCCACGCGCAAGCGGCATTTTGCTCCATCCCTCATCGCTCCCCGGCCCATGGGGTATTGGCGATCTGGGACCGATGGCGTACCGGTTTGTCGATTTTTTGGCGGCAGCAGGGCAAACACTCTGGCAGGTGTTACCCCTCGGTCCAACCGGTTACGGAGATTCGCCTTATCAGTGTTTTTCGGCTTTTGCCGGTAATCCGTTATTGATTAACATTGATGATCTGATCGATCACGGTTTGCTGACTTCAGCCGAAGCGCGGGCGACGCTCGGCAGCTTGCCGAGCGATCGGGTGGATTTTGGCGCGCTTATCCCGGCCAAACAAGCGTTGTTGCGCAGCAGCTTTGAGCGGTTCCGCAGCGGGCACGGCACCCGGTTCCACCAAGCATATACCGCCTTTTGCGCCGCGAATGCTGAATGGTTGGCCGATTACGCCTTATTCATGGCTATCAAAGAGGCGCAGGGCGGCGGAAGCTGGCACGACTGGCAACCCGAACTGCGCGACCGGCAGCCGGCGGCGCTGGAGTGTATGCGCCGCGAGTTGGCCGGCGCGATTGAGTATCACCAGTACGTGCAGTTTCTCTTCTTCCGCCAATGGCAGGCCTTGAAAGAGTATGCCAATCAGCGCGGCGTGTTGATCATCGGCGATGCACCGATCTTCGTCGCCGATGATAGCGCTGACGTATGGGCCAACCGCGACCTCTTTTTTGTCGATAGCAGCGGGATGCCGACAGTGGTGGCCGGCGTGCCACCGGATTATTTCAGCGCCACCGGCCAACGGTGGGGTAATCCGCTCTATCGCTGGGATAAGATGGCTGAAACCGGCTACCGCTGGTGGGTAGCGCGGATGCGGCAGGCGTTCACGCTGTATGACGTGCTGCGCCTTGACCATTTCCGCGGCTTTGAAGCCTACTGGGAAGTACCGGCCAGCGCGCCGACGGCGGTCGATGGCCGCTGGGTGCAAGGGCCGGGGGCTGATTTGTTCAAGACATTACAGGCTGAGTTGGGTGATCTGCCGATCATTGCCGAAGACCTTGGCCTGATTACGCCGGAAGTTGAGGCGCTGCGGTGCGCGTTTGACCTGCCCGGCATGAAGGTCTTACAGTTTGCGTTCGGCGATGACGCAGCCAATCCGTACTTGCCGCACAACTACACCGCAAATTATGTCGTCTATACCGGCACGCACGATAACGACACGAGTGTGGGGTGGTTTGCAACGCTCGATGTCAACACCCGCGCCGCCGTGCTAACCTACCTTGGCCGCGATGAGCAGACGGTTGACATTGCGTGGGATCTGATGCGGCTGGGGTTGATGTCGGTTGCGAATTACGCGATTACGCCACTACAAGATGTGTTGCGACTGGGTTCAGAGGCGCGCATGAATACCCCCGGCCGGTTAGGCGGCAATTGGGCATGGCGCTGTGCGGCAGCGGCATTAAGCGAGGAGTTGGCGCACCAATTACGCAGCCTCACCCGCGCCTACGGGCGGCTTCAACCGGCAAAGACCTGACCGTCTTCGATGCGAAAGCGGCGGGCAGCAGTCAGAAAATCGGCACTGAAATCGCTGAGATCGGTGGCGGTGAGCAGCGTCTGCTGGCCGGGACGCTGGATAAGGTCGAGCAGGTGCGCGCGGCGTTGGGCATCGAGTTCACTCAACACATCATCGAGTAGCAACACCGGTGCATCACCGCCGCGCTGGCGCATCAACTCGGCCTCGCCAATTTTGAGCGCCAGAGCAATCGCGCGTTGCTGGCCGCGCGAGCCGTATCGGCCCAGATCGACCCCGGCCACCCGGAAGATCAGGTCATCGCGGTGCGGCCCGCAGAGCGTCTGACCACGTGCCAATTCATCGGCGCGCTGTGCCTCGAATGCTTGTCGTAGCCGATAAGCCAAGCTACCGGCGTCGTGGTCTTGGCCGAGATCGACACTTGCTGCATACTCAATCTGCACCTCGTGCTCGCCACCGCTGATCGCGCGATAGAGCGGGCCGGCCAAGGCGCCTAATTCAACCACGGCCCGCAACCGCTCGGCCAACAGATAGCCGCCGGCAGCGGCCAGTTCCTGATCCCAAAAAGCTAATTCGGTATTGACATTGCGCGGCAACCGGCGCTGTTCGCGCCACGCGCGCAGCAGGCTGTTGCGCTGAAGTAACAGCTTTTGGTAGTGGGCCAAGGTGCGTACATAGTGCGGATCGAGCTGCGAGAGCGTAATGTCAAGGTAGCGCCGCCGTTCGGCGGGCGGACCGTCCACTAGCATGAGGTCGGTCGGCATAAACAGCACCACCCGCAACTGACCAATCAGATCAATTGCCCGTGCCGGTCGCTTATCGATCCGCACCAGTTTCTGAGCGCCATTGATCAACTGACCGTCATCATCAGTACGACGCTGCACCAGCACCTCGAGCTGTACCGCCCCGATTCGACGCTCGACATCAGCAGCGATACGAGCAAAAGGTGGCGTTCCTGCTTCACCAACTGCCTCCCATCGCACCAACTCGCGATCACTGCTGAGACGGGGCGAACGAGTTGTAGCAAGGTAAAAGATCGCTTCGAGCAGGCTCGTCTTACCGGCAGCGTTGGGGCCGTACAAGAGGATCGTTGCCGGCGGCAAAGCTAGATCTTGCCGCCGATAATTGCGGAAATCGCGCAAGGTAAGGTGATGAACGAACATACACTGGTGCGATGCGGGCTAACCGCGTTCGCCGAGGCGCAGATTGCGCAAGGCGCGCAAGTTCGCACAGCCGCTACAGAACATCGCCACCCGCAGCTCGCGAATAAAAGCACTTAGCCCCTCGATCACCGCCTCAGCGCCACGTTCATTAATCGCATCAAACAGAGCCGGACGGGCCGTACCGGCAAGATCGGCGCCAAGCGCGATCGCTTTCGCGACATCAACCCCACTCCGTATCCCGCCCGACGCAATTAACGTCACGTCGGGTAATGCCGCCCGCACTTCACGTATACACTCGGTCGTCGGCAAGCCCCAATCGGCAAACGCGCTGGCCACCCGGCGGCCAGTATCGTTGGGTTGGCGGAAGCGTTCCACCTCGCTCCAACTGGTGCCGCCGGCGCCGGCCACATCGATAATCCGCACGCCGACCTCGTAGAGCCGGATCGCGTCGGCAGCGCCGATCCCATTGCCGACTTCCTTGACAATCACCGGCACTTCGAGTCGGTGGCACACCTCTTCGATCTTATTCAGCAATCCCTTGAAATTGACATCGCCTTCGGGTTGCACGGCCTCTTGCAGCGGGTTGAGATGCAAAATCAGCGCGTCAGCCTCGATCATCTCAACCGCGCGGCGGCAATGATCGACGGTAAAACCATAGTTGAGCTGCACCGCGCCGACATTGGCCAGCAACGGAACACGCGGCGCAACTCGACGCACCTGATAGGTGCTGGCGAGGCGCGGATCCATCACTGCGGCCCGTTGCGAGCCGACCCCCATCGGCAGGCCGAGATACTCAGCAGCTTCGGCTAAAGCAAGATTAATCCGCTCGGCACTGGACGTACCACCCGTCATCGAGCTAATCAGCAACGGTGCAGCTATCGACTTTCCAAGAAACGTAGTGCGGGTGTCAACCTCGTTAAGATCGAGTTCGGGCAACGCGCGGTGGGGCAGACGGTAAGCGGCGAAACCGGTGACGACACCCTTGGCAGCGACATCTTCGTTTAGCACAATCCGAATATGATCAACTTTGCGCGATTCGGTTTTGTCATCACCGGGCATAGGGAACTCCTGAGGCAAACAAGGGGGAAGGAAACCGGCAATTTCACCCCTTTAGAGCGATCATACCAACAAAAGAGAGGTGAGTCAAACGAGGGGGTGAGAAGTAGGGAGTGGGGAATAGGCAATAGGGTACGGATTGGCACGGTTTAGGTGAAGATGCTCAGGTAGGCCATTGCGTTATTTCGGCTACAATAGCCTTAGTGTCCGCATCGTGGCGTAATGATCGTGAGGCGAATATGGCGTCTACAGCCACCGTTGTCATCTGTGGAGCGGGGATTGCCGGGGTTGCGCTGGCCCATCAATTAGCGGTTACGCATGGGTGGCGCAGAGTGGTGCTGGTTGAAGCCGGTGATCCGCTGGCGCTAACCAGCGATAAATCAACCGAATGTTACCGCAACTGGTGGCCCGATGCAGCGATGGTAGCGTTGATGAACCGCAGCATTGACCACTTGGAAGCGTTGGCACTTGCGAGCGCGAATCGGATTCGGCTTAACCGACGCGGTTACCTCTACGCAACGGCTGATCGACAACGGGCCGAGCAGTGGCAGACACAGGCAGCAATGATTGCACGCAACGGGGCCGGTCCACTGCGGATTCACAACCGAATCGATGCCGATTACCAGCCCTACACCGGTCACGACTGGCGGGATGCACCGGATGGGGCCGATCTCTTGCTCGACCCTGATCTTATTCGGCGACACTTCCCCGCCCTCAGTCCAGCGACAGTAGCAGTACTGCATCCTCGTCGCTGCGGCTGGTTGAGCGCGCAACAACTAGGAGCGCTGCTGCTAGAAGAAGCCCGCAACGCCGGGGTGTTGCTCATTCGCGGGCAAGTAACCGCAGTAGCGCAAACTGGCGGCCGTGTGAGCGGAGTTGCAGTGGCTACTCCCGGCGGTACCCAACTGATCGCTACGCCGCGTTTCGTCAATGCTGCCGGCCCGCATCTCGCGGCAATCGGCGACCTGCTTGGCATTGAGCTGCCAGTACACAACCAGCTCCACCTCAAAGCCGCCTTTAGCGACTCACTTGGTGTTGTGCCACGAACTGCGCCGTTACTGATTTGGAGTGATCCAATTCAGCTTGACTGGAATGAAGCAGAGCGACACGAGCTGCGGGCCGATCCGGCCACGGCATGGCTAGCTAACCCGCTACCGGCAGGTGTACACTGCCGACCCGAAGGCGAGGGCAATAGCCAGCAGGTACTCTTGCTGTGGGATTATCATCCACACGACCACTATACGCGAACAGCGCACTTTCCCGTGCCGCTTGATGATACCTTCTTTGAGATTGCGCTGCGCGGCATGACGGTGATGCTGCCTAGCTTGCGCGCCTATCGTGACCGCCTCCCCCGTGCCTACCTCGATGGCGGCTACTACACCTGCACACCGGAAAACCGGCCTCTGATCGGGCCGCTACCGCTTGAAGGCGCGTTCGTTATTGGTGCTCTGGCCGGTTACGGCATTATGGCCGCCGTAGCGGCCGCCGAACTGCTCGCCGCTCATATTGTCGGTGGGCCGTTACCGGCATACGCTGCCGACTTTCATCCGGCCCGCTACGCTGACCCGGCCTATCGGGAGCAACTGGCGCACTGGAGCGAGACCGGACAGTTGTGAGGGGGGATGCGCTGGGGCGGTGTTCGCTTGGCATTGCGCGGGCGCGCTGCGCCGGCAGCAAGCACCTGCTCAAGCAGGAGCCATCGCTCAGAATCCATCTCCCGCTCTTGCGGGGGATTGCTTTGTCACCTTTGGCGGCTCGCGATGACAATGGCTCGGCTTGATGAGACCCATTCCATTGACAAATAAATATAGCATTTTTCCGGCTATCATGCACTGGCAATGCCTATTAGCCGGAAATGTCACATCTACGCCCCGCACGCTCGAAGTGTATCTGCGGTAGCCAGCCAACCCTTGCCGGTGGTTTTGCAGACTGGGGCACGACAGGTGGGCCAGACAACGCCGCTGCGTCACGGGATCCAGCCTGATCGTGGGCATGTACCTCTTTGAGACCGTTGCCTTACCTCACGGTAGCATCGCGCCGATGGTCGCGGCAATCGCGTCGGCATTGGTGCGTTCCATGTTGCTCAGGACGATCACCACGCTCTGCGTGTCGGGGTAGTAGGCGAGATGGGTGACAGCCCCTGACATAAAGCCGGGGTGGTAGATCACCCTGCGCCCGTTGCGATCTTCGATCTTCCAGCCATAGCCGTAGTTGTTGCGCACTGGTGTATACATCTGCGCCAGTTCGGTAGCAGGTAGCAACTGCCCACTGTTGAGCGCAGTCACAAATCGGTAGAGGTCTTCGACGGACGAGTAGAGGCCGCCGGCACTGTAGAGATTGCTGGTATCAATTGGGATGGCCCGTTCCGCCCCCGGCCCGATATAGCCAACCGTACCGTTGAGGGCCGAGGCGTCGCCGCTGTCATAGCCGCTGTCGGCCATGGCCGCTGGCACGAAGATGTTGGCGCGGATATAGTCGGCGTAGGATTGGCCGCTAACCGCTTCGATCACCAACCCCAGCACAACGTAGTTGGAATTGCCGTAGCGAAAGGCACTGCCCGGTGCGAAGTCGAGCGGTAGATTACGAAAGCGAGCAACGAGCTGGGTGGGTGTGACCGGTGAGCGTTCGAGTTGCTCGAAGTCGCGGAAGTCGGTGTAGTTGGGGATGCCGGCAGTGTGGGTGAGCAGATGGTGGAGCGTGATCGGTTGCCATACCGGCGGGCAGTCGGGCAGGTAACGGCACACCGATTCGTTGACGTTAAGTTTGCCCGCCACTTGCAATTGCATAATCGCCAGCGCCGTGAACGGCTTGGTGATCGAAGCGATGCGGAAGCGGCTCTGGGCCGTATTGGGCAAATCGCGCTCGACGTTGGCCTGCCCGTAGCCACGCGCCACCAAGATGCGCCCCTGTGTGGCTGCCAGCACCGACCCGCGGAATTGGCCTTTTTCGGTCAGATCGCGCAAGTAGAGGTCAATGTGGGTGGCAATATCAACCAAGCTCGGGGTGGGAGTCGGGCGCACCGGTTCCATCACCGCCACTAACGGCGTGCTGGCAGGCAGTGGACGGTCAGGAGTGACGCTGGGCAAGATGGTCGGCTGTGGCCCAACCGGTGCCCATGCCGAGATAACCGGATCGCGCTGACCGCAGGCGGTCAGTGCGATGATGGCGAGCAGAGATAGCGCGATGGTCAAGCAGCGCATAGACATACCAAGACGCAAAGCTCGCAAAGCCGCAGAGTCGTCAAACGCAACGGCGTGAAGCGCGTAAAGGGGCGCAAAGGATGGGATCCACTTCCGCGCACCTACGGCCTCAGCGGGAAATCCTTCCCCACTTCACCCGCCCAACGGCGCAAACCGGGTCTGCGCCGCCGCCATCACTGCCAATTCCGCTGCCGTCCAAGCGGAGGGCGCGATAGTTACATCGTACCGCTGATGGAGCGCGGCGGCAAATGCGTTAGCCAAGGATGCTAGACCGGGCGGGTTGGCGCAGACAGACGCCAAATCGGTCACGCGGTCCGCCAGCCGCTCCGTCAAGCGGCGGCGTTCAGGCTCAGAGATAGCCAACAGCGCCACCAATTGCGCTCCCGGCCAATGGGTGTAGAGGCCAACTTGAAACAGCATCCCTTCGCGCCGGCGGATCTGAGCGAAGCCAACCAGTTTGCGTCCGCCTACCAGCAATTCGTAAGGCGATTGGCCGCCAAAACACGCGCGCGCCACCAGCGGATCGAGTGTCGCCCGGTCAGCGCGGGCGGCAGCGATCTCGATCACGGTTGTTGCTACGCCAAACTGGGCCAAGGTCGCTTGCCACACCTCACCCAACCAGCGGTACGACTCGCTCACGTCGAGGTGGGCAAGTGGATGTGTCACCGGGAGTACGATGTCTTGCATCAAAAAACCGGGCACAAAAAGCACAGCCGTGCCGCCGCTCGCTCGCCGGTGGAGCGTGATACCGGCTTGCGCCAATGCTGCTCGATCAATATCGCTCAATTTCTGACCAGAACCGATCACCAGCGCTGGGTTGGCAGCGGCTGCGTACCAGCGAATGGCCGGTTGCTGCGTTGTGACCAACCCGGCCAGCATCGCGGCACTGGCGGCTAATTCACTGGCCGGATCGCCCTGCGCCGGCGGTAACAAACGCCACTCATTCATCACACCCATACCCATTCCCTTAATGGTGCGGCGAAATGGGCGGCAACAGCAGCCGCCAACATCTCGATCTGCGTCCGTACCGCTGGCGGCAGAGGAGCGAACGGACGGAGCGTCACAACCATCGCCGCTCCACGCCAATCGTACCGCCATGTTCCGGCAATTCGCCCCGCGAGGAGAATGGTTGCCTCAACGTGACCGGCTGGCCGCCAAACCTGTTTGTAGTCAACCGCATCGACCAACCAACTTCGATCGCGGGTTGCGAGCAAGAGTGGATCGAACCGACCAAGCAGATGCGGCGGCAATTCAGCCGGCTCCGGCAATTCATGCAGACGAGCCAGTTGGCTCTGTAACCACCACGCCGGCTTACCGGCAACCGTCATCTTCACCACCTCATCACCCAACAGTGCCAACCAACGCTTGATCTCGGCCTGCGTGCGCCCACGCCAGCAAGTCATATCGGCCAGCGTTGCCGGCCCAAATGCAGCCAGATAGCGGCGCATCAACTCGGCATTGGCCGTCTCGGTTGCCGGCGGATCCCAGCGAAGATCAGGCCGCCAGCGCAGTCGGTGAGCCATACGGGCTTCACCACCAGTTGGTGCAGCGTTACAAGCTAGACCACGCCGCGTGAGAATCGCAAAGATGCCGCCCCAGCCTGATAAATGGCGATCATCAATCTCGGGGACGAGACGGCGCAAATCGCTGCGCCCCATCGTCTCGTGCTCGGCCAACCAGCGCGCAACGCGTTCGATAAACGCCTCATACTCTGCCGCATCCCAGCCATCGCGCAGCGCCTCTTGCTCCCAATAGGTGGCGCGGCCCGCCTGCGCCGCGTAAATCAGCGGCCAATCAGTCGCCGCGTAGAGATGCAACGTCCCACGCTGGCCCCACAACCGCACCAGTAAACGTTCGTGGTAGAGCAGATGATCCAGTTGAGCCGCCGTGAACGCCGGCACGCGATTCCATAGCGCCAACCCAGCGGCAGGCAACATCTGGGCCTGCACCCCAGCGAGGTGGATAGCGGCAGCTTCCGGGCTGATAAACGGTGTCAGCAAGCCATTGTTCACAAACCGGGCCACTGTTGCTTGGGCAACACGCAGATCAACCGCCGCTTTCATGGCGACCTCATCACAGCACGGGCGGCCGCACCGCGAGCAAAGACGCGCACCAGCGGTTCGGCGTTGGCGGGAATGGTAGGGGTTGGCACAATCTCGACGGCGGTTGGGCCAAGTGCGCTCAAGACTGCAGCAACTTCATCAGGATTGGCAAAAGCAGGCAAGATGACCAGCGCATCGCTGTCAGGATCAAGCGTGCCGCGCCAAATTCGTGGCCGTTGTTCTAGCGGTAAATGTGCTGTCAGAAACCGCACAGTATCGCTGAGCGCCCACTCGCGCGGCAGATAGACGGGCACGGTCTGAGCGGCATCATGAGGCGCAGCAGCGCGACGCACAAGCTGGGCCATCACCGTCTCGGCTCGATCAAACTTGCCATACACTCGTGGGTCGTGCGGCATCTGACCGAAGTAGACCCACAGGTTCACGGCCAAACTTGCCGCCAGCGCGGCGGGGATTAACCAGTGCCGCCACTGCGCACCGGCTGCCAACCGGCTCAGCCCCCACCCGGCCAGCGCGCAGGCCGGTGCGAGGGTGCCGAGCGAGCGCATCGCATGCGGCGCGTTGAAACTCAACAAGCCCGGCAGGTAATACAGCAGCCACAGCGCCAGCAATACAACTGCCGACGTGCGCCGCGCGCGCCACGCCAAGCCCACGCCGATTAGCAAGAGCAGGCCAACCACCGGATCAACCATCGGCACCAGCGGCAAATGGTGGCGACCATTGGCTTCACCCTGCACGTGCCACATCAAGCCGTAGCGAACAATGTTCTCGGCAAGAAAATCAAGTGGACGGTGACGGTAAAGATCACTCGCTTGGAAAATTGAGACTATGCCAACGCGCTGATTAAAACCGGTGCTGTCATTGAGAATGTACCAGACGAGGGGTGCAATGACGAGTGCCCCCAACAGCGCTGCCAGCACCAACCGCGACCAGACCAGCCGCCAGCGTGTTGGATCGCGGCCCAACCGAATGAGCACCACGACTATCAATGCCACCGGTGCAAGCCGTCCGGTGTGATAGGTATAAACAGCCAGCCCCCCTAACGCCGCTGCACCGGCTACGTACCACCACCAACCGCGCCGCACCGGATCAAGGCCACGCCACAGTAATCCAGCCGCCGTCAGCACCAGCAGATGATCGAGCGTGGCAGGGAAGGCCCAGCGGCTCATACTTAATGACCACGAGGCCCAAGCCAGCAAGGCTGCACCCAACATTGCCGCTCGCCGGCCAATCAATGGCGCAGCAAACCAGTAGAGTGCCAGCGGTGTCAAGGCGCCGGCAACTGCGCTCACTAGGCGCACACTCCACATATTTGGTCCCAGCATCCCCACCACCGGCGCCATCAGATAAAAGAGCAGCGCTGGTAGATCGGCGAAACCCGGCACATAAATCGGACGAAAGGTTGGCTCTGTCCAAATCTGCAAAGCGAGCAGCCCATGACGTGCTTCATCACGCCACAACGCCAGTGGCATTTGCTCGAGCCCTACTAGTCGTGTTGCTAAGGCAATACCAGTGATAACAACCAGTAACTTACCAATCGGCCATGAAGACACATCCTCCTGATTGGTGAAGAGCGGCCATGCCACACCGACACCGACGATGGCAAGCGGTAGGAACAGCCATACAGATGCGCCAGCGCGTAAGACTAGGATACTCGCAAAGGCGATTGCCAGCCCACTCCAGCCTACTAACGGTCGAGACGCAACCCATAGATGAACAGGACGCCACATCAAATACCAACCACCAGTAAGCACAGGCCACATCACCAATACCAGCAATGGAACCACTGGCCACCACGGCCACGGTAACATTGGCAACCAATACTCAGCCGTAACCGGCCACCACGCTAACCCAACTGCTGGCAACAGGGCTAAACATGCAGCACAATCGCGCCAATAAGGTGGCCAACGCCAAGCAATACCTACCATCCATGCCAGCAATGGCAGAATACTCCAAGTAATCGTCTGAGCACTGAGCGGGGGACGATCAGCCAAGGGTACCTGACTCACACTGCTTAATACCACGCCCAACTCACGTACATCAGGCAACGCAACGTATGGTTGAGTTTCCCAGCGCAGGGTGGTCTCGCCAATAGGATTGGTCGGAACGAGGAAATGATAGCGCCGCCAATACGGTGCTACTGTCGTAATGCCTAATGGCCCATCTTGAGACGAAAAGGTTACCTGTTCGTGAGAAACACCCGGCTGGCGCGGCGCAGCCAAGCGCAACTCGACCAGTGCCGGCACGCCGCGATAGCCGTAGAGAAATAATGCAGCCCGCGGTTGCGACCAACGAAAAAGGTCAGTCTCATTCTGCTCGTTGGTATAAAAACCAACAAGCACCGGCTCGTGATCTTCACCAACGCGCCAAGCGTGTGAGGTACGAATAGGCGAGAAGCATAACAAACCAATGGCGATGAGCGTCAACGCCACTGGCAACAACAAGGCTGGTTGGAACGAAAAGGTTGGGCGTGCAAGCGTTCTAATCACGCTGCGCATTATAGCTTCCTATCGGAAACGGCGCAACCGCGGCTGCGAGAGATTAATCGCTTAGATTGCACCGGCAGCCTTCCCCCGCAACGCACCCAACAGCCAATCGGTAATCGCCGCCAAACTGCGCCGGCCAAAAAGCCGTACATAATCCGACGCTGCCACCAACGGCCCCGGATCGGCGCCGCCGTTGCGTTCACGCAGATACCAGCGGTGATCCATGATCCAGCGGTAGAGGTCGGCCTCGGTGCGACCGGGGAAGTAGCGTAGCGCATTCTGCGCCCGGATAACCTCAATCACCGGCATGTAGACGTTATCGTACCAACTCGCCACCGCCTCCTCGCGCGATATTGGCCGCCCCAACTCTTGGCCCAGATAGTAGCGATGGGCATTAATATGGCGCACCAAATCGAGATAACCACCGGGTTCGCTAAACTCGATCCGCTGATCGGGGCGCAAATTGGCTAGACCAGTCCACTCTAGAAAGTCGCTATACTCCTCTTTCAAGAGCAAATCGCGCAAGCTGAGATTGGGATCGAGCGGCACATCAACCACCAGCTCGGTGACAATCGCGTCAATCTCGCGCTGGCCTTGAAAGCGCGCCACCGAGATACGGTGATGGCCGTCTTTTACAAAATAAATATCACCCAATTTATACAGTTCGACTGACGGCAACGGTGTTCCTTCGTGATGAGCACGATCGATGCTCATCCAGCGGAATCGATTAGCATTATGTCGAGGCGCAAACTGACGGTCGAAATCGCTGTACCGGCCCTCGCTGCCGATGATCTTATCGAGCGGCACCGTCTGATGACCAAGGTAGTGTTGGCCACGGACATTTAGCCGCGCTCGCACCTCATCGAACGGCAACAGCTCGTTGGGACGGCGCGTAATCAGCGCCAGCAGCTCGCGCAGCATCTGGTCGCGGCGAATGCGGGTGAATTCGTCGTGAACGATCGCTTGAATGGCTGACATTGGCCACTCCTTTCGGTCTCATGATAACCCTATTAGGTGATCGACCGACAGCGTCGGCGGCCGTTGTCACGGGTAGCGTACCATGGGATGGATGTGATTGCAACATAGAAGGTTGCTCAGAAAACTGTCTTGGTAAGGTAGGGACGGATTGCAAACCCATCCCTACGGTGTCCACGCCCTACCAAAAACACCATTCCCCTCTCCCCCTGCGGGAAGAGGGGGGAGGGGCAGAGTAAACACCACCCTGCGGAAATAAGTTGCCCTAATTGGAGGGCGGCATTTATGCCGCCATATGATAGATAAGTTACTCTAACTGTAGGGCGGCATTTACTCCGCACTCTATAATATAATGGATGGAACAAATGCCGCCCTACGCCGTGCGCTCTGCTCGCGAGGGTATTCGATAGGCATACTGACAATCACCCCTACGATACCCTGCTCAACTTCACACCACAATATCGAGTACCCGATAGCCGGCCGTATTGATGACCAGCGTATCTCCATACTTCGTTTCAGTCGTGTGACCAAACCCGTAGGAAAGATGGATGTGACCATGGATGAGGTAGCGGGGACGGAACCACTGCATCATGAACAACAATGCCCGAAAGCCGCGATGGGGATAATCGGGGCCGTTGTGAATACCGAGTGGAGGGGCATGGGTGAGCAGGATGTCGAGATAGCGACCGTAGCGCAGCCGGTTGAGCAATAAGCGCGGCACCATTTGCCATACCCGCAGCATCATCTGCGTTTCAGTGTATTGGTGATGACCATCGGGCTTGTAGCGGATCGAACCGCCCAAACCGCCGATCAACAGTCCTTGATGGTAGACTACCCGATCTTCCACGCAGAGTGCACCGCGCGCATAACTGACAACTTGTCCATCAGCCTGCACTTCTGGCGAGTCGTGATTACCCCAGACGTAGAAGCAAGGCTGGCCGAGCATTGTCACCACAAACTCGAGATAGTAGATCGGTAGATCACCGCAGGCCAGCACGAGTTGGACATCAGCGAAGCGTTGTTTGATATTCAGACTATAGACAGCAGGGACGACTTCGTCGCTAATCGTAAGCGTGCGCATGCCGCCTATTGTACTCTATTCTGCGCCAGACAACGCAACCGGATCGGGCAACGGCAAATAGATGGCGAACGTGCTGCCGCGCCCCACTTCGCTCGCCACTGTCACATAGCCACCGTGCGCTTCGGCGACCCACTTCACGATCGACAACCCCAACCCGGCCCCGCCGCTATGGCGCGAACGCGAGCGATCAACCCGGTAGAAGCGGTCAAAAATATGGGTAAGTTCAGCTTCGCTGATGCCAACACCGGTATCGGCTACGCTCAGACAGGCAAACTGCTCGTAGCGTTCGAGACCTAACACCACCAACCCTCCCGGTGGGGTGTATTGCAACGCATTCACCCCTAAATTCAACAACGCCTGCTTAATCCGATCACGATCGCCATAGACCAATATCTGATCCTCAGCGCCGATCCGTAACCGCACTTGACCGGCTAGCGGGCGCAGCTCGCGAAACACCTCAAGCAGCAAGGTGTCAAGCTCAACCGGCTCGTGGCGCAACGCGACATGCGTCTCGCTTTGGGCGAGCAGCAACAGATCATTCACCATGCGGATTAAACGTGCTGTTTCGCGCCGCATATCGCCGATCACCTCTTTGAGCAAAGCCGGATCATCGCCGGCACCACGATCGAGCACTTCGAGATTGCCCTGCATCACCGTCAAGGGTGTGCGTAACTCGTGGCTAACGTCGGCCACAAACCGCTGCTGCGTGGAAAAGAGCTGTTCAAGACGCGATAACAACTCGTTAATTGTCACGGTCAATTGGTGAAGCTCATCGCGTTGGGCCGGTTCGGGAATCCGGCGACCGAGATCCTCGGCCCGCACAATGCTCTGCGCGGTCAAAGTGATCTGCTCAATTGGGCGTAACGCTCGCTTCGACAGATACATCGCTCCAATACCCGTTACGATCAAGGCAATCATCCCGCCGCCAAGCAGAATTTGCTGCAAGAGCGTCAACGTATCAGCTACATCATCAAGCGGGCGGGAGACTTGCAAGAAACCGAGCAATTGCCCATCACGTAAGACAACCGGAGTAATCAGTGATTTGACCGGTACGCCGTTGACATCGCGCACAATGGTGATCCCGTTCGTATCGGTTGAGGTTAATTGCAACGCTTCCGGCGGCAACGGCAGCATATATGGTTCGAGATTCGGAGTGTTGCTCACCAACGTACCATCAGGCCGAAAAAATTGCGCGCCGATATTGCGATTAGTAAAAAGCTGAATGAAATCCCGATCGAGAAAGAGTTGCAACTGGCCACTCGGGGTGCGAATGCTTTGCAACCCAACTGCGTTAAGGATTGCTCGCACTTGTTGGGTCGCCGACGTGAGATCACGTTGGACGCCGGAGTAGAGTGCTTGCGCCACCGCAAAATGCACACCAATCCCAATCACAAGCAGCGCAAGTGAGAAGAGACTGGTGTAGAGCAACGTCAACCGCACCCGAAACGGGACAGCGACCAAGCTCTGTCGCAAACGCTGCCACGGCAGCCAGCGCACTGGCACCGCCGGAGATTGGTCGGGGGTAGAGGCAAGGGTAGTTGGGGCAAGTTTGTCGTTGATATCAGTCATACACCTACGATACGAAATTTAAGTAAATTGATAAGAGTTTTTTAGGCTGTCTGTACAGAATTTCTCGTTTGTTATTGCATGAAAAGATTGCTGCGGGATCAATCCTCGTCGCTCATCACTTATCCTCACGAGCCGCCGCCGGCGGCGAAGCCATCACCCTCGACAGCGGGAGCGATGCCTGTACCGATTGCCATCAGCATACCACATTGCCCGCCGGTATGACGGGTTGACAATTCGGCGAAATCCGATCATACTATTTAGGGTTCATTTTTGAAATTTCAAATATTTAAAGCCATCGCTGATGAGCATCTACGAATTCTCAGCCTACACTAGCGACGGTGATCTGCTCGCCCTTTCGGTTTATCGCGGCAAAGTATTGTTGATCGTCAATGTTGCCAGCCACTGCGGTCTTACCCCCCAATACGGTGATCTCGAATCGCTCTACCGGCGCTATCGCGAGCGCGGGTTGGTAGTGCTTGGGTTTCCGAGCAACGATTTCAATCAAGAACCTGATGATGAAGCGACGATCAAATCCTTTTGCGCCCGCAATTATGCAGTAACGTTTCCGCTCTTTGCGAAGATCCACGTGAATGGGCCAGACACCCATCCGCTCTTTGCTTATCTCAAAGAGCAGCAGCCGGGGTTGTTCGGCAGCACTGCCATCAAGTGGAATTTCACGAAGTTTCTGATTGACCGTAACGGTCGTGTGGTGCGCCGCTTTGCGCCGACCGATACTGTTGGCGTGGTTGAGCGCGAGATGGTAGAGTTACTATGATGAAATGATGGGATCTTGGCGGTTGCTCATGTGGCATGCGGCAGCCAAGCTGCCGCATGCCATTTTCACATCCCGTCTCTATTCTCTCGCTAGTGGCACTGCCGCACTACATACCGAGATGTTGTGTTCCGCTAGATTGCGTTGTGGAATGCGGCAGTTTGACTGCCGCACTCCATATTGTTCCAACCTTATGGCACGAGATCGCCGCCGCCGAAGTCATCAAATCCGGCGCCGCCGCTGTTGTAGAACCAGACGCCGATCCGGCCACCAGTGCCTACGTAACGGTTACCGGCAGCAGGTCGGGTATCAGCCACACCGATCCGTGCACAGCGCACAAAAACCTCAACGGTGCCATCGGCCCGTGCCCGCGCACCGAGAGTGTCACCGTTAGCAACAGTTGCAGCAAAGGTGGCAACAGTCACGAAACCCTGTCCCGGTACGAAGGCCTCGACGACCACGTGTTGGTTGACCGCATCGTAACTCACCAACAGCGCGCCATTCCGTCCGCCACTCCCGCGCACCTTCAGGGCCAGCGTGTGGTGCTGACCATTCGGGTCGATCGCCGTCAACCGCATGAAGGCTTCTTGATCTGGCCCAAACATAGTTGGCCGCCACAACGCAAGCCCGCCCTTCTCGACTGTCACCGCATTGCCATCAATCCGGTACTGGTCAAGCTGGGTTGCGCCACTCCAGTTCGATCCCAAGCGACCGTTGGCCCGGTCGAACGTATCAAGGGTAGGTGAACCCGGAAAGGGACGCACCTCCACTGTAACGGTTTGTACTGGTTCAACATTCCCGGCTCCATCGCGGGCAAAGAACTCGACCGTGTAGGTACCCTCGCCGCTGAGCGTGAACGGATCGGTGTAGGGCTGGAACGTACCACCATTCACGCGGTAGGTGATCGCAGCCACACCTGACCGATCATCGGTCGCACTCAGCGTGATTGTGACGTTACCAGCGTAGCAGTTGGCCGGGCAGAGCGGATTCGTTGGGCCGTTGATGCTAGCCGCCGTGACCGGCGGTGTACCATCAAGGTTGAGACCAACAACCACTGGATCGTGATCCGAGGTGCGGTAAAAGTCGGGTGCATAGAGCGTGTTGATCTGGTTGGCCGATTTGAAGTTCGTGTTGTAATCGAGGACCGACGGCTCATCGGCATTGATATGCCATTCAGCTACACCGCTCACTTGGGCGCTCAGGCTGGCGTTTGCCAGTGCGTAGTCGAGATAGCCCCACTGACCGTTGAAGACATACGAATACGCATTTGGCCCGCCGAAGCGCTCGATCACATTTTCGTAGCCTTGCGCCTCCAGCGCCCGGATGGGATCCTCTTTGGCATAGCTGTTGAGATCGCCGATGATCAACACGTCTGGATCGTTCACCCCGGTTGGGTCAGTTGCCAACCATGCTGCCAGCTCGTTGGCCGCATTGGTGCGCACGATGTTGCAGTTACCTTGCCCATCACCGGCATCAGGGGTATCGCAGGCGCTGCCCTTGCTCTTGAAGTGGTTGACCGTGACTACAAACCGTGCGCCACTGGCATTCTCGGCAAATGCTTGCGCCAGCGCCGCCCGATTGCGTGGTGCGCTGTCGCCGCCGGTGATAAATGCCGGCGTGTTGAGCGCCGCCGTCTGGCCAACCGGCGTGACTAGCGCTGGCTGGTAGATGATACCGACCTTGATCGCATCGTTCCCCAACGCATCAACCTGCCCGGTTGCTGCGTCCACATCAATAAACGCATACGTCCCCGGCGCAGTCACTGCATTGAGCCGGTTGACCAGATCGGCGATGGCGCTATTCGGGCCATAGCCGTCATTCTCTATCTCTATCACACCTAGCACAGTAGGGTTGAGTGCAACAATGGCCGCGACAGTCTTGTTTGTCTGGCGGGCAAACTCAGTAGCATTCTCGGCTCCGCGGCAACCGGTTGGACTACCGGTCAGCCCATTGGTGCAGCCGCTGAAGGTATTGAAGTAGTTGAGGAGGTTCATACCGACGACGGTGATGCTACCGCCAACGCTGGGAGGTGCAGTCGGTCGCGGATTATCGGCGGCAAAAGCCGGCACGCCACCCCCCGGCCACAGATCGCTTAGATCGCCGACCGGCCGTACTCGGTAGGCATTACCGCTCGCCGCATTGCCCGACCACGTATAGGTCATCACCCCGATGAGACCGGTCACACTATCACCGCCGCGTAGCGTATTGCTCGCGCTGAGCGGATTACCGCCGCGACCAAACAGGATCGGGTCGGGGTTCTGGTTTTGGAGATTGTCATCGACAATGATCCGGTTCAAGTCGTTAGCCGCTTGCACTGCCGCTGCCAACGGCCCCGGCGGGTAAAGGCTGGTCGGCTGGTAGAGGCGTGCTTCCGCTGACATCACCACCTGCCCAAACCGACCAAGCTGGAAATGCTCAGTAACGACCAACTTCATCGGGAAGCGCACCAGCATGCCCTCGTAGCGTTCGAGATAATCGGCGCTGGGGAAAGGCATCGTTACATCAACGGGATCGACGGTACCGGTGCCGACGACGGTGATCTGCGTGGCGCTGATCTGGGTTTGGCCCTGAAATTCGCTGACTGTGCCACGTACCCGCACCAGATCGCCGAGGTTCACGTTATTGTTGTTGTCGTTGAAGACAAAGATACCCTCTGACGTCAGTGGGTCAGCGTCCCAATCGGCAACCTCTTCTTGCACGTAAAAGCCGCGCAGATTGGGTGATGGCCCTTCAAAGTCACCGACCACGACGCCTTCAACCAGTACCTCTTCACTCACACAGGGCGAAATGTCGATCGTGCCCTGAATCTGGCTGATCAGGCTCACATTCGGCACATCGGGACAATTGCCCGTCATCGGCGGCGGAGGCGGTGGCACGCTACACGGATTGGCCGGACTACTGGTATTGCGCGGATTGGGTGGCCCGGCGCTGAAATCGCTCGCGTTGTTATCGGTCTCGACACAACCATTGCCGTTGCGCAGCGCAGCCGTGGTATTGCTTAGCGTTGGCGCAGGCGCACCTTCAAAAAAGTTCGCATTGCCGTAACCGACTAGATCGATAATCAGCGCCAACTGCGCCGGCGTACATGGCGTTGAACCGCCGTTGCAGGCAAGGCCGCTGGTGCTATTGACGAGCGCAAACTTGCCAGCGCTCGCGCTTGCATTGATTGCACCAGTCGCATTGGGCGTCGGCAGCGGTGCGCCCGCCGCACCACCGGCCAATTGTACGAGATAGTATTGGCCGGGAGCGAGCGACCCGCTTAAAAGCACGACCGGATTGTTGCCAAAATTGCCGGTGCCGGTGGCACTGGCGTATTGAATCGATAACCCACTCAGCGAGACGGTTGTTGTACCACGGTTGAAGAGTTCAACAAAGTCGTTTGTGTACGGCGCACCACTATTGCCACCGCCGCCATACACTTGGCTAATGACCAAATCGGCGCTTACTGCGCGCACGACCGGTAGCCCAACCCCGAACGGTACGAACACAAACGCGATTACGAGCAATAACCCGACCCAGCGGCGGATTCCGCCAAATGCAGCATGCATACCCTGCACCTCGTTGAATGACAGGCGAACATACTACCCAGCAGCGACACGGCCATGCGGCGGGTTTGCGAGGGGATGCAGACAAGGTACACCACGTCGCAATGGTTGAATAATCAAGCGTAGCAATGATAGCAGTAAACCTTGAAATCAGTGTTAAGGAATTGTTGGGATCGATAAACGATTTCATGACATTTTTGTCATTGTCATGATGAACAAAACGTCACGTGCAGTGCTGTGCAGAAGAGGTATAACGCTAAGACGCGAAGACCGCAAAGATACAGAGCATGATTGCGTTCCCCTTGCGCCTCTGCGGTTACCTCCTTTGTGCCCTTTACCTTAATCGATCGTTCGCCCCATTCGGTATTTGATGTCGTAATTGAGAATAAAATCGACTGCTTCGGCGTTAAAACCGTAATCTCGACCAAGCTGACGGTCGATCCGGTCGAGGATCGGTTTGGCCGGTTTAGCGTCGAAGTTGATTTCACCGGTGTTGATCCTCTCGCCACGACGGATGCGGTGACAGCGGTGAGCCGCGTAGACCGCGAGTAGTTCGCGTTCAAGGGTGCAGTACGGTTCCACATCCACCAGATTCAGATCAAAAACCGGAAGTTCCAAAACTTCACGAGCGACAACATCCATGCAGTTGGAATTAACAATCCAATACCAGTAAAAGAGTTGGCTATTGAGCAAGGCGAATACGATCGGTCGCAGATGGACGGGTACCGTGATAGGTTTATAGTGGGATGAGAGTTTTTCGGGCAAGGCTTTGCGCCAATAACGACCGCCAGAATGGTAGTAGATCGGTGTGCCGTGTTCGACAATGAAGTCTTTGAGTTTTTTCCGGTGTTGATGCATAGTGGTTAGGATGGCAATCTCAATCGGTGAGCCGATCTTGGGGAGTGGGTTGGCATGGGTAGTGATACCATCCCAACGGCAGTAGCTCAGCTTGGCGAAGAGAAACGGTCGGTCGCTCGGTGGGCGATTGAACCAACGGTGGTAGGTAGTGCTGTACACGCGCGCTTCACCGTCCGACTGATGTAAGAGCGTGATGGTGAGGTTCATATCAACACCGGCAAAGAGCTTTCCCGGTCGCACTGCATAGTGACTATGCCACTGAGTATAGCTGCGGTAGAGCTGTTGCAGCGGCCGCATCCTCTCGGTTGAGACCGACGCGATCGGGACGATCATGCCAAATCTGCCGTGCGGCTTAAGCAACTGCAATGCGCGTTCGATGACAAAGGCGTAGAGGTTGCCACTGCCTGCCGTCTGATACTCTACCATGCGGTAGTTGTGTTTGACGTTACGGTAGGGAAGGTAGGGCGGGTTACCGACAATCACGTCAAACCCGCCATTGGCAAGAATTGTAGGGAACGCCTCATGCCAATTGAAGGTTTGGGTGTGGTGATATTGAGCAGGCGACGGGTGCGCCTCGATAGAGCCGTTTCCCTCTCCCACCAGCGCGTTACCTAGCCGGATAGTGTGGTCGAGGTTGGGCAACGGTGTGCGCAGGCCCACGTTAGCATATTCGGCAATAAGCACAAGCAGGAGGCGCAATTTGCAGACCTCAATCGCTTCTGGCATGAGATCAACGCCGTACAGATTATGTGCCACAATCCATTTGATAATCTGGTCGCTGCGATGAGCGTCAGCGCCTATTTCGTGTGATGCAAGCCAATCTGGTTGAATAGTGGCTATCCGTCCAAGCACAGCATGGTAGATCGGTGTCAGTACACGCAGGGCGGCGAGCAAGAATGCGCCTGAGCCAACCGTTGGATCAAGCACGCTGAGCGGAGGGTACCCGCCGTGCGGATCGCCGACGAGTGCGGTGAAGAGGGCCAAGAGGCGATGCGGATCGAGCTGCGAGATCAGATCGGCCATGAGCGCGGTAAGGTCAAGGTTGGCGGTGATCGCATCGTTGATCGTGACAAGCTGGCCGCTGGTTGCCGCCGCGACAATGGCCGCTACTTGGGAATGCCGCGCAGCTTGTTCACGGTCAGTTTCGGTTGGTAAGGGGACGGCTTGCTGCATCGCTGGGTAGATGTAGCGGCGGATGTTCTGCGCTAAGGCGAGCGGTGCTAACGACAGCCCGGCCTTATCGAACAGCGCCGGGATGATAGTGGCGCGACAAATGTAGGCGCTAACGTCGTCGTGTGTATAATAGGCGCCTAGCTCCTTTTGGTTGATGGCTTGTTCGAGTGCGTAACCCACAATCTCAGGATCGATCTCGCGTTCGTGCCGCCCCGGTCGGCCATGCACATACCAGCACCACTGACCAAAAAAGGTGAAAAGCTGCTCGAACACACTGTCTGGAATGGTGATTGTATCGCCATGCTGCACTTCGAGTGGATGCGGAACAAAGAGGTTGCTCCCAAGGTAAGGAACATCACCGAGCAGACGGTTGGTCGCCGCGTCGCGCTCATCACGCACGCGGCCCAGCCCATCGAACCAGAGCGCGCGTAACACATCACGGTAATAACGATCCGGGCCGAAGTGGGTACGACTCCACGCTAGCTGCTCAGGCAGATACGCCGGGTTGCGGTCAAGCCAGCCTTGGGTTTGGATGAACCAGAGCACAATCAGCCGTGACAGCAGCACCGTCGCATACCAGCGCCGCTCGTGTTCACACGCAATGCCCTGTATGCGAGCGTGTAAGCTGACGTAAGACGGTTGCAGTTCGGTGTAGAAATGGGCAGCGATTCGTTCGGAAGTGAGACAATGTTCCATCACGCACACCTCAACCGCGCCCCAGCCACTGCCACCTGCCCCAACGCCAAGCCACCATCGTTCGGCGGGGCAAGGCGCGGGATCAGTACAGTAAAGCCATCGGCGCGCAACGCATCGGCCAGCGTCTCCAGAAGTAAGACATTTTGCAACACGCCGCCGCTGAGGGCAACAGTCGTGAGACCGCGCTCATCGCGCACCCGCCGGCAAGCCGCCAAGAGCGCCTGCGCAACCCCGTGATGCACCCGACCGGCGATTGCCGCCGGTGCAACCCCGGCCTGCAGATCATCAACCAGCGCCGCCAGCAGCGCTAATCCATCAAGTATAAACGGCCCGCCAATAATAGCCGGTTCGCGGAGTGGCATTGGATAAGGCGGCTGTTGTGGATCGGCGATCTGCTCGAAGAGAATAGCCAGCTCGCCTTCGTAACGGGCAATCTGGCCCATGCCGGCCAGTGCGGCGGCAGCGTCGAAGAGCCGCCCAAGGCTTGAAGTGCGCGGGCTATTGAGGCTCCGTTCAATCATACGGGCCAACACCTGCCACGCCGCTTGATCGAGCTGCCGGGTAAACGGTAGCGCAAGTCGCCAGAAATCAGGGCCGTAGAGCTGAGCCAGCGCCGCTGCTGCCACCCGCCACGGCTGGCGCACCGCCTGCTCACCACCGGGCAAGGTCAGCGGCCTAAGATGACCGACACGCTCATACTCGGCACAGGTCGCTACCAGCACCTCACCCCCCCACACTGTTCCGTCCGGCCCATAGCCGCTGCCATCGGCGGCAATCCCGATTACCGGCCCGGTGTGACCGTATTCGGCCAGCACAGCGGCAATATGGGCGTGGTGATGTTGCACGCCAATCTTACGTTCAATTGGCATTGCGAGTGCCGCTTGGGTAGCTAGATAGCCGGGGTGCAGATCGAAAGCCACTACCTCGGGCACAATCTCAAACAACCGTTGAAAGTGAGCAATCCCCTCGTGGAACGAGCGCAGCGTAGGCAGATTTTCGAGATCGCCAATGTGATGACTCAGAAAGACCTCGCGCCCGCGAGCGAGAGCGAAGGTGTTCTTGAGATGGCCGCCGCAGGCGAGGATCGGGCAGGGCAGTTCGTGAGCCAGCGTGATCGGCGCGGGCGCATACCCGCGCGAGCGACGGATGAGGAGCGGCCCGCCGGCGGCTACGCGCGCCACACTATCGTCGCAGCGCATGTGGATCGGGCGGTTGTGGGTCAGGAAGGCATCAGCGATTGCACCCAACCGCTGCGCTGCATCCTCATCTTCATACGCAATCGGCTCATCACTCAGATTGCCGCTGGTTAGCACAATCGCCGCCACCCGCTGCGAACCAATGACCGCAGCATAATCGGCCAACAGAAGATAGTGCAACGGCGTGTAGGGCAACATCACCCCTAACGTCTGCATCCCCGGCGCAACCGACGGCGCAACCGGCGCGTCAGGCCGGCGCGGCATCAGCACAATCGGGCGGGCCGGACTCGTCAGCAAGGCATGTGATTGCGGATCGATCACGCAGAGCCGTGCGGTCATTTCCACATCACACGCCATCACTGCCAACGGTCGTGCCTCACGTTGCTTACGCTGGCGCAACCGGCGCACCGCCGCCTCGTCATCGGCGGCGCAGGCCAGATGGTAGCCGCCCAACCCCTTGATCGCCACGATCTGACCGTGCGCAAGCGCGGTCGCCGCCGCGATCAGCGGATCGGAATGCGAATCCATCTCTACCCCGCTTGCACCCCTGAAAAACCGCACCTGCGGCCCACACACCGGACACGCCGTTGGCTGAGCGTGAAATCGGCGGTCACGCGGGTCTTCGTACTCGGCTCGGCACCGCGCGCAGAGCGGGAAGCTACGCATCGTCGTGTTGGCGCGGTCGTAGGGCACATCGAGCACGATGGTAAAACGCGGGCCGCAGTTAGTGCAGTTGGTAAACGCATAGCGATAGCGGCGATCAGTTGGATCGGTAATCTCGCGCAGGCAATCGGCGCAGGTAGCGGTATCGGGCGCGATCAGCGTGCGGCGTTGGGCCTGCGTTTGGCTGGCCGCGATCACAAACTCGCGCTCGCCCAATAACGCCAGCGGCTCAACGCTCACCTGCTCGATGCGGGCGAGAGGCGGCGCTTCGCGTTGCAGCGCCATTACAAACTCGTGCAACAAGCCCTCCTCACCCTCGATTTCAATCGTCACGCCGGCGCTATCGTTGCGCACAAAACCGGCCAGCCCCCAACGTTCAGCCAAGCCAAACACAAAGGGCCGGAAGCCGACGCCTTGCACGATGCCGCGCACACTGATCCGCCAGCGCCGCTGCTGATAATTGATCATTGCTGGTTCCATACGATGGATGATAAACGCAAAGGCGCGAGGGTGCAAAGCGTGGAAGGAGAGGAAGTCAGAATGGACTATTATCCCAACATCTCTATGCAACGCTGACTTATGGTTTTGCACACCATACCTACGAACAAATGCACCGCTGTCGTAACCTATGGTTATGAAGCTGCTACTTGACGTTAACAGTTCGCGACGATTATAATTTGTGCTAATAGTCACGTTCTACACTCTACAAATTGGCTATGCCGCCACTCGCCAAGATGCGCTGAATCTGGAACAGAGACGCGAAGGAGGTACAGACTTCTAAGCGTCAACCAATTGTTGGTACTCGCCATCAATCACTGTTGTAAGAGGAACACCATGAGCAGCAATGGCGCCGCCACGTATGCCGACCGTCCGCTGAACGCCGCCGCCTTACTCGACCGGCTGAACGAACCGCAGACGGCTGCTGCCCTTCACCGCTTACTCGACCACGCCGAATTGCTTGCTTTTTCAGCAGGTGCAGTTGATAGTCTCTTGCAACGCGGTGAAGTGATCGCCGATAATGTGGCGGCTAGTATGCAAGAGTTGCGCGCGGCGCTGCCGGCGGAGAGTGGCGAGATCGCCGGCCAACTGGTGCGGCTGGCGCGCACGTTGCCGCAGTTGACCGATACGGTTGAGCAACTCGCAACGCTCACTAGCCAACCGGCCTTTCAGCGCTTGCTCGTCACGCTTAGCAAACCACAAACCCTCGCGGCACTCGACCGATTGCTCAGCCAGAGCGAGTTACTCGCCTTCCTTGTGAGCGCACTTGATCACCTGCTTGCCCGTGGTGATGAGCTGACCGAGAATATCCGTAGTTCGGTCGAAGAATTGCGTGTTGTGCTGAGCAATAGCGCGATCACGCCTGATAAGCTGATAGATGCCTTTATCGCCTTCTTGCCGTACTTCCCGCGACTTGTGGCAGTTGCCCCTAACTTTATCGAGGTGATTGAGAAGATCGAGCCGTTCATTGCCTCTGCCGAATTCGATGCCCTACTCGATTCGGGGGTGTTCCACCCAGACACGGTGAAACTGGTCGGCGAAGCCGGCGACGCCTTCGTTGCCAGCCGCGAGACGTTGCGCCAGTCACCAAAACCCGTCGGTCTATTCGGGCTACTCCGCGCTTTGCGCGACCCCGATGTACAACGCGCCGCTGGCCTGATCGTCGAATTTGGTCGCCGCTTTGGCAGTTCGTTGAAGTGAAGGAGCGCCAAGACGCTAAGGACGCCAACGCAAAGGCGGGAAGAGTACTGCTATGCTTAAGCTGTGTCCTTTGCGCACGTTGCGCCTTTACATTCAAAACCTATGCACGAATTATCTATCGCCTACAACATCGTGAAGATTGCCAGCGCCGCCGCTGCCGAAGCTGGCGCAGATGAGATCAGCGCCGTTCATTTACGAATAGGCGCACTGGCCGGCGTGGTCGCCGATGCGCTGCGCTTCAGTTTTGCCATCGCCGCCGAAGGCACGCCTCTGGCCAACGCCGAATTGATGATCGAAGAGGTGCCAGTAACAGTCTTTTGCCCCACCTGCAACACCGAAGTGACCTTACCGAACCCGCGCTTGTTTCGTTGCCCGCAGTGCAACCAACCCTCCGGCCAGATCGTTCACGGGCGCGAATTGGAATTAGTGGCATTGGAGACGCCATGAGTTACGAAGCCAAACGGTTGATCGAGATTCGACAGGGTGTGTTGAGCAAGAATGACCAACTCGCCGCCGAGCTGCGCAGCCGCTTTCACGCCGCTGGTGTGTTTGTAGTCAACCTGCTCTCTAGCCCCGGCGCCGGCAAGACCAGCCTGCTCGAAGCGACGATGCGCGCGCTGCTGGCCGAATACCGGGTAGCGGCACTGGTTGGCGATCTCGCCACCGATAACGACGCCCGCCGATTAGCCCGGAGTGGCGGTTTGGTGCGTCAAATTCAGACCGGTGATATGTGTCATCTTGAGGCAGACATCGTTGCGCGCCACCTTGAAGGTTGGGATTTGAACGAGCTTGATCTACTGTTTATCGAGAACGTTGGTAATCTGGTTTGCCCATCAGGATATGACCTCGGTGAAGCAACCCGAGTCGTGCTGCTTTCGACAACCGAGGGCGAAGATAAACCTTTGAAGTACCCTTCAACCTTCGCTACTGCCGATGCAGTGTTGTTGACCAAGATGGATTTAGCTGAGCCGGTGGGATTTGATCGCGCAATGGCCGAAGAGAATATTCGCGCTGTTAACCCGCTCGCGCCGATCATTGCGACATCTGCCCGTCACGAAGGTGGTCTCGACGAGTGGCTGGTATGGCTTCGCGAGCGTTTCAAGGCGCAAAGGGGTTAACGCAAAGGCGCAAAGCGTACCAAAGGTTTTGATAGTCGGATAAGTAAGTTTGTGGTTCTTACTATCATCGCGATGTAGCTTTTGGTTCCGGGTTGTAGTTGTGATGACAAGGAGACGGTTGAATGGCGACACTGCTTTGGCTGCAGGGCGGCGCTTGTAGCGGCAACACGATGTCGTTCCTCAACGCCGAGGAGCCCAGCGCCTGCGATTTGGTGACCGATTTCGGTATCGAGATTCTCTGGCACCCGTCGCTTGGGATGGAGTTGGGCAAAAACGCAAAGCGGATTTTCCACGATTGCACCAGCGGCGCGCGCCCGCTCGATATCTTTGTCTTTGAAGGATCGGTGATACAGGCGCCAAACGGCACTGGCCGCTACAACATGTTCGCCGATCGCCCGATGCAAGAATGGGTACGCGAGTTGGCTGCACAGGCCGGCATTGTGGTTGCAATCGGCGATTGCGCCTGCTGGGGTGGCATCCCGGCGATGGCCCCCAACCCCAGCCAGTCTACTGGTCTCCAATTCCACAAGCGTGAACTCGGTGGCTTTCTTGGCCCCAACTGGCGCTCGAAGGCTGGCTTGCCGGTGATTAACATCCCCGGCTGCCCTGCCCACCCCGATTGGGTGACGCAGATTCTGGTCGCCGTCGCCAGTGGCCGCGCTGCCGACATCGCGCTCGATGATTTGCAACGCCCACAGACCTTCTTTACCAGCTTCACCCAAACCGGCTGCACCCGTGTGCAGTTCTTCGAGTACAAGCAATCGACGCTCGAATTTGGGCAGGGCACCCGCACTGGCTGTCTCTTCTACGAGTTTGGCTGCCGCGGCCCGATGACCCGCTCGCCCTGCAACCGCATCCTCTGGAATCGCCAGTCGTCGAAGACTCGCGCCGGTATGCCCTGCACCGGCTGCACCGAGCCAGAGTTCCCCTTCTTTGATCTGGCCCCCGGCACCGTCTTCAAGACCCAGAAGATCAGTGGCGCGATTCCGAAGGAAGTGCCAACCGGCACCGATCCGGTCAGCTATATGGCCCTCGCAGCGGCGGCGCGAGTGGCAGCGCCGAAGTGGGCAAAAGAGGATATGTTTGTTGTATAAGCTAGGAAGAAGCTGGCAATGGTCAATATTACCGAGAATCCGGCAACGATCACCGGGCGCGATCTGCGCATTAGCCCGCTTGGCCGCGTCGAGGGTGACCTCGACCTGCGCGTCACAATCCGCGATGGGGTTGTGACCGGTGCATGGACTGAGGCCTCGATGTTTCGCGGCTTTGAGATTATTTTGAAGGGCAAAGATCCGCAGGCCGGCTTGATCGTCACGCCGCGCATCTGTGGCATCTGCGGCGGCAGCCACTTGACAAAAGCGGCCTACGCGCTCGATACGGCATGGCAAACTGAGTTGCCGCCCAATGCGACCCTGATTCGCAATATCGCGCAAGCTTGCGAGACACTGCAAAGCATTCCACGCTGGTTCTATGCGCTATTCGCTATCGACCTGACCAACAAGAAGTACGCCCACCTACCCGAATACGATGAGGCGGTGCGCCGGTTCGCTCCCTTTGTCGGCACGAGCTATGAGCACGGCGTGACCCTTTCAAATAAGCCGGTCGAGATTTACGCCATCTTTGGCGGCCAGTGGCCCCACTCTAGCTTCATGATCCCCGGCGGTGTGATGTGCGCGCCGACGCTGGCCGATGTCACCCGTGCGATCGCTATTCTCGAATACTGGAAGGATGAGTGGCTGGAGAAGAAGTGGCTCGGCTGCTCAGTCGATCGCTGGATGCAGAACAAGAGCTGGGCCGATGTGATGGAGTGGATGCACGAGAACGAGCGTCATTACAACTCCGACTGCGGCTTCTTCATTCGCTTTGCGATGGCCGCCGGTCTCGATACGTATGGCGCTGGCTGGAATAACTACATCGCTACCGGCACCTATTTCCATCCCGAACACTACGCCCGCCCGACGATCGAGGGGCGCAACGCGGCGCTGATCGCGCGCTCAGGTGTCTATGTCAACGGCCAGTTCTACGATTTTGATCAGGCCAACGTGCGCGAAGACGTGACCCACTCGTTTTACGAAGGCAGCTATGCGCTGCACCCATTTGAAGGGCGCACCGAGCCGATTGATCCCGAAGTTGGCCGCCGGCAGGGCAAGTACACGTGGGCCAAAGCGCCCCGCTATCTCATCCCCGGTGTCGGCAGCCATCCGGTCGAGGCCGGCCCACTGGCCCGGCAGGTGATTGCTGGCCGCCCCGGCGCCGCCGATTGGCAAGACTACGACCCACTCTTCCTCGATGCAGTGACAACGGTCGGGCCGAGTGTGTTGGTGCGGGTGATGGCTCGCATGCACGAAGCGCCCAAGTATTACAAGCTGGTGCGCAAGTGGCTTGACCAGATCAATCTGCACGAGAAGTTTTATATCAAGCCGAAGGAGCTGCCCGAAGGGCGGGGGTTCGGTTCGACCGAAGCCGCTCGCGGTAGTCTCTCGGACTGGATCGTGCTCAAGGATGGCAAGATCGAGAATTATCAGGTGGTAACACCAACGGCGTGGAACATCGGGCCACGCGATGGCCGTGATGTCAATGGGCCGATGGAACAAGCCTTCCTCGGCGCGCCGATTGCCGATCCTAACGATCCGGTCGAACTCGGCCATGTGGCGCGGAGCTACGACTCGTGCCTCGTCTGTACGGTACATGCCTACGACGAAAAGACCGGCAAAGAGTTGGCGCAGTTCCGCATTGGTGAAGGCGCGTAGCAGGGGCAAGCGCGCAAGGACGTTTGCGCCGGTAGTGAGTTGTCATTACCGGCGCAGACGGACACCGGCTGCTCAGGCTGGAGTGATATGTGGCATTGCGAGCCGCGCGGAGGGTCAGGCGGTGCTCTACCCGACACGCGGCAACGAAATCCCCCGCGATAGCGGGAACGATCCGCTCGGGGTGTCAGTCGCGGAAGAGGGAGATTACTGCGGTCGAGCGGCATCCAGCGTGGCTAGACGCTGCCGCTCCCTCGCAATGACCAGCGAGCGTGGCGTGGAAATACCTTGACTTATCGCTAGATCATTATGTCATGCATGAACAACTCCTGATTATCGGCTGTGGCAACCTCTTACGCGGCGACGACGCGGTTGGGCCGGTGTTGGTGCGGCGCTTGCTTGAACTCGGCCTGCCGCCCGGCGTTGGCGTTGCCGACGCCGGCACGAGCGGGATGGATGTCACGTTTCGCATGCGCGGAATCGATAACGTGATTTTGGTTGACGCCGCCCGCACCGGCACCGAACCCGGCACCATTTACGCAGTGCCGGGTTCGGTTGTTGAGCACTTGCCGCCGCTGACCGGCATCAATCTGCACGCTTTCCGCTGGGATCATGCGCTGGCATTTGGCCGCTGGTTGCTTAAGGATGCGTACCCGCGCTCGGTGCAGGTGTATCTGATTGAAGGGGCTGATTTCACTATCGGTGCGCCGCTTAGTCCAGCAGTTGCCGCCCGGATGGAGGATTTGGCCCAGCACCTGAGCCGTAACCCGTGGCAACCGTATCTTGGTCATCACATCGTTGATGAAGACCGAAACAATGGAGAGCTGGCTGCTTGAATTGACAGCGCAAGGCTATTTGCATCTACCAGCGATGCTGGCCCAACGCTACTTTCCTGCTGATTTGCTAGTGGCGCTGCCGCGAGATGGCGAGATTTGGTTGGCGCCGCTGCGCGGGCCGGCAGCCGGTGGTTTGTTGTTGAAGCAACGCAATGCCCGCGGCGACCGTAGTGTCTTGATTTGGGAAGTTTTGCCGCCGGCAACGCCGCCCGGCCCGCGCCGCGCCGTGTGGGATGACGATCACGGCGTGTTGCGTATGGCATTGTCGCCAGAACCGGAGCATCCTTTATGAATCATCTTGCTGTGCGTCCGCAACCGTTGGGCGTATTCGCTCTTCCTACCGGATATTTAGTCTTGCCGCCGAGTGACAAGCCCACTGCCGGCCCGGCATTAGCCGCCCTGCTGCGCGGCGAACTCCCGGCTGAATGGCCGCCGGAATGGCAGTTCTACGCGCACGCGCTGGCCGGCGAGGTCTCAGCGGCGCTGGCAGCATTACCACCGGCTAATGATCTCGTCACCCGCTACAACCGCTATGTGTTGGCCGGCGCTCCTGCCGATGACTTGACGCTCCACACGCTGCTTGAGGGCGAATTGGCATGCTTGCAAGGGGTCGCAGCGTTTACCATGGGCCATCGCCGCGAACCGCCACCGCTCGCTGGCGCGACTGGCGAGGTGCGTGCGCTGGCGTTGGTGGCCCACGCGGCGGCAGCGATTGAGCAGGGTGACATTCCTGCCGCTGACCGGCACTTTGCCGAGGCGATTGCGGCTGCTGCCCCCGTCTCGCCCGTGCTGGCCGGTCAGATCGCGCTCAACCGGGCCGAGCTGGCGATGCAGCATGGCGGTGAGCTGACGCTGATTACGCGCTGGTTGCAGCAAGCAATTGACTACACTCCACCTAAAAGCCTCTTAGAAGTGCGCGCTCGCGCGGCGGCACAACTAGGCCAACTGCTGCAAGAGCATGCCAATGGCCAGCGCGGGCCGTTGCAGGCTGCTGTGCGCTGCTACCAAGAGGCGCTTCGCTTCTACCGGCGCGAGACCTACCCGCTCGAGTTCGCCCTCATCCAAAACAATCTGGCGCTGGCTTACCTTGCGATGCCAATGACCGAAGCCGGCGACCGGTTGCGCGGCGCGATTGCAGTGCAGGCGCTGCGTGCGGCGCTCAGCGTCTACGATCCCGACCAGCATCCGCACGAGTGGACGAGCGCTCGCCTCAATTTGGCTAACGCGCTGCAATATGTTCACTCGGCACACCCGGCTGAGCATCTGCTCGAAGCAGTGGCGATTTATGAAGACCTGTTGCAGCGGCGCGATCCGATTGCTGATCCGGCTGGCTATGCCCGCATTCTAGCCAATTTGGGCAATGCTCTCGCCCATCTTGGCATCTTCGCCGAAGCCCGCGAACGGTTGCTGCAAGCCGCGCAACTCTTTGCCCAGATCGGCGATGAGCCGGCGATGATGACGGTGCGCGAGTTGCTGGCGAATATCGAACAGCACGAGGCGGTCGGAAAGTAGTGCCGGTCGTCCGGCTCCTAACGACGTAGGAATGATAAACGCAAAGGCGCAAACAACGCGAAGAGCACGAAGATTTTTTGCCATAAGCCATCCTTATTGACCAACACCCAAGCCAAACACTTTGCAATGTTGCGTTCACGATCTCCGCACCTTTGCTCGCCGTGCGTCTCTCTGTGAAAAGAGGATGGAAGCATACCAACGCCAACAATTTGATCTGCTGCTGCTGATGGCAACCGAACGCTTTATCGAACGAATCGTCGAGCGTTGTGCTGGTCCTGAAGCGGCATTGAACCGCTTGCGCGCCGATCCGCACGGCGAGGGTATCTGGCTTGATCGGTTTGTCGCGGCGATCTTTCAAGATTTTTTGCTCGATAATCCGGCGGGAGCATGTTTCGTCCTGCAAGCGTTGAGCGGACGCCCGCTGCCTTCACCGCCGGCAGGCAAGATTGAAGTGATGCTGCAAACGATGGCGCGTCAAGTGTTCGCCGAGCTGTTGGCCCTGCGCAGCGAAGAGGTGCTTGAGCAAATGATCGGGTATGGTGGCTAGCAATCGGGTTAAAGATGCCTCCGCGCTCGCTGCGGCTAAATAACAAACTATCGAGATGCTTATGTCCCAATCGCTCACTACTGCTGACGAACTCGAACAAGCCGCTGCGCGGGTTGATGCCGCGATGGCTGCTGTCGCCAAGCTCGAACCGGCGGCGCAGACCACCGCTGCCGAGTTGAAACAGGCCATCGAGGCGTTTCACAAACTGGCCCTCACCACGATCGTTCGCCGTCTCAAGCAAGACCCGCGCGGCAAAGAGCTGCTGCTCGAACTGGTCGAAGACCCCGCCGTTTACGCGCTGCTGGTGATGCACGGCATTGTGCGCGCTGATCCGCTCACTCGCGCCCGCCGCGTGCTCGACGGCGCACGCCCCTATATGCAATCGCACGGCGGCGATGCCGAATTGGTTAATGTGCGCGACGGCGTGGCTTACGTGCGCTTGCATGGCTCGTGTAACGGCTGTTCGCTCTCGGCTGTTACCTTGCGCAAACACGTCGAAGAGGCGCTGTTGCGCGAGGTGCCGGAAATTGCTCGCCTTGAGGTGGTGAATGATCAAGCGACGCCGGCGATTCTCCGCGTCGAAGCGCAGGAAGCACCGGCAGTCGAAAAGGGATGGGTATGTGGTCCTGCCATCACCGAGGTGCCGCCCGGCCAGATGGTGAGCTTCGCCACCGAACGCGTTAGCGTGCTGATCGTCAATCTAGCCAACCGGCTGAGCGCCTACCGTAACGCTTGCGCCCATCAGGGTCGCCCGCTCGATGGCGGAATGTTTGATCCTGACGCTGGCACGCTTACCTGTCCATGGCATGGTTTCTGTTTCGATGTGCAGAGCGGCGAATGCCTCACTGCGCCGCAAGCGCAGCTTGAGCCGTTCCCACTTCAGGTTGTTGATGGCATGATTTGGGTACGACCGCAATGATTGCAAACAAGACAGTTCGTTGGTTGGGCGCGCCGGCGCCGGGTGGCTTGGCGCTGCCGGCGGCCGATGCAACACCGGCCCATCTCTATGCGCCGCGCGGTGTCTATCTCGACGACGAGCGGCTGATCGTCGTTGATTCCGGCAATCATCGCGTCTTACTATGGCACGGGTTTCCGTTCCAAGACCACCAACCAGCTGACCTTGTGCTTGGTCAGCCCGATTTCTTCCATGAAGGGCCACGCGCTGCCGGTCATAGCCCCGCCAATGGGTTCCACCTGCCAACCGGCATTGCGGTAGCTGAAGGCCGGCTCTACCTTGCCGATGCGTGGCATCATCGTGTATTATGTTGGCATCGCATACCAGATCGATCCGGCGCGCCGCCTGATAGCGTGATCGGGCAAGATTCGTTGCTCGATATCGAACCAAACCGTGGCGGCGCGGTTGGCTCACAGACGCTCTACTGGCCGTATGGCGTGGCATGGATCAACGGCTGGTTTTATATTGCTGATACTGGCAACCGGCGGGTGCTAGGATGGCATGGGTTGCCAGAGAACAGCCAGCCGCCAGACCTGATTCTCGGCCAGCCCGATCCGTGCAGCAACGCTGAAAATCGCGGCGGCCCGCCGGCAGCCAACAGTTTTCGTTGGCCACACGCCGTCGCCGGCGATGGCAAGACGTTGTATGTCGCCGATGCCGGCAACCATCGCGTGGTAGGGTGGACGCCGCCGCCAACGACTGATCGACCCGCCGATCTGGTGTTGGGGCAGCAAAATATGCAGAGCGCGTTTGAACAACCGCACGTGCCGCAGGGAGCGCACCGGCTCCGCTTTCCGTATGCGGTAGCCTGCGCCAACGACCGGTTGTTTGTAGCTGATACTGCCAACAATCGCGTGCTGCTGTGGCAACCCATCCCGCGCGCCGGAGCCGGTCTGCCGGCGCAAGCGGTCTACGGCCAGTACAATTTTGCCGATAGCGGCGAAAACCGCTGGCAAGCGGTTGGCCTCGATACGCTCTGCTGGCCTTACGGTCTCTGCGCGCATCGCCAGTGGCTGGCGATCGCCGACTCTGGTAATAATCGGGTCTTGATCTGGGAGGTGTAGGGGACGCAACCGCACAGCCGCCAAAACGCAAAGGGCGCTGAAGTTGACCCAGCATACGATTCTCACCATAAAAACCCTTGCAATCCTTGCGTTCTCTGCGCCTTTGCGTTAACACCTTTGCGCCTATGCTTACTCTGCGCCTTGACGTTAGGAAAGGAAGCGCGTATGTGTCTCGGTATTCCCGGTCGCATCGTCGAAATCTACGACAACGGCCTCACCCGGATGGGTAAGGTTGATTTCAACGGCATTGTCAAAGAAGTGTGTCTCGCTTACCTACCCGATCTGCAAGTTGGTGATTACACAATCGTGCATGTAGGTTTTGCGATTACTCGCCTCGATGAGGAATCGGCGCGCGAAACGCTCGCCCTCTTCCAATCACTCGGTGTGCTTGAAGAGGAGCTTCATCCCGATGAATCGCCCGAATCCGTCTGAGGCGAAGGCGCAAAGATTCTACACGCAAAGGTGCAAAGGCGCTAAGATGCTATAAGGTGAGTCTGTCACTACGCTTGTACCACCGTACAAAAAACGTAGTGTTCTTTGCGCCTTTGTGGTAAACCCTTTGCATCTACGCATTGATACGCATTGAATAGAGAGCACGTGATGAAATATCTTGACGAGTTTCGCGATCCTGAGCTGGCCCGCCGCCTGTTCGATCAGATCCGGCGCATTACGACCCGCCACTGGGCAATTATGGAAGTCTGCGGCGGTCAGACGCACTCGATCATTCGTAACGGAATTGACCAGTTACTGCCGCCCGAAATCGAGCTAATCCACGGCCCCGGCTGCCCAGTCTGCGTTACGCCGCTCGAAATTATCGACAAGGCACTCGCTATCGCCGCTCAACCCGGCGTGATCTTCTGCTCGTTTGGCGATATGCTGCGTGTCCCCGGCAGCCGTAAAGACCTCTTTCGCATTAAGAGTGAAGGCGGCGATGTGCGGATTGTCTATTCGCCGCTCGACGCGGTCAAGCTGGCTCAGCAACACCCTGACCGCCAAGTCGTCTTCTTCGCCATCGGCTTCGAGACCACCGCTCCCGCCAACGCAATGGCGGTCTATCAGGCGGCCCGTCTCGGCCTCAAGAACTTCTCGATGCTGGTTTCGCACGTACTGGTGCCGCCGGCTATCAGCGCGATTATGGAGTCGCCTACCAACCGCGTCCAAGGCTTCTTGGCCGCCGGCCATGTCTGTAGCGTGATGGGGACCGACGAGTACCGCCCGCTAGTCGAGAGATACCGCGTGCCCATCGTCGTCACCGGCTTCGAGCCGCTTGACGTACTCGAAGGCATTCGCCGCGTCATTCTCCAGCTTGAGCAGGGTCGCGCCGAACTCGACAACGCCTACGAACGAGCGGTTCGCCCCGAAGGCAATGTTGCCGCCAAACAGATGCTGGCCGATGTCTTCACCGTCACCGACCGGGCATGGCGCGGGATCGGCGTCATTCCGCACAGCGGCTGGCGACTAAGCGACCGCTACGCCGAGTTTGACGCCGAGCGTCGCTTTGACGTGCGCGACATCCAGACCGCTGAGTCGACTCTCTGCCGCAGCGGCGAGGTGTTGCAAGGTCTGCTCAAACCCAACCAATGCCCGGCTTTCGGCAAAGAATGCACCCCGCGCACTCCGCTCGGCGCAACGATGGTGTCGAGCGAAGGCGCATGCGCAGCGTATTATCAGTATGGCCGGTTTGTGCCGGCAAACACGATTGGCGTGGCATCGCCTCATTAAGACGCAAAGCAAGCAATGTATGTTAAGAATGACACCCTATGACCGCACCACTCGACTTTAGCAACTGGGTCTGTCCGGCGCCATTGCGCGACTATCCGGCCATCGTGATGGGTCACGGCGCCGGCGGCAAGCTCTCGGCTGAACTGATTAACCATCTCTTCCTGCCTGCGTTCGGCGGCCCGCGCGGCCCCCTCGCCGACGCTGCCCGCATCGAGATCGGCAGCGCGCGGCTGGCCATCTCTACCGATAGCTTCGTCGTGCGTCCGCTCTTCTTCCCCGGCGGCAATATTGGCGAACTGGCCGTCAACGGCACCATCAACGATATTGCCATGATGGGAGCACAGCCGCTCGGGTTGACCGCCAGCTTCATTCTCGAAGAGGGTATGCCGCTCGACCAACTCGGTGTGATTGCCGAGAGCATGGGTCGCGCTGCCCAGCAGGCCGGCGTCACCCTCATCGCTGGCGACACCAAGGTGGTTGATCGCGGTCACGGTGATGGCGTGTTCATTACCACCACTGGCTTTGGCCTGATCCCGGCAGGCGTGAATATCGGCCCTGAGCAAGCCCACCCCGGCGACGCGATTATCGTCAGCGGGCCGATTGGCCTGCACGGTGTCGCCATCCTCAGCGTGCGCGAAGGGATCGAATTCGGCGCGCCGGTCGTCTCTGACACTGCCGCGCTGCATGGCCTCGTCAGCGCAATGCTTGCCAGCGGCGCCCGCATCCACACCCTACGCGACCCCACTCGTGGCGGCGTCGCCGCTGCACTCAACGAGATCGCTGCCGATGCCCAGATCGGCATCGAAATCGTCGAGCGTGATGTTCCAGTGCCACCTACTGTCCAAGCCGCTTGCGAACTGCTCGGCATGGATCCGCTCCACATCGCCAACGAAGGCAAACTCATTGCCTTCGTCGAGCGCGACGACGCCGATCGCTTGCTAGCCGCCATGCGCTCCCACCCGCTAGGCCGCGATGCCGCCCTGATCGGCTACGCCACCGCCGATCACCCCGGCGTGGTCGTGGCTCGCACTAGCATTGGTGGGATGCGCGTGGTTGACACCCTTGTCGGCGAACAATTGCCGCGTATTTGTTAAAGACGCAAAGAGGCAAAGGTCGCGAAGGTCGCAGAGATGGGAGTGAATGGTGGGGCAAGCGCGCTTATTGGCCTCCCCACAAAAACCTTCGCGCCTTTGCGTTTACCCAACCCTTGCGTTCCTCGCAGAGCCAGACAGCCGTCCAGCTCTGCGTCTCTGCCCTCTCTGCGCCTTTTTTTGCTATAATGCAGCAAGATGCTTCGCTTTTGCACCGTGAAAGGAGGTGAGCGCATGGCCGACCCTAGCCTCGATGGCCTTAGTGATGGCCCAATTGACGATTTGATCCGTTTTCGCATGCTCACCTCAAGAGGTATTGAATCGTATGAGCGACACCAAAACCGACAAGACTCAGATTGAACGCTACGATCCCGCCGCGATCGAGGCCAAGTGGCAGACCAAGTGGGCCGCCGACCAGCTCTACCGCACCCCGCCGATCGATCCCGCCAAACCAAAGTATTACGTGCTCGATTTCTACCCCTACCCCAGCGGCGATGGCCTCAGCGTTGGCCACTGTCGTAATTATGTGCCCACCGATGTAGTGGCTCGCTACTATCGCATGCGCGGCTACAATGTGCTGCACCCAATGGGGTGGGATGCCTTCGGCTTGCCGACCGAGAATGCGGCGATTAAGACCAAAACCAACCCCGCCGTACTCACCCGCCGCTACAGCGCCAATTACAAGCGCCAGATGAATATGCTCGGCCTGAGCTACGATTGGGATCGCGAGATTACCTCCTCTGAACCCGATTATTACCACTGGACGCAGTGGATTTTCTTGCGCCTGTACCAGTCGTGGTATGACCGCCGAATCGACAAAGCTCGTCCGATCAGCGAGCTGGAAGTGGAATTGGCCGAGTATGGCACTAGCCGGCTCGATCTGGCCTTGACCGATCCGCAGGTGACGGCAGAGGAGTGGCGCAATGCGACACCGCTGCAACGCCAAGAGATTTTGCGCCGTTTTCGCTTGGCCTATCGCGGCGAAGCGGTGGTGAATTGGGATCCGGTCGATAAGACGGTGCTCGCCAACGAAGAGGTACTGCCCGATGGCACCGCGTGGCGGAGTGGCGCAAAAGTTGAACGCAAGGTGCTCAAGCAGTGGTTCTTCCGCATCACCGCTTACGCTGACCGACTCGACCGCGATCTGGATACGGTTGATTGGCCGGAACGCATCGTCACTATGCAGCGGAACTGGATCGGGCGCTCACGCGGCGCCGAGGTCGTCTTCCACACCGAGGCCGGCGATCCGATTATCGTCTTCACCACTCGCCCCGACACGCTGTGGGGAGCAACCTTCATGGTGCTCTCGCCTGAGCACCCGCTAGTAGCGAAGGTGACAACCACAGCGCAACGCGCGCAGGTTGAGGCGTATGTCGAACAGGCTCGCCAACGTCCGACCACGACCGCTGTCGCCGAAGAAAAGGAGAAGACTGGCGTCTGGACAGGTGGCTATGCGATTAATCCGGTCAACGGTGCGCGGATTCCGATCTGGATTGCTGATTATGTCTTGATGGGGTACGGTACCGGTGCGATTATGGCAGTGCCCGCTCACGACGAGCGTGACTTCGCTTTTGCGCTGAAGTACGATCTGCCGATCATTCCGGTTATTAGCCGTCCCGATAACGCTGCTCGCTCGCTATTGCGCGCCGAAACCGTAGCTGCCGATACGGCTGATGCTTTGCGCGCCGCTAATTTTACTGTCACGACCCAAGATGATGGTGATCTGTTGGTTGAGCTGTCCGGCGATCGAGCGCGTGAGTACGCCGCCATTGTGCAGCCACGTTTGAGCAATGGCTGGACGGAAGTAGCCGGGTCGGGTTGGCTGTTTATCTTCCCCGATGCAGTGTTCGAGCTTGACTCAATCGCTGCCGATGAGCATATTACGACGCGCCTGCGTGCCGCAACCGGCAACGCTGAGATTCCGTCGGCCATGGCCTATCTGCACTCGATTCCCGTCTATCGCGACCTGATCTACCACGATGATCTCGGCACGCCGATCCACTCTGGCCCGATCAACGGCATATCCGCCGATCAAGCTATCGAGCAGACGATTGCCTATCTCGAACAGCAGGGCATTGGCAAAGGCCGCACCAACTACAAGATGCGCGACTGGTTGATCAGCCGCCAGCGCTATTGGGGCACGCCGATCCCGATTATCCACCGCGAAGACGGGTTGGAAATCGCGCTCAGCGATGATGAGTTGCCGCTCACGTTACCCAACGTCGAGAGCTATGAACCGACGGCGACCGGCGAGTCGCCGCTGGCCTTGATCGATGACTGGGTGAATGTGACCCTGCCCGACGGCAGCCGGGGCCGGCGCGAGACCGATACCATGGGTACGTTCGCCTGTTCATCGTGGTACTTCCTGCGCTTCGCCGACAACCACAACGACAAGGCACTAGCCAGCCCTGAAGCGCTCGACTATTGGTTACCGGTTGATATGTACGTTGGCGGAGCTGAGCACGCCGTCATGCACCTGCTCTACGCCCGCTTCTGGACGAAAGTGCTCTACGATCTGGGAGTGGTCAAGTTCTTTGAACCATTCACCTGCTTGCGCAATCAGGGCCTCATTCTGGCCCCGGCGCGCGAGGTCAATGGCCAGATCATCATCGAGAAGATGTCGAAGTCAAAGGGCAATGTTATTACTCCCGACGAAGTAGTGGCCGAGCACGGTGCTGATGCGCTGCGCGGCTACGAGGCCTTCATCTCTGACTTCGAGCTGTCGGTGCCGTGGAACACTGACGGCGTGCCCGGTGTCAAGCGCTGGCTCGACCGGGTGTGGCGGATTGCGCTCTATCCCTCCGCGGAACGCGGCCAGAGTAACGCTACGATGAGCGAGCGCCAGTTGCGGCGCGTCGCCCACCAGACCATCCAGCGCGTCGAGAATGACATCTTGAACTTTAAGTTCAACACTATGGTCGCTGCGCTGATGGAGTTTACCAATGCGCTTTACCGCGCGCGCGACGCTGGCTTGGCCGGCACCCCGGCATGGAATGAGGCAATCGAGATCCTACTCTTGCTGATGGCGCCAATCACGCCACACATTGCTGAAGAGTTGTGGGCACGGCTCGGCAAACCCTACAGCATCCATCAGCAGCACTGGCCGGTCGCCGATCCCGCCGCCGCTGCCGAGGAAGAGGTCGAAATCGTCTTTCAAGTCAATGGCAAGGTACGTGGGAAATTGACCGTGCCGGTTGAGATTGACGAAGCGCAGTTGCGTGAATTGGCGCTGAAGAACGAGCGGGTACAGCAGTTTATCAACGGTAAACCGATCCGGAATGTTGTTGTGGTACCCGGTCGGTTGGTCAATGTGGTCGTTGGCTCGTGACGGTAGAGAGTTATCACTTGCCTGAGATCGTAGGGACGGGGTTTCAAACCCGTCCCTATAATGACTGGTGTAAACCGAATTATTTGTCACAACCACATCAAATACCATGCGTATCCCGCCAATCCTAACCCACCGTCTCATCCGCGCCTACCTCGTTATTGCGCTTGGCGCAGTGCTCTTTGCTCTCCGCCGGGTCTTTTTGCCGACATTCTTTGAATTGCAAGGGGTCATGTTTGATATTGCCGTGCCGTCGGCGCTCAACAGTTGCCACAACCGTCCGGCACTCAATACGTGCAGCGATGCGGTGATTGTGGTACTCACAGTGTTTGGTGTCATAGCAGCGGTCGGCTGGGGCAATCTGGCCATGACCGTCTTCGCCCTAATTCTCGCTATCCCGCCGCTCGCGCTCTACTTTGCGCTCAGCCCAATCTGGCCGCCACTGATTGCCTTGGCCTTCATCCCGATTGCGCTTGAGCTTGGATTGTGGTTCCTCTTCCCGCGCCAACCCGATCAGCCGCCCGATCAAGGTTAATCATCATTGCGAATAATCCCAATTGCCCGCACCGTACTGCCCAAGGCGCCACCGATTACCTCATCGAGAATCATCTCAAGAAACTCGTCCGGTTCAGGTGTGTCATCACCGATCACTGTCACAATAATGACCGGGTCGGGATCATCTGGCGGAATGATAACCTCACTCGACGTCATAACAACATAATCCTCACCGGGTGTGGCCGAGATTGGCAACACCCGATAACGTATGCGCAGCGTCCGTTCTCGCTGGGTATTGCTATTGCTTAGGCTGAGACGAAATTCGAGTTGGGTCGTTGTGCCTACTGGCCCTTCCTGCACTTCAGCCGGGCTAATACTCACACTCGTCACATCGTCATCAATAATCGTCAACACGCGCTCACTTTGTCCGGGAAACAACTCGCCACCACGAATACTCGTAAGACGGAAGATGATCGTCTCATCCTCTTCATCAATCGTATCACCGATAATCTCAATCGCAACCGTGCGCGTTGTACCGGCCGGCGACCCGGCAGGGAAGACCAATATGCCGGTTGCACCCGCCGGTAAACGATAGTCGCGATCAGGCGTTGCCGGATAGGTTGCGCCCGGTACAACTTCATAGGTCACGACCACCTCATTGTTGGCAGCTTCGCGCAACTCAACGACGACTTCACGGCTAGTAATCGTTGGCGGATTTCCCTCAATTACTGGTTGGATGACTTGCACCGACACTATCGCGACCGGCGTAGGCGTGGGTGTTGCCGTCGGTTCTGATGTGGGCACTGGCGTCACCGTGGGGGTGACGGTCGCCGTGGGGGTGACGGTCGCCGTGGGGGTGACGGTCGCCGTGGGCGCGAGCGTTGCCGTGGGGGTGACGGTCGCCGTGGGGGTGACGGTCGCCGTGGGCGCGAGCGTCGCCGTGGGGGTGACGGTCGCTGTCGGTAAGGGTATTGCCATCGCTGATGGCGATGATTGCACTGTTACCGTTGTCGCCAGTGTTGTAAGCGTCAAGCTAGGCCGCACTGCTGGTGCGGCTGTCGTCACTGTTGGTATCGTCGCCGGTGTTGCCGTTGCGGGTATTGCCGGACTAGGCAGCCCACCAATACCGCTTGCCGTTGGTGTGGGTGTTGGAGTAAGCCGCGGCAAACTTCCGCCAGCCGGAGGTGGTGTCAAAATAGCAGTGGGCACAAGTGTCGGCGTCACGGTTGGCGACTCCGGATCGATCCGTCCCAGTGGCGGCGGTACTTCAACAATTGGCGCTGGTGAAAACCGGGTCGCTTGGCTCGTTGGTATCTGCGTGCGGCGCGCAATCTCGGTGGCAACCAGATTGGGCAAATCGCTGGCCGGCGGTGCAAAGCTGAGATCCGCCGGAAATGGTTCGTAGGCGCTAAATGCACGCGCCGCGCTAATGCTCTTAAACGGCTCATTCGTTGGGGTGAGGAACCAAAAGACGAGTTGCACCACGCAAATCATCGGCAGCAGCGCGCATAACAACGCTACCACGACCATCCAGCGCAAATAATCGCGTTTAGCCGGCCACTGGTTATTGCTCAGCGACTGCACGGCTCTGCTCCTGTGCGCAACGGAGCTGGATGGTAAACGTGCTCCCCTGACCGGGAATGCTCGTCACAGCGATCGTTCCTCCCTGCAGCTCTATCAATTGGCGCGCGATCGCGAGGCCAAGCCCGCCGCCGCGTTGGGCGGAGTTATTTCCGTCAACCCGTTGAAACCGAGTGAACAGCCGCCCAATCACATCTTCGGGAATACCGGGGCCGGTATCACTGACTGCCACCCAAACGTCACAGCCCGCAAGGCCGGCGCTAATCAACACGCGGCCTTGCGTCACATAGCGCCGAGCATTGTCAAGTAATTGAGCCAGCGCTTGCTTCAACAGTTCTCGATCTGCCAGCACCAATGGCAGATCTTCCGGCAAAGCAAGGGTAACTTGCACGCCGCGCTCGCGAAACGCGGCATACAACGGGCGCAGCACCGATTCAACGATTGGCGCTAGTTCAATCGCCTGTAGGTTAGTCTCGATTTGACCCGAATCAAGATTGGCCACCATTATCGCATTATTGACCAGATGGGTCATTTGGACGGCGCTTTGCCGGATCTGTTCTAACATCTCGCGCTGCTCGGCATCAAATGCCGGGATTGCTTGCCGCAACAAGAGATCGGTATAACCGCGCACGACGGTGAGCGGGGTGCGTAGTTCGTGGGAAATGGTCGCGATAAAATCGGTCTTCGCCCGATCGATCTGGATCGAAGCCGTGATATCGTGTAAAACGATTACTTCGCCTGACGATCTACCATCGGCGAGGCAAACTGGTGATCGGCTGACCGTCAGAAAGCGATCGCCTATTTTGATCACTTGATCTGGCCGGCCAAACAATTCTGAGCGAACTTCGCTCCTATTGAGCGGTAATTGACGCAGGTGCAACTCACCGTTGACTGGCAACGCCGGCTGCAACATCTGCTGAGCGGTAGGATTGAGCAGCACAATCCGGCCCCGCGCATCACTCACAATCACCCCATCACTGATCGAAGCGAGTATGGCCCGTCGTTGTTCAGCGTCGTACTGCGCCGCTTCATATAACAGCGCATTCACCAATGCCACTGCGGTCATATTGGCGATCACCTGCAAATGGGGTAATACTGATGTTGGGAAAGCGGCGGGTTCGGGATGGGCAAAGATAAGCCCCCCGATCGTTTGCTGATCTTGCTGCAAAGGGATTGCCAACGCACTGGCTACACCAATAGCTGCAAGGTGTGAGTCGACGTAGGGCGTCAATTGCGCTTCACCCGGCATCGCCAATGCGGTGAGACAGTGGCTGGTTAGCGCCGCATAGCTAAGCGGCGCATCAGGCCGCAATCGGAATTGCCACCCATCAGGTGCCGGCACGACCGCGATCGCTTCCATCTGAGGCAGCAGATCGGCGGCGCTAGCGGCAGCAATCTGCAAGATCGACTCGATGCGCAGTTCGCGACTGAGCTGGCGGCTCGTTTGATACAAATGCAACAGGTGGGCAGTCATTTGGTTAAAGGCCAACGACAGCCGTCCCAATTCATTCTCTTCGGTAATGACGCTCCGGCGGTCGAGCTGGCCAGCACTCACCGCATCAGCTACCGCCACCAATTCATGAAGCGGGCGGGTAATGCGACGCGCCACCCAATATCCGACCAATACTGCGGCTAACGCTAATGTTGCTGTCACTCCCAATACCGCGTTGCGGCTACTGGCCCACGCGCTCAAAATAAAATCGCGTGATAGGCCGACGGCAAAATAGCCGCTCTGCGCGCCGCGGATGATCAGCGGCGCATACACCAGTTGGTATTCATAATCGCCCACACGGGCCGTCGTAAGCAACGAACAAGCCGGCACGTTGACTCGTTCAACCGGCGTCACTACGCGACCGCTCAGACTGCCAATGTCAAGACACGTCCCACGTTCATTAACTTCGGTCAAGAGCGCGAGTTGGGTTGGGTCAAGCGGTAACACCGGCAGAAAGCTCGTGGGGGCAGTCGTTGCTAACAGCGTGCCATCGCTCTTCAACAAAGCCGTTAGCGCGGCTTGACTACGTTCTTGGAGGAAGGCCAAGGTGCGATCGAGCCGTTGCGCTACCAACAAACCACCGAGCAACTGTGGCGGTTCGTTATCACCAGCGCGCGCATAGAGCGGGGCAACAGTAAAAAAATGGAGCACATCGCTGCCATCAGACTGGCGAAATGCAATCAATCCGCTGTATTTGTCACCGAGCACGTCACCATCGCCAATCGGCGTCTGCACACCGCGCAGCACATTCTCGATCAGCGGCGAGCCAGCAAGGTTCGTGCCCACATAACGGATGGGAACGTCGCTGCTTGGCGCACGTTCCCAATCGAGCAACGCTAAGCCAGTGGGATCAAAGATGACGAGACGATCCGGGGCAACGTTCTCATTGCTCTGACCAAGCGTCCACAAGCCGCGCAACGCCAAAGCCAGCCCATCTTCATCACGCTGCGCGATCGCATCAACTACAGCCGGCGCACCGGTATCAGCATTGGCAGTGGTAAAGGCAATCTGGCCGAGGTAGGCAATATTGCTAATTTCGCGCAACGCGAATGTTTCGGCAAAGTTACGCGCAACCTGCCCAAGCTGGTTATTGAATCGCTCTTGCCAGCTACCGGCCACTAATGTCATAGCAATGCCTGATCCTACCAGCATCACGATGATCATCAGCAATAGGTAGGGCAGGATGATCGTATATTGAAGGCGTGAGCGTAGGATACGTATCATTTGCCGCACGGCGTCACCCCCCTGTTGAGCCATTGATTAGGTGTGCGGCGACGACTCGTTGCCAGTATAGCCGATGATGGTCACAGGCAAGAGGGGGTCTTGTTAACAGTTTTGTCATCTCGCGTAGGATCAAGCGAGATCACTGCGCAACCGGCACTACAAACGCAAACGTGCTGCCGCTTCCCTCACGGCTACACAACCAAATCTGACCATGGTGCGCCTCAACCGCTAGTTTGCAGAAGGTAAGGCCAAGCCCGGTACCACGCGCTTTCTGCTGCTGCACTTGACCAAACTTCTCGAAAATGCGGGCGTGGTATTGTGGCGGAATACCCGGCCCTTCATCACTCACCCAATAGATCAGCCACGAACCAGCCGGCAGAGCTGGCAGTGACAACGGAATATCAGGATGCATCCCGTCGTTAGTAGCAGCAGGCAGCAGAAGGTGACGCGCGCCAATAGTGACGTTACCGCCACTCGGTGAGAACTTAATTGCGTTATCGATCAGATTTTGCAAGACGCGGACAATTTTCTCGCGGTCAGCTTCGATCAGGGGCAAGCCAACTGCTAAGTCTTGGACCAATGTAATCTGGCACTGCTGCGCGTATGCTTGCAAGCGTTCGATCGCTTCATCAACCACCGCGTAGGGTGAGAGCGGTTCAAGATTGAGCGTCATCCGTCCCTGCTCCATCTTACTAATATCGAGCAGGGTATTAACCATTTCGAGCATTGTTTGACTTCCCTGATGGGCAATGCTCAACAATTCCTGTTGTTGGGAGGAAACCGGCCCACCCAAACCGCGCTGCACCATCATAATGCCATTCATAATGGCAGTCAGTGGCGCGCGTAGATCGTGAATAAGCATACCGGTGTAATCTTCACGCAAACGGGCCAGTTCGCGCTCTTTCTCAATATTCTCAAACAGCGCCAGCCGTCCAATCTGATTCCCCGCTGCATCGAGGACCGGCAAAATAGTATGGCGCAGATATCGAATTGGCCCTTCCACCAATTCAATTTCAAGGACGCGATGCGGAGCGCCATCGTTAAGCCATGCCGGTTCTTCAACCACCTGCGCCCGCTCAAGTAATTCCGTAATCAGGTCATCAATTTGGCGTCCCACGAGCGCATCGCGAGAACAGTTATACAAACGAGCGGCAGCCACGTTGCTAGCGACAATCACCCCTCGCATGTCTGCCATCAAAATGCCGTCGCTAGCGGAATTGACAATCGCCTCGAAGCGATCACGTACCGTGCTGACCTGCTGAAACAGACGCGCATTTTCCAGCGCAATCCCAATCGTTGCCGCCATGCGGTTAAGCCGAATTGCCTCTTCCTCGGTGAAATGGCCGCTACGCTTATTCAGCAGCTCGATCACGCCAATGGTACGCCCTTTGACAACAATCGGCACACAGAGGATCGACTTCACATCATAGCCGATCCCCTCACTCACCTCACGGTAAAACCGCGGATCGTTATCAGGGTCATGCACAATCGCGTACTGCTGGGTGCGCGCCACATAGCCAGCGATCCCCAATCCCGGCGGTATACGCATCCCAACGAGCTTCTCTTGCCCTTCTTCCAATGTCATCACAAACACCAGTTCCCCCGTCTCTTCGTCGAGCATCAGCAATGAACCGGCATCGACCCGGAAGAACTGGTTTATTTTTTCCATCACTAAATGGTAAATATCACGCGGATCGAGCAAAGAGTTGACCGCCGCCGCAATATCATTCAGGGTCGCCAACTCGGCGTTGCGATGTTCCGCTTCCTCGATGGTGCGGAAAGCCGTGATAGCTGCTGCCAATTGGCTACTCATTAGGCGCGCAATGCTCACCTCTTGCTCGTTAAACCGGCGCGATTGCCGCAGGGTCGCGAAGGCTAATGCGCCAATTACCCGATCTTGGGCCACTAACGGAATGATCAGGAGTGAGCGCACCTGCGCTTCAAGCAGCGTCTGCAGCAAGTTGATAGCAGTTGGCGAGCGATTCCCCTGCTGTAATATTTCAGCAATATCCACAATCTGCAACGACTGGCGCTGTTGCAAGGAATTCTGCACTAGTGGCAAATCGCGCAGCGGAATTGGCGGCGGCAACGAAACGCGCGGCGGAAAGGTGCTGATCAGCGCGATAGTCTCGCCGCTAGCATCAAGCTGCAATACGCCGCAGAGCGATACGCCTAGCCTTTGCACAAACTCGTTCAGCGCAAGCATCAGCAACTCATCAAGAGTCGCCGCTATCTCAATCGCGGTTGCGATACGTAGCAGACCTTGGGTACTTGACTCTGATTGACCAATGGCAGGTAATCGCTCGCTCATAGTGATTACGAATAACTGGCCAGCCGGTAGATATCCATCGGCTCATCACCGTTCTGCAAACTGACCGGCGTTAATGGGTCAAGGGTAAATTGATCAGCCTGCGTTGTTTTCAAAACAGCCGCAGTTACGACAATCTCATCGTTACGCGCCAATTGGCACAACCGGCGCGCTTCGCGCATTGCCGCGCCCGTCCATGCCATTGTGACCGGTTGATCGCCACCGAGCACACCTACGGCAAGTTGACCGGTGGTGACGCCACCGGCTATCGCGAGATCGGCGCCAAACTGCTGGCGCCACCGCCCACGCAGGCGTGCGATAGCGACCTGTACCTGCTGCGCGGTCTGCAACGCTCTTGGCGCATCGTCAAACTGCGGTTGTGGAAAGCCAAAGACAGCACAAAAACTCCGTTCATCGATGGCGACATACGCGCCTTGCTGCTGATAGACAATGGCCCGGCATTCGGTGTGGAACGGGTTGGCAATATGTTCAACCAATTGATGCACCGTCACATCGGTGAGGCGATCCACCCCGCGCAGACAAGCGTAGAGCAGGGTTGCAGTGATGACCTGTGGTTGCAGCGCCTGCATGGCTTTCGCTTGATGAGCAAGCAGATCACGGATCACATCCGGCGCAAGGTACATACCCAGTAACTGGCGTGCCTGAGTGATTTCCGGCGGCTCAATAATCCCTGCATAACGATGGTGAACCATCATCGTCACGGCATAGGCCGCGAGGGCAGCAACAAGGGCTAAGGCGCGCTGGCTGTAGCGATATGGAGTTGGGTCAGCCAGAGTCAACACTCCTAACGGACGATCGCCGTGAAATAGCGGCATTGCCAACGCCGAGCGCATCAATTCTAACCCCGGCGTGGGGATCCAACGCGTATCACGCTCAATATCATCAATAATCGCACCGCGGCGCGTGCGCAAGACCCAACCGGCCAACCCATGTTTGAGAATCGGTGCCGCTGCGAGATTCAGCGGCAACACATCACCGCCGCTCAAAGTGATGCGGGTACGGATGGTGAACGACTCGGCATCGATCAGCAGCAACGTGCCATGGCTAGAGTCGGTCACATCGGCGGCGATCCGTAACAATTGCACCAATGCCCGTTCGAGGTCAGGCTGTTCGATCACGCTGGTCATCACCTGCTCGAACGCGGACAAGCGGCGTTGCTCGCGATCGAACCATTGCCGGTAGACGGAGGTCTGAAGATGAACGGTAAACAACGCCGCCGCTTGCTCGATCAACTGCTGTTGCGCTTCATTCAGGCGCACATCAGCGCCGGCGATTATCAGACACAATGCGCCAAGCGGTGTCTGTTGTACCCATAACGGCCAGCTCGTAACGGTCAACGCTTGTGATGATGTTGCGGCGAGCAGGCTACGCATCTGCACGCTTGAAAAGCTCACGGCGCGGCGCTCGCGCACGGCGCGCCCGACCGCGCTGCCATCTATATCAAAGGTAACGGCCCGGTTCACGCTAGCCAGCCCCCAACCCGCCGAAGGGATCAAAATGCCGCGTTCGGGATCGTGCAACAGCAAGACTGCACCCCGCGCCGCCACATGATTGGCAAGGCATTCCGCCACGGCAGCGACCATTGCGTCGCGATCAGTCGCTGCAATGAGCCGCTGAGCCAAGATCGCCAAGACCGGCGGCTGTGGCACAGCCGCGATGGCGTCTGCTACAGTTTGTCGCAGCGCCACCAGTGGATCCTGATCGGTTACTGGCGGTAGATCGGCTTGCAATACCAACGCAGCATACCGGCGCGCTTCCGCGAGTGCATAGCGCAAACTGATCCATACCGCCAACGAAAGCGCCAACCCGATCACCCCACCGAAGAGGAACGCTAGCACGAAGGCGACTGATGGCGAGGCGCCCCCTTGCGGCACGACCATGCTGATCAACGCATAGAGTAGTATGCCAAACGAAATGCCGCCGGGCAGAGTCAGGGCAAGGATGCGATGGATGTTGCTGCGTGGCAGGTACACAATGGCTCCACGACTAAGTTGGAAACGACTAGTATCACCGTATTATGAACGTATCACAGTCGTCAGAATTGCCTTCTATTATACTTGGTTTGAAGAAAAAAGATGACCGGTTCACAGGTTGTGACCGGTCATTTCATGGAGCGGGAGACGGGATTCGAACCCGCGACCTACACCTTGGCAAGGTGTCGCTCTACCAACTGAGCCACTCCCGCGTTGCATATTCGCTATTATACACAAGTTGGCCGATTTGTCGAGTCGCTATTGTCACAATCCAAGCACAGCAATGACTACCACGCTTCTTATTCTCGACTTCTCTGGCACCCTTAGCCTTGGCGCGGTGCGCTTCGGTGAGACCCATCGCTTAGCGACGGCGCTCGCCGATGCGGGACTGCTGGCATTGGGCGTCACTGTTGATCGTTATTGGAACGAGTTGGTTGGGCCGACATGGGTTGAAGGCAGCACGAGCCGCGTTGGGTTGACGGCGTTGCTGGCGCGCCAGTTGCGCGCGCAGGGGACATCGGCAAGGATCGCAGCCCAATGCGCGCGGCGGTTTACCCAGATGTACATGGCTGCTTCCGTGATCGATCCGGCATGGCAGCCACTGTTTGCGGCGCTTGGTGCTGACAGCCGGGTCACCACGCTCATCGCTACCGATCACTATGCCGAGGCAACAGCGCACATCACACAGGAATTAGCAGAGCACAGATGGGCAGCGCGCGCCTTGCGGGTACGCAACCAGCGGGTTGTGCAACAACAGATGGGCAGCCTCACCGGTGATACAATGGCATTCATCGCTAACTCCGCCGATCTCGGCGTCATTAAGGCCGATCCGTTGTTCTGGCAGCGGGTGCGCGCTGGCTTGCGCACCAATGTGTCACGGATCATCGTGGTTGATGACTTTGGTGCGAGCGAGAATGCCGCCGACTTTTACGCCAATCCAGCCCACGTCGAACGCCGTCGCCAACAGACAATTGCTGCCATCGAGCAAACGTTTGCCGCGCCGGTGACAATCGTGCAGTTTGTGATCGGCCACGATATTGGCGCAACGGTGCAACAAGTATTGCAGCAAATCAACCTGTAGAGCCGCACGGTGGTGCAGCCTCATAATGAATGGAGGGATGCATATTCATGCATCCCTCCAGCATAGGATACCCTTATCGGCCTAGAAATCCATCCCGCCGCCCATACCGGCGCCAGCGCCAGCCGCCGGCTTCTCTTCGGGGATGTCGGTGATCAAGGCCTCGGTGGTCAGGATCATACCCGCGATCGAGACCGCATTCTGCACGGCGCTGCGGGTAACCTTCACCGGGTCAATGATGCCTTGCTCGATCATGCTGCCGTACTGACCGGTCAGTACGTTGTAGCCGATGGTCTTGTCGCCCTTCTCCTCCTGCATGCGGCGGACGTTGGCGATGATTACCGAGCCGTCCTCACCGGCGTTGCGGGCAAGGATGCGCAACGGCTCTTCGAGGGCGCGGCGCAGGATTTGCAGACCGACCTTCTCATCCTCGTGAGCAACCTGCACGTTGTCGAGCGCCGGGATAGCGTTGAGCAACGCGACACCACCACCGGGCACAATACCCTCTTCGACAGCCGCCCGGGTCGCGCTCAGCGCGTCCTCGACGCGGTGCTTCTTCTCCTTCAGCTCAGGCTCGGTCGCAGCGCCAACCTTGATCACCGCTACGCCACCGGCCAGCTTGGCCAGCCGCTCTTGCAGCTTCTCGCGATCGAAGTCGCTGGTGGTGGTGGCAATCTGGGCGCGGATCTGCTCGATCCGGGCGCGGATCGCCGCCTCGTCGCCACGACCCTCGATGATGGTGGTGTCATCCTTGGTGGCGATCACCTTGCGGGCACGGCCCAGATCCTCGATCGTTGCGCTATCGAGCTTGCGACCGATCTCCTCGCTGATCACGGTACCGCCAGTGAGGATGGCAATATCTTGCAGCATTGCCTTGCGGCGATCACCGAAGCCGGGCGCCTTGACCGCCAGCGCGTTGATGGTGCCGCGCAGCTTGTTGACTACCAGCGTTGCCAGCGCCTCGCCGTCAACGTCCTCGGCGATGATGACGAAGTTCTTTGTTACCTGCAACACCTTCTCAAGGACGGGGAGGATCTCTTGGATGCTGCTGATCTTCTTGTCGGTGATCAGGATGTAGGGATCGTCAAGCTCAGCCTCTTGCCGCTCGACGTTGGTTACCATGTAGCCCGAAATGTAGCCGCGGTCGAACTGCATGCCCTCGGTGTATTCCTTCTCGAAGGCGACGCCCTTCGACTCTTCGACGGTGATGACGCCGTCTTTGCCGACCTTCTCCATTACCTCGGCAATCAGCTCGCCGATCTCGCTATCAGCCGCCGAGTTAGTCGCGACGTGAGCAATGTCGGCGCGGTCACGTACCGGTACAGCGCTGGCCTTAATCGCCGCCACCAGCGCCTCGGCGCCGCGGTCGAGGCCACGCTTGAGCAGCATTGCGTTAGCACCGGCCGCCACAACCTTCAGACCCTCGGTGACAATCGCCTGCGCCAGCACGGTCGCAGTGGTAGTGCCGTCACCGGCGACATCGTTGGTCTTGGTCGCCGCCTCCTTGAGAAGCTGGGCACCCATGTTCTCGAAAGGATCCTTCAGCTCGATCTCCTTGGCGACAGTTACACCGTCATGAGTCACGGTCGGCGAACCAAACTTCTTATCAATCGCGACGTTGCGGCCACGGGGGCCAAGAGTCGTCTTGACCGCATCGGCGACCAGATCAACGCCACGCTTCAGAGCGCGGCGCGCTTCTTCGTTGAAATAAAGCTGCTTTGGCATAGGATCTATAATCCTCCACTGAGAATAGCGCCATTAGCGCGAGGTTGCTACTCTTGCACGATACCCAGAATGTCCTTCTCCGACAAGATCAGGTACTCGACATCGTCGAGCTTGAACTCGGTGCCGCTGTACTTGGCGAAGATCACCCGATCGCCAGCCTTGACGCTCATCGGGATCAGCTTGCCGCTATCGTCCCGGCGCCCCTCACCAACCGCCAACACCGTGCCCTCCATAGGGCGCTCCTTGCTGGCCGTATCGGGCAGGAAAATGCCGGTTTTGGTCTTCTCTTCACGCTCAACCGGCTTGACCACCACGCGGTCGCCAAGAGGTCGGATGCGGAAATCCGCCATAGCTGCTATCCTCCGTTCAATATGCAATCCAATGGGTTGCGTAGGTTCCATCGGTTAGCACTGTCATATCGAGAGTGCTAACCCGTTGGTAATAGTACACAAGATCGGGCGGTTTGTCAAGTCATGTTTAGCACTCAATGCAAGGGAGTGCTAGCAAGGGCGCAGCAATACCGGACCCCTTGTTCGAACGCCGCATCAGTATGGAGTGCGGCAGCGATGCGCCGCGTCTCACACCCTGACGCCCCAGCCTAGAGTGCGGCAGCAATGTTGCCGTATTCCATAGCCAAGTTCGGTTATGATAGATATATCCGATATATCAAGCACAGATTTCATTGGAGGTGATCGATGGCCGATCTGTTCGCGTTGTACTGGGATGGGCCGCCGTTCGTCTTCTTTAGCCCGCCACATTGGATTGCACTGGCATGTGTGACAGCCGCCTGCGGTTGGGTGATTGGCCCGGCTCGCTCATTATCATCCACAGCCAAACAGCACTGGCGCTACATGCTAGCCGCAATCCTAGCGATCAACGAGCTTGCCTACAACCTCTGGTTCTGGGTGCATGGTCTCTGGTCAATCCAATCCATGCTGCCGCTGCACCTCTGCACACTGTTTACGTGGCTCAGCGTGATAATGCTGCTCACCCGCAGCTATCGCATCTTCGAGTTTGCCTATTTTTTGGGGATTGGTGGCGCGTTGCAGGCGTTGTTAACGCCGGATATTGGTGTGTACGGCTTTCCGCACTTCCGCGCCTTCCAGAGCTTTATTTCCCACGGCGGGCTGGTGTTGGCCGCGCTGACGATGATCGCACTTGAAGGCTACCGCCCCACGTGGCGCTCGGTGGGGCGGGTGATTGTCGGAGCCAATCTGTTGATGGCGGGCGTCGGCGTCGTTAATTGGTTGCTCGATAGTAACTATCTCTTTTTGGCTCGTAAGCCCTATACGCCAAGTCTCCTCGATCTGTTGGGGCCGTGGCCGATGTACATCATTTGGATGGAAGTACTCGGCATTCTTACCATTCTTATTCTCTACTTGCCATTCGCGCTGAGTGATCTCCTTCAGAGATCACCAATGATCGTGAGAAGGGTGCGTCGGTAGTCAGACGATGTCAGTTTTGCCCAGCACTCTGGCAATTCGGTGCGCAACGTGACCCACTCGCCTTCACGCGCCGCCAGATAGGCCGTGACCGCTGCCGGCGCGTGTTCGGTATGCGGCGCCAGCAAGCCGCGCGCAACGCTGATATCATTCAGAGCACCTAGATGGTCTTGGAAATCGATCAGCGGGTTTAACAGATCACTCAGTCGCTCACCCACAATGTCGCTGACCAATTCAAGCGCATACCGCAGCCGCTTGCCGGCAATGCGCATCGCGTGCAGACTAGCCTCATCTTCTGGCAAACCGTTGCGATCATACGAGCGCAAGGCTTCGTAGTGGGCATAGAGCATACTGCCGGCATGATCCTTCACCCGTGGCCGGTTGTCCCAGTCAGCGGCAAAACACGCGAGACGAGCCAGAACGCGTAGGTCACGCTCGTACTGCTTGCCGTTGAGATAGTCGATGAGTGCTGCATGCGCCTGCATGCGCTCAGTACGGATTACTTCCATAATTGGCTCAAGACCGCTAAGCGCACGTTGGGTCATATCATTGAGCAATACATCTCGATCACGAGTGGCACCAGCTTCGCGGGCCAAGGTGCGCACGCCTGTCGTTGCCTTGCGCGCCACCTTAACCGGCGCGACCGGTTCAAGGAGACGCAGCGCGGCCCGAATACGACGGGTGGCGACGCGCAGATCATGTACCGCCTCGATAGTCTCGTCGGCTTCAACCGCCCGCGCTGTCTGTTGCAACCGCCGCACTTGCCGGCGCAGCACCACCCGCCCCAATTCGGCAAACGGTACGTCGCCTGAGGCATACCAATAGGGTAACCGATCAGTTGGCTCATCCTCACCAGCAACTGGCTCAACTACCGTTCCTTCACTCTGCACGACAATATCGGGGCGCAGCCCGAAAACACGTTCCCACAGATCAGCCTTGGCTAACGCTCGCTCGCTATCTACCGCCGCATGCGGGCCGCTTGCCAGCAAACTTATCCGTCTGTTACGGGCTGTTACCTCAACACGAGTCGTCTGGCTTTGGCTATAGTCAAACCCGTCGGCTACCCGCACAATGGCTGCTAATTGCAACGCTAACTCGCGATTGCGCTTATTGAGACACAACACCGCCGGTTCAAGTCGAGCACGCGGTTTGCGCCGATGGAGAGCGACAATTGCTGCCAATATCGCTTGATCGTTCTCGTCCCCCAAATCGTGGCGTAGAATAATGTCTCGTCCGACGAGATGATGCTCAGGTGGGTCAGTTGTCAAGCCAACGTTATGCAACAGAGCACCAGCTTCAACCAATTGGCGGGCAGTAGCTGGTAGTTTGCGCTGTTCGGCTACAGCGTCAAACAGTGTCAGCGCGTGATCGGCTACCTGCCGAGCATGTGCCCGGTCAACTCGATACGCGGTGAGCAACGTTTCAACATAAGCTGCCAGATTGGTCATAGTTGCCATTGAAACCTCGTTTGTTCAATCGCCCAAGCCGAAGCCCCAAACTCAAGCCGTTACCGAAATCTTAGCATCTCCTGCAATGATTCCGCTGTAGATCACATCGGTGTACTCAAAGTTCACGGAAGCGAAACGAGTGCTCTCGCCACACTAAGGGAGGCGCACACTCGGTGGTAGGTTAGGTTGGCAGCATGTGAGTTGTTTAATATCGTTGTGATCAACGACGATTACGGGTGTGGGAGGGAAGGGTTTTTAAACTTTCCACTCCCGCACCCCATCATCCTGTTGTCATTCGGAGGCGGAGTTACCTTATCTCGACCGTGCCGCGTCGTCCCTCACCGTTGCAACAACGCCATCCCCCGCTCAAGCTTGCTCTGGCGTTCGGGGGTGATCTTGACCAGCGCACGTAATGCATTGGCCAGCTCGGTCAGATCGTAGACTGAGCCGGTTGGCAACACTTCTAATTCGAGTTCGCAGATCGGCGCCTGTTTCTTACCAGCGTAGATAGTGCCACGATCAAGACACATCTTAACTCGATCTTGCCCATCGCGAACCGCATGAATGACCCGTCGGCTAGTTTCAATCGTCAAGAGCGGCTTCACTGGCGCATCGAGCAAGAGCGCTTGGGCGAGATCGCGAGCTGGACCAGCCGGCCAGTGAGCCGGATTGGGATCATCGCCGGGAAACTCAAACTCGGCGCGGTGGTGAATGCCGTTTTCGTCAACGCGGGCTGGCCCTTTAAGGGTAATGATCGACCGATTGCCGATTTGGCGAATGCGTAAGCCGTAGCGAGCAAGCGCTAACCGGCCGTCAGCACTATCGTAGTAGATGTTGCGCTGGTGTTCACCGGCTAGCGTGCGCAACGTATACGGGCCAAGCGCGCTGAGCGCCGCCAGACGGTCGAGGTCGGTGGCGCTAATCTTATATTTGGCTTCAATTTCCATGCCTAGCTCCTGTACAACGCGCAGCAACGCAGCATGCTGCCCTTCTATTGTAGCTGGTTCGGTGAGGATATGAAAAGGGATAAAAGTTACTACAATCGTTGCCCTTTTCCATCAACCGTCTCATTACAACAGCTCTAACGTTGTTGGTAAAGGGCGCGCAGTTGTCATTCATCCCGCCCGCTCTCATCACCGCCACCCAAACTCCCCCAGCCACTATCTGAAGAAGAGGAAGAGCTGTCTGAGCTAGAGCCGTACAGCGAGCCGGAACCATAGTCATAGGGGTAGCGAGAATCGTATTCATACTCATCACTGCGCGAGGATTGCTGCTCTGTACGCGCTGATTGTTGCCGAATGAGATAGTCAAGCCAGCGATCTGACAGTATCTTCGCCTCATACTCGATAGCTTGCGCCGCTGTAATGGCTGCCGATAACGAGTCATTGGTGATGGACGTATCAAACAAAAGCGTTGTCAAGCGTTGCGGCAAGTTACCAATGTCAAACTCGCTAACCCTTGCTGCTTCTTCTGCCAGTGCCCATTCCAACTTCCAGAGTCGCTGCGCAGCGGCTTGTAGTGCCTGCCGGAAGAGCTGCAACTGACCCTGATCAACGACTGTTAACAACGAACGTGCTGAGCTACCCCGTTGATTACTCGCAACCGAAGACAGTGGCAAGATCAGCGACCGTTCAATGTCGGCAAGTTGCCGTTCCAGTCGGTTCAGCTCGTCTTCCCGCGTATACGCCGAGAGCCATATGCCGGTGTTGCCACGCCGCAGCCGCAGTAACCCAAGCCGAATCTCTTGATATAACACCTTCTGGGCAGGATCAAGCTGGACTTCGCCAACCCGTGCGCATAACCGATCAACCACGGTGCCAAATCGCTCAGAAAGCCGTTCGAGTGCCGGGTCCGAGTTGGATACTGAGGGAGATCGCATTGTATAGTCCGGCGTGTGCGCTTGCGCTTTATGTCGAAAGACTAAGATCAAAACACTGAACACAGAGAACGCACCGAGCAGAAATAGAGGGATCAACTGCGTCCACCCTAATTCGAGCCGCCTGAAGGGATCAAACGACTCATCAGCAACGCTCTGCTCAACCGCGGCGAGCGCTGCACTAATGTCGCTGCTCAGGTTTGGCGAACCGAGTGGCGTGTGTAAATGTTCTCGCAAAATCTGGCGATAGCTGCCATCAAGCTGCATCTGCCACCGCTCGCCGTAGCGCAAGGCGCTGTAGTTGTCGGCAATCGCAACGTAGATTGCAACCAATTCAACCCGCGCTTTGCCGTCGCTGCGCACCAACCCATCGCGCTTAAGCAACTGGATAAAGTCGGCGTCGTTGCCGCGCGCTTTAACATAGACCACAACAATTGCGCCGCGCTCGATCAACGGCGCGGCGGCTTGTTGGATCAACGCTGGTTGACGAAGCTGATTAAGCGGGTCGTGGATC
>NZ_CALFBQ010000039.1 GCF_937951745.1 uncultured Chloroflexus sp.
TTCGTCGCTTGCCCACTGCGCTGACCTGCCAGAACGAACGTTACACCCTCTTGCAAGGTGGCTTTCGTTACAATCTTCGACAGATCAGCACCGATAGTAACCAACGTTTGGGCAACTTCGGGATTGATCCCTGTCAACACCACCTGCGCCCCCAACAAACCAACCGCCTGAGCCGCCCGAATGATGGTACCGGCAACTTGCGTATCGACAACTTTGACACCGGTAATATCGATAATGGCAACTGTCGCCCGATAACGGCTCACCCCATCGAGCAACGTCTCAATCATTTGTTGGGCACGAGCGCTGTCAATTGCGCCAATCAGCGGCAACGCCACCACTCGATCAGCAATCGGCAGTAGTGGCGTACTCAATTCACGCAAGATCGCTTGCTGGGCTTCAATGACCTGCTCTTGCAACGCTAACGTTTGCCGTTCACGTTCGGCGCGTCGTTGTTCAGTGATGTCGCGCACGATCACCAGCACATTGTCGCCGCTCGCCGTCATCCGTGCTTCGTAATCGCGGAGGTCACCCTCGATCACCATCTGGTATTCGTAACGCTGCGGCTGACCGGTTTGCTGTAGCGCAGTGATATGCGAGAGCGTCAACTCAGCTAACTCCGGTGGCAGGACATCAGCCACGTGCCGGCCTAAGAAGAACTCAAGTGGTAGCGCGAGCTGATCGTTGCTATCGGCTTTGTATTGCAGAAAGACGCCATCTCCACTGAGAAAGAAGAACAAATCGGGCAACGCCTGCAAAATAGCGCGCTGTTGTTGTTCACTTGCCCGCAGCCGTTCTTCTACCCGTAACTGTTCAGTCACATCGTGATTGATAATCGCATACCCAATCAATACCTCGTCACGGTCACGCAAGGCTACGACTGTCAGATGGGCAGTGATAAGCGCGCCATCGCGGCGCGGATAGCGTAACATTGCCTGAGCATGGCCGGTTTGGTTGGCTTGTTTAACAATCGAAGGCAACTGATCGCGATCGTCAGGGTGAACAAGGTCAGCCCAGTTTGCATGAATGAGCGACTCGCTGCCTATCATGGCCGTAAACACCGAGTTCGCGTAGGAAATCTGCAAATCCGCATCGACGATCCCTATCCCATCGGGGGCATGGTCAACCAGCAACCGGAAGGTACGCAGACCTGTTTCCTGTTGGTGAAGGGTAGTAATGTCTTCATAAAAGCCAAGGACGCCAATCACCTCACCCTTGCGCCGCAACGGTAGTTTAGAGGTGCGAATGCGGATCGTCGATCCATCACCACGAGTAAAGGTCTCTTCAATATTCAACTTTGGGCCGGTTGCCATTACCACGCGGTCACTGTACTGGTAGAGTTTCGCCTTCGCACGCCACGGCAACTCGGCATCGGTCTTGCCAATCATATCCGTAAAATGAGCAAGACCGGCATCTTCCAGTGCGCGTCGATTGCACCCTAGAAAGCGCGACTCGCGGTCTTTCCAAAACACACCGATCGGTAAACTATCGATCACGAGGTGCAACATCTCGCGACTTGCAGCCAATTCTTGCGCTAATCGTTCTTGTTGCGAGATGTCGAGGCCAATCGAGGTAAAGCCGGTCACCTGCCGCTGATCGTCGTAGTGAATCGTCACCGACCAGAGAAAGGAGAAGACTGTACCGTTGCGGTGAATAATCCGATTCTCGCTGATCGCTGTCTGCAAACCAAGCTGAACCCATTCTGCAACCTGCTGTCGCAACCGCTCCCGATCGTCAGGGTGAGTCAGCTCTTGGATAGTCTTGCCAATGCATTCGGTTGGCGTGTAACCGAAGTAATATTGCGCAGCAGCATTTGCAAATGTGATCACCCCACGCGCATCGCCTTCCGTGATCAGTAATGACGCGCTGTTAACAGCAGTCAGCAGCCGTTGTATTTGAGCAGCGTCGGTGAGTTCGAGGGGGGAGAATTCCATGGTTCAGCTCCAATTGGTATGGGGCGCTCGTCAAAAACGAAACAAATGATTGAGTAAACCTACATGCTTTAGCGAGAGGGTTTATACATCGACACAATCGCTGCAGATGGCTACCTAGCGGCGTTGAGAGGCGGCAATGTAGCTAGAAACCTAACGGTAGTAGTGATAGTTTACCAAACATATTGTACACGGCAAAATCATACTAGCCAAAACGTGTTAACGTTTTCATAAGTTTTTATTATGATACGATTAAATTTCGCTCAAGAATAAAGATACTCTCGCATTGGCATTCACTCTTCACCCCTCCACCTCTGCGAGAGCGGGATATACCCCTTCCCGCAGAGGGAAAGCCGTAGCGACCTAGCACTGCTATATCCCTGTCCCTAACACCTCGCTCGCCACCGACCCTACCGCTCTGTCTCCCCAGTATGCGCTCTTTCACCGACCGGCGGACTGAAACCTATTATACCACACCACCCCACCCACCGCCCCCCCAGTATACGCTCTTTCACCGACCGGCGGACTGAAACCCTGCCTGAGCACAACTGGCGGTTGCAGGCGAAACGCTCGCGCCTCTAGCACGCACGTAACCCCTCCCCAAAAGGAGGAGGGGTTTGGAGTGGGGGAATTCACCACGCTCCTAAAACCGGGGATGCGTTTCGAGCTGTTGCACCAGCGCCTCGAACAGATCGCTCTCGGTGATAATGCCGATAACCCGGTTTTGATCGTCAACCACCGGCAAGCCACCGATCTTGTTCTCAATCATTAACAACGCCGCTTCACGCAAACCGGTCTCAGGCGTCACCGAGATCGGATTCTCAGTCATAACCTCGTACACTTTCACGTTACGCAGCGCCTGTGCAATATCAACCGGATCAAGCCCAGCGACTCGCATGACATCGGCGCCACGAATATCGCCCTGTGTAATGATACCGCGTAGTTCGCCGGTATCGACCACCACCGGCAAGCGCCGGATGTCGTGCTCGCGCATCAATGCCAGCGCCTCGCTCAGCGGCGCGGCAAGATTAATGGTGATGGCCGGGGTGCGCATCCAGTAGCGAATCTCTTGCTCGGCTGGAACAGCCTTTGGTTTGTTCGTCATGGTGCGCCTCCTTGCGCTGATGAGTCTGGTGAATCCTGTTTGCATTGTAGCAGATATTGCGCACGCTCATAATGAAAAGTTGCTGTATTGCGGTAATCATGCGACAACCGGATCGTGAGATTGCTCGTGATACTGATGCGGGGAGGACTTTTTACTCCTCCCCGATGAGGGAGCGCGGACCACTGACCCGCCGTTCACTCAGATGCTCAAGAGCAAGGACGGCAGTTGGTCTGCCGCACGCTAAAACAATAGCGATTCGCCGTTCAGCGCATCTGGTTAAAGGTGGTACAATACCTCTGCCGGTTCAATGTGAGGTGCCTATATGTGGTTCCGCTGGGTATTCTGGTTGGCAGGATTGTTGTTGTTAGCGGCTTGCGTGAGCTCACCCGCTAGCCCGCCATCGCCAACACCCACCGGCGCGGTGGTGTCAATCCCGCTAGCAATGGCGCCGGCCCAAACCGCTACGCCAACCCCGGCAACGGTGTCAATTCCGCTTGTAGGAGCTTCTGAACCCGCTCCGGCGCAGTCGCTGCCCTTGTTGCCCTACCGCGTAATCGCCGATTATCCGCACGATCCGCGCGCATGGACGCAAGGCTTGATCGTGGCCGGGCCGGGTCGTTTGTACGAAGGCACTGGCGATTACGCCAATTCCTCGCTCCGCGAAGTTGAGATAGCAACCGGTCAAGTTATCCGCAGTATCAATCTCGGCGATCCAACCTTGTACGGCGAGGGAATTGCTCACATCGATAATCAGATTTTTCAGTTGACGTGGCAGAATGGCCTCGGTTTGATCTACGATACTGCCACATTCGAGCGAGTTGGTACCTTTACCTACCCTACACCGCCGATGACGATGCCACGCGAGGGGTGGGGGTTAACTTACGACGGTACCCATCTGATTATGAGCGATGGCACCGCCACGCTGTATTTCATCGATCCGGAAGCAACCGTCGCTAGTGGCCAGTTGGCCGTTGTACGCACGGTAACAGTCACGATCGACGGTCAGCCGCGTGACCGCCTGAATGAACTAGAGTACATTAACGGTTTGATCTTTGCTAACGTCTGGTACAGCGATCAGATCGTGCTGATCGATCCGGCTGACGGCCACGTGATCGGCGTGCTTGATATGAGCGGCTTGCTCTCGCCGTCGGAGCGCGCTGCGGCTGATGTGTTAAACGGCATCGCTTACGATCCAATCAGTAACCACATCTTCATCACCGGAAAATATTGGCCGCGCTTGTTCACCATCGTGCTCGATCAGAATCTTTACCTGCCGCTGATCTCCGGCCCGGATGGTCAGTAGCGCCTTATTTTTTGCCCGCATGGGCCTCAACAGACAGGAGTGTACAATGACTACCCCTAGCGGCCTCCAGTATATCGAAGTTCAGGCCGGTCACGGCGAGCAGCCACAGCCCGGTTCGGTCGTGGCGGTGCATTACCGCGGAATGCTCGCCGATGGTTCGGTGTTCGATAGTTCTTACGAGCGGGGAGAGCCGATCCGCTTTCCGCTCGGCGTCGGGATAGTCATTCCCGGTTGGGATGAAGGGATCGGGCTAATGCGGGTAGGCGGCAAGGCGCGGCTGATTATTCCGCCCCATCTCGGCTATGGCGCGATGGGATACCCGCCAGTGATTCCACCAAATGCAACCCTCACGTTCGATGTTGAGCTGGTTGAGATTATGCCCGGCCCGCCGGATGCGCCGCAAAATGTGCCTGCCGATCACTATACTACGAGTGCGAGCGGCCTGAAGTTCGCCGATTTGACGGTCGGCAATGGCGCGACGGCGACCGCTGGCCGCACGGTGACGGTGCATTATACCGGTTGGCTGACTGACGGCAGTATGTTTGACAGTTCGCTCAGCCGCGGTGAGCCGTTTGAGTTTCCACTCGGAGCGGGACGAGTGATCCGCGGTTGGGATGAAGGTGTGGCCGGGATGCGCGAGGGCGGGAAGCGGCAATTGGTGATTCCGGCGGCCTTGGCTTACGGCAGCCGCGGCGCGGGTGGTGTTATTCCGCCCGGAGCCACCCTGATCTTCGAAGTGGAGTTGTTGGAGGTGCATTGATGCGGATCGAAGCCATCGAGTTACGGCGGATCAGGCTGCCGTACCGGTCGCCGTTTGAGACGAGCGGCTGGCGGGAAGAGGCCAATCACTCGGTGATCGTGACTTTGCACAGCGAGGGTGCAATCGGCTGGGGCGAAGCGCCGGTCGGTGCCGGGCCGTGGTACAACGAAGAGACGCAGGCCACGGCGTGGGTGATGATGCGCGAGATTCTGGCCCCGATGCTGCTAGGGCGCGATCTGAGCCGACCCGAAGAGGTGGACGCGACCTTTGCCCGTGTGCGCGGCAACCGCATGGCGCGGGCTGGCCTCGAATTCGCAGCGTGGGATCTGTTTGGCCGCGCACGCAGCGAGAGCCTGAGTACGATGCTTGGCGGTACCCGGCAACGGGTTGAAGTCGGCGTTAGCGTTGGCGTCCAACCCTCAATCGAAGCCTTGCTTGAGGTGGTTGAGGGCTATGTCAGCGCCGGCTACCAGCGGGTGAAACTCAAGATCAAGCCGGGTTGGGACGTAGAGCCGACCCGAGCGGTGCGCGAGCGCTGGCCCGATCTGCGCTTGCAGGTTGATGCTAATAGCATCTACACGCTTGACCAAGCGCCGCAACTGGCGCAGCTCGATGAGTTCGAGCTGCTGTTGATCGAACAGCCATTAGCCCACGACGACATTATCGATCACGCCAAGTTGCAGCGTCAATTGCGCACGCCAATTTGCTTGGACGAGAGCATCGTCTCGCCCGATCATGCGCGCTGGGCGATTGAGCTGCGCGCTTGCGGCGTGATCAACATTAAGCCGTCGCGAGTCGGTGGCTTCACCGCTGCTCGCCAGATTCACGATATGGCCCAAGCTGCTGGCATTCCGGTCTGGTGCGGCGGCATGCTCGAAACCGGTATTGGCCGCGCCGCCAACGTTGGGCTGGCCAGTCTGCCCAACTTTAGCTTGCCCGGCGACATCAGCGCCAACGACCGCTACTTCCACCAAGATATTGTCACGAACCCGTTCACGCTGAACCCTGACAGTACGTTGACAGTGCCCACCGGGCCGGGGAGCGGCGCCGAAGTTGATCTGGAACGGTTGCAAGCAGTGACGGTGGATTATGTGATGTTAAAGGCCTAGTGGTTGAGCCGGCAATGAAGCAACGAACGGTCAATTGGATTATCAGCAGCGTGATTGCCGTAGCCCTTGCAGGCTTGCTGCTGTTCATCAACAGCGGCTGGAACCAGCCAACGCCGGCGGTCACGCCGCTCACTCCTGAGCCGTGGCCTACCACACCTCCAACCTTCACGCCGTTACCTCCCACCGCACCACCGGCAGCGCCAACCCTCATCCCCCTCCCTGATCTACGCCGGATCGATCCGGCGATCGGCTTGTCGATCAAGTTTCCGGTTACAACTGTAACCACGGTGAGCGGCGCCCAGAGTTTCTTTGGTCGCGATGAAATTACGCTGAAGGTGACGGCTGAGGTGCGGTTGACGGTTGATCTGAGCCGGGCGCAGATCCAGCGCGATGGCAATACGCTGACGATCCGTTTGCCGCGCGCGGCCATCGATGGCGAACCCAACCCGATCGAGATTGAGGTGATCGGTGAGTCGCGGCGCTGGATCGGAACGCAGATCACGGCAGCCCAGAATCAGGCCCTCGCGCAGGCGCGAGCCGAGATTCGCCAGCGCGTGGCGAATGATCCTGAGTTGATGAGCATCGCGAGCGAAGTTAGCTATCGTCGCCTCGAACGGTGGCTCATCGATGAGCTGGGGTTTAGCCGGGTGGTAATCGAACCGCTGTCGTCGTAAGTTCCCGGAGGCGAGTGTGCGCACGCTGAAGCTGGTTTGGAACGGGTTGGCCATTGCGGCGGTGTTGTTTTTGGTCTGGAGCGTCGGGCAAGCGTTTCAGCATGCCTCAGCGCCACCCACTTCAGTCACAACCACCGTTGGCCCGCAGATTATCGAGGCGGTACGGCGGGTCAACAAGCAAATCTTCATCGAACATTACGCCGGGGTAGAAGTGCGCCATCTCGACGCGCCGGCAGGATGGGCATCGTTTCTGCGCAATCTGGGGGTACGGCAAGAGTTTCTGGTGTTGATTCGCGGGCGGGTGCCGGCGGGGATCGACCTCAGCCAACTACGGCCCGAAGACATCTGGGTGAGCAGTGATGGCCGGCGGGCGCAGATTACGCTCCCGCCGCCGCAAGTCTTTACCGATCAGGTATCACTCGATCTCGCTAACAGCCGGATCATCGAAAACACCGACTTCTGCCCCGGCTTTATCTGCCCGCAAACCAGCCTCGAAAGTTTTTTCCAATCGGTTGATACCGAAGCCAAAGCTGCGCTTGTGCAAGCTGCGATCGAAGCCGGCATTCTCTCGCAAACCGCCCGCGACGCTGAAGCCTACTACACCCAGTTGCTCAATAACCTCGGCATTGCTGAGGTGCGCGTGATCGTGCGCGGGTACAGCACACCCTAAACGACAAGCCTAGCGTTGGCTATGCCTGCCGCCATGCCTCCATCATTGCCGTAAACTGACCGAACAGATAGGTCGCATCGTGCGGCCCCGGCCCGGCTTCGGGATGATACTGCACACTAAAGCAGTGCAGTGCAGGATAGCTAAACCCCTCTAGTGTCTGGTCATTCAGATTGATATGGGTCAGCTCAACCCCTGCCGGCAACGAATCGGGATCGACGGCAAAGCCGTGGTTCTGCGAAGTAATTTCGACCCTCCCAGTCGGCAAATAGCGCACCGGATGGTTCGCGCCGTGATGGCCGAACGGTAGCTTGTACGTCCGCCCTCCCAATGCTAACCCCATCAGTTGGTGGCCGAGACAGATGCCAAAGATGGGTCGCTTGCCCAGCAAAGCGCGCAAGTTGGCCACCGCGTAATTCGCCGCCGCCGGATCGCCCGGCCCATTCGAGAAGAAGATACCGTCGGGTTGGAGTGCCAGCACATCAGCGGGTGAAGTGGTTGCCGGCACCACTGTCACCCGGCAGCCATGATCGACCAACCGGCGCAAGATGGTGCGCTTGAGGCCGAAATCATACGCTACCACGTGATAGGTTAGCTCTTGGGCCGGACCATTCGGGTAGGGCGGCGTAAACGGCACGCTATTCGTCGCCCAATGGTACGGTTCGGGGCAGGTCACCACCTGCGTCAGGTCTTGCCCCTCCATCGGCGGCGCAGCGCGGCACTTAGCTAGCAGCGACTCAATCGACTCACCAGTGGTCGAAATAATCCCACGCATCGCGCCGGCAGTGCGGATATGGCGGGTGAGCGCGCGCGTATCCACATCGCTAATCGCGACGATACCATAATCGCGCAGCAATTGGGCCAAACTGCCGCGCGCGCGCCACGAGCTGTAATGCTCGCTGTAGCTACGGACGATAAAACCAGCCACTTGGGGCTGGATCGATTCGGGGTCAAAATCGTTGACGCCGGTATTGCCAATATGCGGCGCAGTCATCGTCACCAACTGGCCGCAATAGGAAGGATCGGTCAAAATCTCTTGATACCCGGTCATACCGGTGTGAAACACCACCTCGCCGATGCGTTCGCCGGGTGCGCCAAACGAGCGACCGGGGAAGACACGGCCATCTTCGAGGACAAGCACTGCATCCATTGTCGTGTTCTCGTGGTGGGGCGTGGGCCATTGGCCGTTGCCTGCCTGATCATCGGCGGTATTGTAACATAAGCGGAAGGGTTGGCCGCAGGGAAGGACGCCATTTCGTTTACTGTAGAGAACGCAACGGGCGCGGAGGGATAGGGACTGCTGGCACGTCTTCGTCGCGCCAGTAGTCCCCTCCGAGAGAGGTATGAAACTCCCTCCCCCAGCGGGAAAGGGTTGGGGTGGGGGCCACCCCAAAACCACCTTTGCGCCCTTCGCGCGCTTTGCGTCTTTGCGTTACACGCCTCTGCATCTTTGGGGGGCCGGACAGTCGTCCGGTGCTACCGGCGTTACCCTACGTTTCAACCCTCAACCGCCAGCGCCACCCGATCAATCTCCCGCAGCACATTAGCCATCTCAATGGCGGCTAGCGCCGCATCAGCGCCGCGATTACCAGCCTTCGTTCCGGCCCGTTCAATCGCCTGCTCAATGGTTTCAGTCGTCAGTACACCAAACACAATCGGCACATCGGTCGCCAACGCCGTGGCCGCTATCCCGCCGGCAGCCTGCCCCGCCACATACTCAAAATGGCTCGTTGCGCCCCGAATAACCACACCGAGACAGATGATCGCATCGTAATACGGGCTATCGTCGGTCGCACTCTTGCGCTTAGCCATCCGCTTCGCGACGAGCGGCAACTCAAACGCTCCCGGCACCCACGCAATATCGATGTCATCGTGAGCGACGCCGTGCCGGGTGAGCGTCTCAATAGCGCCCCGTAGTAACTCGCGCCCAATCGTGTCGTTGAAGCGCGAGATCACGATCCCGAATCGCAAGCCGGTTCCAACCAGATGGCCCTCAAACGTGATACCCATTGTTGCCTCCAAACACACGTTCAGCGTCATAGTCAGGGAGCAGATGCCCTAATTTCGCCCGTTTCGTCGTCAAATAGCGCCGGTTAGCGTCGGTTGGCGCGATGTGCAGCGGAATCCGTTCACGTACAACCACACCGTACCGTTCGAGACCGGCGATCTTAGCCGGATTATTCGTCAGCAAGCGCACCTCTTCCATACCGAGACAACGTAGCATTTGAGCTGCAACACCATAATCGCGCGCATCAACCGGCAAACCTAATTGGCGATTGGCTTCGACCGTATCAAACCCGTGATCTTGCAACGCATAGGCGCGCAGTTTGTTGAGCAAGCCAATCCCGCGCCCTTCTTGGCGCAGATAGAGAATGGCTCCGTAACCTGCCTTGGCAATCTGCCGTTGCGCTTCGGCCAACTGCGCGCCGCAATCGCAACGCTGCGAACCGAGCGCATCACCGGTTAGGCATTCGGAATGCAGGCGCACGAGCGGGGAACGCCCATTAGCAGCGCCGAAGATCAAGGCGAGATGCGTTTCGGCGGTGAAGATATGCTCAAACGCAATCAGGCGAAACGTACCGTACTCGGTCGGCAAACTCGTTTCGGCTACTTGGCGCACCACTGTTTCGGTGCGGTAGCGATGAGCGATCAGGCTGGCGATGGACAAGATCGAGAGACCGTGATGAGCGGCAAACACTTCAAGGTCGGGCAGACGGGCCATCGTGCCGTCGGGGTTCATGATTTCGCAAATCACCGCTGCTGGGTAAAGCCCGGCTAGTCGCGCCAGATCAAGAGAAGCCTCAGTTTGGCCGGGGCGCACTAACACACCGCCGGCAGCAGCGCGGAGGGGAAAGACATGGCCGGGCCGAGCGAGGTCTTCGGGTCGGGTAGTCGGATCAATCAGAGTACGGATCGTGGTGGCGCGATCAAACGCCGAGATGCCGGTCGTTACTCCCCGCCGCGCTTCAACCGAAACGGTGAAGGCGGTACCGAAGCGAGTGGTGTTCTCGGAAGGCTGAACCATCAGCGGAATCCGCAGTTCATCGAGCCGCTCGCCGGTCATCGCGACGCAGATCAGGCCACGCCCCTCTCGCGCCATAAAGTTAATCGCCTGTGGTGTGGCAAATTCGGCGGCAATCGCCAGATCACCCTCGTTCTCACGGTCTTCATCATCAACAATGATCACAAACTTACCGGCTCGAACATCGGCGATAGCGGTTTCAACGCTCGCGAATGGCATAAGGCGCCTCCCCAAGGAATTTCTCCACATACTTGGCTAGCACATCCACTTCGAGATTGACGCGACTACCAACTGGCTTGCGCGGCAAGGTAATATGCTGTTGCGTGTAAGCGACCAGCATAAATGTGAACGCATCAGGCAGAACATCCACCACCGTAAGACTCGTACCATCAACCGCGATGTAGCCTTTCGGCACGATATAGCGCAGCAATGCAGGCTCAGCCTCGACCGTCACCCAGAGGGAATCGCCTTCTGGACGGAACGAGCGGATCACACCGGTGCCATCCACATGGCCCTGCACAAAATGCCCGCCAATCCGACCATTGACCGCCAGCGAGCGTTCAAGGTTGACCCCGTCACCGGGCTGCACCTCGCCAAGGTTCGTTCGGCGCAGTGTCTCTGGCGAGAGACCAACCGTAAAGCTACCGTCGGTCAGGGCCGTAACAGTGAGACACGCTCCATTCACGGCAATGCTGTGCCCTAACGCAGTGCCTTCTAGCACTGTAACGGCTTGTACCGTCAGCGACCAGCCGCCTTCGGCTTGGCTTAACTGTTCGACGATCCCTATCTCTTCGATAATGCCGGTAAACATCGTTACACCTCTGGATAGATCACATCGGCCTGAATCCACACATCAGGCGCTGAGGAAGCATCAGTTGCGATCGGTTCAAGCTGGAACTGACCCAAACGCACTGCCTGCGCAATCGTCGCACAACCCAACCCGCCAACCGGCCCCGGCGCGTCGCGACCGCCGATAATCATGGGCGCGAGAAAGACCCACACCCGATCGACCAATCGGCTTGCGAAGAGCGCGCCAAGGAGTTCGCTGCCCCCCTCAACCAAGAGGCTCGTGAAGCCACGCCGACCTATTTCCGCAAGCAATGCCGGCAGGCTTACCCGACCCTGTTCATCGGCGGGCAACACCCACACCTCAACGCCGCGCGCAGCTAGAGCGCAGCGGTGATCGGCAGATGCCTGCGCCGTCGTCGCCAGCACCGTCTGGCCGGGCAACACTGGATCGAACACTTTAGCAGACAGTGGCGTCCTCCCGCGACTATCGGCGATAATGCGTACCGGATGGCGAATATCGCGCGGCAAACCCGGTTGATCGCCGATCAAGCGCGTGGTCAGAGAGGGGTCATCGGCAATCACCGTTCCCGCCCCCACCAGCACAGCATCGGTGACATTCCGCAGCGCATGCACACGCTGGCGCGAGGCAAGATTACTGATCCAGCGCGATTGGCCGGTGACGGTGGCGATCTTGCCATCGAGACTCATCGCAAACTTTGCAGTCACGAATGGCTGGCCGGTGGTAATATGCTTGAAATACGCCCGATTGAGTTGGTAGGCCTCGGCAGCGCAGAGACCGTGATGCACGCGAATGCCGGCAGCGGCAAGTTGGGCATGGCCTTTGCCATTCACCCGCGGGTTGGGATCCCCGATGGCGTAGTAAACCTCAGCAATACCGGCGGCGATCAGCGCATCAGTGCAAGGTGGAGTACGACCATAATGCGCGCACGGCTCAAGCGAGACGTACATCGTTGCCCCGTGCGCGGCTTCACCAGCAGCGCGCAGGGCTTCAATCTCAGCATGGGGCGCGCCAGCCCGATGGTGATAGCCTTCACCGACGATACGCCCATTGTTCACTATGACGGCGCCGACCATGGGGTTTGGACTGGTACGGCCTTCTGCTTGCCGCGCAAGTTCGAGCGCGCGGCGCATGTAGATTTGGTGCTGCGCAGACATAACGAAACCCCAAAGGAACGTTCTGGCGAACCTTGTTCCTTCGGGGCAATGCGAATCAGAACGTTCGGCATGCTGGTCACAGCCGCGTTCAATCGAAAACCCCGAACAAACAATGTGTTCGGGGCATGCAAACTATGCGCAACACGGCCCTAAGAAAAGCACGTAGAGCACACGTTGCAACGAACCCTTCTTTCATCCCGACTATACGGTCGGCCCCGGAATTTCACCGGATCGTGCAGATTGCCGGTTACGACAATCCGCTCGTGGGCTATACCACCGATCGGGAATTGCCTGCTGTTCACGCGATGGCGAACCTCAGACTCACCCTGCCCCGAAGGTTACGTATTGAGTTGTTACTCTATTGTACACCAACTAGCAAGCATGCGCAGCAGGCGTGCTCCCCTTCTAAGGAAGAGTGAGGCTCACTCCGCCAACGGGGGAGGGCTGGGGTGGGGGCTACCCAACAACCCATGCGCGCCTTCGCGTCAAAAATCTCCACGTCTTGACGGAGCCAGACAGCCGTCCGGCTTTACTCACTTCGCACTTTGCGTCAATCGTCTTTGTGTGTATCATTCGCCCTATGCACATCTTGCAACTCTACAAAGATTACCCGCCGGTGCAAGGCGGCATCGAAGGCCATCTGCAACTGCTCAGTGAAGGGTTAACCTCCCGCGGCCACCGAGTCACAGTGCTTTACGTCGCACCGGGACGACAGGGCCGGCACGAATGGCGCAACGGCGTCGAACTGATCGCTACGCCACGTCTACTCACCCTTGCCCGCGCCCCCATCAGTCCGGCCCTGCTCTGGCAGGTAACCCGCTGCCGGCCCGACCTGATCCACTTCCACCACCCATATCCAGTTGGCGACCTCGCCCTGCTGGCCACTCGCGCGCCGCTCGTTGTCACTTACCATAGCGACATCGTGCGCCAGCGCGTGCTAGGTGCGCTCACGGCGCCGCTGATTCACCACACCTTGCGCCGCGCTGCTTGCATTATTGCCAGTAGCCCAGCGATCGTTCAATCATCGCTATGGCTGGCCCGCCACCGCGAACGAGTGCGAGTCGTGCCGTTCGGCCTGCCACCGCTGCCCTTGCCCGATCCGGCGCTCGTCGCCGCCTTGCGCCGCCGCTTCCCCGGCCCCAATGCGCTCTTCGTTGGCCGGCTGCGCTACTACAAAGGCGTTGATCGACTCGTGCGCGCGCTTGCGCTGCTCCCACGCGGCCATGCCATCATTGCCGGAGGGGATGCCACTGTGCGCGGCAGTGATCTCGCCCGCTTAGCGAACGAATTGGGCATAGGCGAGCGAGTGCATGTGCTCGGCGCAGTTGACAACGTGACGCTGCGCGCCCTCTACGCGATCGCTGATGTCTTTGTCTTGCCATCGGTTGCCCCCAGCGAAGCCTTCGGCATTGTTCAGATCGAAGCCCAAATGGCCGGGCTGCCGGTGATCTGCACCGAACTAGGCACCGGCACGAGCTATGTGACCATCCATGGCCGCACCGGTTTCGTCGTGCCGCCCGATAACCCGCCAGCGCTGGCCCGCGCTCTGGCCGAGCTGTTCGCCAACCCAGTTCGTGCCCGCGCATTGGGGCTAGCTGGACGGGAACGGGCGCTAGCCGAATTCCGCCTTGAACGCATGTTGGATCGGATCGAAACAGTGTACGCCGAAATCTGCAACCGCACGTAACCGCCATATTGCCTTATAATACCGGCGTGGAACCGAATATTGGACGGAGCAACTATTATGGAACGTTTTGCCGCCTACATTGACGCCAACCGGGAGCGCTTTCGCGTCGAATTGGCCGATCTGATTCGCTTACCCTCAGTTGCAGCCCAAAATCGCAACATTGCCGAAACCGCGGCGTTCGTTGCGCAGCGGTTGCAACAGCTTGGCGCCGAAACCCGCCTGCTCACTGCCGATGGCGGCAACCCCATGGTCTATGCCACAATCGGCAACGGCCCGCGTACCCTGCTGATCTACGACCACTACGATGTGCAACCGGCGGAACCGCTGGAGTTGTGGGACAGCCCGCCATTCGAGTTGACTGAACGTGACGGCAAGCTGTATGGGCGCGGCGTTGCTGATAATAAAGGTAACTTGATGCTGCGCATTCAAGCAATCGAGGCGTGGCTAGCGACCCAAGGCGAACTCCCGATCAACATCATCTTTGCCATCGAAGGCGAAGAAGAGACCAGCTCGCGCACCTTGCCGGCCATTTGCCGCGACTACGCCGATCTGCTGCGCGCCGACGGCTGTCTATGGGAAACAGGCGGGGTTGATTTAAGCGAGCGGCCCACCGTCACCTGCGGCGCAAAGGGCATTCAATATGTCGAGCTGGTCGCGCGCGGCGCCAGCTACGACCTGCACTCGTCGTATGCCACCTTTGTGCCCAACCCAGCGTGGCGGCTGACATGGGCACTCAACACGCTCAAAGGCCCCGATGGGCGGGTACGCATTCCCGGTTTCTATGATCGAGTGCGCCCCCCTTCAGCAGCCGACCTCGCCGCACTCGCCACTATTCCCTCCGGTGATGACGATGCCTTACTCGCCAGTTTTGGCTTGAGCGAATTTCTCGATGGCGTGCGCGGGATCGAGCGGCTGCGTCGCCATCTGTTTGAGCCGACCTGCACCATCTGCGGCCTCATCAGCGGCTACACCGGCGAGGGCAGCAAGACGGTGCTGCCGAATGAAGCGCGAGCCAAGATCGACTTCCGTCTTGTACCCGATATGGAACCGGCTGAAGTGTTACACCAATTGCGCTGTCATCTCGACGCGGAAGGGTTCAGTGATATTGAGATCATCGATCTCGGTGGTGAACATCCGGCCCGTGGCCCACTCGATGCGGCGATTGTGCAGGCCGCCGTCGCCTCGGCGCGTGAAGTGTATGGCAGCGAACCGATCCTCTATCCGACGATGGCCGGCACCGGCCCAATCTACCCGCTCTGCACCGCGCTCGGCACTCCGGTCGCCAGCGGCGCCGGCTGCGGCTACCACGGCGCCCGCGTCCATTCCCCCAACGAAAACATCCGCGTGGCCGATTATTGGCGTGCGATGCAATGGATGGGCAGCCTCATCAAACACTTCGCCCGGTAGAGGTACGGTAAGGGCACAGCGTTGCTGTGCCCTTACTGCCCCCGGAACCCCAACAACCGCATGCCGTTTAACGTCACTAACAACGATGCCCCCACATCGGCCAGCACCGCCATCCACATCGTGCCAAGACCGGCTAACACGAGCACAATAAACAGCAACTTAATGCCAATACTGAAAGTGACATTCGCCACAATGGTGCGCATCGTCCGCCGGCTCAACGCCACTGCAAACAGTAACTGGCGCAAATCACCGCCGAGCAACGTAATATCGGCGGTCTCCATCGCCTGCGTTGTGCCGCCAGCGTCAGCGCCGATCGCGATACCAACATCGGCGCTAGCCAGCGCCGGCGCGTCGTTGATGCCGTCGCCGACCATCGCGACCGCACCGTCAGACTGGCGCAACTCGCTCACCGCCTGCGCCTTGTCTTCCGGCAATAGGCCGGCGCGCACCTCATTGACACCGAGTTCGCCGGCAATTCGCTCGGCGGTCACCGGTTCGTCGCCGGTCAACATTACTACTCGCAAGCCCTGATCGCGCAAAGCGGCAATCGCGCTGCGGCTCTCTTCACGCACGGTATCAGCGACGGTTATCGTGCCACGATAACGACCATCAACCCCAACCATCAACGGCGTGCGCCCGAGTTGGCTATCGCGTTTCGCGGCAAGGCAGTGCCATTCATCGTGGGCCAATGTCTGATCAAACACTCGATGGCTTCCGATCATCACTTCGTTGCCGTTCACCACCCCCTGCACACCCTTGCCTACCAACGCCCGCACCTGTTCGGCTGGCGGCAAATCAAGACCGCGATTGGCAGCCGCGTTCACAATCGCGTGGGCCAATGGATGCTCCGAACGGCGCTCGACCGCACCGGCCAGCGCCAGTAACTCATCACAGGCCTGACAATGACCTACTGGCGCAGCATCAGGCGCGCTGCACCCCACCGTGCGCAACGCCACTACTGCCGGCTTGCCGGTCGTCAGCGTGCCGGTCTTATCCACCGCCACCGTCTTCACCCGCGCTAGCGTCTCAAGGTAAGTGCCACCCTTAATCAACACCCCGTGGCGGGCTGCGACGCTGAGGGCGCTGACAATGCTCACCGGGGTGCTGATCACGAGCGCACACGGGCATGCCACCACCAGCAGCGCCAGACCACGGTAGAGCCAGCCAAACGTATCGGGCGCAGGATTCCAGAACGGTTGACCAAACAAGAGTGGCGGCACCATCGCTACTAGCGCCGCTAGCGCCACCACCAGCGGCGTATAGTAACGGGCGAAGCGATCAACGAACCGCTGCACTGGCGCACGCCGCTCTTGCGCCTCTTGCACCAAATGGATCATGCGCGCCACCGAACTCTCGGCGGCAGGCCGCTCAACGATCACCTCAAGACACCCCTCCCCATTCATTGTTCCGGCAAACAGCGCATCACCCACACCCCGCTCGACCAACCGGCTCTCACCGGTCATCGGAGCCTGATTCACCAGTGAACTCCCGGCAGCCACCGTGCCATCAACCGGAATCCGCTCGCCGGGTTTAATCACAATCCGGTCGCCGGGACGCAACGCAGCCACCGGCACAACCTGCTCACCCGTAGCGGTGAGCAAGGTCGCCGTGGGTGGGGTCAACTCCAACAGACTGCGAATGGTATGGCGCGCACGGCTCGCCGTATAGCCCTCTAACGCCTCGCCGATCGCATACAGCACCATCACCAACCCCGCCTCGACATACGCGCCAATAATTACCGCGCCAACAGCGGCAATCGTCATCAGCGCATCAATGCTCACCTCGCGATTGGTGCGCAGCGTGCGCCACGCATTGCGCGCCACCAACGGCCCTACTAGCGCCAACCCACCTAACGCCAACCCATCAATCCACCACGCATCCCAACCTAACACCTCGTGTAACACCATACCCGGTAACACGAGCAGCAACCCGATCAGCGCTAATTGCGTCTCGCGCCGGCTGAGCATAAAGCGGAGAAAAGTCGGGGGAGGTTCAACCTTAGCTGTTGCCGCAGGCTCAGCTTCATACCCCAACTCGCGCACCCGCGCGATCACCGTTGCTGGGTCAACCTCACCGGTGACGTGCAACGTCTCGGTGGTGAAATTGAGGCTGCACAACCTCACCCCTTCCAGCCGGGCCACACCACGCTCAATCGAACGCGCGCAATCGGGACAATCCAAACCCTTAATCGTAAACTGCTGGTTGTTCATTGTAATACTTCCTCAGCAGTGCAAACATGCGGTTCATGCCCTCACTCTACTGCATTCAAGCACAAAGTCAAGGGGGATGAGTAAAAATGACACTATGTCTTAGGTATGAGGTGAGTGATACTTGAAAAGTAAGGCAGGACGTCCGTTGTATCGAGCTACGAAGTTGCAAAGGTGTTTATTTGGGTTACAAAATCTTTCGCACGAGAAAGTCAAAAGATCGTGGTTAAGCCACACTAATACAGAAAAGCCTAGCCTCTTGATCCACCCCATCTACACCCCTTTGCGCCCTTCGCGTCTTTGCGTTATGTATTATGATATACTTGCACATGCAACCAAGTCGCTATCCGCCAGAAAGGCGAGGGATGAAATGACAAACCCAACGATTCGCATCGGGGTATTGACCAGTGGTGGCGATGCACCGGGAATGAATGCGGCAGTTCGGGCCGTCGTGCGAACCGGAATTAGTCGCGGCTGCGAGGTATATGCGATTTACGAAGGGTATCAGGGACTCATAGAGGGCGGTAAGCTCATTCGACGCATGGATTGGAGTTCGGTCGGTGGAATTATTCACCGCGGTGGCACCATCATCGGCACAGCACGGAGCGCCGAGTTTCGTACCCGTGATGGCCGCCGCCGAGCAGCGGCTAATCTGCTCATCCTCGGTATCGACCGACTGGTAGTTATCGGCGGTGATGGCAGCCTAACCGGCGCCGACATCTTTCGCCGTGAGTGGCCGGAGTTGGTGGCCGAGTTGGTTGATGAGGGCGAAGTTAGTAGTGAGAAAGCGGAAGCGCATCCCCATCTACGGATTGTTGGAGTCGTGGGCAGCATCGACAACGACTTTTGCGGCACCGATATGACCATTGGCGCCGATACAGCATTGCATCGCATCACCGAGGCGATAGATGCCATTAGCTCGACGGCGGCCAGCCATCAACGCACCTTCGTCATTGAGGTGATGGGCCGCAATTGCGGCTATCTGGCGCTAATGGGAGCCATCGCCGGTGGCGCCGATTGGGCACTTATTCCAGAAATGCCGCCCCAGATGGACGATTGGGAACAGCATATGTGCGATGTGCTGCGGATCGGGCGCGAGCAGGGCCGGCGCGATAGTATTGTAGTAGTCGCTGAAGGAGCATGTGATCGTCACGGTAGGCCGATCACTGCCGCTTATGTGAAAAAAGTCCTTGAAGAACGACTCGGCGAAGATACGCGGGTTACCATCCTCGGTCACGTGCAACGCGGCGGCGCGCCGAGTGCCTTCGACCGCTGGATGAGCTCGTTGCTCGGCGCAACAGCGGTCGAAGAACTGCTGGCCGCTGGCCCTGAGGCTGAACCCAAATTGATCGGTTTGCGCGAAAACCGGGTGGTGCGGTTACCGCTGATGACGTGTGTGACCGATACCCGGCAGGTAGCGGAAGCGATCGCTCAACATGATTATGAACGCGCTATGGCGCTGCGCGGCAACAGTTTTGTCGAAGCATATCGCACCCTCGGCACACTCATCCAGTCACAACCATCACCACCCGATCGCTTGCAACGTGGCCATCGCTTCGCTGTGCTGCACAGCGGCGGCCCGGCACCGGGAATGAATACCGCAGTGCGGGCTGCTGTACGGATTGGGATCGATCGTGGCCATACCATCCTCGGTGTGCGCAACGGTTTTCAGGGTCTGATTGATGGCGACATCTTCGAGATGGATTGGATGAGCGTGAGCGGTTGGGCGACGATGGGCGGGGCCGAGTTGGGTACCAACCGCAAGATTCCGCAGGGCAGCGAACTGTACCAGATCGCGCGCAATATCGAGCGCTTCGGCATTGACGGCATCTTGATGATTGGTGGCTGGGCCGGTTATCAGGCCGCCTACAAGCTCTACAGCGAACGCCATATCTTCCCGGCCTTCAATATTCCGATCATCTGCTTACCGGCCACCATCGACAACAATCTGCCCGGCTCCGAGTTGAGCCTCGGCGCTGACACGGCGCTGAACAGCATTGTGCAAGCGATTGATCGAATCAAGCAATCGGCAGTCGCCTCGCGCCGCTGTTTTGTGGTTGAGGTCATGGGCCGCGACTGCGGCTATTTGGCCCTGATGAGCGGGCTTGCCACCGGGGCCGAGCGGGTCTATTTGCCCGAAGAGGGGATTAGCCTGCGCACTCTGCAAACCGATCTGGACGAGATGACGGACTGGTTCAGGCGCGGCAAACGGCTGAGCTTGATAATTCGCAACGAAAAGGCCAATCCGGTATATACCACCTCGTTTATCTGTTCGCTGTTTGAGGAAGAAAGCGGCAAGCTGTTCGAGGTGCGGCAAGCGATCCTCGGCCACTTGCAACAAGGCGGCGATCCATCACCCTTTGACCGTATCCAAGCCACCCGCTTAGCCGTGCGCTGCATCGACTTTCTGATCGAACACACCGACCGGCGCCAGCCGGTGGGGGCATTTATCGGCTATCGCGGCGGCAAGGTGCAGTTCCACCAGCTCGATGATATGCCGCGGCTGATGGATCCGGTCTATGCCCGCCCCCGCGAGCAGTGGTGGCTCGAATTGCGCCAGATGGCCCAATTGCTGACTACCCCGCCATCGCCGCGACGGGTGGCAGACTGATGGCCGAGCGCACCTACGTGGTAAGCCGCGCCGAGGATAAGGGTAAGGGCGGGTGGGCAACCCGCCTCGAGACCCTCCCCAGACGGCTTGCCCGTACAGTGTACTTGGCTATCTAGACGCCCCACTATCCCCCGCCCATGCGAGCAGTGGTGGCTCGAATTGCGCCAGATGGCCCAATTGCTGACTACCCCGCCATCGCCGCGACGGATAGAAAACTAACGTGTGCGCACAATAGCAACGCTAGCCGTGCAGAGCGCAGCGAGCAAGCGGATAGATATCAGCACAAGGAGGTAAGCGTGGATTGGTCAGGGCGAACCGTAAGGGCAGGCGGGTTTAAAACCCGCCCCCTTCCCGTCTCACCACTTAAAACGGAATATCTTCGTCATCCAGCGGCTGGGGCTGGTTACGGGCAGGCGCACGGTTGGCTGGCGGGCGCGCCGCAGGCGGATTGTTGTTCGCCGAGCGTGGGCTAGCCGGTGGCGGCGTGCGGCGTACCGGCTCGTCAACCGGCTCGTCATAGACCGGTTCAGCATCGGGTACCGGCCCGCGCTCGCCCTTGGCCGAGAGAATAATCATATCTTGCGCAATCACCTCGGTAGTGTAGCGCTCTTGGCCGTCGCGATCCGTCCACTTCCGAGTTTGCAGCCGCCCCTCGATATAAACGCGGGTGCCTTTGGTGAGATACTGATTGCAGATCTCACCCAATTTATCCCACGCCACGATGCGGAACCACTCAGTCTCTTCGTGGGAGTTACCGTCTTTGTCGCGCCACGTGCGGTTGCTCGCCACCCGGAAGGTCGTTACGGCGCTGCCTTGCGCAGTGTAGCGCATTTCCGGATCGGCGCCGAGATGACCCGTCAGTTGCACTTTGTTCAGATCCTTTGCCATCGTAACCCTCCTCGTCACTCGTGTGTCATCGTCCCAACAGTACCGAACCGAGCGAGAGCTTTCCCGCACGTTCTAGAACTATTGTGCGAATTATAACACCCGTTCTGCTGGCCGTCAAGCACATAGATTGCAGCTTGCTAACAATTATGATAAGCCGATGTCAAACCCGGCTTCAAGGTCGCGCCGCGAGTAGCGGCGAAAGGCGAGCACCGTCGTCGTGTGGCGCACTCCCGCAATGCGGGCAATGCCTCCCGGCACCGCCTCGTCGAGCGATTCGTAGTCGTTGACGCGCAACACCGCGATAATATCATAGTCACCCGTGACCGAATAGACTTCGGCAACATTAGGCAGTTCGGCAACCTCTTGGGCGATGTCGCTGATCCGTTGCGGTTCGCAGGTAATGAACACAAACGCTGTCACCATAAGCGCGCTCCTTTGCTCGCTGGCGGTTGTTTAGCTCCATCATACCAGATGAACGCGCCGGCTCAGTAGCATTTCAAAACGGCTCCGGTGGACGTGCGCGCCACAGCATTGGCGTGAGCCAGTACCAGAGCGTGTTGAGCAGTACCAACAGACCGACGATAAGTACGCTCAACCGCCCCCACCATCCTCGTCGCCAGAGTACGTCACAGGCAGCGGCAGCACCAATCGCGATTGCCCAGCCAAGCGCCATCAGGTAGCGCGGGCTATTTGAGATTTGGGTGATAAACGGCAGCGTCGCAAAGATGATCGCAACGACAAAACTCAATGCCATGAGACCGGTAGTGATCTGCCATCCTTGCCAACGGTTGAGCAGCCAAAGACCGCCTAGCGCGAAGGGCAGAGGAAAGAAGCCATAGTGGGCTATCAGACCGGCTTGCCAGAGCGTGCGCCAGAGTGTTTCACGACTGGCCGGTGCTCGTCCGGCGACAGCCGGGAGACCGCCACTGCGCACTCTTTCCAGTTGGTCGAGGAATATCGGTAAGTAGGCACTGTAGAAGAAGACTATCGCTATCAATGCACCGCAACCGATAGCAATTGTTAGCGGCCAACGCACCCGTTGCGCCCACGCTGTGCCACGCCAGCCGGCACCCCAAACGATGGCGATCAACAGGGCAAAGAGTGCGCCACTGCTGAGTAAGAAGCCAAAATGACCGAGAAAGACCATTGCACTGAGCGCAGCGATACCTAGCACCCATTCACGGCTGTATTGTCCAGCTTGCCAGTCTTCCCATGCTCGGATTACACCCCAGATCAGCAATAGATAGAGCGCCTGCGTGATGATGTGCGTATCGAATGACCACCACGTGGTGAGGTAGGTCGCCGCCGTGAAGATGTACACGCCCGCTGCCAACAGCGCCGATCGTGGCGGTAAGACACGGCGGGCAATGACGTAGATGATCAACCCGCTCAAACTATCGGCTAAAGCTGCACCGATCTGTAAGACGAGCGGTGTTTCAACGCCCAGTAGCCGTAGTGGCGCGAGCAGGAAGTAAGCACCCGGTGGATAGGGAAAGTCGATACCACGATTGTTAGAGACGATTGTTATCAATCCACCAAGCGCTTCATGGAATCGGTTGGTGTGAAAGCCGATGTCACCGGGCATACTGGTAGGATAGAAGCGGCCACCGATGCGTGTGGCAAAGGCAATCGCAACCATCGCAGTGAGTGTGCCGTCAATGCCGGCCGGCCATGATTGACCCCGAAGCCATATTTGCACACCAATGGCCAGCGGATAAGTCAGTGCGAGCGCCGCAAAGGCCGCTTCGGCCCCGAAAGCCCAACGGACTGGGTCAAACAGGATGGCAAGACTGAGCGCACCAATTGCCATTGCTAAACTCCAACCGGCCCACCGATCCAAGGTACGTGCGAGAGTCAGCCAGCCAAGCACAACAGCTCCGACCCACCACGCTAATCGATCAACCGCCGGCCACACCCAGCCTTGCGAAACTGTCGCAATGGTGATGTGTGCTAGTGGCAAACCGAGCCAGCGTGGGTCTTGGGGTGGTTGAAAGGTGTCGCTTACGATCCGGATGCGGAGATTGCCATCCGCCGCTGCCGGTACCAGCAGCCATTGCCGACTACCGCTGCGCCTGACCGGTATTTCGGCTAGCAGATGTTCGTTCTGCCACACCTGATATGTTGTTGGTGCTATCGAAACAATACGCTCATCGATCGGCAACCAGTGAAACTCGACGAGTGCCGCCTGTGTTCCAAAACCGGGTAGCGTAATCTTAGAGTTGCCGCCGCTCCAGCGGTAGCTGCCATACAGTCCTTGTTCAGCGGTATTGAAGTCACGCAGAAACGGGAGATCGGTATGACCAATCCCCTCTTCATACCCGACGTCAATCACATATTGGTGAGGTAATTGGGCTGAGAGCAGCGCTGCCGCGAGGAAGCAGGCCAGTGCTATCCAGAGCGCCGGCGCGCGCAATGCGCGCCATTCTTGGGCGATAAAGTTCATAATGACGTGATGCATAAACGGTACGGTTATCGAATACCTTGCCCTATTATGCAAAAAGTTGCAGCCTCGTGACAGGCAATCTGCTATCAGTGTAGCTCATATCGCCTGATGGCTAGGCACACCGCTCATTGCTGCGCCGCGCGTAGGGTCAGAACGGCGCAGCAATCTCCTCCAAGCACGGACGATGGCCGCTCACTCCGTGTCGCTCAGGTGGGAGATTGCTTCGGTTGGGCGGCACCCAACCCGGCTAAGTGCCGCCACCCCTCGCAATAACAGTGGAACTACGCCCTGCTTCCTCTTTGTCATTGCGAGCTGCGCAAAGGGGCACAGCATTGCCATGACCCGCGCGGTGCAACAATCCACCACGCGGGCGAGAGGCCCCCTGCCCGCCTTGGACATCGTCTTGCCGGCTCATCATGACCTTGCAAAACATCGCATCAGCCACAGCCGGAGACCGCTGCGGGCACACCACGCTCTCGCAACGGCAATCGCACACATCTCCTCCCCCGCCAAGTCAGCAAAAAGAGAGAAGGGCGCATGATGTCGCCCTTCCCCTCCGCTGCTACCGCCAATGGCGTCCCACTTCGCGCTTACGACAGCGAATCGCTCTCGCCGTCCTCCGGCTCGTCGTGATCGCCGTCGCCCGACAACAGCTCCTCCAGCCGCGCCCGCAACAGGGCATCGTTGTCGCTTTCCGGCGTCGCGTGACCGTTCTTGTCCGACAATTGGGCGGCGTGCGGCGCTTCCGCCGGCTTCTCTTCGGTCTGCTGCACCTCTTCGAGCATACGCGCCATTTCGCTGATCAGATCCTCGTGCGGACGTTCAAGCCGCTTCTCGATACCGGTACCGGCCGGGATGAGCTTGCCGATAACGACATTCTCTTTCAAGCCGCGCAGGTAATCGACCTTGCCTTGAATCGCAGCATCAGTCAGCACGCGGGTCGTTTCTTGGAACGAGGCCGCCGAAAGGAAGCTGTCAGTGTTGAGCGAGGCCTTGGTAATGCCCAGCAACACTGTTGCCGCCGTCGCCGGATCGCCGCCTTGACTGACGATGTCGTTGTTGAGACGGCGGAACTCGGTGCTGTCGATCAGCTCACCGGGCAGCAGGCCGGTGTCACCCGGCTCTTCGATCCGCACCCGGCGCAGCATCTGGCGCGCAATCACTTCGATGTGCTTGTCGTTGATGTTTACGCCTTGCGAGCGGTAGACCTTCTGCGCCTCGTTGACCAAATAGCGCTGCACCGCCTCGCGGCCCTGCAACTCCAACAGCTCTTGCGGATTCGCACTGCCGTCGGTCAACTGCTGACCAGCCATCACCCGCTCGCCATTTTCTACGCGAATACGAGCATTGTGCGGTACGACCAGCTCGCGTTCCTCGTGGTCTTCCTGACTGACCACAATCCGGTCAGACTGAATGAAGGCTTTGCCCGTGAGGCGAGCAACAATCTGCGCTCCACCCGGCCCTTCGGCGATCACCTGACCTTCATGCACCTCACTCTCGTGCTCGATAGTCGGGGTGAAGCCGCGCCCAAGCGGATACTCGTCAGTGTAGACATCGGTCGAGACAATACGGATCGTGCGTACACCCTCATCGTCACGGATAATCTGCACCACGCCATCGATTTCAGCGAGCAGCGCCTTACCCTTCGGCACGCGAGCCTCGAAGATCTCTTGCACACGGGGCAGACCCTGCGTGATGTCGTCGGCGGAAGCCACACCACCAGTGTGGAAGGTGCGCAACGTGAGCTGGGTGCCCGGCTCGCCGATCGACTGGGCAGCAATGATGCCAACCGCCTCGCCGATTTCGACCAGCTTACCGGTGGCCAGATTGCGCCCGTAGCACAGTCGGCACAGGCCATGCTCGGCTTGGCAAGTCAGCGGCGAGCGCACGAACACCGACTCTTGACCAGAAGCTATGATCGTAGCGGCCAACTCTTCGTCGATTTCAGTGTTGCGATCCGCAATTAGTTCGCCGGTCGTTTTGTGATAGATCGGTGCGGCGAGGATACGACCCAGCATTCGCACTTGCAGCTTCTCCATCAACTCGCTATCGTCGGCGCTGTGGAGCCACAAGCCCTCTTCGGTGCCGCAGTCTTCGATCGTGATAATCACATCTTGCGCCACATCAACCAAGCGGCGAGTGAGATAGCCGGCGTCAGCGGTGCGCAGCGCGGTGTCGGCCAAACCCTTGCGCCCGCCGTGGGTCGAGACGAAGTAGTCGAGCACCGAGAGGCCCTCGCGGAAGTTGGCCTTAATCGGCAGTTCGATGATCCGACCGGTCGGATCAGACATCAAACCGCGCATCCCAGCCATTTGCGAGATCTGGTTGATGTTACCGCGCGCGCCCGAGGTTGACATCATTGCCACCGGGCCGAAGGGGTTGAGATTCTCCTTCACGGCAGCAATCGTCTGCTTGGTCGCCTCTTGCCAGATTCGCACCACCTCTTGGTAGCGTTCCTCTTCGGTGATCAGCCCGCGGCGGAACTGCTTTTCAACATCGGCAACCAGTTGCTCGGCCTCGCGTACAATATCGTACTTCTTGGCCGGCACTTCGATGTCGTCAATACCGATAGTCATACCGCCGAGGGTCGCATAGCGGAAGCCAAGCGCCTTGATCCGGTCGGCCTGCTGCGCCGTCATCTCTGACCCGTAGATGCGGGCCAGCTCTTGCACGTGCTTATTGCCGTGCGAAGCGCGCACCTCATTGAGCTGCTCTTCGCTCAGATTGCGCAGATTGGTGTAGTACTGATAGCAATCGGCGATGATCTCCTTGAGACCCTTCTTGTCGATCAGGCGATTGCGGAATCGTAGCGGCTTTTGCAGCTCGTTGTTGAGCAAGACCCGCCCGATGGTGGTCTCGATCACCATGCGCGGCGTTCCGTCGGCAGCGGGAGGCAGCTCACGCACCGGACGGTCGCTCTTGCCAGAAATAGTGCCATTCATGCGGATCCAGATTGGCGCTTGGATATCGACCAAACCCTTCTCGTAGGCCAACATCGCTTCATCAATTGAGGCAAAACGCTTACCCGATCCCTTCGCACCATCACGCACCATGGTCAGGTAATAGCATCCCAGCACGATGTCCTGCGAGGGGGTGATAATCGGTTCGCCGTGGGCTGGGCTAAGCAGGTTATACTTGCTCAGCATGCGGGTGCGGGCCTCTTCCTGCGCCTTGCGCGAGAGCGGCACGTGTACCGCCATCTGGTCACCGTCGAAGTCAGCGTTAAACGCGGCGCAGACGAGCGGGTGCAGTTGGATGGCCGACCCCTCGATCAACTTGGCTTCAAACGCCTGAATCGAGAGCCGGTGCAGCGACGGCGCGCGGTTGAGCAGCACCAGATAGTCTTTAATCACCTCTTCGAGCGCATCCCAGACCTCAGGACGCACCCGCTCAACGGCGCGCTTGGCGTTCTTGATATTGTGTGCCACACCCCGCTCGACCAGCCGACGCATCACGAACGGCTTAAACAGCTCTAGCGCCATCTTCTTGGGCAGACCGCACTGGTGCAATTGCAGGTTTGGCCCGACCACGATCACCGAGCGGCCCGAATAGTCTACCCGCTTACCGAGCAGGTTTTGGCGGAAGCGGCCCTGCTTGCCCTTCAGCATATCGCTCAGGCTCTTCAGCCGATGCTTCCCTTTGCCACTGACGGCGCGCCCGCGGCGACCATTGTCAATCAACGCATCAACCGCCTCTTGCAACATACGCTTCTCATTGCGCACGATAATTTCAGGCGCATTGAGTTCGATCAGCCGCTTGAGCCGGTTGTTGCGGTTGATCACCCGGCGGTAGAGATCGTTCAGGTCACTGGTGGCAAAGCGACCGCCGTCGAGCTGCACCATCGGGCGCAGGTCGGGCGGAATCACCGGCAGCACGGTGAGGATCATCCACTCTGGGCGATTGCCGCTCTTGCGGAACGCCTCCACCACGCGCAGGCGCTTGGTCGCCTTCTTGCGGCGCTGGCCCTGTGAGGTTTGCACCTCCATTTGCAGTTCCTCAGCCAGCTTTTCGAGATTCACGGTGCGCTCGATCAATTCCCGCACTGCGCCAGCACCCATATCGGCGCGGAACACGCCGGGCGCAATATCGCGCAATTGGCGATACTCGGTCTCGGTGATAATCCGGCCCACTTTGAGATTATCAAGCTGTTCGAGCTTCTCCTTCTCTTCGCGCACGAGGTTATCAAGCTCGCGCTGGAGCCGCTCTTGCAACCGCTCTTGCTCTTGGGTCGCCTCATACGCCTTGCGTTCACGCTCGGCGTCGGTCAGCATCTCGGCATCGGCCAGATCGCGGCGGCGGCGCTCTTCGAGCACTTCCAGCTCTTGCTCAACCAATTCATCGAGCTGGTCGAGGGTATTGTCGTTAATCGGCTCACCCTCTTCGACCACGGTCACGCCACGGAAGATAATATCTTCGTCGGCGAGCGTGCCGCTCATCTCTTCCAACCGCTCGCGCAGTCGCTCGGCCTCGTTCGCGATCTCATCGCGCAACCGGCGGTACTCCTCTTCGATCTGGCGCTGGGTGCTGCGCTGAGCCGTCTCCATCCCGCCAAGGTCTTGGGTGAGCTGCGTGCTCAGTTCGATCCGCTTCTCTTCAGCTTGGCGCTGAATCTTCTCGCGGCGAGCGGCGTACTCCTCCTGAATCATCTCGCGCGCCACCTGCAACATGTCCTCTTTCACCTCGACAATGATGTACGAGGCAAAATAGAGCACGCGCTCGAGATTGCGCGGCGAGATGTCAAGCAACAGGCCGAGCCGTGACGGAGTGCCTTTGACAAACCAGATGTGGCTGACCGGCGAGGCCAGACTAATATGACCCATACGCTCACGGCGCACCTTAGCCCGCGTCACCTCGACGCCGCACTTATCGCAGACAACGCCCTTATAGCGCACGCGCTTGTACTTGCCGCAGAAGCACTCCCAGTCTTTGGTTGGGCCAAAGATGCGTTCGCAGAACAAGCCGTCGCGCTCAGGCTTGAGCGTGCGGTAATTGATCGTTTCAGGCTTGGTGACTTCGCCATGCGACCACGATCGGATATCCTCAGGCGAGGCGAGACTGATCCGAATGGCGTTGAAGTCGTTAATTTCCAGCATGTGGGCTTACTCCTGTAGCGGAAGCGTACCGCCAGACTCCACGCGCCCAGCGCGGCTAGCCCGCGTTGGCGCAGCTATTGGGTCAGATCCGTTTTGTTCGGCGTAGCCGGGCAACGGGATGTACCGTCGCCCGGATGAGGATTGAGTGGTTAGAACTCGCCGCGCTCCATGCCGCTCAGGTTGATGCCTTCGAGCGCGCCGATGTCGCTGTCGAGGTCATCGCTCAGCTCAACCGGCTTCTCATCGGCGCTCAACACCTCGACGCTGAGACCAAGGCTTTGCAGCTCCTTGATCAGCACCTTGAAGCTTTCGGGCACGCCAGCCTCTTGGATCGGCTCGCCCTTCACGATCGCCTCGTAGGTCTTGACGCGGCCAACCACATCGTCGGACTTCACTGTCAACATCTCTTGCAAGGTGTAGGCCGCCCCGTATGCCTCCAGCGCCCAGACTTCCATTTCACCGAAACGCTGGCCGCCAAACTGGGCCTTACCGCCGAGCGGTTGCTGAGTCACGAGGCTGTAGGGGCCGGTCGAACGGGCATGGATCTTATCTTCGACAAGGTGGGCCAGCTTAAGCATATACGCGTAGCCGACCGTCACCGGATGATCGAACTTCTCGCCGGTGCGTCCATCGTAGAGCGTCACCTTACCGTCGGCAGGCAACCCGGCCTGCACCAGCAGATCTTTGATCTGATCCTCGTGCGCACCATCGAACACCGGCGTGGCGACCCGAAAGCCGAGGCGAGCAGCGGCCCAACCAAGGTGGGTTTCAAGAATCTGGCCGATATTCATACGCGACGGCACACCAATCGGGTTGAGAATGATGTCCACCGGGCGGCCATCAGGCAAGAAGGGCATATCCTCGATTGGCAGCACCCGCGACACTACACCCTTATTGCCGTGGCGACCGGCCATCTTGTCGCCGGCGCTGATCTTGCGCTTCTGGCAGAGCAGCACGCGCACGGTCTGATTGACGCCGACCGGCAGTTCAGCGCCTTCGCTACGCGAGAAGACCTTGACATCGATCACCTTGCCGCGCACACCGTTAGGCACGCGCAATGAACTATCCTTCACCTCGCGCGCCTTCTCGCCGAAGATTGCACGCAGCAAACGCTCCTCAGCCGTCAGGTCAGTCTCACCTTTCGGGGTAATCTTGCCAACCAGAATATCGTTGGGCTGCACCTCGGCACCGATGTAGATAATACCGCGCTCATCGAGATTGCGCAGGCTCTCTTGGCCAACGTTAGGAATATCGCGAGTAATCTCTTCAGGGCCAAGCTTGGTATCGCGCGCCTCCACCTCGTACTTCTCGATATGGATCGAGGTGAAGATATCTTCGCGCACCAGCCGCTCGCTGACAAGGATCGCGTCCTCGAAGTTACCGCCTTCCCACGGCATGTAGGCGACCAACACATTCTGGCCGAGGGCTAGTTCTCCTTGATCGGTGCTCGAGCTATCGGCGATCACCTCGCCGGCCCGCACCCGCTGCCCGCGCACCACTGCCGGACGCTGGTTAATGCAGGTATCTTGGTTGCTGCGCATGAACTTGCGCAAGCGATACTCGGTCTGCGTGCCGTCATCCTCTTCCACCACGATCCGGCTGCTGGTGGCGCTGACCACGACGCCATCGCGGCGCGCGACCACTACCTGACCGCTATCGCGGGCAGCGCGATACTCCATACCGGTGCCGACGATCGGCGCGTCGGGCCGCAGCAACGGCACCGCCTGCCGCTGCATGTTCGACCCCATCAGCGCGCGGTTGGCGTCATCGTGCTCAAGGAAGGGGATGAGCGAGGTCGAGACGCTTACCACCTGCTTAGGCGACACGTCCATATAGTCCACCCGCTCAACCCGCTCGGTGACGAAATCCTCGCCAAAGCGGCACGAGACGGTTGTTTCGAGGAAGCGGTTATGTTCGTCGAGCGGTGCGTTGGCCTGCACAATCACAAAGCGGTCTTCTTCATCGGCGCTGAGGTAATCGACCTCTTGCGACACCACCGGGCGAATCTTGATATGCTTGATCGGTAATGCGACGATCCGCTCGGCCAAGGCACGGTTAATCTCGGTGCCAGCCTCGGCGATCACCTCATCGGTATCGGGATCGACAATATCCTCGCGCAGAATCTGGCCACGCAACAAACCGATCGTAATCTGGCGGGCAATCTGGTCATCAACCCGCGTACCCTTCGCCGCAATCAGCTCACCGGTGCGCAGATCGCGCACATCGCGGAGCAGAATCCCCTTTTCTTTCCAGACTTGCACGTTATCAACGCTGTTATACACCTTGCGGTATGGCGTCTCAAGGAAGCCCATCTCGTTGACGCGGGCGAAGGTGGACATCGTGCCAATCAGACCGATGTTCGGCCCTTCCGGCGTTTCAACCGGGCAGATGCGGCCATAGTGCGAGTGATGCACGTCGCGCACTTCAAAGCCGGCCCGATCACGCGAAAGACCACCGGGGCCGAGAGCTGAGAGACGGCGCTTATTGGTCAACTCAGCGAGCGGATTCGTCTGATCCATAAACTGGCTCAACTGCGACCCGCCAAAGAACTCGCGCATCGCCGCCACCACCGGACGAATGTTGATCAAACCATTCGGAGTCGCACTAGCCGGCTCTTGCAACGACATGCGCTCCTTAACAACCCGTTCGAGGCGGAGCAGACCAACGCGGAACTGCTGCTGGATCAACTCGCCGACGGTGCGTACCCGCCGATTACCGAGGTGGTCAATGTCGTCAGGACGACCGTGGCCATTGTTCAGCAGAATGATCTGCTCGACAATGCGGAAGATATCGCGCGGCAGCAGCACCCGCACGCTCAGATCGGGCGCCTTCGCGCTATCGCGGCGGGCATCGCGCTCCCAGAGGTTCTTGTTCAACTTATAGCGGCCCACCTTCGCCAGATCGTAGCGACGCGGGCTAAACAGCAACGACTCGATCAGCGAACGCGCATTCTCAAGCGTCGGCGGATCACCGGGGCGCAAGCGCTTGTACAGCTCAAGCAGCGCCTCTTTCGCATTGCGCGACGGATCTTTATCGAGCGTCGCCTGAATATATGGGTGCTCGGCCACCGTGTCAATGTGGCGGAACAGCTCGATCAACTGGTCGTTGTGGCCATACTTGTCCAACTCGTTGTCTGGCGCCCAGCGCCCGCTGCCATCTTCTTCGGCCAACCATGCACTAATCGCGCGCAGCAGAATCGTGACCGGAATCTTGCGCTTGCGATCAACCTTGACGCTAATCACATCGCGCTTGTTGGTCTCGAATTCCAGCCATGCGCCGCGGTTCGGGATCAGCTTGGCCGTATGCAACGAACGTCCGCTGGTCGGATCCTTCTCATCTTTGAAATAGACGCCGGGCGAGCGGATCAACTGCGACACCACCACCCGTTCGGCCCCATTATAGACAAAGGTGCCATTGTCGGTCATCATCGGGAAGTCACCGAGAAAGATCTCTGACTCCTTAATTTCCCCGGTGGTGAGAATGCGCAATTCCACCCGTACCCGCAATGGCGCGGCATAGGTCAGATCACGTTCGCGGCACTCGAACTCGTCGTAACGCGGCTCGCCGAAGGTGTAGTCGCGAAAATGAAGCTCAAGGTTCTTACCGGTAAAGTCGGTAATCGGCGAGATCTCGTCGAAGAGTTCACGTAGCCCCTCGCGTTTAAACCACTCAAAACTCTTGAGTTGGGTTTCGATCAGCAACGGCAGATCGATCGTGTCCTTAATCCGGGCAAACGAACGACGTTCAATCCGGCGCGACCGGCGACCATCGGCGCCCGGGTCGATCGGGGCGATCAGCGGCTGAAGGACCACGCTCTCAATCAACGGGGGCATACGCACCTCTCTTCTATCACTTGCGGTTATGCTATCGGCGCTCCGTGGCAACCAGTTTCGTCAAAAAAACAGAAACAGCCGACCTGCCGCTCTCCCTTCAGCGGGTTACCGGCAGACTGGCACACTTCTCGTTCGCTGTTCAATATTCGTTACGCCCCGCACGGGGACTTCCTGCTATCGTGTTACTCACGCTTGTCGGCGCGCATCTTATAGATCGCGAAAGACAATGATACCACGTACTTACGAAAAGATCAAGGAGGTTTTTAGGCGAGTCTGTACCTTGTTGTAGGTAGTATACCATGAGTAGAGAGATTTGGCCCTCACCCCCACCCCCGCTCCCACTGGCTAGGCAACGGCGGGCAACGCACTGGCCGCAGAGGCTTTAACCGCACAGGCACCAAGTGTGCACCGGCCGCAGAGGGTTTTTGGGTTACCATTCAGCCCCTCTCTCACTGACGAGGGAGAGGGGGCCGGGGGGCAAGGGCCTGCCTTATGCTCACGCCAACGCCGGCTGGCGGCGACTGGCGTATTGCCGGCGCAGCCATTTCTCAAGCTCGATCAGGAGGTAACCGATCAAGGCCATCGTGATAATCTTCCCCCAAGCTTCGAGGCTGATCGGCGCGCTATACATAATCTGGTTCATCCACGGTAGATACGTGAAGGATAGTTGCAAGAGGATCATCACCCCAACCCCAACAAACAGCCAACGGTTGCTGAACACGCCAATCTGGAACATTGAATGGGTAAGTGAGCGGCAGTTCAGGAGGTAGCATAGCTCAATCATCACAATCACATTCACCGCCACCGTGCGCGCTTCGGCGAGGCTGGCGCCGGCTTGCAATTCCCATTCAAATAGCGTGAAGGCGCTGATGACGATCAGTAACCCGACCGCTAATGTGCGCCAGAGTAAGGTGCTGTCGAGGATTGGAGCATCAACCTTGCGCGGCGGACGTTGCATGATCCCCGGTTCTTTGCGCTCAGCCGCCAGCACCATGCCTAGCGCGGCAACCGTAGCCATATTCACCCACAAGATTTGCACCGGCAAGACGGGCAAGACCGATCCGATCAGGATGGCGGCCAGAATGACTAACCCTTCGCCGACGTTGGTAGGCAGCGTCCACGCAATGATTTTGGTCAAGTTATCGAACACGCCGCGCCCCTCTTCCACTGCCGCTTCGATGGTGGCGAAGTTGTCGTCGGTCAGTACCATATCCGCCGCCTCACGCGCGACATCGGTACCCATCAAGCCCATCGCAATGCCAATATCGGCCTGTTTGAGCGCCGGCGCATCGTTGACGCCATCGCCGGTCATTGCCACAATATGGCCACGCGCTTGCAGCGCTTGTACCAGTCGCAACTTCTGTTCAGGAGTAACCCGAGCAAAGACGGTGGTATGTTCGGCAGCGTCAATCAACTCTTTATCATTCAACACCTCTATGTCGCGTCCGGTCAATACCGACGGCTTACGACCTCGATCGAGACCGATCTGCTCGGCAATCACCGCCGCAGTGAGCGCATGATCGCCGGTAATCATCTTCACCCGGATGCCGGCCTCTTGGCAGGCCCGCACAGCAGTGATCGCTTCAGGACGGGGCGGATCAACCATGCCTTGCAGACCGAGGAAGGTTAACCCGCTCATCACATCGTGATGCGAGATCGAGTCAGTGCCGGGGGGCGGGCACCCGCGAGCAAACGCCAACACACGCAATCCTTGCCCGGCCAAGGCTTCAGCAGCGCGATGGATAGCGGCGGTGTCACATGGCACACAATGACCGTTCCTATCGAGCATCGTCGTGCAGCGGGCCACGATCGCCTCGACTGACCCTTTCACGTAGACGACCCGCTCGCGAGCGGGGCCGGCATCGTGCAGTGTCGCCATATACTGATGTTCCGACTCAAAGGGGATGCTGTCGAGCCGCGGTAGCCATTGCTCTTGGTGAAGGCCAGCTTTGTAGGCGACGACTAGTAGCGCACCTTCAGTCGGATCACCACGCACATCCCAACGGCCATCTTGCTCGATCAGTTCACTATCGTTGCAGAGCAGACCGGCGCGTAGGCATTCCGCCAACGCCGGATGCTCCGCCACTGCCACCGGCGCACCGTGAAGCGTGATTTCACCGTCTGGTTGGTAGCCTGAGCCGGTAGTGGCGAATGTTTCACCACCAGCGATAATCTGCTGCACCGTCATTTGGTTCTGAGTCAGCGTGCCGGTCTTGTCCGAACAGATCACCGTCGTGCTGCCCAGCGTCTCAACTGCCGGCAGCTTGCGAATGATCGCCTGCCGACGCGCCATGCGCACCACGCCGATTGCAAGTGTCACCGTGACCGCAGCGGGCAACCCTTCAGGGATGGCACTCACTGCCAGCGCAATCGCGGCAATCAAGGTGTCGATCAACGGCTGCCCGCGCATAAAGCCGATCACTATCGTCATCGCGGCGAAGCCGAGGATCACAAAGAGGAGCAATCGGCTAAACTCGGCGATCTTGCGGGTAAGCGGGGTTTGCAGATCGTGCGCGGTAGCGATGAGTTGCGAGATGCGACCTACTTCGGTTTGATTGCCGGTCGCGACCACAATCCCCATCCCTTGCCCATACGTCACCAAGGTTGAGGCATAAGCCATCGTCACCCGATCGGCCAGTGCGGTATCAGCTTCGAGGGCAGCATGGGCATCTTTGCTCACCGGCACCGACTCGCCGGTCAGCGCCGCTTCAGCAATCTGCAAATCGCGGGTATGGATGAGGCGCAGATCGGCAGGCACACGATCGCCGCTATGCAAGATCACGAGATCGCCGGGAACCAGCTCGGCGGCAGAGATGCGCATCGTCTTGCCATCGCGCACCACTGTGGCTTCCATCTTCATCGCGCGGGCCAATGCCTCGATCGCCTTTTCAGCCCGGCTTTCTTGAATGTAGCCGAGAATGACGTTCACAAGCACCGCACCAAAGATAATCGCGGCGTCAACCGGGTCTTTGAGCCACAGCGTGATCACGCTAGCAACCAGCAAAATGTAGAGCAGCGGATTATGAAACTGCAACAGAAAACGCATCAACGGACTTTTGCCGCCTTTGGCCGTGATCACGTTCGGTCCGTACTGTTTGAGCCGACGGGCTGCTTCGTCAGCGCTAAGACCGTGGCGATCGTGGCTGGCCAGCGTTGCCATCACATATTCTGGCGACTCGCTGTGCCACAGTTGGTTGGGAGTGACGTGAGTCGGTGGAGCAACCATGCCTTCTCCTTTCTCCAACAGATGGTTAAGAAGCAAGACTGCTCAATACCTAACCAGTCAACCGTTTACCGGAAAGCATTGACAGAGACTGTCCCAGCGCTTTGAACAGCGCCGAAAGCAAGAAGGAGCTTGCTTTCAGTATATACCGCAAGCTGATGCGGTATCATTGAGATTGCGTTATCGTTGGGTAACTGGGGACGGAGGGAGTTGGCGATGCTCTTGGGATTGTGATGAACAGTGAGCAGTCAAGTGGCGATTGCCGATACTGTGGGTTATCACTCCGGGATACCCTGACAATGTGGAGTATAGCAGTTTGACTGCCGCACTCCGCGCGAGCAAAGGCATGGACCATACCTGCCAATACGATCAATCTTCGCCATCGGGCCGGGTAGGTCAGCTATGCAATAGGGATGCCATAACGTCAACTGGAACAAAACGTTCTTGGCCGAGTATAAATACGCTGTCACAACAGGAGCCATAGGAAAGCGCGCATCAGCGTTCCATCGTCATGCAAGACTGATTGTGATCGCACATATCACGCATGATAGCGGTGATCGCTGTTTCTAGGACTGTTCGGTTTTGGGTTGCGGTCAGCTATACCGCAGCAAGATCCACGCTGAAATATTTAGATAAGTTTATCTCGCATGCCGGCAATATCTTTCCAAGGAACGTGCGGATAGCGGCCGCGTAGCTCGGGTGTAACATATTTCGCCGCTTCCTCGATAATTTCGAGCTGGCGAATGACACTATCTTGAACGAACGGCTGAGCCAAGCATACCGCTTCATCAAGTTGGGCGATGTAGCTTTCCACTTTAGCGATCGCATCAAGAACATGCTAAAGATAGATGGCATCATTGCGCTTCATACACTACCTGAAGGTCGCGCAACACCGCAGAGCGAAGATACGGATGCAATGACTGCTCGGTCACAAGATCGACCGGCGTTCCTAACGCTGCGGCAAGCTGCCATTCGAGGCCGACTAACGTCAGCAAACTCTTCGGTTTGGCAAAACGAACCAGCACATCAATATCACTGCTAGATGTAGCCTCGCCACGCGCAGTCGAACCGAAAACGCCAATCATAATGGCATCGTTCACCCGGCAAATATCGATCAGATGTCGCTTAACTTGCCGGCTGTTACGCCTACATAGCATGTGAGCGTGGGCCTACTCTTGTGTTTCCATGGAGGATCAAACACCTCGCACGTAGGCAATCCCACTCTCACCCCTGCCAGCGCACCCGTTCGCGCCGCGCCAGATGGGCCGGCCCCGTGACAATGGTGATGGCTAGGGCGATCAGGATCTGCGCCACGGCTAAGGCCACAATCGACCCACCGATCGCCGTTACAGCCGTATTGAACGCGATGTGAAACAGCGTCACCGGCAAGAGGCTGCCGGCGGTACCGTTGTAGAGCCACGTATAGATCACTGCACCGGAAATAGTACCTGCCAACCATGGAAAAAACGGGTAATTCGCCATCGGATTGCCGATCCAAAAAAATTGGCAAATGCCATAGCCCCCATAATCCACCAACGATCACGGTGGCTGCCAGCGCATTGTAGCGTTGCTGCCAGTGCGGTAAGGCAAACCCGCGCCAGCCAACCTCTTCCCACGGATTAGCCAACAGCGAGCTAATCAGCGCAGCGATGACCACCGCGACCCGTTCGTCTTGCGGTGCCAGCAGATCGTCCGGCCAACCTAACAGCGCGGCAAACGTCCTTGCCAACCCTGCGATCATCAGCGGCCCGCCAACCGCCGCCAGATACCAGATCGGCGCGACCCGCCATTGAAGCAAGGCCGCAAACAGCGCATTGGCCTGCGCCGTGCCATAGCTGCGCCGCGCCACCACACCGGCAGCCAGCGCCGGCGCCACCGCGGGCAAGATCAGCAGCACCTGCCAGACCGGCGCCGTAAAGGGCGTAATCCCGCGCGATCTGAGCGCCGCCGGGAGCCAACCCAGCCATGCAAGGCCAAAGGCGAGCAAGTAAAAGCGGAGGAGAGGAGAGGCGGTCATAGGGTGTATTGCTCAGCAATCAGATACCATTTCAAGCCATCGCAAGCGGGAATCAATCCCCGCCACAGGTTTATGATCATTGTGCGAGGAACGCTCTTGCTGTCATTGTGAGGGGCACAGCCCCCGAAACAATCTCTCGTTTCGGCGAGAATGACCACTGTATGAAAATATCACTCCAACGATGTCCTAAAGATACTCGATAACTCCTTGGCCGGCAAGAACGATGCGTGGCACGCTTTTGCTCTCCATCAAGTAATCGCCGCGCTATCGTGAGAGATGACTTCGCTCCGGGGCAGGGCTGCGCGCTGACCCTACCGCTCGCTATGACAGCGAAACGCAGGAATCACCGCATCAGGGTTGCGCATTGACGATCACCGGTTGGTTTACGGTCATCACGGACGGTGCAAACCCCGCCGGCAGCCGGAAACGCACCGTCGTGCCGCGCCCTAGCTCGCTTTCGGCCCAAATTTGACCACCGTGTGCTTCAACCAAGCGGCGAGCAATCGCCAGCCCTAACCCTGCGCCGCCGCTGCTGCGCGTGCGCGCCCGATCGGCACGGTAGAAGCGGTCGAAGATGTGCGGCAAGTCAGCGGGATTAATACCCGGGCCAGTATCGGTCACGCTGAAGACGATGCCATCCGGATCGGCGGCAACGGTCACGCGCACCACACCGCCAGCAGGGGTATGGCGCAACGCGTTGCTGATCAAGTTGCCTAAGACTTGTGCGATCCGTTGGGGATCAACTTCAATATCGGGCAAGCCATCGGCTGACCCAGCAGAGAGTTGGATCGCGCGCTCGGCGGCGCTCTGCGCGAATGAGCGTACCGCTTCGTTCACCAGCATCGTCGGCGCGACCGTTTCGCGGTAGAGCGGCAATTGGCCGGCATCAGCCAGCGCCAGCAGGTGCAGATCATTGATCAACCGTTCGAGCAGGGCAACTTCGGCCAGTAACGCTTCGATCTGCCCGGCGTCAGCCTCATACACTCCATCTTGAATGCCCTCTAACTGGCCTTTGATGATCGACAGCGGCGTGCGCAACTCGTGGGCAATGTCAGCAGTGAGTTGGCGGCGTTGCTGGTCGGCCTGCTGCAAAGCGGCAGCCATGCGGTTGAAACTCTCGGCCAATTCAGCTAATTCGCGCACATTGGCCGGTTTCACTCGGCTGCTATGGTCACCATCGGCAATCGCGTGCGCAGCGGCGCTGATCTGGCGCAATGGCGCGCTAATCCGGCGCGAGAAGATGGCAGCAATGGCAAGCAAGACGATCATCAGGCCGGTGCCAGCGCCGAACACTCCCCATAAAAGTGGCCGGCGATTGAGCTGACCAACCGGAAATGCCTCGTCGGTATCGAGCACTGAAATGACCAGCGTGCCAACCTGTTGACGATTAGCCACAATTGGAATACGTCGCACGGCTTCGTTACCGCGCACGATGAGAGGACGACGCTGCCCAGCGACTACGCGACCTTTTGTATCAAGCAGCGAAACGGCACCATCGATACCGCCAAACCCTTGGGGAAGCGGACCTAGTCGCTGTTCGACCTTGTGCCACGAGCCGGTGCGTTGATAGTAGGCAGCCAACTGCATTGCAAGGTCTCGCGCCGCTATATCAGCCTCCATCCAACGGATTTGCTCTGGCTCGTTCCAGCGCGTTACGATCCAGAACGAAGCCACCATACCGCTGATACCAAGCACGATGACTAGTGCAAAGGCGGTGAGCATAAGATTGAAAATGCGCGGCGGACGCATACGGAACCTTATTGATCAATACCAAGACATGCCAATGCTTGATTATCGGCCTTCACGTTCATCGTTCTCGGCAAACTTATACCCAACGCCGTAGACCGTCAAAATCAGGCGCGGCGGGCCATTCGGATCAGGCTCGATCTTGCGACGCAGATTTTTGATGTGGGCGTCGATGGTGCGGTCAAAACCGGTGTAATCGGTATCGTACACCCGATCGAGCAGTTGGGCCCGGGTGAAGGGCCGGCCCGGCGCGCTGGCCAATACCGCCAGCAGGTCGAATTCGGTCGCGGTTAGTTCGATGGTCTCGCCGTCACGGCGCACCGTGCGCCGTTCGAGATCGATCACCAACCCGCCGGTTTGAAGGATATTGGCCGGCTGCAATGCCCCCTCACTGCGGCGCAGCACCGCGCGCACACGGGCGACCAGCTCACGTGGACTAAACGGTTTCGTGATGTAGTCATCAGCACCCAATTCTAGCCCAATCAGGCGATCAGTCTCTTCGACGCGCGCCGTGAGCATGATGATCGGCAACCGGCACGTGAGTGAGTCTTGCCGTAATGCCCGTGTGACATCCAACCCGTCCATACCGGGCAACATCAGATCAAGCACGATCAGCGCCGGGCGTTCTTGGCGGGCCAGCCGCAACGCAGTTGGCCCGTCGCCGGCGCTGATCACCTGAAACCCGGCCCGTTCGAGGTAATCGCGGGCAATTTTGACGATACCGGGTTCATCATCGACGACCAAAATCGTGCGTGCCATAGATCTGCCCGAGTTGCCATCAAGCGCGGCAGAGCCGCACGGACGTGCGGCTCTCAACATTATTTATTCGACGCGCGGGTCGTGACCGGCGGGGGTTAACGGCGGCGCAGGTGGCGCGGGCGGCGCGGGTGGCGTTTGGCGTTGGCGGAAGATACGGATGCCCAGCCAGATCAGCAAAGCTAGCGCCGCGAGCTTCAGCAGCCCATCAATCAGACCAAGCAAGCCGCTGAACCATCCCTTCCCACCTAGCATACCGGGCATTCGGTCACCCCACATCACGGGTGGCATCACCTGCCCCCGCTCACCCCATGTGCGCTCGCGCCGGGCGGGAGGGGTAAATGGAGGGGTAAATTGGCCACGCTCTTCCCGGCCCTGCCAGCCGGGAGGGAGATTTGGAATCGTCGGTAGATTGGCCCCCGCCGACGTTGCCCACATCGTCCACATTGCTCGTTGACTCATCGCGATGCTGCTCAAGGCAACCACGAGCGCTATCAACGAGATGCCTAGCGCCAGCCATGCCGGCCAGTTCACTCTTCGTTGTTCCATACGCTTCACTCCTGTATTGTGACTGGGTTGTATGATACCAGTTTCACCATCAAGATAGCCGGCAATTGTGAAGATGGTGTGAATGTGGCGTGGAGAATCTTGCACGCACGGTCGTGTTGCGGCAGAGCGATCAAGCGGATTGCCGCGCAAGAAAACTCTCGCCAAGAATAGCTTCTAACCGTTCGAGGAAAATGGTGAGTGCGGCGCGATCAAAGGTCAACGGCGGTCGAATCTTCAACACATTATCGAATGGGCCTTCGGTGCCGATCAGAATCCGTTCGGCGCGCAGGCGCTCTTTGAGATAACTGGCCGCTGCGGTGGCCGGCGCGCGGGTGGCCCGATCCGTCACTAATTCCACGCCAATAAATAAGCCCATCCCCCGCACATCGCCAATGATGGCATAGCGTTGTTGCAGGTCGCGCAATCCGGTCAACAGCTCGGCGCCGATCCGAGCGGTGTGAGCCATCAATCCTTCGTCGTCAATGATCCGCAGCACTTCGCGCCCGATCACGCACGACAGCGTGCTGCCGCCAAAGGTCGAGAAAAATTCGAGTCCATTGTCGAAGGCACGGGCAATCTCGGCAGTAGTGATGACCGCACCGATCGGATAGCCGTTGCCGAGCGGTTTGCCCAGCACTACGATGTCGGGCACGATGCCTTGGGTCTCGAAGGCCCAGTAGTGCGTCCCTAACCGGCCCAACCCGGTCTGCACTTCGTCGGCGATACAGACACCACCGGCGGCATGGATGCGACGATAGACCGCCGCCAGATAGCCGGGTGGCGGGATGATTTGCCCGGCCACACTGGGAAACGTCTCGGCGATGAAACCGGCCAGTCGGCCACCACGTGCCGCGATCCGTTCGAGCGCCGCGTCAACGGCAGCAGCGTACCGTTCGCCATCGTCGCCGTAAGGGCCACGATACGGGTCGGGTGCAGGAACAACTTGTACCCAATCAGGTCTACCGCTGCCGGCAGGATGGTTGAACTTGTAGGCTGAGATGTCGATTGCGCCGGTGGTGTGGCCATGGTAGCCATGATCAATCGTGATCATATCACGTCCGCCGGTAGCGGCCCGTGCCAGCCGCAACGCCAGCTCGTTAGCTTCCGAGCCAGAATTGACGAAGAAGCAGACGCTCAACGAGGGCGGCAGTTTGGCTAACAGTTCGTGAGCGAAAGCGATCTGGGCCGGGTGCAGATAGCGCGTGTTCGTGTTGAGCATCTGCAACTGCTGCGCCGCGATGGCCTGAATGCGTGGATGGGCATGTCCGACATGGGGAACGTTGTTGTAGGCGTCGAGATACGCCCTCCCCCATTCGTCGAACAGATAGTGCCGCCAGCCCCGCAACAGCGTACACGGCTCGGCGTAACTGAGGCGTAGGTTGCCGGCGAAATGGTGGCGACGCTCGCGCAGCAGGTCGACGGTATCGAGCGGACGGTAGGCAACGTAGGCGTCAGACAGATTGAGCAGCGCCGCTGGATTGGGGCACACTGCCTGCCACCAGTCCCCTTCTTCCGGGGCGGCCACGCCGGGCCAGTGGCTGGCCAACGCACCATAGTGCAAGATGAGTTGGAAATGGAGGTGAGGCTGCCAGCCACCGTTGTTGGCGCTGCTGCCGAGTGCGGCAAAGAGTTGGCCGGCTGCTAGTGCTTGACCAACCTTTAACTTGCGCATACATATCGGATCGAGATGACCGTACAGCGTGTAGAAATGGTCACCTTCCGGTGTCTGATGCTGCAACACCACCATCCCGCCATAGTCGAGCGGCGCAGTGCGATGCTCAAGCGCAACGATCACCCCATCGAGCGGCGCGCAAACCGGTGTACCGGGGGGCGCGAACAGATCGACTCCGAGGTGAATGGTACGCCGTTCGGCCAGCGGCGATAATTCGGCAAAAAACTCTGGCGCCGTGTAGATCAAGCGTGGTTCACCGTATCGACCGATCTGCACCGGGTTATCTGTGGCACTGGCTAACGCCATCACTTCCGTCGCACTCAACCCAAAAGGATCGCGCGGCAACGGCGTTTCACCGGCAGCGAGGCTCACTACCGGCGCATCACCGATCTCACGACCAAGCACTGGCGCAAAACGGCCACGCTGCGCATGTAACCAAGCCACTACTCGTGCCGCTGCATCGCTGATCGGCAACCCACAAGCAGCACGGAGCCGAGCAGCAACCAGTGCGGCATCCATCGCAGCAGTAGCTCTCAGCAAGCGCCACGCCGGTGCTTCCGAAATGGTCACGTATTCATCGTCAGGTCGCTGCTGTTTCATCAGCGCTGCATTGATCACACTGACTGTGAGCCGAGTGCGCACCAACGGCCAGATCAGATCAATCTCAGCGGCGCCGAGCGGCCAGACCGCATGATAACCGGTGACAATCTCGCTGAGCGCACGCAGCGGATTGGGTTGGTCGAGAATAGCATACGCGGCGGCGATCGCTACTTCGCACACGCGCGGCGCAGCGCAGAGATCGCCAAAATCGAGCAGACCGCTGATGGCAAACTGGCCGCGCCCATCCGCCGTCACCAGCAGGTTGTAGTCGTTGAGATCGTTGTGGATCGGGGTATGCGGCAACGCTAGCAAGGCCGGGCGAATCTGATTGTAAGCGGCCAGCGCCGCGGCGGCAAGCTGGCGCTGCTCGGCATCAGCAATCGCCGCTAACTCCGTCGTCGCCCACTCTGCCTGCAACAGATTCCACTTCAACGGGCGATCGAGCAGGGGGTGGGCAAAACCGGCCAGCGCCTGATCGAGCCGGGCGGCTTGACGGCCTACGTCAGCGCGCAACGCTGCGGTGTGTGGGCGAAAGGTGGCATACAGTTCACCGGGCACAGCCGTGATTAACCAGACCAACCGGCCCGCTTCAACCACGAATGGCTCGCCACCAGTCGAGCGCACTAATCGCGGCACCGGCAGCTCAGGCGCCATACGGCACAGATGCTCTAGCGCCGCGCATTGCATCTCCACTAGCGCCGGATCGCAATCCGGTCGCATCACTTTCAGCACATACTGAGCGCCGTCAGTGGCAGTGACAAGGAAATTCAGGTCATATTCGCCCGGTAATGGCGCGAGGGCGCCGTGAAGGTCATAATGGCGAGCGAGGGCGGTTTGCCATAGCATCATGCGTGCTCCGTATTATCAATAACACAGCGATCATACCATAGGAGCACCGGCCCAAACGTGGTATGATAGGCGGCGATAACAATCACGGAGGCGTTATGCGCGTCTTTATCACCGGCATTACCGGTCCGGTTGGCAGTTTTCTGGCCGACTACCTGCTGACCATCCCCGACCTCGACATTCACGCATTCAAACGCTGGCGCAGCGATCCGCGCCCGATTGCGCATCTGTTGGGCAAGATCACCATCCACGAGGGTGATATTGAAGACGCCTTCTCGGTTGATCGCGCCATCGCCGCTGCCCGACCCGACCGCATCTTCCATCTTGCCGCACAGAGCTACCCCAGCGCCTCGTGGGATGCGCCAATCCTCACGATGCGGGCCAACGTGGAAGGCACAATCAACGTACTCGAAGCGGCCCGCCGCCACGTGCCGCATGCCCGCATCCACATCGCCGGCACCAGCGCCGAGTACGGGCCGGTGCGCCCGGAAGATGTGCCGATCCGCGAAGATCACCCGCTCCGCCCGGCCAGCCCTTACGGCGTGAGCAAAGTTGCCGCCGAGCTGAGCGGTTTGCAGTATCACGCCAGCTACGGCCTGCACGTCGTTGTCACCCGTTCGTTCAACCACGTCGGCCCGCGCCAAGGCGACCGCTGCTCGATCCAAACCTTCTGCCGCCAGATGGCCTTGATCGAAGCGGGCCGGCAACCACCGGTGATGTACGTGGGCAATCTGGCGCCGAAACGCGATTTCAGCCATACCCGCGACGTAGCACGTGCGCTGTGGCTGCTGCTCGAACACGGTGCTCCCGGCGAGGTTTACAACCTCTGTTCCGGCCAAGCGGTGCGGATCGGCGATATTGTTGATATGGTGGTCGCGATGGGGCGCGTGCCGGTGAAGGTACAGGTCGATCCCGCTCGCCTGCGCCCGGTCGATGAGCCGATTTTACAGGGAGACAATCGCAAACTGCGCGCAACCACCGGTTGGCAACCTGAAATCGGCATCGAACAGATCGTGGCCGAGGTGTTAGATTATTGGCGGCAACAATTCGCCCTATAATCAGTAGAACCGCACGACGTGCGGCTCCATAATGCCCGGCGTGCGTCGCCATCACGCCCGGCAGTGCAGCGTGCGACAATAGGCTGGCCTGCCATGCGCTGCTGTAGCAAGTTATGCCCTGTGGCTATCGCACACCCTCCGCGTCCTCTGCGCTCTCGGCGGGAAGATACGAGGGCATGATCGCGATCAGCTATTCCGCGTCCTTGGCGGTAAAATACGAGAGCACTATCCATGGGCACCTTATATCTCGTCGCCACCCCCATCGGCAATCTCGAAGACATTAGCTTGCGCGCGCTGCGTGTCTTGCGCGAAGTGCGACTGATCGCTGCCGAAGACACTCGCCATACCCGCATTCTGCTGAACCACTACCAGATTACAACCCCCTGCATTTCTTACCACGAACACAACAAACTGGTTCGGCGCGACGAGATACTCGCTGAGCTGCAAGCCGGTGATGTTGCGTTGGTATCAGATGCCGGTACGCCGGCAATTTCCGACCCCGGTCAAGAACTGGTGCAGGCGTGTCTCGCGGCGGGGCACGCGGTGACGCCCATTCCCGGCCCCAGCGCGCCACTCGCCGCCTTGGTTGTGTCAGGCATGGAAACCAGCCGCTTTCTGTTCGTTGGTTTTCTGCCGCGCCAAGCGCGTGAACGACGCGAACTGCTTGGTGAGATCGCTGATATGACCGTCACCGTGATCTGTTTCGAGACGCCGCACCGTATCATCGAAACATTGCGTGACATCGCCGAAACACTTGGCGAACGACAACTCGCCGTCGCCAACGATCTCACTAAACGCTTCGAGGCCACTATTCGTGGCACTGCGAACGAGCTGATCGAACACTTTACCAGCCACCCTCCCCGCGGCGAGTTTACCATTGTCATCGCTGGCGCTACCTTAACCGGCGAACACAAACGTGACCGTCAACGCTTACGCCTACCAGCAGCCACAGTCACTCGTGACACCATCGCCGACTACCTCCGCCAACTCGCCGCCCAAGGGATCAGCGGTAGCACCGCCGTTCGCCGCGCCGCCCAAGCCTTGGGCGCGCCCAAAAATACGGTGTACGACGTGTGGCAAGAGGTGTTTGGGAAACAATGATGAGTTACGAAGCACTCCGCAATAGTGCTACCATGGTGCGGGCCCGTTTTGTATTCTCAGGCGATGATTGACCATCGGTTGCCCATTGATCGAGCAAAGCCAGTGCAATATGATAATCGTCACCGACTAGATTGCCACGTCGGTAACGCTCGCCGATATACTCAATAATCCGCTTGCGCGACTTCCAATACTTCGATCCGGCAAATGCCTGCAAAAGAGTAATTGTTTCCGGCTTGTTATATTCGGCATCGGCATCAGTAATTGCCTCTATCGCCAACCAGCGAATCAACCAGTAGCGATGATTGGCGATATTGGGAATAGTCAGGTAGACCGGATCAATGCGCTGCGCGCGGACGAAATCACCGGCCAGCTTGACTGCGTTTAATACCACATCTTGGTGCGAGTCGTTGAGTACGTGCAACAAGTCGTCTTCGGCTATAGGCACCTGATACTCTCGCATCATCTGCACGGTAAACTTACGCACGCTGGCATCAAAATCATGGAGCAACACACTGCACACATCAGCCCGTCGCTGCGTCGGAGGCGTTGCCCGTAAATACACCTCTAGCGCCATCATCCGTAGTTGCGGGTATTCTTTTCGCTCACGCATAAACGTGATCAGTGTGTCGGGAGTATGTTGCCCGTCCCCGTACCCTACCCGCTGTACTAATTCGGCAATCTGTTGCGAACTGAGATCATCACGCAGACGATCAAGCTTCGATCGAGCATAGGGATAGATTTCGTAACCACGAATGTGTTCGATTTCTTGGTATTCTGCCGGAGTGAAATCCTCTACTCCCATCTCACTCAATATCTGTCGAACGCGCAGCCGACTATCTAAACAACCCCAGATCAACAATTGACGCACGATTCGCTTAACATCCGCCGGTAACAACGGCTCTTTCCCGTGCAACTTGCGGCTGAGGGTCGCATTTGAGAGACCAATCGCCTCGGCCAATTCGGCATGAGTTCGATAGCGCCGGCCACGACGAGACTCCTCAGAAGGTATCGTTTTCAACTGTGTTTTCACAAATTCGGCGAAGATTGCCAAGCGATCGGCTGAGCGCTGGAAACCATGACGTGAGGCATTGTGCTGCTCGCAGCAACGGCGCAGCTCATACACTTCGGCGCGTAATTGCTCGATGTCGCGGCGTAATGAGTTGAGTTCAGCCTCGAGATCCATTGGCCGGTCGATATAAAAAAGAAGACCTCAAAATAACCGCAAGAAAGCTCAAAGATTTTGGGTATTTCGTACTCTATAGTATAGACATAAAGAATGAACCGATCAAGCTGTCTAATTACATGACGCCTGCTGGGTAGTTTTGAGACGTTCGGCGCCCAATATCAATCGCAAGGAAACTTACGATAGCCGTTTGGGATCGCTGTAAACCACCAACGCTCATCCTGCCTGCTAAGCGTTCGTCACGACGGTCGAAGAATTACGCCGGCGTCGGCGCAATGAACTGGCCCAGCAGCAACGTCCGCCGAGCCATTGGCAACACGAACCTTGGGCCTTCACCGACAACCAGTTTCGCGAGGTCTATTCGTCATGCCCAGCTCTCCGGTCCGGGAAGTTAAGAAACCGCCGTCACGCGATATCGTGATGACGATTGCCGATTACTTAGAATGCGATCTCACTGAAGGCAACCGGCTGCTGATGACCGCCCATCATGACCCCATTCAACCGTACCGGTCAGGCGAGGCATTAGCAACCTTCGTGCAGGTGGCCCGCAAGGTCATGCAGTTCGTTCCGCTGCCGGTATACACCATCAACCGCGATTGGGATGTGCTCGATGTGAACGAGTGTTTGCTCGCTGTAGCGAGTATCGCGCGCGCGGAGTATGAAGCGATACCGGCGGAAATGCGCAATGTGATACAGATGATGTTCGATCCGCGTTCACCGGTCTATCACCTGCTCTACCTTGATCACGAGCGATGGCGCTGTTTCGCTCAGCGGAACATTTACGGCTTTAAGGTGCAAAACGCTTATTGTGAACGTGAGTCATGGTATATCGAGCAGGTAGCGCGCTGGTGGGAATGACCCCATTTCAGCGAGTTGTGGGAGCATACTCCCGATGCTTACACCGCTCCTGCGAGCGACGCCGCACCGCCATTCTCTATCTCTGCTATGCGCACGGCAACCGGATAGATCATCCACTTCGGCTCGTTGTTTATCACTCTTGGCGATGAGATCGCTCCGCAGGTGGTGGCGCGGATGCCGGGAGGGAATGGAGGGGAGGGTGGCAGCTAGTCACCCTGCGCTTCGATCCAAAGAGTATGGCTGCGCCGCATAGCAAATGCAGCGCGATCCGTAAAGCTACTTCTTAGCTCTTAATCAACTTCGCGAGAAAAGCAAGCCAGTTATGCAATCCTCACTCTCCTTGACCCTGTTCACCATTCGCAATCCCACTGCCCAATTGCATTCCGCACAGCCAACATCGCTGCCAAATTCGGCCATTGTTGGCATTTCTTGATGTGAGCCAACCAAAACTGACTTCCGCGCAATAGTACGACCGCTCATCACAGAGATCGAAGGCCGGGCGAGCGCGCAGACAAGAACACGGCACCACCCAAGGAGACGACAATGCAGCCATCAGACTACTTTCTCGCCTCGATTGACGATCCGCGCTTACGCGCCGCCGTGCAACGAATCGCACCTCGGTTCGACCGTCTGTCGCACCACTTGCGCGAAATAGCCATGCAGCTTCACTTCACACCTGACCATCTTGCGCGCCAACGCAATTTGAGTGAGAGTACCGTGCGCAAATATATCGATAACCTCTACAAGGCGCTTGATGTACGCAACGACATCGATGCGAATGTGTTTGATCGCACGACCCTCATCTGCTTCGCCGCGCAGTATTGGCGCATGCGCCGCCAAGAAGACCAGAACGAGATGGATACGACGGGGTGGTAGTGGTACAGCGTGCTGTGCCTCAAGGGACGCAGCGGGCTGCGTCCCTACAACACGCCCACCGAACTGTTATCACCCAACATCAATCGGTACGCCTTGGGCCGCAGCGGGCTGCGCCCAATCTCGACATTACGCCCGATCAGACTGTCTTCTAAGCGGTGGGGCAACCCGCGGATGGTGCAATATTCCAGCACAATGCTATGCTCAATCTCGCACTCTTCGATGTGGCAGTGATGGTAAATCGAGGTAAACGGCCCTACATACGCATTCACAATTCGCGTATGCTCGCCAATAATCGCCGGCCCACGAATCGTGCTGTTGATAATCTCGGCCCCCGGCTCGATGATCACCTTGCCGATCAACTGGGAGTCGCGATCGACATAGCCCTGCACCGACGGCTCCATTTCGTCGAGTACCAGCCGGTTGGCTTCGAGCATATCGTCCTTCTTGCCAGTGTCGATCCACCACCCTTCATGGATGTAGGGGTAGACATTGTAGCCGTGGCTCACCAACCACTGGATCGCATCGGTAATCTCCAGCTCACCGCGCGCCGAGGGCCGGATCGCCTCAACCGCCTCGAAGACATGGTGATCGAACATGTAAATCCCGACCAGTGCCAGATCCGACTTCGGTTCACGCGGTTTCTCAACTAACCGGATGATACGCCCATCATCATCAAGTTCGGCGACGCCGAACGAGCGCGGATCGGCTACTTTTTTCAACACGATCTGCGCATTGTAGTCACTCCGCCCAAACTGCTCGATCAACGGGCTGATCCCGCCTTGAATGCAGTTATCGCCTAAAAACATCACAAATCGGTCATCGCCGAGAAAATCGCGGCTAATCTTGACCGCATGCGCCAACCCCAGCGGCGCTTCTTGCGGGATGTAGGTAATTTTGACCCCCCACCGCCGGCCATTGCCAACCGCTGCGCGGATCTCGTCGCCGGTATCGCCGATCACAATGCCGATGTCAGTGATGCCGGCATCGCGGATGGCTTCGATCACACGAAAGAGAACGGGTTTATTCGCTACTGGCACCAGTTGCTTGGCACTGGTATACGTAATCGGACGGAGCCGAGTTCCTTTGCCGCCGCTCAGCACAAGACCTTTCATAACCGCCTTCTTCACTGATAAGCTTGCTTGCCGCCGATTGATTCTACACCATGTGGCGCGGTAAGGAGACAGGGCTGTCTCCCTACTGATCTTGCTAAGTGTCATTGCGAGGGTCGGTCTAGGCAATGCGAAATATTATCTAGAAAACCCGAAGCAATCCCCTACGAACACGGACATGATCATCTTGTTGGGTGTCATCCCCAACGCATATCTTGTTTACGCAAAATGATATTAGTGGTAGATTCTACCAAATGCAATGATCAGGGAGGAGGAGCGGCTATGGCAGAGATTCAGGGCATTATCAGCGCAATGCTCACTCCATTCACCAGCGATGTCGGCCCGGTTGATTATGAATGGCTGCCGGGATATGTACAATTTCTGGCTGATGGCGGCATGCATGGCGTCCTTGCACTCGGTACTACCGGTGAAGGGCCATCGATGAGCGTCGCTGAACGCATACGAACGCTTGAGATCATTATGCAACACCGTAGTGAACTAAGCGTCATTGCCGGTACCGGCTGCGCGGCGCTCACCGATACGATTGCGCTGAGCCGGGCAGCGGTTGAGTTAGGGGTTGATGCGATTCTGGTGATGCCGCCATTTTATATTAAGCAACCGAGCGAGACCGGTATCTTGGCCTATTTTCGCGCTCTCTGCGACGCATTGCCGGCGGATGCGCGGGTCATGCTCTACCACATCCCGCAAGTGACCGGGGTACCAATCACGACCACAATTATCGATGGCCTGCTCGATAGCCATCCCGGCCAGTTCTTTGGCCTTAAAGATAGCAGCGGCGATTGGGAGCATTCCAAGATGCTGATCGACCGTTACCCGCAATTGCGCATCTTCACTGGCAGCGACCGCCTCATCGCCCGCGCGCTGGCCGATGGCGCCGCCGGCGCGATTACCGCTCTTTCCAGCGCTTTCCCCCGCCTTGCCCGCGCCGTGTTCGATGCTTACCACAACGGCGGTGATGTCTCGGCAGCCCAAGCTCGTCTCAGCGCTGTGCGCGACCTGATCGATCCGATCAATACCCCGACGGCGCTTAAAGCCGCGTTGGCTTGGACAAGCAACTTGCCCGAAACAGCGCTGCGCTTGCCGCTCATGCCGCTCAGTAATGAGGAAGCTGCTGCGCTGCGTGCCGCTTACGAACGCATTATGGCCGGAGAATAAATGACTATCGCAGAGAACACAGCCCCATCCCGCGCTGCGCGCTCGCTGCAATTCGCGGTATACTAGTACCGGCCATTTGAATACCAGACGCGAAGACGCAGAGGCACGTACCTCTGTCTTTGCGTTTTCTCTTAGTTAGCATACGCCCTATGAACCAGACGCCATTAGCAAACCTGCACGTCCGCGAATTGACGCCGTTGCAACCGCCGCGTGCGCTCAAGACCGAGTTACCCATTACCCCTACTGCGGCCCAAACCGTCGCCGAGGCCCGCGCCGCGATTCGCCGCATTCTGCGCGGCGACGACCAGCGTCGGATTATAGTCGTCGGCCCGTGCTCAATCCATGATCCCGAAGCGGCGCTCGACTACGCCCGTCGCTTGCAAGCCCTCCAACAGCCGCTCAGTGATCAGTTGCTGATCGTGATGCGCACCTACCTCGAAAAACCGCGCACGACCGTCGGCTGGCGCGGTCTGATTAACGATCCCCACCTCGACGGTTCGTTCGATATGGCAGCCGGCCTGCGCATCGCCCGCCAACTGTTGCTGGCGATTAATGAATTAGGTGTGCCAGTCGCCACCGAGATGCTCGACCCGATCAGCCCGCAGTACCTCGACGATCAGATCAGCCTCGCCACCATCGGCGCCCGCACCAGCGAAGCCCAAACCCACCGCGCGCTGGCCAGCGGCGTCTCGATGCCGGTCGGCTTCAAAAACGGCACCGATGGCGGGATCCAAGTCGCCGTCAACGCCTGCGTCTCAGCGGCGGTGCCGCACAGCTTCCTCGGCATTGATGAAGACGGCCGCAGCGGCGTGGTGCGCACCACCGGCAACCCCGACAGCTTCGTGATATTGCGCGGTGGTCGCCACGGCCCCAACTATCACCTTGAGTATGTCGTGCAAGCGACGCGCCTAATGCGCGAAGCTGAACTGACACCCGCAGTCATGATCGACTGTAGCCACGCCAACTCCGGCGGCGATTTCCGCCGCCAAGAAGCCGTCTGGCAGACGGTGCTCGGCTATATGGTCGAAGAGAATCTGCCGATCATCGGTATGATGCTTGAGAGTAATCTGTTCGAGGGTAAGCAACCACTCGTCGCCGACCGCAGCGCCCTCAAGTACGGCGTCTCGCTAACCGATGGCTGCGTCGGCTGGGATACCACCGAGCGTCTTCTTTACGAAGCGCATCTAGCGCTGAGCAGACGGTAATTCGGGACAGACACCGGCCACGTGGGGGAACGCCGCACCGCTGTGCGGCGTTCCGTTCCCACAATATGCGGGAGCCGTACCACCGTGCGGCTTTCCGAAACGATTCGTTACCCCTTTCGTTCATTCAGTCGTTTATTCGTTCCCCTCATTCGTTGTCACGAAAGCCCCATGCACCGCCCGCACCGCCTTATCGGCGTCTGCTTCTGAGACGACCAGCGAGATATTATTCTCGGTGCTGCCTTGCGCGATCGCGATCACGTTCACCCCCGCCGCGCCGAGCGCGCCAAACACCCGCCCGGCAATCCCCGGCGTGCCGCGCATGCCTGACCCTACTACAGCTACAATCACAACTGGCGCAATCGTGCCGATATGCTCGACATCATGGGCGGCAAATTCGCGATCAAGCTCGCAACGCAGCTCGTTGACCACTTTAGTCGCTTCGTCACCCGGCACTGCAAAACAGACGCTCTGCTCGCTGCTGGCTTGCGAGATCAGCAAAACATTTGCGCCAGCCCGCGCCACTGCACCAAAGATGCGCGCCGCCACCCCCGTGAGGCCCAGCATGCCCGGCCCGCCAACGGTAATCAGACTTAACCCTTTGATCGCCGTAATTGCCCGCACACTCTCGCCATCGCCCTCGGCGTCAATCAACGTACCCGGATGGCTGGGGTTGAAGGTGTTGCGAATGCGGATCGGGATGCGGCGATGCACCAGCGGCAGCACCGTCTTGGGGTGCAGCACATTCGCCCCGTAGTACGCCATCTCACCCATCTCAGCATACGAGAGCCGGGGCAGGGTGCGCGCTTCCGGTACGACTTTCGGATTCGCCGACAACACCCCGTCCACTTCTTTCCAGAACCATACCTCATCGGCATCGAGGTCGGCGCCGAGGATGGCGCAGGTGTAGTCAGAACCACCCCGGCCCAACGTCGTCGGTACGCCGGCCCGCGTCGCGCCGATAAAGCCGGTCACCACCGGCACCCGCTTCGCCGCCAGCAACGGCAACAACCGCGCCCGGCTGCGTTCGCGGGTGTCAGGTTCGATTGGTGACGCATTGCCATAGCGGTCGTCAGTTACGATCAACTCGGTGGCATCGATTGCCTCAGCGTCGATCCCAGCACTCCGCAGGGCCGCCGCAATCAGCCGCGCATTGAGCCGCTCACCCAACCCGCTGAACAGATCGAGCGCCCTCGGCGTCAGTTCGCCGAGCACCGCGATGCTACGCGACAGATCGCTCATGTAGTCAAGCATTGCCCGAATTTCTGGCTCAAGCGCCGCCCGCTCGGCCGGCGTCACCAACTCGGCGGCGACCCGCATGTGGAGTTCGAGCAACCGCGGCGCTACCTGCGCCGTGGCATCGCCATTGCCCGCCGCCGCTGCCTTCGCCGCCGCGATTAAGGTGTCGGTGGTGCGCAGATCAGGTGCGTTCATCGCCGATACCACTACCACCACCTCATGCTCGCGGGCATGCGTGCCGACAATCTCTGTCACCCGCCGGATCGCGTCGGCGCTGCCAACCGAGGTGCCGCCAAATTTCATCACCAGCCGCATAAGCTTGTCTCCTTCTTGCGCTAACAAAAAACGTCACGGCGCGCAATCTGCGCATCACCGCGACGTGGATACCGTTATGAATTCAAACGCAAAGACGCCACCCAAAGATGAGCCGTTTTTAGCGCGAAGACGCTAAGTATCTAGAGCTTAGCTCACTCTCGCACACCCTCTTAAAACCTCTGCGTGCTTTGCGCCTTTGCGTTGATCCCTTGCTACGGGATAAGCAACAGCTTCCCGCTCGTCGCCCGGCTCGCCAAGGCGATCTGCGCCTCGGCTGCCTCAGCCAGCGGATAGCGCCGGTCGATCCGCACCTGCAATTCACCTGCCCCGATCCACGTGAACAGATCACTCGCCCGCCAGCGCAATTCTTCTGGCGTCGCGATGTAGTGAAAGAGGGTAGGCCGGGTCATAAACAACGACCCCTTGCTGCTGAGCGTCAGCGGTGAAATCGGTGGCACCGGCCCGCTGGCATTGCCGAAGGTGACAAACATCCCGCGCGGGCGCAAGCTGTCGAGGCTGCCTTCCACCGTGCTCGCCCCCACCGAGTCGTAAACCACGTCAACCCCCCGCCCGTTGGTAAACGCCCGCGCCCGCTCGACAAATGACTCGCGCGTATAGATCACCACCTCGTCGGCGCCGGCAGCGCGGGCCAGCGCCGCCTTTTCTTCAGTTGAGACTGTACCAATCACCCGCGCCCCCAGCCGTTTCGCGATCTGGATCAGCAACAGGCCGACCCCGCCGGCAGCGGCATGCACGAGACACGTGTCACCCGCTTTTAAAGGAAACGTGCTAAAGGTGAGATAATGCGCCGTCATGCCCTGCAACAGTACCGCTGCTGCGGTTTCGAGATCAACATTATCAGGCACCCGCACCAGCTTATCGGCTGGCGCCAGCGCATATTCGGCATAGCCACCGAGAGCGGTCACACACCCCACCCGGTCGCCAACCGCCCACTCGCTGACACCTTCACCGACCGCATCGACCGTGCCGGCCACCTCCAGACCCAGCGTGAACGGTAACGGCTGCGGGTAGAGACCGCTGCGATGGTAGATGTCGATAAAATTGACTCCTGCCGCCGCCACTTTTACCCGCACTTGCCCCGGCGCTGGCGCCGGCGCTGGAATATCGACCAATTGCAACTGCTCTGGCCCGCCGGTCTGATGGATCTGGATTGCCCGCATGGTGGTACCTCACTGCAAGCTCGCCCTTGCGCTCGAATCAAAAACCGACCTATACTATAACATAGCGTCACTGCTCTGGTGTTGGCAGGTACAGACTGCCACAAATGGATTGCGCTAGCGGACCGGCTGCGCCCATCCCAGTTGTCCAAACGAGCAGACGTGCTTAACATTTTGCAGGTTTATCTCGAGAAGCTGCAACAGCCTAGCTGCTGTACACCGCTAAGGTTCTAGTTTGGACGGCTCAGATGCTGCATTCTACAGCTATCGTTATCGGTCAATTCACAGGCTGTAACCGTCTATTCGCTGCTCGCAGCAGCGGGTGATTAGCAATATCGCAAGATCACACCACCCGCTCGCAATGACTAACCAGATGGGGGCAATAGTGCGCCAAAGCGGTCTTCCACCTGAATACTTCGAGCGATACGATGAGAGCGATGATCGTCTTTTCTATCTCTACCCCCGTCTCACTGCTCATATTGATGAACTGGCCCGCTGCGCCGTGACACAGTTGATCCGCGAGGAACTGCCCCACGGCGGTTGCCTACTCGACCTGATGAGCAGTTATGTCAGCCATCTGCCAACTGATATTCCGCTGACCCGCGTGGTTGGACTTGGTCTCAACGAAGACGAGATGCGGCTCAACCCGCAGCTCCACGAATATGTCGTCCACGACCTCAACGACAACCCGCAGTTACCCTTTGCCGACGCCACCTTTGACGGTGTCGTTTGCACCGTCTCCGTCCAATATATGACTCGCCCGGTCGAGGTCTTCGCCGAGGTGGCCCGCATCCTCAAACCGGGAGGACCCTTCATCGTCACCTTTTCCAACCGCTGCTTCCCAAGTAAAGCAGTGCGAGTCTGGTTAGCCACCAACGACCGCCAACACATGGAGTTGGTGCGTTACTACTTCGAGCTGGCCGGTGGCTTTGAACAGATCCGGTGTCTTGACCGTTCGCCCCATCATTGGCTGAGCGATCCTCTCTACGCCGTTGTTGGGCGACGAGTGGTATAATCAGCGACGAACGAAATGGTAGACACTGGAGAAGATCAATGCCTTCGGCCCCTCCTCAACCGGTTCAACTCGCTTGCCCATCCTGCGGCACCCGCTTCCGCTCGCTGGTCTATACGATTGTTGATGGCGGCGAGCAACCCGAACTCAAAGCGGCGCTGCTCACCGGCCAACTGAATGTCGCCGTCTGTCCCGGCTGCGGGCTGGCCAGTATGCTCAGCGCGCCGTTGATTTATCACGATGCCGGTAAGCAGCTCTTTCTAGTGTACGTGCCGCAAGAGCTGAATAGCCAGCCCAAAGAGATTGAGCAATTCGTCGGCGATGCCTCGGCGTTTCTGATCCGTGCCTTACCCGCCGACGCGCCCCGCGGCTATCTGCTGGCGCCCCGCCGCTTTCTGACCCTACAATCGCTGATCGAAGCTATTTACGAAGCTGATGGCGTCTCTGCCGAAGACTTGCGCCGCCAAAATCGCTATGTTGAGATTTTGACTGAGCTGGTCAATCTGGTTGAAGATGACGCGCAGTTTACTGAGGCGGCCCAACGCTACACTGCCGAGCTTACGCCGGAGTTTTTTGCCACCCTCGATGCATTTATCAACGCCACCAATGACGCGCAAGCTCACATGCGTGCGATGTTGATCAAGGTGCGCGAGAAGCTGCAAGCGCATGTCGCCCGCGCCGCCGCCTTGGCCGCCGCCGAAGAGGTGAAGGCCGCTATCGAGCGTCTCCGCACCGTCAGCGACGACGAGCTGTCTGCCGCTGTCCACGAATTGCGCCCGCTGATCGATTACGGCTTTTTTGAATTGTGGACTGAGCAAATCGAGGCGGCAGAGGCTGCCGGCGATACCGCTACGGCCCAGATGCTCACCGCGCGGCGCGCGCGCATTCTTGAGCTGGTCGAAGAGATTGACCGCGCCGCTCAAGAGCTATTCGAGCGTGGCAGCGCCTTGATTGATGCCGTGCTGTCTACGCCTGATCCAGTAGCCGCTTTACGTGAACGGGCCGCTGAAGTGGATGAAGGCTTGCTGACAGTCATTTCGGCCAGTATTGCTGCCGCTCATCACGCCGGCAGTTTAGAACTGGTCGAGCAGCTTGAGAAGCTGGCGACCGCTGCGAAAGACATTATTGAGTCACGTCTCTCGCCCGAAGACCGCTTTATCAACGAGCTGCTCGCCCAAGAGACAACGGCTGAGGCCACGCGCTTGCTGCGCAAGAATGTGACCAAGATCACACCTGACTTGGCTCGCCGCCTTAACGAGCGGACTGCCGAGGAAGAGAAACGCGCGAATCAAGCAGTTGCCGAACGATTACGCCAATTGGCCCGTGAAGCAAGTGCGTTGTTATTTTAATCATCGTAGAGACGTTGCATTGCAACGTCTCTACGATACATTCACGCTATGCATCCCTCACTCTTGCGCCTGCTGGCCGCCGTAGCCCGTCCATTAGTGCGCCGTATGCCGGCCAATCCAGCGCAACGGGTGCTGATCATCAAACCCGATCACCTCGGTGATCTATTGCTGGCGACGCCGGCGCTGGCCGCGCTGCGAGAAGCGTTGCCCACCGCACACCTTACGGGGCTGGTCGGGCCATGGGCTGCCACGATGTGGCAGCGCTTGCCCGAACTCAACGCGCTCGAAACGCTGCCTTTTCCCGCCTTCGACCGCGCCGCCGCCAAACCGATGCCGCTCGCGCCGTATACCCTCTTGCTGCGCGCGGCATGGCGGCTGCGCCGACAGTGCTACGATGCGGCGCTCATCTTGCGTGATGACCATTGGTGGGGCGCAGCTCTCGCGCTACTGGCCGGTATTCCCCACCGGATCGGCTTTGCTCACCCGCTCTGCCAACCGTTGCTCAGCGTGGCATTGCCCTACGATCCCCGCCAGCACGTAACCCAACAGGCGCTCGACCTCGTTGCAGCTCTTACCAGCGCCAAGCCTGCGCCGGGGCCGCTGCGCTTCTCGCCTACACCCGCTGCACAGGAATGGGCGAAGGCATGGCTCCACCACCATAGCGCGCCGGAGGCGCAGGTGATCATCCTCCATCCCGGCACTGGCGGCCCCACCAAACACTGGCTGCGCGAGCACTGGATGCGCCTGATTCAAGGGTTGCGCCAACCGGGCCGGCGGATTGTCCTCACCGGCAGCCCCACCGAAGGCGCTGAGCTGGCCGCGATTGCCGCCGCCCAACCAGATGTATTGACGCTGAGCGCCGACCTCACTATCGACCGGCTCGCCGCCTTGCTTAGCTATGCCGCACTGGTGATTGGCGTTGATAGCGGCCCGCTCCATATCGCCGTCAGTCAAGGTGTGCCCACGATCCACCTCTTTGGGCCGAGCGATCCGCGCCGCTTCGGGCCGTGGGGTGATCCGGCCCGCCAGCGCGTGATCAGCGCCAACCTGCCGTGCAGCCCCTGCGGCGTCTTCGCCGCCTGCCCGCGTGCCACCGATCCACCCGAATGCATGGCGGCCATCCAACCGGCCCACGTGCTGACCGTCGCGGAAACGATGTTACTGAACCAGCGTCGCCACACGCCCGCCCCACACTGAAACGGTAATTTCCCTGCTACCGCGCCAATCGCAGTTTCGTCGCCGCGAAACCACATTGACGTCGATTCGACCGCCTGCTACAATAATCTGTTGTGACCGCACAGGTGCCGATCAAGGGGGTGATTGTGGTGCGCCAAATGTGGCTTGGGATGATAGGGGCGCTTATGTTGTGCGCTAGTGTGGCATTGACTGCCTGCCTGCCCGATCCGCCGCCACGCAATCTGCCTACCCTGCCGGCCGTTCTCGACATTACACCCGCGCCAACCCTCGATATTGACGCTACGGCGACGGCCTACGCTAGCGCCCCGCGCCCAACACCAACGGTGGCGGCATTATACATCGTGCAAGCTGGCGATACACTCAGCGCCATCGCCGAGCGCTTCAGCGTCACCGTCGATGAGTTGGTCGCGGCCAACAATCTCACCGATCCCAACTTCATCCAACCCGGCCAAACCTTGCTGATTCCGTCGCTGATCGGCACCCCGCGCCCGGCGCTCACACCGACGCCGTAAACAACGACCTATGGAGTGCGGTAGTCCCACTGCCTCAATCATTATGTTCACTCTTCCCTACCGCACCGCCAACACCAGCCGCCAGCAATTGAGGTTACGGAACCGGCGGTACTGCAACGTATCAAGAATCGCGCCGGCAATCGCCAATCCACGCCCACTCTCGTGCCAATCCTCCGGGAGCGAGGTTACTATTGCCGGTCTCTCCCACGCGCGCCCTCGATCAACCAACCGAGCCTCAATTCGCGCCGGGGTGAAACGCAACCGCAACTGAATTGGCCCATCGCCCGGCCTCACCGCATACTGCAAGATATTCGCCACCACTTCGGCTATCGCCGTGTTAAACCGTATCTGCGCCTCAGGCGCAACCCCGGCTTCATCCCAAAATGAAGCCAGTGCGGTATGCAACTGCTCAATCCCTTCTGACGGCACGACGCTGAGTTCATACTGGCGCTCGATACGGTTCATAGCGCATCTCAGAACTACAAGTTCGCCTGCAATGCCTCAGCCACGTTGGGGTAAGGACGTAAGACTCGGTTCAGCGTGGTCAATTCCAAAATCGCCAGCGCTTGCGCGCCCACACAAGCTAGCCGCAGATCACCACCGGCCAACCGGGTCGCCTTCAACCCGCCGATGAGTGCGCCCAGCCCTGAACTATCAACAAAACTGACTTCGCTCATATCAACTACCAATAACCGAAACCCTTCGTTGACGGCCTGTACCAGCCGTTGCTTCACCTCTGCGGCGACTAACAGATCGAGCCGGCCCCGCAATTGAACCACTGCCGTGCGTTCGTCCACTGGATTGACCGTGATCTCCATCAACGCCCCCTTCACAAACTCTGGCGCCATACTGTGCTACTGCTCCTCGGTAGGTTGGTACATTGCTGCATCGATAACTACACTGAGCATAACTAGATCATACACTGCCCAAAAAACGTTGACCACCACCGGCAACCCGTCGCTCCGCCAGCCCAATGCCAATTGCCCTAACCCCACCACAATCGCTACCGCAAGCAATGGCATCATCAAAAGCTGCCAGCGCACCAGCCCAAAATAGCGCCCCGCTTGCCGGGTCTTCGGCGTAACGATAAAACCGAGTTTCTTACCGAACCATACATTGGCTGCCGCAGTCGTCACCGCCTTGATCCAGAGCGGAAAGAGCGCCAGACTGTATTGCTGCCCGCGCCACGTTGGCCGTCCCCAACTGATCACGGCAAAGAGCAATTGGTTGACAATCAGATACGGCGCCAACCGCCAGAAAAATTCATCGGATAACGCATTGACCGGCAATAAGCCAAAGATAAGGTAAAGCACTGGTGAGATCAAATAAATAATTGTCGGCACTCCCGACAAATAGCTCCACATCGTGTCAAAATAGGCGAGGCGTTGACCCAAACTCAAGCCCGGCAAGGTCAATGGATTTTCCCGCAGCATCACTTGAATCGTGCCCTGCGCCCACCGTAATCGCTGTTGCAGCGCGCTGCGCAGATCTTCCGGCGCCAACCCATGGGCCAATATTTCATCGTGGTAGACCGAACGCCAACCGGTCGCATGCATGCGCATTGAAGTTGACATGTCTTCGGTGACCGAGATCGTCGAAATCGGCAGGTAATCCATCGCTTCATTAACAAGCAGCGGGATGAGTTGCCGCACGGTTTCGATCGCCGCCAACGGCGATCGATCGCGCGCTGCCAGTTCCGCCAAGAGCGCCTCGTCATTCAGCGCACGCATAATCTCGGCAGCTTCGACCGCTTGAATTTCAGCCAGATCGGCCATGATCTGTTGCAAATCAGCCGCCACCACCATCCGCGCCGCTTCTTCGGCTCGTCGCTGAAACCGCTCGGTCACTTCCTGAAAGGTATCTCCGCGATCTAACTCGCGCCGCGCTTGCGCCACCGCCCTGCGCAGCTCGCGCAACGCCGGTGCAATCCGCTGCCGATCTACTTTGGTCAACCGCCGTTCTGCTTGCCGGATCACCGTATCGGCCTCGCGTAATGCTCGCCGGATACGCCGCTCGACATCGCGCACAAAGAAGCGCAAGCCGGTGCGAGCCAACGCCTCGCGGCGCAAGACTGCATTTGAACCACAGAAAAATGCTGCGTTCCAACCGTCCTTCCCCTGTTGGATCGGGCCGTAAAAGAGCGGCGCTTGGCTGCCGAACGGATCTCCCGGAGGTACATTGATAAAGTATTGCGGCGTCTGAACCAACCCAACTAGTGGATCGGCAAAATAACCGAGGGTGCGGTCAAGGATCTGCGGCAACGGCACCTGATCGGCATCAAGGATCAACACAAAATCGCCGGTTGTCTGTTCAAGCGCATTGATCAAATTACCGGCTTTGGCGTGCCGATCAAATCCTTTCCATGCCGCCGAACGAGTAATATAGCCACATCCCTCTTCCGCCGCCATTGCCCGCATTGCCGGACTATTGCCATCATCGAGCAGATAGGTCTGATGTGGATAGCGGATCGCCACGGCCGCCCGCACGGTCTTGCGCACCAGTTCGACCGGCTCGTTATAGCAAGTGATAAATACATCAACCCGCAGACCGGGCGGGGCCGGCGGCGGCTCGCCCCGCTCGCGCAGCCGAAAGACGGTAAGCCCAAAGAGGAAGCTGCCAATATAGCTGTACAGCTCAGCGCCAAACAATGCTAACGCAAACAGCCACGCATTCCAGTTGAGCGAAACAGTTCCTCGCCAGAGTAGGTAGTACGCGCCGAGCGTTAGGTTGGTAATCACCAGAATCTTGATCAGGCCACGCCGGAACGCAGCCCATTCCGCTGGCCCCCAACTGGCGCGCAGGAAGGTTGTGTCGAGGTACGAAGACCGCATAGACCTATCCTTTACTGTTTGCGCAACCAGCGAATACGAACGACCAACACTACCGTTGCCAGCAAAGCAATCAGCAAGATGCCGCCGACAAATTGCCACACCGGGATGCGCTCAAGCAAGGCGACTTCAATTTGCGGCGTCAAGGTCTGCGGCGGGGCGGCCAGCGGCGGCGTCAATGGCACAACAATACTATCGCGATCCCCTGTAATCTGGGCCTGCGCTCCGCGTAGCACATCTAAGAGCGCTCGTTCACGCAACGCTCGCACCCCTAGCCGCATACCTGCACCGTCAGCAGCGTCGATCAGCAACACCCGCGCACCAAATTGCCACGGCGACGGTATCAGACTCAACGTCGCTTGTGCGCCGCGACCGGGTTGATACACAAACGGGGTGGTTGCGGCTGTATTGAGGGTCATTGTCAATGAATTCCGGTTGCGATCTCCCAGAATCGCCAATGGCCCACTCCGTTCATTGCCAATTGTATCTGCAGTCACGAGACGCGGCGGCAACACATCAGGCAGCGCGCTCCAACGACCCATTGCTGCCGCTAACTCCAAGCCGGCTTGGATCTCGGCGAGAGTTGGTTGCGCCGGCAATACCAATCGCGCGCTCGTGTCTCCAATAATGAGCGCTGCTGGAAACCGGCCAAGATCGTCTGCTGCCGCTGGATCATGGGGTAAACGCCACGCCGATGTCGGTTCGATGATTGCCCATGCTGCTGATGTATCGACCTCTTCACAACCATTGTTCGGCAGATCGAGATACAAGCGCGCTTGGAGATCAATCCGGCGCAGCGGTGTACCGGCCAAATCGCTATTGAGCAGATCGGCGGGCAGTTCAAACCGATACCGCTCGATCGCGTTAGCTTCCACCCGCAGCCGCTGCGAACCAAGGGTGATGCCATTGACAGATACCGCCAACCACGACCTTTCCGGCACGAGGCCAGCCGCCGTCACGACGTGCAATTCGAGGGTAGCCCCCACTCGAAGATTCCATCCCGGCGGACGCTCGAAGGCGTAATCGATCTGGTGTTCACCCGCGCCGATCACCCGGCGCTGTGCGATGCCCAACTGGGCAAAACTGGCAGCGCCTTCCTGCCACGCTGCAGCGACTGGTGCCGGCGGCGCTTGAGTCACTGCCAGCGCCGGCGCCGCCGGCAACGCGACTGTCAAAGCCCGCGCAGCGTACTCTAGTGCGATGGGGGTTGCACCTGCCACCAGTAGTTGTGGCGGCGCAGTTGGTGCCAACGCCAAAATGCCGTGATCAACCGGAATCACCTGTCCATCCACTTCATAGGCATTGCCATTCCAACGCACATTTCCCCAATCTCCGGCTGGCAGTGGGCCTAACGCGACCACGATCGCAGGGGATTGTGCAGGGACTGCCTCTGCAACGTTCACGACCGGATCTTGCCTCGCCAATGCGGCCCACTGCCCAATCGCAAAGGCGACTATGCCTCCTGCAGTTAACGTAGCCGTATCAGTTGCCGGCGATAACACAATGGTCGGCGGTAACCGGATCGTAGGTACGCTCAGCGGTAGCGGCGCGAACAGTGCTGCCAGATCGGCGAGCGTTCCTGTCATAACCGGTTGTAAGTCAAGCTGGAGCGTTGACTCTCCACTCACAACCGTCCATAACGCTGGATTCTGCACCTCTTCGCAGGCATCATCGGTCAAGCGCATGTGGATCTGCACCTGCACAAACAACCCCGGCCCGGTAAAACCGGCCACCGGCAACGGTACAGCCAACACGCCCTCTACAGCATTTTCCACCGTCAACCGGGTGCTCGCCAGCGACCGTCCGTTCAACGCAACCGTCATCGTTGATCGATCAGACCGTAACAGTGGCGAGTGGCTAAACCGTAACGTTAATAAGCCATCGCTCGCCGGACGCAACCCTGTCGGAATCGGAAAGTAATAATCGAGCACCGCATCGATCCCACGCGCTGTGCGGTCGCTGTAGCCAAGGTCGGCAAAGCTGATTGCCTGTCCCTGTGCCAACGTAGGCAATGGACAAATAAATACGAGCGAGCATAAGAGGAAAACAAGCCACCACCGCACTAATACTATCATATCGACTCCTCTGGCATCATATTACGAACAAGCGCAAAAACTGTTAAATCATCGGTCAACGGGCCGAGCAACGCCGGTATGGCACACAATCGATCAACAATCCCCGTAGCCGTCATGCCATCTGTCAACAGATCGTTAATCTGGAACGGATCACGCGCTAACATCGGCCATGGATCAAGCAGACCATCGCTGAACAAGATCAAGGCATCACCGGGGTTAAGCACCGTCTCGCCCTGCCGGTATGACTCGTGAGAAAAGATACCGATCGGAGCGCCGCGTGGTTCAAGTCGTTCACAATGACCACTGTGACGGCGAATAAACCCTAAGCCATGACCGGCATCAACAAATGCCAACGTATGAGAATTTAGGTTTAACTGCAAATGGCAGAGCGTGACAAAGCTGCTAGTTCGTTCTAGATCGGCATACAGCGCATTGACTGCATAACGAATATTGACTTCAGGCGGTGTATCACGCGCAACCGACCGAAACACAGCACGAGTTGTTGTCATTAGCAGCGCGGCCGACATCCCTTTCCCCATCACGTCACCAAACGTTATGTTCAATAGATGAGATACAGGCGCATTCCAATCGTAGAAGTCTCCACCAATCTCACGCGCCGGAATACATCTTGCTGCGATAGTGTACTCCGGTAATCGTGGCATCTGTTGAGGCAGCATCTCGGCTTGAATCTGAGCTGCATGCTTAATCTCAGCTTCTAATTCACGGCGCTTCTCATCAAGCCGACGTTGCAATGCCGCATTCTCTCGCCGCAAACGTAGCTTCGTCAAGGTACGCTCAAGGACTAAGAGTAACTCTTGCTGATTGATCGGTTTCCGCAAATAATCGTTGGCGCCGCGTCGAATGGCATTTACCGCGATCTGCTCTGAACCAAACGCCGTAGTTATGATGACTGCTGGCTCTCGCCCACGCTGACGCACCTGATCAAGTAAATCAATTCCACTGATTTCGGGCATCAAGATATCGATTAGTGCAACGTCAACCCCACCCTGTTCAATCCGTTGCAATGCCTCAAGCCCGTTCTGCGTCAATTCGACCCGGTAACCAGCATCAGTGAGCCAGAGCTGTAACAACCGGCCGATATCGGGGTCATCATCAACCACCAGTATCACCGGCGCATTGTGGAGCCGATTGGTGGTTAACGGTAAGACGCGGTGCTGCGGCGGCTGCCCAATCTGCGCATCGGCGATCAAAACTTGATTGCGGCCGAGCCGCTTGGCTTGATAGAGGGCCGCATCGGCTTTTTCGATCAAGCCGCTGGCTTCAATCCCATGCGCCCATTCAGCAACGCCGGCTGAAAACGTCACCCGTAACGGTGCTCCCTCGCACTGATGCTCGATATGGGCAAACCGCTCGCGCAGGCTGTCAACCACCATGGCCGCACTCGCTGCGCGCGTTTCCGGCATCACGATCAAAAACTCTTCCCCTCCATAACGACCGATCAGGTCGCTCGCGCGCAGCCGCTGCCGTAACAGCCGGGCTAAGCTCTTCAAAACTCGATCGCCGGATCGATGGCCATACTGATCATTGACACGCTTGAAATGGTCAATATCGATCAACGCAACCGACAACGGCTGGTTGCTCCGCCGTGCGCGCGCCACCTCACGGATCAGTAAGTCTTGGGTGACGCTGTGATTGAACAACCCGGTCAGGCTATCGCGTACCATCAAACTGCGCATCGCCCGCGCTCGCTGAATGCGCGAACTGATTGCGGCCACCAGATGCTCTAAATTGATAGGTTTCGTTAGAAAATCGTCGCCACCTTGCGCTAGCGCCGCCAACTGCGCCGAGCGATCGGTTTCTCCCGATAGGAATACTATCGGTATGCTGTGATACTCTGGCTGCTGGCGAATGACCGCTGCTAATTCCTGCCCGTTACAGCCGGGCATATAGACATCAAGCAAGATGAGATCAGGCGGCTGTTCGGCCAATAACATTGGTGCTTCCAGCGGATCGGTTGTGGTCACCACCCGCATCCCAGCCGCCCGCAACGCCAACGCATACACCTCCGCCATCAATGCTGAATCATCAACGATGAGTACGGTGTACGGCTCGGTATTCACCCGCTGTGTCATCTGATCGATCTGATCAATGAGCAGCCCAACATCAATCGGCCGCGTGAAATAACCGCGCCCGCCGGCGCGCACCGCAGCGAGACGCAAAGTAAAATCTGATGAACTGGCGGTAAAGAACATCGGCAATGCCTGACCGTACCGATCATGCAAGAAGGCAGCCGCAGCAATACCGCTTTGTTCCCCTTCTTGCAGATCAAGATCGAGTATGAGCACGTTCGGCATCTGGCGCTCGACTGCCGCTAACAGTTCGGCGCTGCTGCGAAACTGGGCCGTGGTATAACCGAAATAAGCGATTTGGCGCGCTAATTCTTCCGTTTCGTCTTGATTGCGCCCGGCCAGATAAATTAGCGTCGTGGCTGCCGCCGGCTGACCACGGCTGAGCGGTTGCGGCACTGGTGCGCCGCTATTGCGCATCACATCAAGCAGGTTTTCCACTAGCGAAGCCAGACTCACTGCTGCCTCATCTGTATCAGCCCGGCGAATTACCGGCTGAAGGGCGACATCAAGGGCACGCGCAGCATCACTGACCGCTGCAAGACCGAATGTCGCCCCTGAACCGGCCAAATTGTGCGCAATCCGCTGTAACTCTCGCAGATCGTCCGTCTGCAACTCACCAGATTGCCATCGCGCCCAAATTGCTTCAATCTGCGCAATCTTTTTTTCGAGTTGAGTGGTGTACTGCTCTTTTAGATTTGCAAACCAAGTCTGTACGTCATCGAAACTATGCTCACACAACTCACATCTCCTTATAGATTGCAAGATAGTATGACAAACACTACTACAACCCTTTGGACGTATCTATACAGTCTACTTAGCGCGAATCTAGATTACAGGACGTTAACAGAGTTGATTACGTCTCTTATCTCACGACAGCCCTGTCTGATCTTTCGCTCCTACTAACACGACGGATAGTGGAAAATGGTAGAGAATTGGGATTTAGAGCCTGTTATTCACTTCAGAGATAAAGGTGGGATGCGTTCAGCATGACACGTAACCCCTATCCACGCGATGGGAGCGACAAGGAGGGGGCCTTCGTCGCTCTCTCCTTGACCAGCAGTCCAACGACGCCCCGTAGCGCAACCACGCGCTGCGCGAGGTCGTGAACAGATGGCGCTGGATCGTCCGCACGAGAGGAGAAACGTTGCAATGCAACGTCTCTCCAACTCACCGATCTGCCGCCGTGCTCCACCATCTTGCAGTAGAGACGGTGCAATGCACCGTCTCTACTGAAGGCCGGGGTCGGCGCGACGCTCGTCCATGATCAGCGCGCGCTGGCGCGTGCATCGCAGGGCGCGCATCGGTGCCGCGCGCACGATGCCATCGACCTCGGAACGCGGCGCACGTTCCGGCGATGACGGACAGCAACGCCGCACGGACAGCACGGCCACGTGGCGGTTGATCCGCTGGTTCAGGTGCTGGCCGTGGTTGTCACGCCCGCCAACGAACCGGCACGCGTGCCGGTCGCCGCGTTGGCTGAACCGGTCCAAGCCGTCACAGGCGAGTCGGTCGAAGCGGTGCGCTGAGCCTGCTTGCGCTGAGCCAGCCGAAGCGTCGAAGCGTGACGTTCGTCGACCAGGGCGATACAGGGGAACAACCGGCGGCCGACGCCCACGCCCACGGCATCCGGCTGGAGGTCGTCAAACGGTCGGAAGCCAAACGCGGCTTCGTGCTGCGCTTCGACGCGCTCATGGCGCCGCTGCCGCGCCGCTGGGTCGTTGAGCGAGG
>NZ_CALFBQ010000040.1 GCF_937951745.1 uncultured Chloroflexus sp.
CCGCGGGTTGACGACGGCCCAATTTTAGCCAGTGCCGAGGTGCCGGTTATGCCCGGCGATACGGTCGAATCGTTGCACGAACGGATCAAGGCGGTGGAACGGCGGTTAATCGTGGCCACCGTAAACCGGTTACTAGGGGGGTAAAACACGACGGGGTAGGGGCGCAGTAGGGCGTGGTAGCGCAGTAGGGGCACAGCCTGCTGCGCCCCTACTCCCGCCGTAACAACGCCAACGTCAACATGATCCCGCCGGTGACCACCCCACCCACACCGAAAAACAACAATGTCCACGGCAACCAGCCGTACCATTCAAAGGCCCGCATCGCCACCACCAGCATAGCCACGCCGAGAATAAACGCCGACACGACCAACGCCAGCGCCAAGCGGTTTGCTGCACCGATCAATGCACCGGCGACCCGCCGTAGCTCAACTTCGCGGGTTTGTAGGTGCAACTCGCCCTCGTTGAGGCGTTGCAGGCTCTGACTAATCTGTTCGGGAATCTCAAACGCCAGCTCACCCAACTCACGCCCACCGGCTAGCACTTGTGCGCCCAACGCTACCGGCGTGATCTGCTCGCGCAGGGCGCGCTGAATGTATGGGCGCGCCGCATCAAAGACGTTAAGCGTAGGATCGAGCTGCATCCCCAACCCCTCCATCATCACGATCGTCTTCAGCAGGGTGGCTAGCGGGCCGGGAATAATCAGCCGATGCCGGCGTAACAGCGCCGTCAAGCCTTCAAAGGTCTCGCGAGCCGAGATTTGGCCCAACGGGCGATCGACGAACCCATCGACGAACCGTTCGAGATCGCGGCGCAGCACTGCCGTCGCTGCCCGGCGCGGAATCACGCCGAGCCGTTCGAGCGCGCGCAGCAAGCTTTGGCTATCGTGGCTGATCAGCGCCCCCATCATCAAGAGTAACCCTTGCATCGTGGCGTGATCGAGCGTGCCGACCTGCCCAAAATCGACTACGCCCAACACCTCGCTATCAATAACGAAGAAATTGCCCGGATGCGGATCGCTGTGGAAAAAGCCATGCCCGAAAATCTCTTCGAGTGTAATCTCGACACTCACCCGGGCCAAGCGAGACAAATCAACCCCGGCGGCGCGCAACGCTGCCCTATCGTTCAACTTGGTGCCGATTATCCGCTCGGTGGTGAGGACGCGAGTATCGGTATATTCCCAGTAGACACGCGGGATGTAGATGTGCGGATTGCCGCAGAACATCTGGCGAAAGCGATCGGCATTGCGCCCCTCACGCACATAATCAAGTTCGGCGCGCAGGGTAGCGCTAAACTCCCAAACGATCTCGCTCAGGTTATATTGAGCAGCCAATGCCAGTCGCTCTTGGGCCAGCGCCGCGAGATCGGCCAAAATCGCCAGATCAGTTTGAATGCGATTGGCGATATCGGGTCGCTGCACCTTCACCACCACCGGCGTACCATCGAACAAGACTGCCGCATGCACTTGGCCCAACGACGCTGCTGCAAACGGTTCGCGCTCGAAGGAAGCGAACAAGCGGTCGATCGGCTGGCCAAACGTGGTTTCGATCAGCGCCACCGCCTGCGCGCCGGGGAATGGCGGCACTGTATCTTGCAACTTGCTCAGTTCGGCCACCATGTCGGCTGGCAGCAGATCGGGGCGGGTACTGAGCGCTTGGCCCAGTTTAACGAAGGCCGGGCCTAGCTCAACCAACGCCTCACGCAACCGCTCGGCGCTGCCCAACGGCGGCGGGGCCGGCGCGCGCAATATTGCGCGGCGCGGCAAAGATAGCAATGCAGTAAGACCAAGCTGATCGACCAAATAGCCAAAACCGTGATGCACCAGCACTTGCGTAATTTCACGGTAACGGCCAAGATGACGAGCCTGCCGGACAAGTGGCCACATAGATTGCACCAGTAGCGGCGGCCTGCTAGACCGCCGCGCTCGAGCAACGGCTTGGCAAAGCCGTCGCACCTCTTGCTTATGGCTCTGCTCAGCGGGCTATCGCGCTGCCCAGACCAAGAACGTGCAACGAACAAGCTCAGTATACCCTAGTTTCAGCAGGTTAAAGCAATGAAATTGATTATGTCAAAATCACCCAAAGCAGCCATAACCGCGGGCCAAAGATAAGCACACCCACCACAATTGCGGTCAATGCGCAAAGCAAGACCGTGCCAGCAGCGACATCTTTAGCAATGCGAGCCAGCGGATGGCGCTCGCTGGTTGCTAAGTCAACTGTCGCTTCAATCGCCGTATTGAAACCTTCGGCAGCCAGCACCATCCCTATTATCAACGCTAGCGCAACCCATTCCCAACGCGCAATCCGCAATACCACACCCAACGTAATTGCGATGGCACCAATGAGCAGATGAATCTGAAAATTGCGTTGGGTGCGCAACAAATGGCCGATCCCAGTAAAGGCATAGCGAAACGCAATCAGAAAACGGCGAGTGCTACGATCAATTGGCGCCGCCATTGCTAAGATTCCTCTCTACGATACGTATGACTTCACACCGCGAATGATACCACCTCAGCTATAATAGCGCTGCGCGTCTATCCTGAGAGATTTGGCGACGAAGTTGGTGACGTTTTGCCACCGCCCATTACGATGACGAAGGGCGTGTATGGTAAAAAGATAGACAACTTCGTCGACCAGCCCGCGATCTGCATTATTAGGGTAGTGAACTATGCGACTGATTATTGTGCGTCACGGCGAGAGTGAATGGAACCGGATCAATCGGTATCAAGGTCAACAAGACGCCCCGCTGTCGGAATTAGGCCGTATGCAGGCTGCCGCGCTTGGCGAACGGCTGCGCCACGAGAAGATCGATGTCGTCTATAGCAGCCGCCTGCAACGTGCCGCCCACACGGCGCAGGCAATCGTCGCCCATCACCCCGGCCTTGAGGTGATCTACGACGATGCCTTGCTCGAGATTAACCACGGCGATTGGGAAGGCAGATATCTGCACGAAATTATGGAGTTATACGCTGATGGGTTGCGCGAATGGCGGCAACACCCCACTCGCTCGCAGATGCCGGGAGGCGAGAGCTTCTCGAACGTGCTCAAGCGGGTGCTCGACTTTCGCGAGCGCATCTATACCGAGCACGCCGGCAAGACGGTGCTTATCAGCACGCATGATGTGATTGTGAAAATACTGGTGGCCGACGCGCTCGGTATGAACATGGATCGGATCAACCGGATTTGGGTGACGAATGCGAGCATCAGCGTGATCGAATACGGTGACGATCTGCCTTACCTTGTTAGCTTGAGCGAGGCATGCCACCTCGGCCAATTGGCCACGACCCGCGAACAACAGCACGCCTTGTAGGGATGCGAAGCGGATCACCCAGAGATGCGACGGGAATGGGTGTAGCAGAGACGAGACGTTGCAGGGCAATGTCTCTACGGTATTGCGCGGGCGCGCCTTGGTGGCGGCGGTAGCTCTCCCCCACCCCCGGCCCCTCCCCCACACGGGGGGTGTGGCCCTGTCATTGCAAGGGGGCATAGGAGCGACGTTGCAGGGCAATGTCTCTACGGTATTGCGCGGGCGCGCCTAGATGACGGCGGTAGCTCTCCCCCACCCCCGGCCCCTCCCCCACATGGGGGGTGTGGCCCTGTCATTGCAAGGGGGCATAGGAGCGACGTTGCAGGGCAATGTCTCTACGGTATTGCGCGGGCGCGCCTAGATGACGGCGGTAGCTCTCCCCCACCCCCG
>NZ_CALFBQ010000041.1 GCF_937951745.1 uncultured Chloroflexus sp.
GATGCATGACGGATATCTGTTTACGTTAGGTATTTGCGGCAGCGCCGATGAAGATGATCCGGCGCCAGAGGTATTGAGCGCGCTGCTCGGCCAATTACCACCGGTGAAGCGGGCTGCATTTCTCGGCCCGTTGCCTTCCGGCCAACCCGACGCGCTGCTGGCCGATATCGTGGCCGATATGCGCGATGCGGAGTTAATCGTGATTGTCACGCCGGCCACCGTGCCGCAACTGCCGGCCCGCCTCAACGACCTGCTACGCGCCGCTTATGCCGCCGATCTGGCCGGACGCTACGCAGCATTGGTTGCAGTCGGACCGCATGCCGCCGCTGTGCTTAACGAATTGCGGGCTGCGGTTGCGACATGCGGTTTTACGCTTGCCGGTGCATTTGCGCTGACCAACGACACGCCGTTACCACACACCGGCATTCAAGCGGCGTATAAGGCCGCGCGCGCAGCCTTAGCGCCGCATGCGCTACCATAGTACGGGCAGAGCGCTGATCTGCCCGACGCCGTCTATCTTTACTACAAAGCCACTATGGTCACGCCTCGCATCCCAGCCAACAAAATCTGGATCGCCGATGAAGTCATCTACTATTTGTTAGCTCGTCCGGCACTCAGGCGCAGCTTCGATCACATCTGGTTCGCCCAATACGGTCCGCGCCCCGATCCGCAGCGAGGGCCGTACATCTTCTATCTGAACCATTCGGCGTGGTGGGATGGGTATATGATGATGCTCATTCACCGCGCGATTATGCAGCGGGCATTTGACAGTTATCTCATGATGGAAGAGCGGCAACTGCGCGCGTACCGCTTCTTTACGTGGTGCGGCGCTTTCTCGATTGAACGGCGCGATCCCGCCGAATCTCAGCGCGCGCAGATCTATGCCGCGAACCTATTGCGCGAACGGCGCGATCGGGCGCTCTACATCTTCCCGCAAGGCCGGATCGAAGCCAACGACTACCGCCCGCTGACCATCTACCCCGGCATTGCCCGCATCGCCGCGCTAGCTGGCGATGTCACCCTCTGCCCGATCGCACTGCGCTACGAATTTCTTGGTCAGCAATGGCCGCATGCCTTTGTACAAATCGGCCCGCCCCACCCGCCGGCCAGCCGTGAAGATATCGAAGCGATCCGCACCGATGTTGCTGCGCGGCTGACAGCGGCAGTTGACACGCTCCGCGCCGACGTTATCGAGCAGCGGCTAGGCCGATTCCAGCCACTGCTCAGCGGACGGTGGGGGATTGACCGCACGTGGGATACAGTTACGGGTTGGTTTCGGCGACACGACGCAGACGGCGGGCCAGCCGCGGCAGCAGCCAATCGCCTGCGAGCACGAGCATAATCAAGCCGCCGATCAGAGCCGGCAACACTTGGCCGCGGGCAAGATTAACGACCACGAACATTGTGAGGTTGGTTAAATACAACACCGGCGGTAGCCACGGCATAAAATGCTGCGGCGCATGGCTGTGGCGCGCCGCTTGCTGGCGCAACGCCAGCAACACCCACGATAAGATCAAGCTCGTCACCCACCACGCGATAAAGTTGGACGCAGGGATACCGTAGTAAAAACCGGTCTCGTCACTCGTCCAGACCCAATAGCGATTAATGTAGACGGCGAACGGCTCGATAGTTACGTCAAGCAGCAACGCAAACGACGCCGCCGTTAAGACGCGGGTCGGATTAAGCAGGCGATCGTCTACCGAACGGCCATCACGGTTGAGGATCCGCTCGGCGACGCCAACAGCGGCCACGACAATTAACAGCCATGCAAAGGGGATAGCCAGCGGCACCACGCCGAAGATTTGCGGTTGCAACACATCAGTGTACGAATAACTCCCGAAAGGAAAGCCGGTGGTTGCGCCAATGTGCTCAACCGCCCACGAGATGACTAGAATCAAGCCGGCTGCCAGCACCCCCCACCAGCGATAGCGCACGGTCAGCCACACGCCCATCAACGCGCCTTGCAAAATCAACAAGGCACCACCCATCCACGTGCCCCATACCGGCACCCGATCCAGCGCGACTAATACGATAGCGAACGGATAGATAAAGAGGTAAACGGCGAGCAGAAGAATAACACTGCGACGAAACTGTGGCAACAAAGATTGATCAGAAAGCATAGGGTAATATATTCCTGACAGACGGGTCATACCATTCGGCAGCCCCTATAGTTGATTATAAATTCGCTTTCATGGCCTGTCAAAGCCTATCAACGACCTAACTCCAGCATAACAAGCTCCAGCAGCAAATTGACAAAACTGTTATAGCGACAATCACAAACATGTGCTACACTAATATGGGACTAAAGTACTAATTCTACCAGCGCCGCCTCTACCTCTCATTCCTTGCAATGGCGCAGGATAAGCGACAGGGGGGGTGACCAATGACACACGCGCAAGTTAATGGCCATCCAGTGCGCATTCTCCTTGTAGAGGATGATAATAATATTGGGCGCATCATCGAATTTGCCATGCGGGGGCTTGGCATTCCATACGAATTCGTGTCGGTATTAAGCGCGGAAGAGGGCCTCGAACGCTGGAAGGAGCAGCCATTCGATGTGCTGATCACTGACTACAATTTGCGCGGCATGAGCGGAGTGCGCTTGATTAAAGAGTTGCACGCCCAAGGGTATTACCCGCCAACGCTGATCGTCACCGCCTACGACTCGGCTGAAGTGCGGAATGCAGCCGCTGAAGCGGCGGTCGATAGCTACATGACCAAGCCCTTTTTTATCGACGAATTGATCGAGCGAATTAAGCGACTGCTACCCTCGGCCCACATCGTCCACGAGCGCGTGATCAATGGGGATTGAGCCAATTCATCCGCTTCGTTACGACGAAGGTAACACGCAAGCAACGTTAGAGTAGCGCGCGGCAGGCACCTGCCGCACGCTGTGTTTCAGCCAGCCACGCTAATCTAACACCGCTGGCGTGCGATGCAACGGCAGCAAACCGGTTGCGGCCTGTTCCGGCGACGGCAACGCCGACTCAGCCGGTTTGTCGGAAGCGGCCAACAGCAACGCTCCCCGGGCTTGCAGTTCTTGCCCCAGCCGGAACAGCTCGCTGCTGAGGGCCAGCCGGCCATCGGCCATGCGCGCTGCAGTTGTCACCAATTCGGCGCGGCGGAATTGGGTAAACGGCGTCGGATCACCGGCTTCGATTCGTTCGATCAATTGCTTGCGCAGCGCCTGCAACTCAACCGGTACCTGTTGCGCTGCAATCAACAATTCGAGTAGCGTCGGCGACAAGCCGGCGGCCAATTGCACTTCAATCGCCGGCAAATCAAACACCTCGACCGTAGCGAAGAGGGCCAGCGCCACCGTATAGTCTTGATTGTCGAGGGTCAGACTGTGCCATTCCCGCCGGCACAACTCGGCATAATTCCGGCGAAACAAGCTGCGATCAAACTGGTCGCCCAATAACTCAGTGGCAACCATCAAGGCCGCCTCGGCCCGCGCATCATCAATCGCGCCATCTGACCGCCCGCGCGGGCCAAGGAGGGTCTTGTCAATATCGATCAGCACGGCGGTTTGCGCCCAATCCACCCCCCGTGCCGCTAGCTCCGCCGCCCACTGCTGCACCAAAGCCCAGCGGGTCGCCGTCGCTACCGCATCGGCCCACTCAAGGGTTGCCGGCGCTACTGGCCGGTCAACGCCGATAAAGCCATATGCAGTGATCGCGCCTAAGCTTTGCAAATGAACGGTCAAGAGCCGATCATTCTCGGTATCGCCAATCACAGCCACAGTCGTGAGCGGCGGGCCGTTGCGCAACGCCTGCGCCGCGCGGGCAAGAGCAAGAATCACGCGCGCATAGGCCACATCCCGCTTACGTGGCGTCACATTGGTCGGCAAGCCCAACACCGTGCGTAACGTGGCCAAGCCGGGCAAAGCAGGGTCGCACGGCTGCAAATCGCGATAGATTACATAATCGCCGGTGAGGTCGGCAATCGTTGCCCGCACATTCATAACCACCCCTGCGCATGCATCAGTTCGGCATTCAGAATCGACGCGCCCGCCGCACCCCGGATCGTATTGTGGCTCAGGGCAATCAACTTGATATCAAACAGCGAGCACGGACGGATCCGGCCCACGACCGTGGCCATACCCCGGCCAGCGTCGCGATCACGGCGTGGTTGCGGACGATCGGGTTCATCACGCACAATGATCGGCTGTTCAGGAGCAGTAGGCAAGCGCAGTTCTTGCGGCAAGCCGCGGAACTGGCGTAAGACGGCTGCCACTTCATCGGGAGTCGCCTTTTGTTCGAGTTCGATTGATAGGCAAACCAGATGACCTTCGAGCACCGGCACCCGATTACAGTGCGCGGAAGTGGCAAAACTCGCCGGCACAATCGTATCATCGCGCAACTGGCCAAGCATCTTTTGCGGTTCAATTTCGAGCTTTGGCTCTTCGCCGCCGATAAACGGGATGACATTATCGACAATATCGTAGCTAGGCACACCCGGATAGCCCGCGCCTGAGAGGGCCTGCATACTGACCAGCAGCATGCGGCGCACGCCAAAGGCATCGAGCAACGGACGCAACACCATCGTCGCCGGGGTTGACGTGCAGTTTGGGTTGGTCACAATCGCGCCTGACCAGCCGCGCCGGCGCCGTTGCACCGGGATGAGGTGCAGATGGTCGGGGTTCACTTCGGGGATCACCAGCGGCACATCAGGTTCCATGCGGTGGTTGGAGGCGTTGGAACAGACAATATGGCCGGCGGCGGCCAACCGTTGTTCAATTGGCCCGGCGACATTGCTGGGCAGAGCCGAGAAGACCAGTGGCGTCGGCAGATCAGCATCGGCATCAAGCACGGTCAGATCGGCCACCGCTGCCGGCATCGGCGTATCGAGCACCCACCGGCATACCTCGCGATATTTCTTGCCGGCGCTGCGTTCGCTACCGGTCAGCGCCACCACCTCAAAGAGCGGATGCCCTTCGAGCAATTGAATAAAGCGCTGGCCCACCGCGCCGGTGGCGCCCAGCACTGCAACCGGGATCGTAGCCATTCCGAGACCTCCTGTCACTAGAACTCAGTCGCTTTCATTATACTCAAAGACGAACGGTTGCATAAACAACTACTAATGGTTATTATTCGCCCACGTTTGTTGTAAAAAAAGCCGGTAAAAGAGTAGCATTTCAACCCATGATGGTGTATAATCTCTGTGAGATCTGAAACATTATTCATTTTTGCCTCGCTATTTGTGCTCCTCCCACGACGCAGGAGTCGTTATTTATTCCCTCAGCAACGCTGATCACTGTTGATCACGCAGGAAGGAGCAGCACTATGATCGATCCGCACGTCCAACGATTGTTAGAGCACGTGCTCGATACACCAACTAAGCTGCATTTACTCCTCATGTTTCATGAAAACCCTCGCAGCGAGCTATCGGCAGCCGCAATCGCCGAACGGCTCTTCCGCGATATTTGGAGCGTGCAACAGGCGCTCGACGAACTAGCCGCATCCGGATTCTTATCCGTAACCAACACGATGGGCGGCCAGCCGATCTACCGTTACACACCGCCGCCAGAATGGCACGAAGCGATCCGGCGGTTGGTGCGCAGCTACAATGATCCGCTCGAACGCGACCTGATCCAGCGCACCATTCGCGATCTTGCTGCGTTAGCCTCGTTCCGGCGCAACGAATTGGAACGGTTCGAGTTTGTCTGATGTTCCGTTGCGGCAACACGGCTGCTCTGGCGCGGGTATACCCCGCGCCATTGCTATGCTAACACAGATCTAACACAGCCTGTCTTGACGCTGGCGACAATGCTCTCTACAATCGAAAACAGACCCATGTGGCGGCAAACTCTGCGGCGCGAGGCAGGTGTATGAAGGACTATTATCAGGTGCTTGGCGTAAGCCGTTCGGCCAGCGATGAAGAGATTAAGCAAGCTTACCGGCGGCTAGCGCGCAAGTACCATCCCGATGTTAATCGGGGCGATCCGCAGGCCGAAGCCCGGTTTAAAGAGATTAACGAAGCCTATCAGGTACTGTCTGACAAAGATCAGCGCGCCAAATATGATCGGTTCGGCAGCGATTTTCGCCGCTATGAGCAAGCTGGGTATGGCGGGTTTGATTACGGCAACGCTACCGATGTCGCCGATCTATTTGAAACCCTCTTTGGCTCCCGGCGTTCTCCCGGCGGCGGGTTCAATGTCAGCCTTAACGGCCAAGATGTCGAGCAGAACGTCGAGTTGACGCTTGAAGAGGCCTACCACGGCACGCAACGCTCGTTGCAGTTTTCCAACCCCAACGGCACTCCGCGCACCATTACCGTTAAGATACCCCCCGGCATTGATACCGGCAAGCGGGTGCGTGTTCCCGGCGAAGGCGCACCCGGCCTGAACGGCGGTCGCCGCGGCGACCTGTATCTCGTGGTAACGGTCAAGCCGCATCCTCGCTTTGAGCGCAAAGGCAACGATCTGTACACAACCGTGCCGGTGAGCATGTACACGTTATTGCTGGGCGGGCAAATTCAGCTTCCATTGCTCTCTGGTAAAACGCTGAAGCTGGCCATTCCTGCGCAAACGCAAAATGGGCGGGTATTTCGCATCGCCGAACAGGGCATGCCGCTGATGGGCAGCCCGCGGTACGGCGACTTATACATCACCGTGAGCGCCGTTTTGCCGACCAATCTTTCCCCCAAAGCCCGCCAGTTGATCGAAGAGTTGCAGCGGCTCACTGGAAATCTAGCCGAGCAGCAATGATCCGGCGAGCCGGCTGATTTGGTACTTTCGCACAAAACCGCTTGACACGCTTGCCCAAAGTGCGGTATATTATTTGGTAATAATCCACGATAACAGTGCTGTTTAGCCGTACCGGGCGGTACAGTGGTCACACTCAACGATCGAGTGTGGCACTTTCCTGTATCTTCCATCTTTATCATTCGTAAATCGAACTGGATTGGCTTTGTCGCCGAGATGTGATCGCCGTCATTGTGCGGCGGTATCACTATCTCTACGGTAAATTGCAAAAGCGAGAGCGCGCTCGCCCTTCTCTCTCATCGTCGAGGAGCAGCGAGCGCGCTTTTGTCTTTTTCTGTACTTGGCATTCGTCTACTTTTAGTGAAGAGCAAGGAACGAGCGATGTACCTTCCTGCGCGAGACCCAGCCCGACTTTACGATCCGCGCTTTGAGCACGATGCTTGCGGTATCGGTTTCGTGGCCCGTGTGAATGGTCGGGAGAGCCACGATATTCTTGAGCTGGCCCTCATTGCATTGAGCCGCCTTGAACATCGCGGCGCAGTGGCTGATGATGCGCGCACCGGTGATGGCGCTGGCGTGCTGACTCAATTACCGCGCCGGCTCTTACGCCGTGAGCTGACCGCCGCTGGTATTAACGTCGCTGAGACTGATCTCGCGCTTGGCATGCTCTTCTTACCCGCAGATCCCGCCCAGTGCGCCGCCGCATGCGCGCTGATCGAGCAAGCACTGGCCGAACACCAGTTGCCGTTGCTGCGCTGGCGCGAGGTGCCGGTCGATCCCAATGTGCTCGGCGAGCGCGCGCGCAAGGCGATGCCGACGATCCGGCAGGTGATTGTTGGCCGCCCGCAAGGGCTTGATGATCGTGCCTTCGAGCGCACGATCTTTCTTGCCCGAAAGGCGATGGAGAAGTATTTCCGCCGCGCCGGTCTGCCGGCCTACGTCCCCTCCTTCTCGTCGCGCACGGTTGTTTACAAGGGGTTGCTGCTCGGTTCCCATTTAGCCGATTTCTACCTTGATCTGCGCGATCCTGATTTCACCACGGCGCTGGCCGTCTATCATCAGCGTTACAGCACCAACACCTTCCCAACGTGGGATCGGGCCCAGCCCTTCCGCATGCTCTCGCATAACGGCGAGATCAACACCTTGCAAGGCAATGTGAACTGGATGCGCGCCCGCGAGCAAGCGATCACGTTGCCCGACGATTTCTTGCCTAGTGGTGCGCCGCCAATGAGCGAACTGCTGCCAGTGATTGATGAGAGCGGTTCTGACTCGGCAATGCTGGATAATACGCTTGAGTTGCTGGTTATGGCCGGACGCGATATTCGCCATGCTACGGCGATGCTGGTACCGGAAGCGTGGGAAAAGGTGCAGGATATTGATCCCACTCTGCGCGCCTTCTACCAGTACCATGCCTGTCTGATCGAGCCGTGGGACGGCCCGGCGGCGCTAGCTTTCTCGGATGGCGTGATCGTGGGTACGTCGCTCGATCGCAACGGCTTGCGCCCGGCGCGCTATATCGTGACCGATGACGGCTTGGTCGTATCAGGATCGGAAGTCGGCGCGGTGCCGATCGCTGAAACGCGGATTGTCTGTAAAGGCAAACTCGGCCCCGGCCAGATGTTGGCTGTCGATACCGCTGCCGGACAGATTTACACCGATAGCGAGGTTAAAGCGCTGTTAGCTGCGCGCCAGCCCTACACCGAATGGCTGAACGAGCATTTGTGCTATCTCCCAGCCGAATTGCCCGCAATCGCCACTGACGAACCAGAAGACCTGCAACCGTTGCAGATGGCGTTTGGCTATACCTCCGAAGAGCTGAACGTGATCCTCAAGCCGATGGGAATGACCGGCCACGAACCGGTCGGCTCGATGGGTGACGATACACCGATCCCGCCCCTCTCACAGTGGGAATTGGGCCGCCCATTGTTCCACTTCTTCAAGCAGCGCTTCGCCGAAGTGACCAATCCGCCCATTGACCCGCTGCGCGAAGAGCTGGTGATGTCGCTCAGCGTCGGCATTGGCCGCCGCCGCTCGATCTTGCTCGAGACACCAGAGCATGCCCATCTGCTGCAACTGACATCGCCAATCCTGACCGATGCCCAGTTGCAGGCGATCCGTGCCCAAACCGATCCGCTGTTACGTTCGGAGACGATTAGCCTGCTCTTCCCGGCCCGCCAGATTATGGCCGAGAGTCTGCTCAAGGCGCTCGACCGGATCGGTGACGAGGCGGCGCAGGCGGTGCGCGATGGGGCGGCTATCGTAATCTTGAGCGATCGCGGGGTTGATGCCGATCACGCTGCATTACCCATCTTACTCGCCACCGGCGCTGTCCACCACCATTTGATCCGCACCGGCTTGCGCTCACGGGTGAGCTTGCTGGTCGAGACCGGCGAGGCGCGTGAAGTCCACCATATTGCCGCCTTGATCGGCTATGGGGCCGAGGCGATTAATCCCTATCTGGCGCTGGCCAGCGTGCGCCGGATCGCGGTCGAGCGCGAGGCGGTGCGCCAGCGCGCCGAGCATAGCCTCGACCACAAGCAGAGCGAGGCGCGCACCCATACGCTCGCGCTGGAAGCTGAAGAGCATTTTATCCACGCGCTCGAAAAGGGCTTGTTAAAGATTATGTCAAAGATGGGCATCTCGACCCTCGACAGCTACTGCGGCGCGCAGATCTTCGAGGCAGTTGGGTTGGCCCACGAGGTGATCGAGCGCTGTTTCACCGGCACGCCATCACGAGTCGGCGGCATTTCGTTCAATCGCATTGCCCGCGATCTGGCTGCCCGCCATGCCCGCGCCTTCCAGACCGGGAGGGTGACGTTGCCGCACCCCGGCTTGTACAAGTTTAAGAAGGATGGCGAATACCACGCCTTCAGTCCGGCAGTTGTGCATGCACTCCACAAAGCGGTGCGCAACCCGCATGCACTGAATGGCGACAGTACTGGGCCAGAGCTGAGTAGCGAGGGCTATGCTTCCTATCGCGCCTATGCCGAGCTCGTCAACAATCGGCCACCGGTCGAGCCGCGCGACCTGCTGGAGTTTGTGCCGGCTGGCCCGCCAGTGCCGATTGATGAGGTGGAGCCGATCGAGGCGATTGTGAAGCGGTTTTCAACTGCGGCGATGAGCCATGGCTCGACCAGCTCAGAGGCGCATGAGACGCTGTCGATCGCGATGAACCGGCTGGGAGGTATGGCCAACAGCGGCGAGGGTGGCGAAGCGCCGGAGCGCTACCACGACGAGCGCAACTCGCGGATCAAGCAGGTAGCGTCGGGCCGGTTTGGGGTCACGCCGGCTTATCTCGCCAGCGCCAGCGAGTTGCAGATCAAGATGGCGCAAGGGGCCAAGCCCGGCGAGGGTGGCCAGTTGCCCGGCCATAAGGTCAACGAAGAGATCGCGCGTATCCGCCATACCGTGCCCGGCGTCGCCCTGATCAGCCCGCCGCCGCACCACGATATCTACAGCATCGAGGATTTGGCCCAGTTGATCTATGACCTCAAGCAGGTGAATCCGAATGCGCGTGTTTCGGTCAAGTTGGTGGCAACGGCTGGCGTGGGAACGGTAGCGGCTGGTGTAGCTAAAGGGTATGCCGACACGATCTTAATCAGTGGTCACGCTGGCGGCACCGGCGCCTCGCCGCTCAGCAGCATCAAGAACGCTGGCATCCCGTGGGAGCTTGGGTTGGCAGAAACGCAGCAGACACTGATCCTCAACGGGTTGCGCGAGCGGGTACGGCTGCGCGTCGACGGCGGCCTCAAGACGGGGCGCGATGTGGTGATAGCGGCCTTGCTCGGCGCCGACGAGTTCTCATTCGGCACCGCTGCGCTGGTGGCCGAAGGATGTATTATGGCGCGGGCCTGTCACAACAACACCTGTCCGGTTGGGATCGCCACCCAACGCGGCGATCTGCGGGCCAAGTTCCCCGGCAAGCCAGAGATGGTGATGGCGTTCTTCCGCTACTTGGCCCAAGAGGTGCGCGAGATTCTCGCCAGCCTTGGCCTACGCTCGATTGAAGAAGCGGTTGGGCGCACCGACTTGCTGCGCCAGCGCCACACCGAGGTTGAAACCGCCGATCTGCTCGATATGACGCCGGTGTTGGGTGCGGCCAGCCTGATCGGGCGCGGCCCGATCCGCCACGGCGGCAAACCAAACGCACTGCCGCCGGAAGAGAGCCTCAACGACCGGATTATGCGCGATGCCGCCAGCGCGCTCGAAGCCAGCGGCCCGGTACGCTTACAGTACCAGATCAATAACTGCGACCGTTCAGTCGGTGCGCGCTTGGCCGGCGCAATCGGGCATCTGTACGGCGACAAAGGTTTGCCGCCCAATACGATTACGATCACGTTCCACGGCCACGCCGGCCAAAGCTTCGGCGTCTTCAATGCGCCGGGGGTAACACTGCGGCTGATTGGCGACGCGAACGACTATGTCGGCAAGGGAATGGCCGGTGGGTTGATCACCATCGCTCCGCCGCCAGACGCGCAATACGTCTGGCACGAGAATGTGATCGCCGGCAATACGTTGCTGTACGGCGCCACCGGCGGCGAACTGTACGCAGCAGGACGAGTCGGCGAACGCTTTGCGGTACGCAATTCCGGCGCAACGGCAGTGGTGGAAGGCATCGGGGATCACGGCTGCGAATATATGACCGGTGGCACGGTGGTTGTGCTCGGCCCGACCGGGCGTAACTTCGGTGCCGGTATGACCGGCGGCGTGGCTTATGTGCTCGACGAACACGGCACGTTTGGCCGGCGTTATAACCCGCAGTTGATTGAACTGCGCCCACTCAGTGATCGCGATGAGATGCGGTTGCGCGACCTCATTCGCCGTCACGTCGAGCTGACCAAGAGTCCGCGCGGTAGTGAGATTCTGGCCCGCTGGGATCGTTATCGTAATCTCTTCCTCACCGTACGGCCACGCGATGCCGTGGCCCAACTTGAAGCCGCTGCCGAAGGCACCGAAGAGCCAGCCAAAGTGCATGCAGCGTAACCGGCACGCAGCACCGGCAGATGGGACAAAAATTCTGTCCCATCTGTCAGCTTTTTATCAGCTTGCAGACTAGCCGGGTCATGGTAAGATAGGGCGCTGCGTCATAACAGCATCGGGCAACTATCACCTTGCCTGATACAGTAGTATCGTCGCTACCATTTCGTGATTAGCAATGGAGAAGAGCCAAGTATGCTCTGGATCAGCTTGATAGCACTGATGGTTCTGATTGCGGCTTCACCGGGGATTATGCTCTACTTTGAACATCGGCAGGCAGGTGCCATCCAGTTTGAGCAAGCCGGAGACACACCCTCGTATCAGCACGATGCTTCTTAAGCTGATGCAGCAAGTGACGACCACTCCACGTTCGGCGCGGTTGGGCAGGCACACAGGCTTGCACATGATAGAACACCCACCGGCACAAGAGAAGCAACCTCCAACCACCCGCCAGCGGTTGCATCACCGACGACGCTGGACGATGGTTGGTTTATTTTTGGTGGATCAAGCGCTGATCTTCGTCGGTTTTGCGATAGCCTACATCTTGCGCTATCAAGTACTCTGGCCACCGCCATTTGACCAGATCATCGCTGAAGTGGCGATTGAAAATCAGGTGCCGTTCAGCGCGTTCTTACCTATCGTCTTCATGCTGCAACTGCTGCTGGGGCTGCACTTCATCATGCGCGGCTTCTACCGCTCAAGCCGGCGGATGACGTTGCTCGATGAAGCTGAAGCCATTGCTGGCAGCGTGATCACGATGATCGCGCTGGTTATGGTGGTCGTCTTTCTCTACCGGCCATTCTTTTATTCACGGCTCATCTTCGCGTTTGCCGCCATCACCATGATTGGGTTACTCCTGAGTTGGCGGCTCTTGCTGATCGGTATCCGGCACTGGTTTTGGTCGCGTGGTTTGGGCCGCGAACGAGTGTTGGTGGTAGGCGGTACCGGGTTGGGCCAATTGGTAATGCACGCGCTGACTGCATCACCGGGTGTCGGTTATACCCTCGCCGGTTATCTGAGCGAGCAACCAATCATCGCTGGTAATCGCGCGCGCGTGTTTCAACATCTTGGCGATCTTGACGATCTCGAGCAAGTTATCGAACAACAACAGATCCAGCAGGTCATCATTGCCTTGCCGTTTTGGAACTACGATCGCTTACCCGAATTAGCCGCGCGTTGCCACCAATTGGGCGTTGAATATCAAATCGCACCGGATATTTATCAATTGAGCTTTGACCGGGTTGATATTATGCATCTGAGCGGCGTGCCGCTGCTGCAACCAAAAGAGATTCAATTGCATGGCCTGAATCTGGCGCTCAAGCGCACCTTTGATTTGGCAGCAGTATTGCTGAGTCTGCCGCTCACGCTGCCGCTGGCCGCAATTATTGCGCTCTTGATCTGGATTGACTCGGGCCGGCCGGTGATCTTTCGTCAACAACGAGTCGGCAAGCATGGTCACCTATTCACCTGCTACAAATTCCGCACAATGGTTCCCGACGCCGAGCAGCGCCGTCAAGAGTTGTTGATGCACAATGAAGCTGATGGGCCACTTTTCAAGATCCGCGATGACCCCCGCGTAACGCGGGTGGGGCGTTGGTTACGGCGCACCAGCCTCGACGAGTTGCCACAATTGTGGAATGTGCTGCGCGGCGAGATGAGTTTGATCGGCCCCCGACCGGCGTTGCCCGAAGAGGTCGCACGCTACGAACCATGGCACCATCGCCGGCTGGAAGTGCAACCGGGGTTGGCATGCTTACCGCAGGCACTGGGACGGAGCGAAATTTCATTTGACGAGCAGGTTCGGCTTGATATTTACTACGCCGAAAACTGGTCATTGAGCCTTGACCTGCGCATCCTCATGATGGTTATTCCAGCGATTTTGTCTGGCCGCGGCGCGTGGTGATGCAGTTCCCAATGATGGCACAACGAGATTGGTCGCGTTGGCTGTGGCTGGCGGGTGCGATTGCGATCGGCGCTGGCTTAGCTGTTCTGCCGCCCTTCCTTGCAGTGAGTTGGCTGCTAGGGCTGGTTGGGTTGGGGCTTGCTGTCAGTGATCCGATCTGGCCAGTAGCGTTAGCCGTTCTCTCCGTTCCCTTTCAACAACTAGTGATGCTGCCCGGCGGCGTCAGCGTTACCCAGTTTTGCTTTGGACTGGTTGCGTTGAGCCTGTTGTGGCACACACGCCAGCGTTGGCCAATGCTGGGGATACCGGGCATTACCTTAGCGATCTTCATTTGGACACTGGCGCTCGCCGCTGCATTAACCCCGCTGAGCCGCAGTGAAGGCTTGAAAGAGACATTGCGTTGGGGTACTGTGCTGCTCATCTACCTCGCCGCAGGGTGGGCCTTGCAAGACCCGGCCCACGCGCAATGGCGCCGGGCCGTCCTCGCATCCTGCTTGCTAGCTGCGCCAGCGATCACCGGCCTGATCGGCATCGGCCAATACCTGACTGGCATCGGCCCGGAAAGCTTCGCGATTGGTGGCGGACGAATGCGCGCGTATGGCACCATCGGCCAGCCCAACTCGTTCGCCGGCTACCTTAATCAAGCATGGCCATTGGCTGCCGGAATGGGCTTAGCCCTGATCGAAACGCGACGCTGGCACAAATATCACTGGTGGCTGATCCTCGGTGCGATTGCCCTTGCCGGGGCTTGTTTGCTCGGCGGGTTGCTGGCTAGCTTCTCGCGCGGCGGCTGGATCGGGGCGTTAGTCGGGGCGTTGACGTTAGGCATTGCGTTTGCCAGACGGTACGGACGCCGGATAGGAGGGCGGATTGGCGCGGCTGCGCTCATCGCTGGCCTTGGGGGTCTCTTGCTGCTCAATAGTGGCTTCATACCGGCAGCACTCAGCAGTCGCGTCACTTCCATCCTTGCAAACCTGCGCCCCTTCGACACTCGCGGCGTCGAAATCACCCCGGCCAATTTTGCCGTGGTTGAGCGCATGGCCCATCTACAAGCGGCGTGGCACATGATTCAAGAGCGCCCGTTGTTCGGGGTGGGACCGGGCAATTTCAGTATCGCCTATGAACGGCTGGTGTACAGCGGGCAAACACCAACATGGATCAAACCGTGGTATGATTCACGTGGCCATGCTCACAACTATTATCTCCACGTTGCGGCTGAAAGCGGATTGATCGGCGCGCTCGCCTATCTTCTTTGGCTCGGCAGTGTCTGGTATATTGCCATTGGCGCGATCCGGCGGGCGCATGATTGGCCAACGCGCGGCATCGCGCTTGGCGGGATAGGCGTTATTGGGGCGCTGAGCGGTCACAATCTCTTTGAAAATCTGCACGTCTTGAATATGGGAGTACAGCTTGGCGCCGTGATTGCGCTGCTGGCAACCATCACCGCCGAGCCTGCTTCCCAGCCACTTGATAACGAGGATGTATGACGTATCTTGTCACTGGCGCAGCCGGATTTATTGGCAGCCATCTGGTCGATCACCTGCTGGCGCGCGGCGAACAGGTGATCGGTCTTGACAATTTGGTTGATTACTACAGCCCAGCGCGCAAGCGACGCAATCTGGCGCAGGCGCTGCAACAACCGGGGTTCACCTTCATCGAGGGCGATATTCGGGATAGCGAAACCGTAGCGGCGATCTTTGCTCGCTACCGACCGCGCTATGTCGCCCATCTCGCCGCAATGCCCGGCCCCCGGCCATCGATCGCCAATCCGGTGTTGTATGAAGCGGTGAATGTAGGCGGCACGCTGGTGATGTTGGAACAAGCGCGCCGTGCCGAGGTCGAGAACATGGTGATCGCCTCGACCTCATCGGTCTATGGCAAGACTGATCGCATCCCCTTCCGCGAAGACGACCCCACCGACCGGCCACTGTCGCCATACGCGGCGACCAAGAAGGCGGCTGAAGTGCTGGCTTACACTTTTCACAGCCTGTACGGGTTCCCGATCAGCGTTGTCCGCTTCTTTACTGTCTATGGCCCACGTGGCCGGCCCGATATGACGCCGTACCTGTTTGTCGAGCGCATGGTGCGTGGGCAGCCAATTACCCTCTTCAATGGCGGTGAAAACCTGTTTCGCGATTACACCTACATTGACGACATCATTGCCGGTGTTATCAATGCGCTCGACCGCCCACGAGCTTACGAAATTTTCAACCTCGGCCATTCGCAGCCGGTTGAACTGCGGCGCTTTGTCAGCTTGCTCGAACACATTACCGGCTATCCGGCCCAGATCGAGATCAAACCGTTGCCGGCGACTGAACCACCGATCACCTACGCTGATACGACAAAAGCTGGCCAGCTCCTCGACTTTGCGCCAACGGTGGCAATTGAAGAAGGCGTGGAACGCTTCTGGGCATGGTATTGCGCAGAGATCGAACGTTAACTTATTGATATTTGCATCTACGTCATAGGATCGAGTAGGATTATGCCAGATAGCGAACCAGCAACCGTAACGAATCACGGGAAGGCACAGATACCTATGACCGATCAACCATCATCGGTTGAGATACCGGCCACGGAACGCGGAGCACGTGGTGAAGAGCGCAGCAGCTTTTCGCTCGGCCAGCGGTTGCGCCAACCACGCACGCTGATCTCGTTTGGGATTGCGATTGCAATCGTTGCGTTTGCTGTGCGCAGTCTTGATATTGACATCGCCACGACGTGGCAATATATGCGCTCAGCCAACCCGATCCTGCTTGGATTGGGATTGGTGGTGTTTTACATGACATTCCCGCTGCGCGCGTTGCGGTGGCGGATGCTATTGGCCAACGCTGGGGTACCGATCCAAGCGGGCCGGGGCAGTTGGGCGTCGTTGCCGGCGCTGATTGAGTACATCTATTTGTCGTGGTTTGCCAATTGTATTGTGCCGGCTAAGCTTGGTGATGCGTATCGGGGCTATTTGCTCAAGCATAACGGCAATGTCTCATTTTCGGCCACCTTTGGCACGATCTTCGCCGAGCGGCTGCTCGATATGATTGGCTTGTTCGGCTTACTGGTGCTTTCCGGCTACCTCACTTTTGGCGCGCAGATGCCTGAAGGTACGCAAATCGTCTTTCTCTTCGGCGGCTTGCTCGTGGTTGTCATTGTTAGCGGACTGGCCGGCATGCGTTGGCTGGGGCCACAGATCCGCTGGTTTATTCCGCGCCGGCTGCACAATGTCTACGGCAATTTCGAGCAATCGGCCCTAAAGTCGTTTACACCGGCCATTTTGCCGCGGCTATTCGCCTTTACCGGCGCGATCTGGCTGCTGGAGGGATTCCGGCTCTGGTTTGTCATCCAGTCGCTCAATCACACCGGTCTCAACCTGACGCTGGCGGCGATTATCTTTGTCGCCCTTGCCTCATCGCTCTTAACGGCATTACCAATTACCCCAGCTGGCTTGGGGGTGGTGGAAGGCACCATCACCGCGGTACTGACCCTCTTCGGCATCGCCGCTAGTCTGGGTGGCGCCGTGACCTTGCTCGACCGGCTGATCAATTTCTGGAGCATCGTCGTCTTTGGCTTTATCCTCTACTTGTTCAGTCGGCGGAAGTAGCGATGCGGATCGGGATCGATGTTACAGCGGGGATGTGGCAGGGGGCCGGCATTGGCCGGTATACGCGCGAACTGGTGCGCGCGGCGGCGCAGGCAGGGCCAGATCTCGCCTTCCACCTCTTTTATGCCGCTGGCGGGCTTGATCCGCAGAGTCCTTTTGCCCGCTATGCCCACGAATTAGCTGCGACTTACCCAAACATCACCTTACGGCCCATCCCGATCAGCCCGCGCCTGTTGACGATCCTCTGGCAACGGCTGCGATTGCCGATCCGGGTCGAGTGGCTGATCGGACCGATCGATGTGGTGCATGCGCCAGATTTTGTCTTGCCGCCAACCCAAGCCCGCACGCTGCTCACCATCCACGATTTGACCTTTCTGGTCGAACCAGCCTGCGCCGAACCAACGTTGCGCCGCTATTTGAGCGCAGCAGTGCCGCGTTCGTTACAGCGCGCCGACTTAATCGTGGTCGACTCGAAAGCAACAGCGAACGATTTAGGCCGGCTGTATGGCATTCTCAGCCGGCGCGTCCGCCTGCTCTATCCGGCAGTGGATGAACGGTTCCGACCAATGCAAGCGGCTGAGACGGCTCCGGTTCGCGAGCGGCTGCGCTTGCCCGATCGCTTCTTACTCTTTGTCGGCACGCTCGAACCGCGCAAGAATCTCGTGCGTCTGTTGCAGGCATTCACGCTCGTAGCCGTTGACAACCCCGACCTAAACCTCGTGATTGCCGGACGGCGTGGTTGGTTATACGACGAGATTTTTGCCGCAGTTGAGCGCTCTAACGCGCGTGAGCGCGTTCACTTCCTCGATTTTGTTGCCGATGACGATCTGCCGGCATTGTATAATCTAGCTGAAGCCTTCGTTTATCCGTCATTGTACGAAGGGTTTGGTTTTCCGGTTCTCGAAGCGTTGGCCTGCGGCACCCCGGTTATCACTGCTAAGGTAGCAAGTTTGCCTGAGGTGGCCGGATCAGCCGCGATCATGGTCGATCCGTTAGAGGTCGAAGATATTGCTGCCGGTATCCGTGCTGTGCTCGCTAATCCGACGCCGCTCCGCGCCGCCGGGCCACCGCAGGCCGCTACCTTTCGCTGGGAACAGACCGGACAGGCGCTGGTAGCAATCTACCGTGAGCTAGCGGCAAAAGCCGCTGCCACTTGAGGATGATGAGCATGATGCAACCAAACGATCTGACTGCAGAAGCTCTTAGCCGCGGCGCATTACCGGGGCGCGGCTATGCGATAGCCCGGCGCATTTCGCAAATTCTGCACCCCGTGCCGCTGAGTATTGTCAGTATTTTTATCGTCGGCGTGCTTGGCAGCGACAACCGGGTGAGCGGGTTGTGGTGGTCGATTGTGTGTGCGTTATTGCACGTGGTGCCGCCGACCATCTTTTTCAATATTCGCCTGCGCCAAGGCGCGTATAGCGATGACGATATTTCGGTGCGCACCCAACGCAATGAACTCTACTTGTTTGGCATGGTGAATGTGCTGGTAGGCACGGCCATCTTGTGGGCGATGAACGCACCGTTGCCGTTGTTGGCAATGCTGGTATCGGTAGCGGTGATGAATGCGATCTCGTTTGTCATTAATCTGTTTTGGAAGATTAGCATTCACTCGGCCAGCATTGGATCGTGCGCTACGCTGGCCAGCATCTACTTGCCAGCGCTCGGCGGCATTTGCTGGGCGGCGGCTATTGTGTTGGGATGGGCACGGTTGCGCACCCGCAATCACACCTTGATGCAGGTGATCGCCGGAATGAGTTTGGCGGTGGTTTGTGTATTGGTCGTGTTCCGGCTGTTTGGGTTGGTGTAAATAAACATTCTTCTTATCGTGAAGAAGCAGGATAATATTGCATGCGCCCTACACTCATTCAGTACCTTCGTTGCCCCGCTTGCCAAGCACCACTCCGCTGGACCGAACCGTATGCGACTCAGTGGATCGAACATGGTGAACTCATTTGTACTCATTGTAACCAGCGCTATTGCATACGTAAGGGCATAGCCTATATCTATGTTGATAATGATGACTGGAAACGGCTGGCAACCGAAGCTAGCGGATGGGTACAAATGGCAAAGGATGCCGGTTGTTATGATCAAACTCATGTTGACATCGATTTTCGCCTGCCATACGTTGCGAGTGAACCATGGCCTGAAATTGCATACCAATTTGACCTTATTCTGAGTATCATTCGGCCAAAACCGCACAGCCGTGTCCTCGATCTCGGGGCGGGGCGTGGATGGGCAGCCAAGCAGTTTGCCATTCGCGGTTGCGACGTCGTTGCGGTTGAAATCAACGATGACGATCAGATTGGAGTTGGGCGTTCACTAGCACTGATGCAGCAGGCCAGTGTTTCCTACGATATTCTGATTGCCAACAGCCAACATCTCCCGCTCGCCGATCAAAGCTATGATATTGTCTTTGCTTCGGCAGCGCTCCATCACTCAACCAGTTTGGAAAAGGTAGTAAGAGAAGCAGCACGCATACTACGCCGTGGCGGCAAGCTGGTTGCCATTCATGAGCCGTGCATTGCTGATCACATCACTCCAGAGCAAGATGCGCCAAACATTGCACGTGAAACAGCCTATCACATTCAGGAGTTGCGCCCAAAGTTAGACGATTATCGGCGCGCCTTGCAACAAGCTGGACTGCGCGAATTAGCAATGTTTCACCATGAAACGTATGGGGTAACGGTTGAAAAACTGCAAGCATGGAGCAAGAAGAACAACTTGCCACCGCTGACAGAGCAACAGATGAGAGATTTGCAGCGTAACCGTCGTTTTAGCTTACACCACATTGCCCGAACGATCCAGAGCCGCTTCAAGCGGCGACCTGATCCGGCGTTATTACCACCACAAGCATGGATGGATCAGTTTTATCGTCGTTGCGGTGGTAATCTTACGCTGATTAGCGAGCGGTTGTAAGAGCATTGACTACAAATTATCAGAGAACTCTGTGAAGCAAAGCCCTGACTACCATGACAGGAGGCTTCAGTGAGTGCTATCTGGCCGGCTAGGTGGTGTAAAGGTGACAGCAATTCGCCGGTTGCTAGGTGCAGCACTCCTACGCCCTACCTCGTGCGCCGCAGACAGTGGAGGAACAGGGCGGCTTGAAAACTGCCCTACCATGCAGTACATACGCGGCAATAAGAGGGATGTTTGACATGGCCGTGTGCCCTTAAAACCGCCTTGTAGGGGCAACACCTCGCGCGATGGGTCACCGTGCTGATGCGATTAACGAGTAGGGCCCTCCGGCATTACCGTACCGTTATTGGTTGGCTGCACCGGCAACGCCCGCACGATCACCCGCTGCTTGAACTTATCGGGGCCGCTTGGTGGCCAACACGTCACCATTGTCACCACTTCATAGCCGGTAGGTGCAATATAGCGGGCATTGGCGAGACGCTGTTCAGGTGGCGCACCCTCCTCATCAACGATGATCCGCTCGCTGACGAGGTAGCGGTACGGTTGACCACGGCTATAGACAATCACCTCATCGCCGGGCTTAAGGTAGAAGAGGTCTTTGAACACTCGACCGTAGCCACCAACATGACCGGCTAACACAATATTATCGCCTTCGCCGGGATTGGCCGAACCGCGGTGCTGGCCAACCGCATACTCGGCCACCTGCCACACCGAGATCAATTGACCGTTTTCTTCGATCGTATCCCAACCAACTTCTATTACCTTAAAATCGACCCGAATTGCTGGAATGACCAGTCGATCAACCATGGCCACCCACTCGGCGCGCACCGGCTCAGGCGGTTCGGAAATCAACAAACCACTGTTTACCGCAGGTAACGTGCTTGGAGCAGCGACGGCAGGAGGTGGAATATCGCCAGCCGGCGCTGACGGCGCAACGGTAGGAGCTGGCGCTGACGGCGCTAGACCGGTCAGCAACGGCAACGGACGTTCATTAGCCGGACGGAAACCGTTGGTGGTAAGCTGCGGCACAGGGAGGGGCGAATCACCGCGCGCAGCCCAACGGTAATACTCGATCTGCAATGTCGCCACCAAGACATAGATCAGTAAGGCGGCGCCAAGCGCCATCAGCGTCGTACCGAGCAGCCACGGCCCGCGCCTCACCGGCGTGACGCGCCGGCGAGCGATGATGTGCCAAATTCGTTCACCAAGCATAGGAAAACGGTGGAGCATTGCCAACTATCCTCATTGCTGTGTTCTGTCTTCAGTATACCACGCGACCCGCCGGAGCGGATTGCGCCGCATCTTACGCTACGCATAGCGCAGACGAAAGGATGTATGGGGGGGCGGATCGTAGTGGCTGGGCGACGCAAGATGGCTGGCAGACGACGGCGTTGAAGAGTCAACAAGGCGGGGTTGCACCCCGCCCTTAATCGCTTATTCTACACTGCGACTGAGCCTACACACCTATCAGCACTGGCGTTGATCAGGCAATATTAACCGCCTCATCATGCTGGAGCAACATCAGACTCCCGCGCAATGCGATCACGTCAGCGTCAGACAAGGCTGCGATTAGTGGATCGGGCGGCAAAACCGTGCTATGCAGCAGCAACAACGCCCGCATCGCCAGCAACCACGAGGTATCAGATGCGTCAGCAGGCGGTGATGACGGCTGATCACCGGTAAATGGAGGTTGGGGTAAAGCAGAGGGGGTGCGACGAGCGGCAGTCATGGATTTTCCTCTCTATCGATTATTATTGATAGCGTAACTGGAAGCAGCCCGATCGTCAAGCCAAGTCACCAATCAATTCATCGATTCGCTCGAGCACGTAGGTCGGCTGGTAAGGTGAGCGTTCAAGATCGGCGCGTTGACTATCGCCGGTCAAGACCAACGCCGTATCCATCCCGGCTGTCACCCCCATCGCAATATCGGTCATCAAACGATCACCCACAATCAGGCATCGCGCAGGTGGCAACCCGATCAGATTGCTGACCGTGCGGGCCATAATTGGCGATGGCTTGCCAACGATCACCTCACAGCGTGTTGCGGTACAAGCTTCGATGGCAGCGATGATCGCGGCTGCATCTGGCTCACCGCCACCGGGCACCGGGCAGAAGCGATCGGGATTGGTCGCGACCAAGCGCGCGCCGGCCCGGATGGCATCAAAGGCAATCTGGAGCTTGCGGTAAGTGAAGGTGCGATCAAACGACGCTACCACGAACTTAATCTCACCCGGACGTTCGCTGATCGGGAAGCCAGCTCCCTCAAGCTCGCTAATCAGCGGCGCTTCACCAACCACAAACAGCGGCACACCCGGCGCGTTAGCCAACAGCCACTCTACCATAACCGCCGAGCTGGTGACAATTTCGCTTTCATCAGCAGCAATGCCAAAGCGTTGCAAGCGTTCGGCGTATTGCCGGCGAGTTTTGGTCGGGTTATTCGAGAGAAAAGTGATCCGGCGCCCCTCACGGCGCAAGGTTGCTAACAGCTCGGCAGCGCCCGGCAAAAGGGTGTCGCCGAGATAGATGGTGCCGTCAAGATCAAAGATGTAGCCATCGTAGCGGGGGATTGATTGCATGGTGTCTCCAACACTATCACACATCGCCAATCTCGTTTGAGATGGTACCATATCTGGCGACACCGGCTGATCAAGGCAAGAAGCGGGGCAACCGGTATGTTGCCCCGCGCAGATGCGCATTGTAGCACGCTTCTTATGGGATGGCACACAGGCAGCCCAATCAACTCAGCCCTCATAATCCAAACACATCGAGCATATAGCGGAGATTTTCGAGCGAAACCGGCTTGAGGAGAAACAGTGAGGCACCTGCCGCCAAGGAATCCTGTTCGATCATCGGATCAGCCGAAATAACCACAATTGGTGTGGTGTAACCCTCTTGGCGGAGGTAGTAAGTCATATCCAATCCATTCATTTTTGGCATGTGGTAGTCAGTGATAATCAGATCATACCATTGACGGCGCGCCAGCTTGAGACCATCAGCTCCATGGGTTGCCGTATCGATCTTTACGCTGCGCCGCAACGCTTTCATCGCGTTTTGCAAAAACGAGCGCACGCTTGATTCGTCTTCTACGATGAGAATGCGCATAATTGTCTCTCTCAGTATGTAGAACAATTATCACTTCATGAAACGAGAATGACCTTCCAATTTCCACATCTTTGACCTGACACTCCATTCATGTGACCCTGTGAACTTGTGCTAAGATTCACCAGAGCAAGATTGTGAAGGAGGTTGCTATGCCACAACGACAGCGCCTCGGCGTCGTCACAGGGGGATCGCTGCTAGAGGGGTTGACCGTCCGGCTTGACGCTGGCACACCGGTCGAGGATGTGCGGGTCGGCAAGTTTGTGGTGGTGAAGGGGCAGCGTTTCACCTTCTTCTCAATGGTGACGGATGTGCGTCTCGGCGCGACCACACCCAAGGTAATGGCCGATCCGCCGCCGGATGACGAGTTCTTCAGTCACGTACTGGCCGGCACGACCACCTACGGCGAAGTCCGGCTTGATTTGCGCCTGATGTTACCGCTCGACGGCAGCGCCGATTTGTTGCCGGTCAAGACGGTGCCACACCATTTTGCGCCGTTGTTTGAAGCGAGCGACGCAGATTTCACCCAAGTCTTCGGCCACGAAGAGGGCAGCCGGTTTATGATCGGCACGCCGCTCGATATGTCAGCGCCGGTATGTATTGATCTGAACCGGCTAGTCGAACGCTCGAACGGGGTGTTTGGTAAGAGCGGCACCGGCAAGAGTTTTCTAACCCGACTCTTGGTGTGCGGCGTTATTCTCAGCGACGTGGCCTCTAATCTGATCTTCGACATGCACGACGAGTATGGATGGTCAGCTCGCTCAGAGGGAGCCAATTTCGTCAAAGGATTGCGCCAACTCTTCGGCAGCAAGGTGTTGCTCTACGCGCTGGCCGGCGGCGCGTTTGACCGCTCGCGCATCGACGGCGAAATTGTGATCGGTTATGACCAGATCGAGCCGGAAGATGTGCTCTTGTTAAGCGAAGAGCTAAATCTTAATCCAACCGCTGCCGAAACGGCGGAGCTATTGGTAGACAAGTACGGCGCAAAATGGTTGGCCGAGCTCTGGACGATGGATCAAGAAGAGCTAAAGAACTTTGCCGACGAGAAGAGCGCTAGCCTCGCCTCGCTCAATGCGCTCAAACGCAAGACATTGCAACTCAAGCGGCTGGGATTTGTGCAGGCACAGGCTGATCTTTCACCAGTCGATAATCTGATCAAAGCACTCCTAGACAGACGACACGTGGTGCTGAGCTTTGGTCGCTATGATGACCCACTGGCGTACATGCTCGTCGCTAATGTGCTGACCCGCCGGATTCACCAGCGCTGGCGCGAGCAAACCGAGCGGTACCTGCACACAAAAAGTGAGGCTGACCGACCCCGACCGTTGATGATCACGATCGAAGAGGCGCACAAGTTTCTCAATCCGCGTCTTGCCCGCCAAACTATCTTTGGTACAATTGCCCGCGAGATGCGCAAGTACAGCGTGACACTGCTGGTCGTTGACCAACGCCCTTCATCGATCGACAGCGAAGTGCTCAGCCAGCTTGGCACCCGGATCACGGCGCTGCTCAGTGATGAACAGGACATTGACGCCGTATTTACCGGCGTTGGCGGCAGCGCGCGCTTGCGGGCCGTGCTAGCCAATCTCGACACGCGCCAGCAGGCGTTAGTGCTAGGCCATGCGGTGCCGATGCCGGTGGTGGTGCAAACTCGTGCCTATGACGAACAGTTTTACCGCTTTATCGAACAGCGCACACGCCGCGCCAGCGATATGGTCACAGCGCAACAAGCGGTTGATGAACTGTTTCCCGATTAAGCGGTGCGCAACGTTCACGGCCCGTAGGGAAATTGGCCGATCCCGTTGACCAATTCACCCGGCGAATTGCTTGTACTTGAGAAAGAGGTAAACTGCACCGTCTCAGTCAGCACATTGCCATATATGTCGGTAATTCGTAGCGTGAAGGGGCCAAATTCGCCGCCAGCGCAATTGCATTGCCGGATGAAGTAATTATAGGTGGTGCGACTCAGTTGGACCCACTGTCCTTGTGGTGTGCGATATTCGAGCTTAGCAACCGGATTGCGATGATTGCGCACCTGAAATGCTAACCACCACGGATTGCTGCCATCTTTGAGATGAACCTGCACCGGCCCGCTCAGCGACGGGCTGATCACGCGCCACGTGATCGGCACTCTCCCCCATGCACGTGGCGCAATCCGATCAAACGCCTCTGGACTCAGATCGAGATGGTTCGGCCCGCAGCCGGGATGATCCGGACACATATCAACAATCCGCACCACCACACTTCCTTGCGGCCCAAAGATTTCGGCATACGCGCCACAGTAATCGGCATTGCCGTAATTGAGATAACTAATCGCTGCCACCATCCGATCACCGGGGATCGGGTCAAACAGACAGGCGCCGCTCCCGTCGGCTTCGAGATAATAGGTCGCCTCGCCGCTGAAGAGCGGATTCTGGACTGAGCGAGCCACGAGCGGCACTAAGACGCGATACGGGGATTGGGCTGTCGCTGGTGACAACGCCAGCCAGAGCAGAGCGACCAGCAGCATCCACCCATAAGAGCGGCGCATCGCAGGAACCTCTCAGGGAATGCATAGCCGCGGGTAGCGCTCTCCAATGCGCCACCCGGCGGGTTAGACCTCGTTGACCAACTGCTCCAGCCGGTCAACATACGATGCCATAACGGCAAAGGTACGCTCGACCGGCTCAGGCGAAGCGAGATCAACCCCGGCCCGGCGCAGGGTATCGAGCGGGAAGCGGGAACCACCGACCTTGAGGAACTCGTTGATATAGCGTTCAGCCGCACCGGCCTCACCGGCAATGATCGGTGCGGCAAGCGCATGCGCGCCGGCAATGCCGGTCGCATACTGATAGACGTAGAAATTGGCGTAGAGATGGGTAGAAAACTGAGCCCATGTATTACCGACCCGCGCCCGATCAACCACAACTTCAGCACCATACCCTTCGGCGAAGAGATCGGCCATCAGCTCATTGAAGATAGTAGCGGTCAGCGGCTGACCGCGCTCGGCGCGCTGGTGGATGGCCAGCTCAAAGCGGGCCAGTGTCGGCATAATGAAAAAGTAACGGTGGAAATTAGCCATCGCCTCTTCGATCAGAGCGATCTGGGCATTACGATCGGTCAGCGTCTTGAACAGGTAATCGCGCACGAGCGCCTGATTGAAATTAGAAGCCACTTCAGCGAGGAACAAGCCGTAGTTCGAATAAATCACCGGCTGGGTGCGGCGCGTATAGTACGAGTGCATCGAATGGCCCAATTCGTGGGCAAGTGTGCTGAGGCTGAAGATGTCGTCGTTGTACGACATCATAATGAACGGATGGGTACCGGGGGCGCCGGTCGAAAATGCGCCAGCCCGCTTGCCGCGATTAGGGTAGACATCAACCCACCGCTGTTCGTGCAAACCGCGGCGCATAATCTGCACATACTCGCTGCCCAACGGCGCCATACCCGCGCAAATCCAATCAATTGCCTGCTCGTATGGCACAACCAATGGCGTGGCAAGCGGCGCTTTGGTATCGTAGACGTGTAGTTCATCAACCCCTAGCGCTGCGCGGCGCACTCGCCAATAGCGATGCCACACCGGTAAATGGCGCTCGAAGGTGGCGATCAGATTATGGAAGACTTCAAGCGGAATAACATTCGGCTTGAGCGCACCTTCCAATGCCGAAGCATAACGGCGGGCGCGGGCCATGAACACATTCTGCTTAACACCGGCAGCCAGACACTGCGCCATCGTATTTTCGACCGCGATATGGGCATCGGCATAGCCTTCCCATGCATTCTTGCGCAACGTGCGGTCGGGATGGGTAATCAACGCATTGATCGTACCTTGGGTAATCTCGTGCGCCTCGCCGTTACTATCATACGCTGGCGGAAAGCGCAATTCGGCATTGGCCAGCACGCCATGCACCGCGCTGGCAGCGGCAAAGGGATCGCGCACTTGACCAAGCAACTCTTCCACCTCGGCGGAGCGAACGTGTGGCGCACGCGCGAGCAGTCGCTCGAAATAATGGCGATAGGTCGCCAGACTCTCATCTTGCTCGGCCCATGCCAATAACTGATCGCCACCGATCGCTAACAACTCCGGTTCACCAAAGGCCAGCGCCGCGCTCGCCCGCGCCTGCAAGCCAGTCGCCCGATCGCGCATCGCGCTCGCCTCGCGGTCGTTGGTATCAACCGTGTAAAACATTGTCGCAAAGACCGCGATCTGGCCGACGTTGCGCATAATCGTTTCGCTCAGACTGAGAAAATCGGCAATGATGCGCGGGCCTTCACCCAGTCGGCCTCGGAATTGCACGGCAGTAGCGATGAGCGCATCAGTCTCATCGATCGCCGCTTCCCACGCTGCCTGAGAGGGAAAGATACTGTACGGATCCCACTTATACTGATCCGGAATCTCGCTGCGTTCCCGCACTGTCTGCATTGCAATGGTCTCCTTCAATACGATTGCGGTTCGCGAGGTATTATACCTGTTTATTTGCCAAAAATCGCACCAACCGCACCGATCTAAACGCTCAGCCCTGAAAGATTGCTACAACAGAGCCATCACGACACCGAATTGAAGAGCAACGCTACCTGAATGACGCGCGATCCTGTTGGCCCGTTTCGAGCGTACCATTGTGACCCGTCTCTGGCGCCAATCGCGCCGTATGTTACGCCAGCGCATGCCGGCTGTCATTGGCGTCACTAGTCTGGCGCTCGTGGTAGGTGGCGCGACGCTGATGGTAGTAGCCAAACAAGGCTCCGGCGGTCCGATCGCTACATTCGCTGATGCCGGCTGGAGGGCCTTAACCACCATCATCACCGTCGGCTACGGCAACACCTACCCGGCCATAGGGCGGGGACGTGGCGTTGCCGTCTTTGTGATGATTATCGGCATCGCGCTCTTTGGGCTGCTCACAGCCAACGTTGAGCGTTTTTTGTTGAGAAAGATGCAGTCGATCGCATGCAAGCCGAGTTAGCCTAGATCAACCAACGGATCGAACGCAGCAAACAATTGCTGGCTACACTCACCCAACCGATCGAAGAGGGGCCTTCCACATCGAGGGAATAAGATCAACAAGGCAGTGGCGGGGCTGGCGCGACTCGAACGCGCAACCATCGACTTAGAAGGTCGGTGCTCTATCCATTGAGCTACAGCCCCGCATGCCGATTACTATACTGCACACTCGGCAATTTTGGCAAGAGGGAGCGAATGCTCAATTCGCCGCGATCTGCTCAAAACTGAGCTGATAAGTACGCGCGGCCACATCACCCAACCGCGCCGGCCACTGCCCGGTGAGCGCTTGAGTGATTTTGCCGGCGTGCTCGTGACAATTCTCGATAAAGAGCGTATAGCGTTGCTGAATCCCGGCAGCCACCGTACCGGCCAGATACAAACCGGGCACATTCGTCTCCATCGTTGCGGGATGATAAACTGGAACCCGGTTTGGCCCCTGCAAAATCACGCCAGCCTGCTCAAGCAGGCTCTGATCGCCACGAAAACCGGTCGCCAGCAAGACAAAATCGGTCGGGTAATAGAACTGCTCGGTCGTAGGCTGACCATCGGCATCGGTACGAGCCAGCGTCACACCGCCGGCATCGATCGCAATTGGCATCGTCTGAGGGAGAAAGCGGATAGTGCCAGCCTCAACTTGGGCGGCAAAATCGGGCAACAGCCAATGCTTAACCCGATTGGGATCGAGCTGCGCCCGCCGGTACGACAACGTCACCTGCGCGCCGGCCCGCCAGCAACGCAATGCCGCTTCAACCGCCGAATTCTTGCCGCCGACGATCAGCAACCGGCGGCGAAAATAGTCGTGCGGATCGCGAAAATAGTGGCTCACGTGTGGTAAATCCTCACCGGGGATATTGAGGCGATGGGGAAAGTGCATATCGCCAATCGCCAACACCACCCGGCGCGCGTAATAGCGGCGCGGCCCGCTAAGTGGCTGGGTGATGAGCGTAAAACCGTCGCGCTCGCGGTGTAATGCGCTGACCGGCTCGTAGCTCTGCACACGCAGATCGAACAGCTCAACCACCGTGCGCAGATACGCCAAATACTCTTCACCGGTGATACGCTGCTGATGGTTATTAGGAATAGGCACACCGGCAATCGCCAGCCGCTCGGTCGTACTGAAGAAATTGGTATTGCGCGGCCACCACGTCATCGTATACCCAATCTGGCGCGCATCGAACTGGATGTAATCAACCCCGGCTTGCTTGAGGCACACCGCTAGTTCGAGACCAATTGGGCCAGCGCCAACAATCGCCACCTCGTGAGTAGAAGTGAGCGGAAGATCGTAGGTCATGAATGAACACCTCCAACGTGCATTGCTATCTCCATTTGTATCATACCCGCAAAAGACACAACCGTGCGCGCACTAAGATGTGAATACTTGCGCGAATATTCCTATTGACACAAACGTTCGAGTATGGTATGGTAAAGACATAGTACGAGCGGGTACGTGCAAGGAAGAGGAGGTACTGCGATGCTGGCCACAGCGGACATTCCACAGGCCGATATGCTTTGGGACGTTGCGCGAGTCGCGGAAGCGATTGCGCGTGGGAGAGTAACGGCAGAGGAGATCGGAGAGTACATCGGCGCCAAGGGTCAGCGTCAAGGTCTCTACTATATGCAGGCAGCGCGGATCATTGGCTTAATCGAGATGGGTGAGCAGACCGAGGCGGCGCGACTAACCAAGTTTGGTCTTGCTTTCACGCGTTACAACCGCGCCGACCAGCGCGCTGCCCTGCGCCGGCAACTCTTACGGTACGAGCCAACCCGCTCGGTGATTGCCGCCCTCCGCGACACCCTCGAAGGTTTGACCCGCCACGATGTTGCACGCATCCTCCAACAACTCGCCCCATTAGCCGAATCAACTGCCCTACGCCGGGCAGCCACTGTCACGGCATGGCTGACCGAAATCGGGTTAGCTGACTGGCGCGACGATCGCCTGTGTTACTGCGGGCCGGCATTACCGGTCGCAATACCACAACCACCGCGTAACACAATGTCGTTTGCCAGCGGTGTGTGAGGGGATGACGGTGTTCTCTCCTGTCATTGCGCAAGTGATCTCCAACCGGTCATTGCGAGCGAGTAGTGACGCAAGGAGGCTTGCTTGCATGCAGGATTACCCATACCTACGGATCGCCCTTCGGTCATTGCCAGCGAGTGGTAGCACTTAGCTGCGCTAGAGGTCGCCCGACCGCAGCAATCTCCCGCTGCAGCGGGAACTAGGCCAGATTGGGCGCACACCGCTTCCCGCCGGTCATTATGCAGCGCGCAGCGCCAGAAGCTAGGTTTGTACTTCAGTGGGAACGATGTGTACAGACTTTCCCGCCCATGCGCGCGGGGGATTGCCGGGGTTTCTGGCGTATGCTTGGGTTGCTGAGTTATCCCGCCCGTGCGCGCGGGGGATTGCCGTTTTAACACTGCCGATCGCCGTGCCGGCGCGGTTCCCACCCGTGCGCGCGGGGGATCGCCGCACGATACTGAAACGGAAGACGCTCGCCACCCATCCCGCCCGTGCGCGCGGGGGATTGCCAGTTGAGCTTCGTGATTAGCCGGCGGCGTGATCATCCCACCCGTGCGCGCGGGGGATTGCCAATATCTGTTCCTTGCGCATGTCTCGACTGACCATCCCACCCCGCCCGTGCGCGCGGGGGATTGCCGTTTGCAGACCGCGTTGTTACTCGTTGGCGCAAATCCCGTCCGTGCGCGCGGGGGATTGCCGAGGCTGCTGGCGTATGCTTGGGTTGCTGAGTTATCCCGCCCGTGCGCGCGGGGGATTGATTCGCCATTGACCGGCGGCTCGCAACAACAAGCGGGAGCGGGGGATGGCAGTCTATCACGCTGCCGGCACTTGCCCGGTGCGAGCCGGCGCTGCCACGTGCCAATGCAACAACCCCATACCAATCACGCCTACCAGCGCGAGCAGGGCAAACATCACACCATAACCGGTTACTGTCGCCACAAGACCTACCACTACTGGCCCCAACGCGGCTACCGGGGCCAATGCCAGATTGGCGACGCCAATGTAGGTGGTTCGTTCGGCTGGTGGGCTAAAGGCAAAGACAAGCGTAAAGCCGGAGAGCTGGTAGCCAGCCTAGGCCGCGCCGACTAAGGCGAAGACAAGGTAAAACCACGCGCTTGCCGGCGCGATAAGAGCTAACACCAGCGCCGCCATCCCCATCCCCGCCGACAACACTAATACCTGTTTGTGGCCCCATCGATCAGCCAGCGCCCCCAAGCCGATATTGCCAAGTGCCTGCGCAGCCAGCATCATGCTGGTAAACAGACCAATCTCTGCCGCCGGTACCTGAAACCGCTCTAGCGCAGCCGCTGTCAAGAAACTATGGCCGGTCAAGCCGAGCGCAATCGCCGCTCGGCAGAACAGATAGCGCCGGAAAGCGACATCACGCCGCAAGAGCGGCCCCAAGCCGCGCAAAAAGACGTGAAACGGGCGGGTCGGCGCCGGCGCTTGGGCCGGTTCGACCGTCAGAGCAAGAAAAAGGTATGAGACCACCATCGCTGCGAAGCAAATTAAGGCGAGCATGCCAGCACTTTGCGGGAATGGTTGCTGGGCCAAAATCGCTGCTGCCAGCGCACCGCCGCCAATGCCGAGCAGACCGCCCAAACCAGCCTGTAGACCAAAGAAGACTCCCCAACGGCGGCCCGGAATGACCCGCGCAATTAGATCTTGCCACGCGATTGACGTGAGACCGGCACTCGTGGCGAAGATGGCGTACAGCGTTAGCACGATTACCAGCAACACGCTCGTCGGTAAATCAGGCAACGTTAGCAGAATAATGCCCATCGCCAAAAAGGGCAGGCGTTCACCGATCGTCGCCAGTAGCACCCACGGCTTGCGCCGCGGCTGCGCTGCTATCAACGGCGCGGTAAACAATCCCGGTAATAACCAGCCGGCAAAAAAGATCGCCGGAATCAATCCCTGCACCCATCGCGCATCGGTCAACCGTTCGACGATCAGCGGCAAGACGGTAAACCGCGAAACAAGGCTGATACCGAAGGTGAAGGCGCTGCCATCGAGTACATTCAACCAGAAATTCCGCCGGGCATAACGGGCCAGCACCGCTTCTGACGACGTGGTCATAGCTTATCCTACTGTTTATTCTTGCGCTTCCACACAATGAATCGTAGCCTTGTTTCGACGAAAAGGGATCATTCCCGCGACTGATCGAAACTATCCTCTTGCAATTCTGTAAAAGTGTGGTATAGTATAGAAGTCAATCAACGTCGTGTGCTGCGAGACCGGCATCAGAGAACTCTCAAGCTTTAGGTCGATCGGCAGTGCTTCATCGCTCGAAGTAGGAACGTTGTCGATCGCCGGAGCGAACGCCCGATATATCTATCGGCGGCGGCTGTACGAGAGGTCTGTGATAGCCGGTTTTTGGTATGCCACGAACGTGTCTGCCAAACCAAGTCTCTGTGGAGTGTATGCAATGTTAGTGAAACTGTTCGTCGGGAATTTGCCGTGGAGTGTCGGTGATGCTGAGCTAGGTGCGATCTTCGAGCCGCACGGCGAGGTGCAGAGCGCGCGTGTTATTAACGACCGCGATACTGGTCGCTCGCGTGGCTTCGGGTTTGTTGAGATCGAGACCAATAACGTCGCCTCCGTCATCCGGGCGACCGACGGCCTTGAGATTGGCGGGCGCAATCTGCGCGTGAATGAGGCTGAAGACAAGCCGCGCAGCGCGCCGCGAGGCAATTTTGGCCGCCGCTACTAGAAAGTAGCTGCCACGTCACTCAAGGCGCTGGCAAAAAACAAGACCGGTGAACGCCATTGTTCACCGGTTTATTGTTTGTATACGGATCGTCGTCTACTTGATCGTTTGCTTAAGCCGCTCAACCAATTCAATGTAACGATTCATCGCATCGGTGGTTGAGAGGCCTTTGAGTTTTGTCCACGCATCATACTTCAGCCGCCCGGTCATATCCAGCACGCCGGGCCGCGATCCCTGCACATCGCCAACCGTGGCCTGCTTATAGAGCGCATACAATTGCAATAATGTCTCGTTATCGGGGCGGCGCGGCAACTCCTGCACCTCTTGCGCTGCTCGTTCAAAAGCCGCTCGCAGATCGCTCATATTCCTCTCCTCACTGTGCGCGAATGATAGCAGTATCGTACCATATTTACTATATCTATACCAAGAAAACGATGAAGTGCGGCAGTCAAATTGCCGCCCTTCATAACAAGGCGCAATACGCTACTCATCACGCAACGCCACCGCCGGACTAATCCGGCTCATACGCAGCGCCGGCCATATACCGGCCAGCAAAGCCGCCCCGATCGCAACCGCCAACGCCTGCCCAAACAGGGCCGGATCAACGGCGAGTTCCAGTGTCCAGCCAAACGAACGCTTATTGATAACATAGGTCAGCACGAGCGCCAACGCAAACCCCAACGGCGCAGCCAGCAGACCGGAAGCCAACCCCATCAGACCGGTTTGGCCCAGCACTGCGCCCCACAGTTGGCCGGGTGTTAAACCGTTTGCGCGCAAGACGCCCAATTCACGGGTGCGTTCGAGTTGCAAGGCCATTAATGCGCTTAAGATACCGATAAAGGCGACAATGGTTGCCAGCAATTGTAATACCGACGTGATAGCAAAGGTGCGATCAAAGACTGCCAACGTCCCTTCACGCAACGCCCGGCTTGAATTGACCAACACCATCCCATAGGCAGCACTTATGGCCCGCACTTGTTCAATGACGGCATCAACGTCGTAGCCATCGCGCACGTAGATCGCCAGCGACGAGATCGCCGGATCGTCCCACAAAGCGCGATAGGTAGCGGCATTGATCCGCACCACACCCCGATCAGAGGCATAATCGTAATAGACGCCAGCGATCGGCAGGTCGCGCAAGCCGCGATCGGTACGCACCGTCAAGGTATCACCCACCCCTAAACCAGTGCGAAAGGCGAGTGGCTCTGAGATCAACACCGCGCCGTTTTCCCACGCGGCCCACGTCGCCGCATCACCACCCTGTTGGAAGCGCAACGCGCGCCGTCCCTGCTCGGTCGCTCCATCCACCGCCAATAACGTTGTCGGCCCGGTAGGCAAATCAATCTGCACACTGCGGAAGGTCGTCATCGACTCAACTCCCGGCAGAGCTGCCAACACCGCTGGCAAGGCCGGATCAAGCGTCGTGTCGATCCGGTTGGCGACATTGCTTGGCGGCGAGAGGTAGATGTCAGCGACGAGGCTTTGCTCAAGCCAACTGATCACAGTTTGGCGGAAGCTGCCGATCATGATACCAACGCCAATCGTTACTGACACCGCAACCATCAAGGCAGCGACGGCAACCGCAGTGCGTGAGAGACTTGCTACCACATCGCGTGCTGCCATCCGGCCCAGCAACCCCAATACCCGCCCTAACGCCGGACGTAACAGGGACATCAGCCCCACTAGCGCCAGCGGGGTGAGCAAGGCCGCTCCGATAACGACAGCAAACAACCCGCCGAAGGCGACATAGAGACTAACAGCGCCGGTAGGCGCCGGCATTGCTAGCAGCGCACCACCGATCGCGAGCAAGCCAACGCCAGCGCCGGCCAAGCGCGGCGTTGCCCGCCGCACCCGTTCTTCGATACTCGAACGACGCAAGACGGTACGCGGTGGGGTATACATTGCTTCCAAGGCCGGAGCCAGCGCCGCCAACAGCGTCGCTGTTATCCCCAGCACTGCGCCTTTCAGCAACACCGCCGGCTCAACGCTCAGATCGCGCACTGTCACCACAAAATAGAGATCGTTGATGGTTTGCGTCACCAAGCCAACCAAGCCGCGTCCTAACACCACACCCAACACCAACCCACCGGCCACGCCCAAGAAGCTGATCAGCAACGCTTCAGCCAAGACCAAACCGGCTAATTGGCCGCGACTCACCCCCACGCAGCGCAGCGTCCCCCACAGCGCGCGCCGCTGCACGACGCTGAACGTCATTGTGTTATAGATAAGGAACATGCCAACAATCAGGGCCAAGAGACTGAGCGCAGTAAGGTTCAGCTCGAAAGCAGCCGTCATCTGTTGCAACGCGCCGGCGCGGGCCGCCACCGGTTGCACCGTCGCGCCGGGCGGCAACAGCGGCGCCAGCGCCGCCAGATCAAATGACTCAGGTACGATCAGGTCAATCCGGCTTAACCGTCCGACACTATCGAGCAACTCTTGCGCGCTGGCAATATCAACGGCGATCATCCCGGCCAGCGCGCGCCGGCTAAGATCATCAGCCGGTTCCAGCACTCCCACCACCTGCACGGTAGCCGTGCGCGGGCCAATCTGGATCGGCAACGCATCACCGAGCTGCAAACCGGCCCGTTCGGCATTGGCACGAGCCAGCAGCGCCGCCCCCGGTTCAACCAATAGCGCGGCCACATCAACCGCACCACCGCCGGCCAGATAGGGCCGGAAGGGCGCTTCGGCAAATGGATCAATTCCAAAAAGCTGATAAACACCGGGGCCGAGGGAGGGGGCAATCACATACCCCTCGACAATTGGCGCCGCAGCCAAGGTTGGAAAGCGCCGCCGGAGTTCGGGATAGACCGTTTCGGGCAGGCCGGATGGGCCGCCAATGATTTGATGGGTTGATTGGCCGGCCACAGTATCGCCGGCCAATTGGAAAGCGCGGCGCGCACTGGCATTGGCCAGATCAATCGCCACTACGACTGCCACTCCTAATGCTACCCCTAGAATACAGAGCAACATCTGCCACGGATGGCGCACAATCCAGCGGATGGAACTACGGAAAAGCATACGACCTCGTTATGGTTGTGAAACGCGCAATACAGACGATGATCAGGCACTGGGCAGTGATTGTGTCCTTCTATCATTTTGCCACTGTTCTCTTATTTTTTCATGAACCGGATCGCTATGCGCGTATTCTCCAGAGATAATTTTGGGTGGTTAGCATACAGCGACCCTGTGTGCCAACCACCCATAAGCAACAATTAAGGTACGTCTTTCCAGAACATCTTACCGCGGCACTTCCACCCGATTGAGGATACGCCCGATCGCCATATCGGCATTCAGCCCTTCAATCTCGGCTTCTGGCCGCAGAACGATCCGGTGGCGCAACACCGGACGGGCCAACATCTTCACCTCATCAGGCGTCACGTAGCCACGATCGTGAATTGCCGCCAGCGTCTTTGCCGCCAGCAACATCGCCACTCCGGCCCGCAGCGATGCGCCGACCAACAATTCAGGGCTAGTGCGCGTCGCCTGCACAATCGAGACAATGTAATCGAGAATCCCCTGCTCAACCTGCACCTGTGCAATCTCGGCCCGGCAGGCAGCCAACGCCTCCGGCGTCACAATGGGGCGCAACCCGGCAGCAGCCAACTGGTGTGCGTCGAAGCCGAGGTGATAGCGCCGCAAGACCTCGGTCTCAACTTCGCGCGGAGCATAATCAATCACCACCTTAAACAGAAAGCGGTCAAGCTGGGCTTCGGGCAGCGGGTACGTCCCCTCGTACTCAATCGGGTTTTGGGTCGCAATCACAAAAAACGGCTCCGGTAAAGGCAATCGTTGACCTTCTATCGTCACCTGCCGCTCCTCCATTGCCTCAAGCAACGCGCTCTGCGTCTTGGCCGGCGCGCGGTTAATTTCATCGCCAAGCAACACTTGGGTGAAAATTGGCCCTTGCCGCAGGCGAAATTGGCTACTGCTCAGATCGAAGACTTGAGTGCCCACGATATCAGATGGCATCAAGTCAGGCGTAAACTGAATACGGCGAAACTCGGCTTGGATCATCTGAGCCAAGGTCTTGGCCATGAGCGTCTTAGCCGTACCGGGCGGACCTTCGAGCAACACATGCCCGCCACTGAGCAATGCCGTCAGGAGCAACGTCAAGGGTTCCTCTTGCCCAACCAGTGTCTTGCGCGCTTCATTCAACAACGCCGACGCCAACTGCGCAGTTTGCATAGCATATTCTCCAATGCGTGGGGAACACGATGGTCCTATCGCCAATCGTAGCGCCGTTGCAATGCAACGGCGCTACAGTCGCAACGGGGATCTTCACAGCGTCAGAAAGGCCAAGCTAATAATCAAAAAGAGCGACAGCACACCGATGCCGGCAGAAAAGAGAATTCGCTCCCAGTGCAACAGCCGCCAATCAGGTGGGATCAGATTCTCGAACCCATAGATCGCCAACCGGTAGGATTGCTCCTGCCGGCCAAGATCGAATCCGATCTCGGTTAGTGGGATAAAATGGATTTGCAGTTCAGCCATCACAATGCGGCTATCGTTATCGAGCGCTTGCCGCTGGCGATCGATCATCGCTTTCACTTCGGTGATTTGGAGCCATTCAGGCGGAATTTGCCCAATCACCCGGTGTTTATACACCAATTCAGCTTTGCATGTGCGGCGCAGCCATGTCTCATCAACATCAGGTAGATCGTTCTGAGCCTCATCGCGCACGATGCGGCGCGACCACTCGATCAACTTGCGCTGCACGACGCGGCCAAAACTGGCGCATCGCTTGCAAGGGAGCGAACCGCGCCCATTACATTGCGGACAAGCAATGACCCGTTGGCGTACCACCGTCGATGCGCCGGCGTCCTCCGTCGTGCCGGCTGGTTGCTCGGCGGTCATTGATCTGGCAGACGGCTGTTCAGTCACCGTCACGCGCCGCATGCCCTTACACATCGAGCACACGATCACGCCTTCTCCTTTACAAGCCGGGCAATTAACCACTTGTTCGGAACCGGGCACAACCAGCAGGCTACCCGCCTTGTCTTGAAACTCCTTGGGTGGCGGTAATTCGATCTGCCAACGCTCCACTTCACGATGGGGCGGTAATTCTTTCTGTTGGGTGTCAGGTTCTTCCTCCATCCCAGCGTCGCGGCGCTGCTCAACCAGCAATTGCAAATGGAAGAAGAAGACATTGTAGTGCCGGACGCTATGCAAACGGGCCAACCGGCCAAGCAGCGGCAGCCGGAACGGGTGCTCTTGGGCCCACTGGTCAAGTAACTGGCTAATATGATAGGCATCGAGCTTACGCGCGCGCTGCTGTGCGCGCTCGAGCGGTTCGTGAAACACGGCACCGGTCAACGCACGCTCAACCTCATTGGGTTCGATGAGGGTGAACGGTTTAGGTTGGCTTGCCGGTTGCGCAACACTGGCCGCAGCCACCGGAACGACCTGTGTTTGCGACAAATAGGGAGCAAGTACTGCTTCAAGATCGGCGGCCGCAGCCCTAGCGCTAGCATAGCGATGGTGCGGTTCCCATGCCAACAGGGTGCGAATAATCCGATCCACTTCCTCCGGCAGCTTCTGCCCCGCTTCAGCTAATGAGCGAACCTGTGGCAACTCCAGCCAGCTATCTCCCGGTTTTGGCTTTTTAAACCATGGCTCCTCGCCGGTCAGCATATAAAACAGCACTACACCCAAACTGAATATATCGGATAAATGGGTAGCTTTTTGCGCCTCGCGCATACACTCTGGTGCGATAAAACCGGGCGTGCCCATAATCATGCCGGTTGAGGTCAACGACTGGTCAGGATCGCGAGCAATCCCGAAGTCGATCAAGTAGGCCTTCTCGGCATCGGGATCGATCAAGATATTGCCCGGTGCCAGATCACGATGGACAATATCAAGGCTATGGGCATAATCAAGGGCAGCAGCGATCTGTTGAAAATAGCGCAGCGCCAATTCGGGCGACAAGGGCAAATAAGAACCCTTCTTCAGCGCGTTTGCATTCGTTGATGCTAGCAACTTGGGCAGATCACGTAACGAGCTGCCGTGGATATATTCAAACACCGCGTAGTGAAACGGATTTTGCACGCCGTAGTCGATCAAGCGTGAAATATGTGGATGCCGAAGGCGAGCAGCGATGCTCGCCTCTTGCTCAAACCGCATAATTCGCGCCGCCTCTTGGCTGAGCAACACCTTCAGCGCAACTTTATGCTCGCGAATCCGGATATGATGAGCGAGAAAGACGCGGCTTGACTCACCGCGCCCAATCCGCTGCTCAATCTCGTATTGGCCGAAGATGCGCGGCAAGCTGGGTGACGAAGAGATGCTAGTCATCATAACCGTGTGGATGGGTGCGATGCCATTCCCAAGCCGATGCAATAATCGACTCAAGATCAGGGTAGCGCGGCTGCCAGCCCAGCTCGGCGCGGATCGTTTCAGAAGAGGCGACCAATACTGCCGGGTCGCCGGGTCGGCGCGGCCCCACCACCGCCGGGATCGGATGGCCGGTCACTTTGCGCGCTGTCTCGATCACTTCCCGCACGGTAAAGCCTTGACCATTGCCGAGGTTATAGCGACGTTCACCCAAGCGGTCGAGCGACTCCATCGCCAAAATGTGGGCGCTGGCCAGATCCAGCACGTGGATGTAGTCGCGCACGCAGGTACCATCGCGGGTCGGGTAATCATCGCCAAAAATCGTAACGTGCGGGCGTTGGCCCAACGCCACTTGCAACACGATCGGGATCAAATGCGTTTCCGGATCGTGATCTTCGCCGCGGTCGGGCGTATCGCCGCAAGCATTAAAGTAGCGCAGACAAGCGTAGCGCATCCCATAGATCCGGTGCATCCAGTGCAGCATCCGCTCGATAAAAAACTTTGACTCACCGTAGGGCGAACCGGGGACAATCCGTTCGTGTTCAGCGATAGGAATGCGTTCGGGTTGATCAAACAGATTCGCGGTTGACGAGAGAATAAACCGACGCACTCCGGCGGCAATAGCGACTTCGAGCAGATTGGCAGCATTGACGAGATTATCGCGCAGATAGAGCATTGGTTGTTCCATGCTCTCACCGACCAGCGTATACGAGGCAAAGTGCATAATCCCATCAATGCCGGGGTAAGCAGCGAAAATTTCGCGCAGCGCATTGCGATCGGCTAAATCAGCCTCGACAAATATCGCCTCTGGCGGTACAGCAGCGCGATGCCCTTGATAGAGGTTATCAACGACAATCACCTCATGCCCGGCCCGCACCAATTCGGCGCTAGTAATGCTCCCGATGTAACCAGCGCCGCCAGTAACCAATACCTTCATAGTAGTCATCTCCCTCGTCTATTAACCTTCGGGTGTGGTTCCATCTGAAGCAGGTTCAACCGCAGCCGCCGGCGCTTCCGGCGCCGGTTCAGACTGAGCCGGACTACGCACACTGTAGAGGGCTTGGATAGCGCGCTGTGCCAAACAAACAAACGAGCGGTGCAACGGCGCACCGCCATTGATCGGGAAGATCGTCACGTTGCGGAGCGGAATGAAATCATCGGCCAACGCCGTCAACATCTCTTCCAATTCAACGTCTGGCCGGCGATACATTTCGGCCCGCACTGCAAATTCGCTAGCAAAAAACATCACCGGCTGTGTAGCCCGCGGCGGCGCTAAAACGCGATAATCCGGCGGCGGTTCAGGCTCTGCTAACACTGCCACGAGCAGCGCATCACCCCATGCCACTAAGGCTTGTGGCACCCGCTGCGCGTGCTGCGGACGCCAGAGCGGGGCGATGCTGACCTCATGGAGGTTCACAAAGCGGCTCATCCGGTTGTTAAGGGCATCACTCACCCTGCGGTACAAGGGCAGCGTATAACTGCCGGTGTAAAGCAACGTAGGTGTGAAGATCTCGACCGTAAAGGTGAAGCCATCGCTCATACTGTCTCCTGCACCGCAGCGAGCGCTTGCCAGAAGCCGGGATAGCTCACCGCAGCGGCTGCCGGTTCTAAGATGGTGGTTTCGCCTCGCGCTACCAGCGCTGCAATCGCCCATGCCATCGCCAACCGGTGGTCGTGATAGCTATCAAGGGTTGTACCGTGCAATTGGCCGGGCCGACCAATAATGACCATCCCATCGGCGGTTGGTTCGACCAACATACCCATCGCGCTCAAACCGGCTGCCACCGTCGCGATACGGTCGGTCTCTTTGGCGCGTAACTCGTGCGCATCGCGGATGACCGTCTCACCATCGGCACAGGCCGCGGCCACTGCCAAGATCGGGATTTCGTCGATCAAGCGCGGGATCAATTCACCGGCGATGGTTGTGCCGCGCAGGGTTGACGAACGCACCACCACATCGCCAACCGGTTCGCTCCCTTCTAAGCGCTCGTTGACAACCTCAATCGCCGCTCCCATCGCACGCAACACATCGAGCGCGCCAGTGCGGGTCGGATTGAGGCACACGCCGGGAGTAACCAATTCGGCATCGGGATGGATCGCCGCCGCTACCCACCAAAAGGCGGCTGACGAAGGATCGCCGGGCACGCGCAGCGAGAGCGCCGCTGGAGCAGTGGCCGCGGTTGGCGGACGCAACGTAATCTGCTCGGCAGTCACCGTAATATCAAGCCCCATCGCCGCCAGCATGCGCTCAGTATGGTCACGTGAGTCAATGCGACCGGTCAGGGTGATGGGACTATCGGCGTTCAACGCCGCCAGCAAGAGGGCCGACTTGACTTGAGCTGATGCGATCGGCAACTCGTACTGGCCACCGCGCAGCGCGCCGCCGCGAATCGCCAATGGCGCCCGATCGCCCTCGGCGCGGCCATCGATCTGCGCTCCCATCGCGCGCAACGGCACAACAATCCGGCGCTGCGGACGCGAGCGTAATGAGGCGTCGCCGGTCAACACACTAAAGAACGGTTGACCAGCCAGCAACCCGGCCAGCAGGCGCAAGGTTGTGCCAGAGTTACCGCAATCGAGCACATCAGATGGCTCGCGGAAGCCACCCAAGCCGGCGCCATGCACCACCAGCTCGCGCTCACCGAGCTGTTCAACCGTCACCCCCAACCCCCGCACGCAAGCCACCGTAGAAAGGCAATCAGCGCCGGGCAAAAAATTGGCAATCTGCGCACTGCCGGTCGCGATAGCGTTAAACAACACCGCGCGATGTGAAATCGACTTATCACCCGGCACCTGAACCACACCGCGCAACCGGCTCGGCGCAGTTAATGTTATCCCTGTCATCGCCGCCTCATCCGCTCTAGCCCGCCGGCTCAGCGTCGGGAGCCACAATCAGCTTGTACCCAAACCCGCGCTGTGTCACCAAATACCGCGGTCGCGACGGATCGGGTTCGATTCGCTGGCGCAACCGGTAGACAAGCGCATCTATCGCATTGTAATCAAAGATGGCATAATCCCACACCTGATTAGCGATCTCCTCCTTACTCACCACCTCACCCTGCCGGCGGTAGAGCAAGGCCAACAATTGGAACTCTTTCACCGTGAGCGGCGGCGTGAGCAACTCACCGCGAATGTACACCGACTTGGTTGGTTCATCAACCCGGATCTCGGCCCGCACTGCCCGCAACAGCGCAGGGTCAAGCATCCCCTTCATCGTTGCGGCGGGGTCGTTAAACACAATAACGGTATCGGCGATCAAGATTTGATCAGCATGATGCAGGCTGCGCGCGCCGCTCACGCGCTCTTGATTAAGGAAGGTGCCGTTCGTACTCTCAAGATCGCGAATAAAAAACCCTTCTTCCGTCTGTTCAAAGCGCGCATGACGCCGGGAAGCGAGCGGATGATCGATAATAATGTCATTCGAGCTATCACGGCCAACGGTAATGACCGATCGATCCCACACGATTTCCCGATAGTCGCCGTTACTACGTTTGACAATCAATTGCGGGGCGGGAGCGGATTGCATCGTTCACCAGCCTCCAGCTACAACATGCTTTTGAATGCGCAGATGCGATGTGGTACAATCGCTTTGACCTTGCTGATTATACCATGGCATATTCGCCTGTGGCAGACGTTGAATTCACAGCATTCCACTAATGGGTGATCGGAGACACGGGTGAGCAGTATTAGCGGGCGGCGCATTGGCCGGTACGAGTTAATCGAGGAGCTGGGCCGCGGCGGGATGGCGCGCGTGTATCGGGCGCGTGACACCCAACTTCAGCGCATCGTTGCCCTCAAGGTGCTGGCTGCACAACTAAGCATGGACGCAGAGTTTATCAAGCGGTTCGAGCGCGAAGCGCGTACCGCCGCTAATCTGCGCCATCCGAATATCGTGACGGTATACGATATCGGTGAGGATCAGGGGCTGCACTATATCGCGATGGAGTACATTGACGGTTTGCCCTTGCATACCATTCTCGAACGGCATGTCGTGCTTGGGCTTGGCTATGCGATTGCCCTACTCGAACCAATTGCCGCCGCGCTCGATTACGCTCATCACGCTGGCGCTGTCCATCGCGATATCAAGCCGCATAATATTATGGTTGATCGCAATGGCCGGGTGGTGTTGACTGATTTCGGCATTGCCCAAACCCCCGAAACCGATGATCAACGGCTGACTCGTACCGGCGTCTTTATGGGAACGCCGGAATACATTTCACCCGAACAGGCCGAGGCTCGCCGGGTTGACGGACGCAGCGATCTTTATTCGCTGGCCGTGGTAGCCTACGAGATTATTGCCGGACGGGTGCCGTTTAGCGGGCCAACGCCGCAATTGATCGTCGCCCATGCCCAACTGCCGCCGCCGCCGATCTCTTCCATCGCCCCCGATTTACCGACTGATCTTGATTTAGTGCTGACCCGCGCACTGGCCAAACGCCCCGAACGGCGTTTCCAAACCGGCGCAGCCTTTATCGCTGCGCTCCGCGATATTGCTGATCGGAACGGGATTGTTCCCGCCACGGCTGCCGATCTGGCGGCGCTTGTCGCACTGCCGGCCCTCGATCAAGCCGAGCCGACAATACCAGCATTGACGGCCCAACCACGGGCAATGGCCGAGCCGCCAGCGCCCCAACCAGCGCCTAGCTCATATCCACCGGCAGGCTCCAACCGGCCAGCAGCGCTATCGGCCAGCGTTGTACCGAACCGCCCGGCTGCACCGCCTAACGCACCAAACAACCAACCGCTGGTTGCGCCACCGGCCCCGCCCGCCAAACCCCCTGCCCGGCGGAATACACCGGCCCATCCGTACGAGCACGGGAATATTGCGGTACCCAGCGATCGGGCCGATCAACTGCCGTTTTTCATTATCGGCGGTATCTTGCTGGTGGTCGCCATTGCATTAATCGTGTTTGTGGCACGCAGTTTCAGCGATAACGCCGCACCCCCACCGGCGCCGACGGTTCCATCCGCTCTGTCACCCACCTTGGCCGTGCCTCTGCCGACGGCTACGGCAACGTTTACAACCGTGCCGACAGCCCCCCCAACCGCAACACCTCTGCCTACCGACACCCCATCACCGGTTCCACCGTCGCCAACTGCGCCGCCGCCACCACCGCCGCCAGTACCGACGGTAACACCATCGCCAACAGAGACGCCAACGCTGACGGTAACACCATCGCCAACCCTAACGGGCACACCGGCTACCACCGGCACCCCGACGCCAGAAGGCACGCCGGCTACCACCAGTATTGCTACGCCGACAGAAACTGCTACGCCACTGCCAACGCCAGTACCAGTAACACCGGTGAACCCATAAGCGCCTGTGTACTATAATGGATTACGAGAGCCGGTGGGAATGTAATGAGCGAGGGCATTATGCCGGTCGCGTTTGTCATTGAAGTGCATATCCCATACGTGCGTCATCCCGGACGGCATCCTATTGGCGAAGAGTATCTGCACGCTTTTACCGCACAGATGCTGATTCCCCTGCTCGATCTGGTCGGTGAATTGCAACGCCACCATCTACCGATCACGCTCGCCTTGGCATGCTCACCAGTTGCACTGGAACAGTGGCGCGACCGGGTTGTCAGCAAGCATTTTACGCAGTGGCTGGAAGATAAAATTGCTCGCCATCAAGCCGAACTCGCTCGATTTGAAGCGGAAGGCAATCGCCACGGTGCTTATCTCGCACGGTTTTACCTTGATTGGGATCGCCAAACGCTGCGCACATTCAATACTCGCTACCAGCGCAATTTGGCCGGGCGGCTGCAAGAATTAGTTATAACCGAGGTGCTTACGCCGCTTTGTTTGCCGGCCAGCCACGCCATTTTACCATTGCTAAGCCGTGAGAGCCTCGTGCGAGCGCAACTCGAGCACGGCTTGCTCTATATCTCGCGCCACCTCAAACGACCGGAAGGACTCTGGCTGCCCGGTTGCGCATGGCGACCGGGAATCGAGCAGATAGCGCTCGATTTGGATCTACGTTATGTCATTGTGGATCCAACTTACGTGCGCGCTGGCCAATTGCCCGGCTGGATCATCCCGCGTCGACTTGCAGCCATTGGGGTTGAGAGCGAACTATCCCGCCACATTTGGTCTACCGAACTAGGATATCCGGGTGATCCGCTCTACCGGAACGCTGCTGATCCAACCGGTTATACGGCCAATGGCCTCAATGAGCCACAACCATATGATCCGTATGATGCGCTGCGGCGCGCGCAAGAACATGCCAACCATTTCGTCGAGCAACTCCTGTACCGGTTGAATCACTTGCCGGCTGACACCACGATCGTGGTACCAATTGATGCTCGCTGGTGGGGAACCTGCTGGTTTGAAGGGCCAACATGGCTGCAAGCAGTATTAACCCGCTGCGCGACTGATGCTCGTCTCGGTTTGACGCATCCCGGAACGATACTGGCCGGCCTACGCACGGGCGAGACCGTTTCGCTGCACACTGATGCCCATTTCCCTCATTCCCTCTCGCGTTGGCAGTCGCCAAGCGCGCAGCGCTATTGGCAGGCACTCCACGACGCTGAACAACGGTTTGCTGATTTAATCGCACACTACCCGGCAGTCGAAGGATTTCGCGAACGGGTACTGACGCAAGCGGCACGCGAAATATTGCTAGCTGAACAGAGTGATTGGGCTGAAGATCCGCAAGAATTGGGCTGGCAACGACACCTCGATCGCTTCGAGCAACTATTCGCGCTTGCGCGCCAAGAGTCGTTGAGCGCGACCGATCTCTTTACGCTTGAGCAGATCGAAACGCACGACGCGATCTTTCCGGTGTTGAATTACCGCTTGTTTGGCAAGGGATGAGCGATTACGTAGCCGGCTAAGATGCCGGACGGCATCACTCATACCTCCCACCCCGCCGGTATGGTGTACGTTTCGCGCCGCCAGCGCCAACCCGGCTCTAAAATCTCTCCCGGCTCGGCGAAGTAGAGACTGTGTAGCGCCGCATGCAATACAGTCAACTGTTGCGCCCGGTTCCCCGGTTCGCCTAACGGATGACCAAACGGCCATGCCAGATGCAGGGTACGTGGCGGACGCACCTGTTCAGCAATCGGCTTGAGACTGACGATACAAATCGTGCTGATGCCGGCGTCTTCGATGATGCGTGCGATCAGTCCCACGGACTGATTGCACAACCCTCAGGCTGGGGTAAGCAAGATAGCATCAACCTGCTCTTGCTTGAGGAAGCTGGCGACTTCAGGAGCAGTTTGCCGCAGTAAGGTTTCGAGATGGGGTGGTTCGATATGGCCCATGAAGCTGTAGCAATCGGCCAGACTGCCAATAATCCCGCGCTGCGCCAACGAGCGCATCAATTCTAGCGGGAAGAGAATATTGAGATCACGCTCGGCATCGGTGTGATCGTAGTAGTCGTGCGTGATAGTGAGATCGGCCACCGGCGTATCAGCCGGAATGCGGCGATAGGTAGGGTCACCGCGTGGATCGACCATATCAAACGGCGGTTGATCGTGCCGGTGAACGCCGCCGGTCGTCACTAGCGCAAAGCGAGCTTCGGCCAGCGGTTTACGCAGGGGGGTGAAGGGTACCGTATCGAAACTGAGCGCACGATACGCACCACCCCACAAGCGGGCCAATGCCGGTAGCTGCGAGAAGATCTGGCCGGTCAGCCGGTAGAGATCTTTGAGTGAGCGATTGCGCCAGTCGCCGGTCATATTATCCTCTGCAATACCTATACTACTGGTGATCCTGCGCTTGTAGTATACCCTCGTTTTGGTCGGTTGGTCGATCCCGGCCAGCGTTAACCGCGATTCAACGACCAGTCATACGGACGATAGACCAAGCGGCCTCGCTGCGCTTGTAGCAGCCATGCTCGGCGTTCGTCATCGGGCAGCGCCTGCCGCAAGAGTTGTACAATCCCACTGGGACCGCCAAAATCTTCGCGATACCAGTCGAAGATGCGCGACAGATGGATCTCACCGCGAGCCGGATCGATGGTCACGTCAGCCTCAACAAAACTGCGCAGCGCCAGATCGAGCTGGGCATCGATCTGCTCAGCACTGTAGACGCCAATCGGCGGGCACGAACGGCTGGCGCAATTGAGTGCAAAGTGGATACGGACATCAGGCGGATCGATGATCCACGCGAGGCGCGGATCTCCGGCGGCAAATTGGGGGCCGGGAATAAAGGGATGGCCACGATTAGCGCGCAGGATGCCGTGCTCGATGTCGTTGAGCGAACAACGCTGGCCGCCGATGAGATAGGCCGCCGCCTGAAAGAAGCTCAAGCCGGCCAATTCATTGGCAACGCTGGTCTGGACGCCAAAAGCAATGACGGCATCAATCACCAGCGCGTTGTAGAGGTTGATCCAGAAGGCCAGTCGCGTCGCCCGATCCGGCAACGAAGCCGGATCGAAGCGCTGCAACTGCGGGGTGAGTTCAGCACGGAAAGCGAGGTAAGCCGGATCCGTGCGGAGCCGATCGTAGGCCACCTGCGTACCGCTAGCATCCATCGCCTGTGCCTTAAACCGGTTGACTACCCGCTTGAGTTCGGCGGCCAACGCTGCCCCAGCGACCGTCGTCACCGGCACGGGGCCAGCGTTGAGCACGCTGCGCGCCCGATCGCCCAGCGCCAACCCAAATGCCGTTTCGCGCAACCAGACCAGTTGGCTCATAGGTTACTCCCTAGCAGTTGCCGGAACGAGGCGATTGCTGCGGCAGTGCGCGGGCCAGGCCACGTTAGCGCCATGCCATCACAGAACGCGATTTGGCAACGAGCGGCAATGTCGCTAAACGCCGGCAGATCGCGCTCGCTAAAAGGATACGGCTCGCTCGGCAAGAGGATCATATCGGGATTGAGGGCGAGCAGTTCGGGCAGCGGCGCGCGCGGGTAGCGGCCCGGCAGCGCTGCGGCTACATTGATCCCGCCACTGAGGCGCAAGAGATCGCCAGCGTAGGTATCTTGCCCCACCGCCATCCACGGATCACGCCAAATCAACGCCAGTACCCGGCGCGCCGGCGGCGGCGGATCGGCCATAGCTGCCTGCATCGCGGCAACCATTGGCGCAGCCGTGACCGCCACCCCAAGCGCGTCAGCCAGCGCTGCCAACTGTATGGCGGCATCGGCCACGCTGCGAATGGCGGTAACATAGACATTGACACCGGCAGCAGCTAAAGCCAGCACATCGCGCTCACGGTTCTCTTCTTGCTCGGCGATGACCAAATCGGGGTGCAGCGCGAGAATCGCTGTCCGATCCGGGTTCTTAGTACCGCGCAGTCGCGGCAGATGCGCGATGGCTGTTGACGGCTCGATGCAATAGTCGGTAATCCCCACTACCCGCTCGCCGGCGCCTACGCTAAACAGCCACTCGGTCATACTCGGCACCAACGAGACAATCCGTTGCGGCGGCGCGACCAACTCGATTGTCCGGCCAACGGCATCGCGCACTTGCATCACGTCCTCCGCACAGTCATCAACCATCGATCACGAAGACCGGAACGGTGCTGCCGCCGCCGGCAGTGACATTCAGCAACGTCACCGTAGACAGCCGGCACAGACAGCCATTAACTTCGGTGCCAAACAGGAACGGATCGCTATCAACCAACCGCTCGCCGATCACGACCTGCCCATCAACCAGTGCCGGATACGGCTCATACGCAATGGTCACGCGCTCTTGCACTACAAACGGCGAGGCAAGGGCAGCATTCAGCGCAGCATCCCACTCGGCGGCACTCGCCTCCCAGCCGATGGTAATCCCCTTGCCGCCGTACTCATCGTTCGGCTTTAGCACCAACCGCTCGCGGTTAGCTCGGGCAAAGGCCAGCAAATCAATCGTCTCACCCTGATAGGTCGTCTGGCCGGATCGCACGACGCGCGTCCATGGCACGTGCGCAGCAACCGCAGCGCGCTGTTCAGCGCTCAGCGGATCGTGGAACCGTTCATCAGACAGCAGGGCAAACAGCGACTTCTTGTGCAGCAATTTGGCGCGAAACGAATTGACGATTACGCATGCGCCGGCGGCATACGCCTGCACCAGCGGATGGCTGAGCGCATCATCACCGTAGTGAGTAAGAAACTCGCTGGTTAACACCCGTTTAAAGACGATTGTGACTAGCGTTTCGCTACCGTCTTCCAACCGCGCCCACAACTGGCCATCGTGGAAGGCAAGGTCTTGCGGCGCGCAGATCACCGCCGGCAAGCCGTGCTCATTGAAATAGCGCCGGAACATCTCGAATTCAGTAGCAGTCGGCACGCCGCGCCAATCAACAATCGCCACCTGCGGCTCTTGGCCGGGGCTACCGGCTGCTCGCCAGCAATCCATCAGCGTGCGCAGCATGTACGGGCGGGCAGGCAACGGCATCAGCGAATAGCGTTTGGCGAACTCTTCCATCACTGGCATGGCCAAAAAAGCCTGCGCCAGCAAATCTTCGTAGGCAATCGCCGCCGGACTCTCGGCGTTATACTCAACAAATTGCAGCGACGAACCATCCACAGTGAGGAAGGTATCCATCCGGGAATGGGCGCTCGGTTCGAGATAACCGGGATGCATCGCGATCAGGCGCTCTTCGAGGGGGGTGAGCATTAACGTATCGCGCACCGCTTGGCCGGTTTCGTTGTGTTCAAATGCTGCGGCTACGATCGCACGCGCCGCTTCAGCGACTTGTTGCGTTCCTCGTCGTAACAAATCGTACTGCGATGCCGTCATCAACCGCGGGCGCAATACGGTAGCCAGCGGACGCTCGCCGAAATAGAGCTGGCGGGCGCGCATTTCTTCGGTTAGCCGCTGCCATGATGCGGCTGCCAGCGCCGGATCGAGCAGAGCATGGTAATCGGCGATTGCCTGTGCAAGGGTCATGGTCGTTCCTTACCGGTCTTTAGACAACGTTTAATGGCTCACCCCAGCTCTCTTTGAATAGCCACAAAGAGACATAAAAGGTACCAAAAATATAACACGAGATTCCTTTTGTGTGGCGCATTGGTAACGCAAAGGCGCGAAGAGCTTTGGGGTTGTTATTGCGAGTCGAGTGGAGCGAGGCGAAGCAATCTCCCACAACGGCGCGATTTCATCACTCATAGAGGGGCGCTGCTGCATTCCGCCCAGCAATGCCTTGCCCGCCATCCAGCCGCTACCTTCTCCCACCTGACGGTGGGAGAGGAGGCCGGGAAGGTGAGGGGTATCCCCTCCTCGGCCCTCTCTGAATAACCACCAAGGGACACACAAGGCACCCAACGACAACTTGCTTTCTCGCGCCTTTTGCGGGTTTTCGCGGCCATTCTCCAGCGGGAGGGGTGGGTACCTTTACGCTTCTTCAGCCATCTTCTTCTTGCGCGTTGTCCGGCGCTTGGGCGCAGCCGGCGCTTCGGCAGCCGGCGGATCACCATTGGGAGCAGCTTCCGGTGCAGCAATCGGTGCAGCAGCCGGGGCCATCGGGCCGTTCAACAAGCGATGCCATGCAAACTCCTCCGGCTTGGCCCGGCCTTGCAAGGCCAGCTCGATGGTGAAATCGGCCATCGTGCGCACCACCCAGTCGAAATAGAAGGGTGTGAGCGAATTGACATCGAAGTCGGGGGCGGGGTTGGTGAAGTCAATCGCGTAGGCAACACCATTGCGGATAGCGAACTCGACCGTGTTCATATCGTAGCCGAGAGCCTGATTCAGCTTGAGTGCACCTTCCACCACTTGCCGGCCTTCGTCAGGGGTCAGGTAGTTATCGTCGCGGAAATAGCGGTGCGGCCACGGCGCATTGGCATCGAACTTGATCGTCATAATGTGGCGGCGACCGATCACGATGCAGCGCACATACTTCTCCCACGCGATGTACTCTTGCAGCATCATGCACTCGATGCCGGTCTCGTTGTAAGCGCGCCACAACTCCTCATACGAATGCACCTTGTAGACCTTCTTAAAACCGCCGCCCCACGCCGGCTTGAGAATGACCGGGAAGCCGCCGACATAATCGACGTGCTCTTTCCACGGAATCGGGTATTGGAGATTGCGCAGCGACTCTTCAACCACGCCTTCGATATAGGAATGCGACGGCAGCGCCACCGTGCGCGGGTGGGGAATGCCGAGCGCCGTCGCCAACGACGCGCCGAAAAACTTATCATCTGCGCTCCACCAGAAGGGGTTGTTGACAATGCGGGTGCCACTCAGCGCCGCCGTCTTGAGAAACGTGCGGTAGTATGGAATCTCATGGCTAATGCGATCGACAATCACGTCGTAGTCGCACAACTCGGCCATGCGCGTTCCACCCAGCTTGATGAACTCGGCCCGCACACCAACATTGCGCCGATTGACCTCTTCGATAAAGGCGGGCGGCCACGACCACTCGCGACCGACGAGAATGCCGATCTTTCTGACATTCACCATAAACCTCCTTATATAGTAACAGGTATCATTTCATAAACCAGCATGGCTGATTGTAGCATAAAGCATGCCAGCTCGATCACCACGGAAACAGCAACGGTACCACCAACAGGCAGATCACGAGCACCACCACTTGCAACGGAATACCGGCGCGGGCATAATCGGCAAAGCGGTAGCCTCCCGGTGCCAGCACGAGCGTGTTAACCGGCGAGGCGATCGGAGTGGCAAACGCCGTCGAAGCGGCAATCGCCGCCGTGATGATGAGCGGCTCCGGCGCTAGGCCCAATTGCTGCGCAATCCCCAGCGCAATCGGCATCATCAACACGGCAGTAGCAGTATTTGAGATGAATTGGCTGAGGAAACTGGTGATGATGAACACACCGGCCAGCACCACTAGCGGCGAGAACGCGCCGAGCGTCATCGCCAGCTCGCTGGCGATCAGAGCTGCGCCGCCAGTTTTAGTGAGAGCCGTCGCCATCGGCAACATCGCCGCAATCAACACCAAGCTCTCCCAACTGAGACGACGGTAGATGTCGTCAAGCGGTACACAACCGGTTATCGCCATTGCCACGGCTGCGATCAGCGCCGTTGTGACCGTCGGTAGCCACCCGCCCGCCATTACGACCAACATCGCCAGCATAATGACGATCGCGAGTAGCGCACGCCGGCTGAGCCGGTCGCCGCTGACAGCCAGATCACGCGGCAGCGCCACCACCGCCAGATCGCCAAAGGTGCGTTGATCGCGCACGATTGTCTCAAGCCGGGCCGGCGGACCAGCAACCAGCAACGTATCACCAAAGCGCAACGTCTCGTGGGCCGGATCGCCAGCAAGCGGCTGGCCCAACCGGCGCGCGCCCAATACCGTCACCCCAAATAGTTGGCGCAGCTCCGAAGCAACCACCGTCTGGCCAATAAACCGCGAACGCGGGGTGAGTGCCACTTCCATCACCGGCAAATCCGGCCCAAACGGCAGATCGGGCTGCGGCGCTTGCGGGATCAATCGCTCGGTACGGCAGAGCGCCGCCACCGCCGCCTCATCACCGATCACATCGAGCAGATCGCCGGCCAGTACCCGCGTTGCAGCAGTGACTGCGCGCGCCGGGCCGGGAGCTGGCCGATTGGCCGGCCAGCGGCGAATTCCCACCACCGTCACCCCATACCGGCTGTGCAAACGTGCCTCGGCCAGCGTCAAACTGGCTAGCGGCGAATCGGCGGCGACCCGCACCTGTGCCAGACCCTCGGTTAAGCAGTACTCGGCAGCCAATTCGGCCAGTGTTGGCCCGCGCGTCTCGCCCGTCGCCGACGCAACCCGCGCTGGCAACAACCAATGACCGAACAGCACGATTACGAGCGTGATCACGATCACAACCAAGCCGCCAATCGGGGTAAAACTAAAAAAGCCGAGCGGAGGCCGCCCAGCAGCTACCACCGCATCGGCAGCAATGAGATTAGGCGGCGTTCCGACAAGCGTTAGCATTCCTCCAGCCAAAGCCGCATACGCCAGCGGCAACAGCAAGCGTGACGGGCTAATGCCGGCGCGACGGGCCAAATTGACTGCAATCGGCAGCATAATCGCTACTGTGCCAGTTGAGCTGATGAATGCCGACAGTACGGCCACCGGAATCATCAACGTCACCAGAATTCGGCGCTCGTTGTTACCGGCAAGCAGGCCCAATCGCTGACCAATCCACGCCGCCACGCCGGTCTGGAACAAGCCATCGCCAACCACCATGAGCGCGGCGATCAGTAACACGGTTGTATCGCCAAATCCAGCCACCGCTTCGGCAGGGGTGAGAATGCCGCTCAGCATCAGCGCCAGCATCCCCATCATTGCGACTAGATCGAGCCGGATGCGATCGCTGACAAACAGCGCGATCATCACCCCCAGCACGATAAACACAAAGGCAATATCGTTTGTCATTACGTCAATTCATGAATCCGTGCCGCGACCGAACGCAGCGCCGCGGTATCGTCTTCGGTCAACCCGATGTCGGCAGCAGCACGCGCTGCCGCATAAACCAACAGCGAAGGCGACGCCGCCGGCTGCACCGGCGATGCAGGCGAAGCTACTGCCGCCAAAGGTGGGGCCGGATCCCAGAGCGGCTCGGTGCGGAGTAAACGCGGGGCCGGCCAACCGTAGACCTCGGCCAAAAAGCCAATCATCGCCCGCGCCGCGCCGGGCAAGGTATGATTGGTTGCTACATAGGCTCGCGCCCGTGCTCCTAAGGCCGCCGCCAGCGCCGGATCAGCCAGCAAGCGCCGACAGTAGGCGACGATCATATCGGTCTCGCTCTCGTCAACATCCACCTGCGCCGCAACGTCGGGCGGTAGTTCGCGGAAAGCATCAACTGCGCTGACCAGCGTAGGCTTGCCCGCGCCGAGCAGACGCAACAGGCTGGCGCTCGTTTCGCCAGCGGTCGGGTAGCGCAAATTCAGGCAAACATCGGTCGCCGCGACATAATCCTCAAATTGGCTACGCTCAACATAGCCGGTGACGGTTACTGCGGCTTGCAGGCCAAGCCGTTGGATCACGCTCTTGAGGTCGTAATTAGGCGACACGGAACCGACTAACACGCAGTGAGCATCGATCCCCTCCCGGCGCAAGAGAGCCAGTGCCCGCAGCGTTGGTTCGATCCGTTTCCAAGCATTGATATGGCCAAATGTAGCCAATAACGGCAGCTCAAGCGGAATGCCCAACCGCCGGCGCGCTTCGTTTCGATCAATCACTGGCGGCAACGGCACTCCCATCGGCACAAGACCACGCGGCAGATCGGGCCGGATGGCAGCTACCCGATCTAACAGATACCGGCTATGCCCGATTACCGCCTTGGCAGCGGCCAGCACATCTTCGTTGCAGGGAAACGAAAACGCTGCTTCGCTAAAGCGCGAACGGATCATGAGCTGAGCAACATGTTCGCCATCCGCGCCGTAGCGCGCCCGCATCATTGTCACGTAACGTTGCACGTCGTGCTGCACATTCGCCGCGTACCATAGCATAAAGTGATGCAGCACGAAATCGTGCAGCACGATCACGCCGGGAACGCGCTGCGCAACCCGCCAGATACTGGCATGAGCAGGGCTGTTGCCTATATGGTAGACGATCGCATCAAACGCTCCCCGCCGGGCTAGCCGTTCAAGCTTGCGGATAGGCAAGACCGTGAACTGCCGCTCAAGCTGCGGGTTTGTCGGACGCAACCCATCCGCAACAAACAGCGTGATCTCAGCGTATTGGGCGAGGTAGGGCAGCAGCTCCTCGCTATAATCGGAAATACCCGACGGGGCAGGGTTGACGGGTGAACAATAAGCGATACGCGGGGTCATGCACGCTCCACCAAAGCCGCCACCAGCTCGCGGCAGAAGGCGGGAATATCGGCCACCACCCGCCCCCACACCAGATGACCATCGCGGAAGGCAGCTTCGTCCACCCATGTCGCGCCGGCATTAATCAAATCGTCTTTGATCCCGGTCGAGCCAGTGGCCGGACGACCGCGCACAATCCCGGCGGAAATCGCGATCGAACCGCCGTGACAGATAATCCCTATCACCTTACCGGCGGCATCCATCGCTCGCACCAAATCGGTCACCACCTGATAGCGACGGAGCTTATCCGGCGCCCAACCACCGGGCAACACCAAGCCAAACAGGTCATCGGCGCGCAATTCGGCAATGGTCGTCGTGGGGGTCATCTCTAGCCCATTCTTACCACGCACCGGGCGCAGATCAAGCCCAGCGGCCAACACCTCAGCGCCCTCTTCTTGCAGGCGCATCAGTGGCACGTAAAACTCAAGGTCTTCAACCCCTTCGGCCAATAGAACTGCAATCCGTTTGCCTGCTAGTCGCATGACTGGTGCTCCTGTATTATGGAAAGACGTTGCAGTGCAACGTCTCTACTTGCCCGAACCCGGCCACGGCCGTACACAATTCCCACCAGCCGCCTTCGCCGCGTATAATGCCTCCCCTGCGCGGCTCAATAAATCAGCCGCATTGCGCGCATCGCGAGGGAAGGCGGCTACGCCGATCGAAATCGTCACTTGCAGATCAAGCGTACTAGGGCGAATCACCGTCCGCGCCACTGCATCGCGCCACTGTTCGGCGCGGTGCAAGATGGTTTCTAACGTCACCCGCGGTAATACGAGCAGCAATTCATCGCTGCCGTAGCGACAGAAGATATCGCCGCCACGCACTTGCCGGCCAATCAGACTCGCCAGATGTTGCAACACCGCATCACCGAGCGCACGGCCAAATTGCCAATTCACCTGTTCAAGTTGGTCAATATCGATCAACGCCACACTCAACACCACCTGTTCACGATCGGCGCGCCGCAACTCGCGTTCCAGCGTCTCGTTGAGATAGCGGCGCGTATACAGACCGGTGAGCGGATCGCGGATCTGCTCATTCTGCAAACGCACCGTCAAGGCATGCGCTTGGGCCCGCGCCTCGGCCAACTGGTGGCGGCGCGTTTGCTCAATCTGCCAGCGCGTTTGCGCAGTCGCCAACGCGCGCAGCAAACATAACGGCTGTAAATCAGCTACTGTCAGCACTTCATGAGCGCCCGCCTGTAACGCGGCGACGGCAGCATCCACATCTGCTACGAGACCAATCAAAGGCGACTGCTCGGCTTGCGCGGCGAGATCGGGCGGTATCTGTTCGCGCAAGTCGATAAGATGCGGTGACGAGGATGCAACCGTGGCTACCGGCACAACCTGCCACGCTGAACCCAATAGCGCACTGAGCTGTGCTATCAACGCCTGATCGCTCGTCAAGATTGGAAAGAGCTGGGTGGCGGATACCATAGCCTGCCTGCAGTTAGATGACCGATCCTGCGTCAACGATAGCACACTTCAACCTTCTCGACAAGACAGTGATGGGTCAGCCTCTATCGCGGAGCGCGCGGTATACATTCCCCAAACAACACGATCCCTGTGGATTGCGTAACTCGCAAGCGCATTGGCCGGCGGCTATACCCGCTCTGATATCGGCAATGATGGCTTCGTATTCAGCGGCGGTAGCCTGCTGAAGATCACTGGCACGATACCGGAAGCAGTAACAGATAAAAACGTTAGATTGATCTGTTTCTTTTTGATATACTCGTTCACGCACCTGATCAACCGTAAGTGTCTGTGCATCAGCTACACAGTAGTAGACGACCGGACAGTGAGGCGTATGACAAAATTGATACGACGTTGATCGCAACCAACGCAAGCTGATTGCAGCCATTACTTTCACGGTCTGTATCGAAACAGACACCCCCTTAGCACCACAAGCTGGACACAGCCCCAACTGCGCATGTGTTTCATGGCTTGTTGTTTCAGCAGGTGACGAGCACGCGCGGCTTTTTCGCATTGTGATGACTCCTTCGCGACCGGCAATGACACGGCTGTCGTTACCATACGCCTTCTAGCTAGTGGAAGGTCAAGTGATCCTGATATCAATAGTGTAAGGAAATCGTTGTTTGCCGTTTATTCGTTTGAAGTACAATAGGAGGTATCGTAAAAACGACGCAACCCTCGCCTTACCACATCAGATTGGCCAAAAGAGTTTTTTTCAGACGAAAGATGGCAGCGATCACATCTGAGTGGAACGCACCAATGGCGGCAATCCCATTTGTGATGATCTATCTCATTCCGGCAGTTATCTCGGCCGGTCTAGCGATCATGATGTGGCAAAACCGCTACTATCGCGGTGGCCGCCCTTTCACCCTCCTACTCGCTGCAGTTGGATGGTGGAATATGTGCCATGCGTTAAGTATTGCTGACACGACCTTTGAAGGTACTCTCTTCTGGTCATTGTTGCAAAATGTAGGGACGGTACTGATCGGGCCGTGCTGGCTCCTTATTGCACTCGCCTATTCGGGTGAATGGTGGCGGGTGCCACGTTGGCTCCGGCGCGGCATCTTTGTGCCCGAATTGATAGCGCTGGTCATTGCACTCACCAACAATCTGCATAACCTCTGGTGGGCCACCGTCGAAGCTGACACCTCACGCCCATTCCTCTGGCTGTCGGTCACAAGGGGGCCGGCATTTTGGTTTCATACGGTCTATGCTTACGTCTGTCTCGCCATTGGGATCATCGTGCTGGCCCGCGCCTCGTGGCAAGCGCCGCCGGTGCATCGTTATCATGCTCGCCTGATGCTCACCGCGGCCCTCATTCCGGCTGCCGGTAATATTGCTTTCCTTAGCGGACTAAAGATGCCATGGAACGATGACCCTACTCCGATCCTGCTCTTCATCTCGGCGACGCTCGGCATTTACACGACGATGCGCTACCGATTGTACGACCTCGCTCCGTTGGCCGAACAAGAAGTGATCGCCGGCTTGCCTGACGGCCTGATCGTGCTCGATAGTCGCGGACTGGTCGCCGAGATCAACCAGCACGCACCCCGTTTGCTCGGCGTTGATAGCGATCGCTGGATTGGCCGCCCCTTAACGCAATTGGTCGCCACCTCGCCCTTTGGGCGCGATTTACAGCATCTGTTGAACACGACGCTCACTGCACCAACCCGTCCGATCATTCTCGATAACGGGATCCAAGCGATTGAAGTGCGCCTCCGCCCGCTCCAATCTGCCGCCGGGATTGCCACAGGTTCGTTGGTGCTTGTGCGTGATGTGAGCGAGCGGATGCGTGCTGAGCAAGAACGCGCGCGCCATATCGCTGCGCTGCGCCTAATCAACGCTATCGCCCGCAGCGCCAACACTGCTCAAGAAACCGGCTCGCTGCTCAATACGATTGCGCGGATCATTGTGCGTGAAGGCCATTGGGAACGGATTTCAATTGGCCTGATCGACGAATCGCAGCAGCGTATTACAGTGGTCGTTGACCACACGACCCATGGCGCCGGCCAATTGCAAAACGAAATCATCAGCGGCGCTGCCGCCGCAAGCTTGATCCAGCGCATCCAACAAGGACGGCCAGAATTGATCCATCTGGCCGAACTCACCGAGGAAGATCCATTGGCAATTGGCTTACGGCAAGCAGGATTGCAATCGCTGTTACTGGTGCCGCTCCGGCACGAACACCAAGCGACTGGCGTCTTAGGGTTAGCCACCAATGCGCCCCAGACCATGACGCCAACCTTGAGTGAGTTGGTCACTGCCATCGGCGAATTGATTACCGACGCGATTATTCGCATCCGCCTCTACGAGCAAGTCCAACGGGCCGACCGCCTCAAGACCGGCTTTCTTGCCACTGTCAGCCACGAGTTGCGCACGCCGCTGACTTCAATCATTGGCTATACCGATATGTTGCGGCGCGGGGTATTGGGTGAACTTAGCCCCGACGTGCAAGAGACGCTCGGCTATATGAAGCAGGCCAGTCTCAATCTGATGCGCTTGATTAGCGATATTCTTGAGTTTTCGCGCCTAGAGGCCGGCCAATTGGAGATGGAGGTCGAGCCGGTTGAGGTGAGTACGATCATTCAGAATGTGGCCGGACAGATGCTGCCGCAAGCCCGCGAACGCAATTTGGCGTTGGTGGTGAATGTACCGTCTGATCTGCCGAAAGTGACGGCCAATGCTGGCCGGTTGGAACAGGTGTTGATCAATCTGGTCAGCAACGCGATCAAATTCAACCGCCCCGACGGGCGAGTGGAAATCTGCGCTGAACCACGCGGCGAATGGGTGCGCATCTGCGTCAAAGACACCGGCATTGGCATTGCCCCCGACGATCAAGAGCGGATCTTTGAAGAATTCCAGCGCGTTCGCCAACTTAATGGGCAGAAAGTGCATGGCGTCGGACTTGGCCTTGCCATCTGCCGCCGTCTCATCACTCACATGGGAGGCAAGATTGGGGTCGAGAGCACTCCCGGCGAAGGATCGACATTTTTCTGCGATCTGCCGATGGTTGCGGTATCACGCATTGTAGGGGAATGAGCTGGCGCGTGACCGTACCCCCGATTCTGTTTGATGCCGCCATCTCTCTCGCTGCCAAGCAGCGGCCGCTCCTAGCGCGCCGGGTGTTACCCGGGTTGCCGTCGCGGCGGCGATGCGAGCGAACAGGGTGGTACAATGAACGTGGCCTTACCACGCTCTCCCACCGATAAGCCCGCCCCACGCACCTTGCTCCCCATCGCCGGCGCAGTCGCCTAGCCGCCAGCATTACTGCTGGCGCTGGTCGGCTCTTACCCGACCGTTTCACCCCTTACCGGAAACCCGGCGGGACTGTTCTCTGTTGCCGTCTTGCGTCACCGGCTGATTGCTCAGCCAGTGCCCCCGCTTGCTGTTTCGCGGGGCGGCGTTCTGCCTTACGGCAGGCGGGGAGTCGGGAAGTTCCTCTGGGAAACCCCAGCGGCGGCGCGTCATGCGCCAGCACCAACTCTAGTATAGCATACCAACGCAAAGGCGCGAAGGTTGTTTGAGATGGTTCTTAAGCGCGCTTTGGCCCAGATCGTAAAATGCTTTGCGCCCTTTGCGATCTTCGCGTCTTTGCGTCCTCCGGCTTCTGCGTTTTTGCCCCCTCTGCGGCTTATCCCTGTTGTAAACGCGCCAGCAGCTCTTGTTTGAGATCCCACAGGCGTTGGCTGAGCGAAACGTGATAGATATGCGGGTTCATAATCCGCCTCACCCCAAGATCAAGCCGCTCGACATCGGCATAGCGACGAGCACGCATCTGCTCAAGTGGCAGCGGCTCAACTAGTCGTCGCCCCTCAATCATCGCCGGCTCAAGCAACGGCTCGATCCCAGTCAGCTCAGCCTGCCGCAGGATGCGCTGCCGGGTATGATCACTCGGATGCCGCAAGCGGATGTACTCTTCACTCGATGGATCTTCGTCTTCGAGCGCGATCAGGTCAGCGGTCGCCTTGCCACGGGCATCGTACAACCGCCAAACCCGCTTGAGACCGGGATTAGTCAGCTTCGCCGCGCTCTCGGCAATCTTAATCGCCGGCTGCCACGCCTTGCCATCGTGAAGTGCAACGAGCTTATAGACCCCGCCCAGCGCCCCCTCGCCGTGCGACGTCACCAGCCGGGTACCGACACCATACACCAACCGACGAATAATCGCATCGGCATCGGCGTTATAGCGCCGCGCTTCTTGGGCAATCTGGCTCTGAATCTGCCAAATCACTAACTCATCGAGATCGTTCGACAGCACAATTACCGTATCGGGAAAACCGGCCTGATCCAGCATCAACGCAGTCTGGATCGCAAGATAGGCAAGATCGCCCGAATCGAGCCGCACCCCAACCGGCTTATGGCCTTTGGCGCGCAACTCCTCAAACACCCGGATCGCATTCGGCACTCCGCTGTGCAAGGTATCGATTGTATCTACCAGTAGCAAACAATCGTCAGGATACACCTCGGCATAGGCGCGAAAGGCATCAAGTTCGCTCATCCCAAGAGCCAGAAATGATTGGACCATGGCGTGCGCATGGGTACCCTTCGCCGTTTGACCGATCGTATGAGCTAATCCCACATTCGAGGTAAAATCGGCGCCACCGATCAGGGCCGCGCGCGTGCCGGCATTCGCCCCTAACCCCTGCCCGCGGCGCAGGCCAAACTCCAGCACCGTACTTGCCCCGCTCGCCTCGCGGATACGGCTCGCCTTGGTCGCCACCAAGGTCTGATAATTGAGATGGTTTAGCAGTGCGGTCTCCAGAATCTGCGCCATCAACAACGGCCCGCGCACAATCGTCAGCGGCGCTTGGGCATGCACCACCCGACCTTCAGGCACTGCCCACAATGTCATCCCGCCAAAATGACCATGGTCGCGCAAATAGGCCAAAAAATCCTCGCCAAAGATCGGCTTGCCCACCCGATTCCGTTGACTGCGCAACACCTCAAGTTCGGCTGGCCCAAACGCTGCTGTCTCCATCCAATCGAGCAACCACTCAAGACCGGCGGCGATACAATAGCCGGCTGCATGCAGGCCATAATTGGGCGGCTGTCGGAAGAAATGGTCAAACTGAGCCGGACGCTCGTGAATGCCCATCCGAAAATAGAGCTGGGCCATCGTCAACTGATATTGGTCGGTGAAGAGAATCCCGGTAGCAGTACGGAGCTGCGCGCCATTCATAGGTGCCTCGCTATATAGTGTAAGTTATACACTAATATAGCAGGAATGGGGAAGCTTGTCAATGAATAGCAAACAAACGTACCACCACACGGCCGCAGAGCCGCACAGTCGTGCGGCTCTACGGCCTATCACCCCTTGCTTGTGTAATCCACTGATCCGTCGATGCCACAAGCTCAGCCAAGCCAAGCTCGGCAAAAATCGCCCGAGCTCGTTCGAGGTACGGCAACGCCTCTGCGCCGCGCCCGCGCTGCACCAACACAGCGCCATACTCACCGAGATCGTTGCCCTCGCTGTATCTATCATTGATTGAGCGGCGCAACTCCAGTGCCTGTGCAAGCAAACGTTGCGACTCGGTCGAATCACGGTCAATATGGAGCCGACTGAGCGCCGCTAGCACATTGGCTTCGCCCA